>JAGWGB010000001.1 GCA_028867595.1 Nitrososphaerota archaeon | reverse complement strand
TTCTTTGCTAAACGAGGCCTGACTGTTGAACACCCATCTGATATAATGACAAGAATTGCAAGTTGAGTCTTTATTGCCTATTTCAGCTGTCTTAAGTAGTGTAATCACGTATGAATATCAGAGATAAAAAGCTGATGAAGAATTTTTTTAAGGCAATGTGGAAAGCTAAGCATGAGGACGTTAAAGAAAAACGACAAGCTGAACGAGAAGAAATGAAAGAAGAGACTCACGAATTAGAGCAAGTAGAACAAGATGCGCAAGAAGAGATTAGGGAGAAAGAAGATGAAGAGTGACTATGCAATAACAAAGCCTACTTGTTACAGGTGTTAATAGTTTCATGGAACGAGATCATTTTTGGAGGCAAAACATGTGTTCTGATTGTAAAAGAGTGAAATGCAGAGAGGGATGCAACTGTGACTGTCATTGGGACAGGAATCAGAGAGCCTGAGAGTCTTCAACTTGTTACTTTTTTATATCTGGTAACGAAAAAACCCTCAAATCATACCATTTATTACCATTTATTTCGGATTTTCACGAGCATTTTGCACCTGTCTTATTGCAACGTAAAAGAGAGAACCTTGCTCTGGCCTTGGTTGCTCACGTCGATATACCAACCCCCTTTGGGGTACGATGCAGTGGTTGAAAAAAACATGACATACGAACCGTACGAGTTTGTTGTGGCAGAAGAGTCATACGTACTTCCAGAAGGGCTCACCAATACTTCTGATACTGCAGAGCCTGGGGATGCACTGCCTGCAACCTGGACAATATCTCCACCGCTGTATGTAGTCTTGTCAGTCTGTGCAGTGAACGTACTAGAGCCAGACGAGCCTCCAAGCGTAAAGTAAAGTGTCTTTGTCTGGCCAAGGCTTGTCACAGTTATGCTCCACGAGCCTTGCTGGTAAGATGATTGCGTGGCAAAAGAGATACCATACGACCCGTCAGAGCCTGCAGTTGAAGATGATGAATACGTGCTTCCAGAAGGGCTTGTCATTACCGCGTTTACAGTGCTTGCAGGCTGCGCAGTGCCTGATATTTGTACCGTATCACCAAGATTGTAGGATGTCTTGTCAGTATTTGCAGTAAATGCATACGAGTTTGCCCCTCCAGATTCAAGGTATACTGATATGGTCCTTGTCTGGCCCACACTGTTTACGACTATGTTCCAAGGTCCAGACTCGTAATACGACAAGACTGAAAATGACATTGAATATGTGCCGTCAGAGTTTGCAGTAGTGCTTGACGTAAACGACTTGCCTGACGGGCTTGACATTGTAGCACTCACTATTGTACCGGGCTGTGTCATGCCGGAGACTTGGACCATGTCTCCCTGCTGGTAGAATCCCTTGTCAGTCTGCGCAGTAAAGAGGTACGAGCCAGTGGGAGTTGTATTTGTCGTGGTCACTGTCAACTGCCCAGAGCCTGTCGCGTTGTCTGAGACAAGTTTTACCTGATAGCTTCCGGGATATAGCGTGCTTGAAAGAACCAAGTCGTCATGTACGCTGCCTGTCGAGTCAGCCCAAGTGTTCTGGCTTGTAACCAAGACCCCGTTGCTGTCAAGCATCTGTATCTGAACCACCTTTAGCGGGTCAGCACCTATTGCAGTGATGTGAACCGTATTTCCTGGCAAGTATGACGTCCTGTCAAATGATATTGTAATTGTACCGGAAGTTGAATCTACTTGCTGCACCAGATCGTTGCTGCCAAGACCGTTTAGCTTTTGCTCAATGGTGTCAATGCTTGTCTTCATGTTCTCAAGGTCAGCTAGTTTTTCATGAATGTCTGCGACATTGGTCTTCAGAGCACTAATGTCAGACATGTTGTTCTTAATAGAACCAAGCTGCGAGTCAAGCAAGCTGACCTGCGAGCTTATCGAACTAACCTTTGACCCAAGAGAGCCCATCTGAGAGTTTATCGAGTCAACCTGCGCCTTCATAGAACCAAGCGTGCCTGTATAGTCAGGCATGTTGACCTGGTCGGGTTTTGCCTGGATTGTTGCATTTACGCTCAATATTCCGTATACTGCAGCAGAGCCCATGACAAGGGCCAATATTCCTACTATGACAGAGACCCTGTCTATCAATGGATGTAATTTATCCTGAAAATATTTAGGGAACGCGATCCTAAAATAAGAATCCAAGTACAGTAAGATTTTTCTACTGCCATGTACGGTATCAAAAAAGAGCAATCAAAATATCTTCAAATCTTTTTTGAGATAAACCAAAATCTGCTCTCTGATATCACTAAACAAATAAAAATTTGAACACTCTATAATTCCGGTACACTATGCTTATTAGATTAAAACGCTTTTCATAGAATACAAATCACCATGCCACGAAATCAATCTTCACCGCTTTCGCAGCCGATGTTCTCAGAGCCCACGTTTAACGAGCAAGGCACCCCTACTCCAGACCCAACATCCTTTCGAACTCCACATGATCCAAAACAAGATGACATACTATACAATGAATTCAAGAAACTAATGGAAAAGGACACTGTCAGCTTTGACACCATACGGGGAAAGAACGACGATATATTGTCACTTGCAACTGCACTTGGCTCAAATGGACCGTCTGACGTCCAGGATATACAAAAGTCAGGCAAGGTTGTTTTTCACGCAATAGGAGACTCGGGAGCATCAAACGAGAGAAAACTTCCAGGTGAACTAAATGTGGCAGACCATCTCACAAATGATTTCAATGCATCAACAGGCGCTGACCGTCCGGCATTTTTGTATCACCTGGGAGATGTAGTTTACAGCTTTGGCGAGTCGCAATTTTACTATGACCAGTTTTACGAGCCTTTCAGAAATTACCCAGCTCCAATCTTTGCAATACCTGGAAACCACGACTCATTTGTAATTCCAGGTACTCAGTCTGGTGAAACTCCACTTGATATTTTCACTCGCAACTTTTGCTCTCCAACGCTGCAGATAACAAAGGAAGCGTACTCGTTGCATCGAACTGCCATGACGCAACCCGGAGTGTACTTTGCCCTTGACGCACCTTTTGTGCGAATCATTGGGTTGTTTAGCAATGCACTTGAGGACCCAGGCTTGATATCAAGCCAGTCTGGACAAAAGACAACATGGCCAGGCGTGCCAGATTATCAACTTGATTTTTTGGCCGCACAGCTAAAAAGAATCAAGGCAGAAAAGTATACAGGTGCAGTAATCATTGCAGTTCACCACCCGCCATTTACATATGCCCCAAGTGGTAGTACAAAAAGCGGTCATGTCGGAAATACTATGATGTTACGAGAGATTGATGCAATCTGCCAGGCCCAGGGAGTATACCCTCACGCATTTCTTTCAGGACATGCGCACAACTACCAGCGTTATACAAGAAATCTAAGCTTTGGCGGAAATGATTACAGCGTGCCTTTTGTTGTGGCAGGAAACGGAGGGCATAACATCACTCTGCTGCCAGGCTCGCAAAAAAGCACAATAGACACATACGAACCAATCGCAGACGTTCAGGTAGACTATCTTGATCCAAACCCAGTTCTCAAAACAAAAGGTTTGACACTTGACATGTCAAATGACAGAAACTATGGGTATCTTCGTGTCACAGTTGATAGCAAGCGATTGCAGATTGAGATGCACACCTTGAGCTCTCATACAGTTCCAGCAAGTGTTGACAAGGTAGCAGTAGACATTGCAAGTCACAAAATAGCATAGACAAATGAAATGAAGCATTTGAAATCCGTGCCTATTCTGTATGCTCTATACAGAAAATTCTCACCATACCAAGATAGCAAATGGTACACACAAGCAATTGAGAAAACTTGGATAAAGCAAAAAACAAAAACCACCGTGGCAGAGACCTGATACTACTAGGTTTTGCGGCAGCATTGTTAGCATCACTTGGCATATCGCTAAATGAAGTATTTGCAATGGGGCAGGTGCCATCGACATGCAACAACAGATATGACGGAACCATCACTGCAATGAAAATAACAGTTGGCGCAAGGACATATGATCCAGTAGCGCACCCAGGTTTGTCATTTCAGCTACGCAACGATAGATCATACACAGTGACATTTACCATACACACGCCAAGCCAAAGCACCCAGAACAATACTCTTGACGGAACAACTTGGTATGACACAGACGCGCAAGGATACCAAATGGGTACGTGTGTCAGCGGTGCAGCACCAAACCAAGACATAACAATGACTGCAACAGAAAAACATCCTGCAAACCTTGCACCTCAAACGACACAAAATGTCGTGTGGAGAACTTTGGTGCCTAGCAGCATAGAATACAATGTAAAATGGGTAAATCCATAACCACTATACAGAATTCCAAATTCTTTATTTTTTCATTTCCTAGTATATGTGTAAAAGATAATCATCATCGTAATACTGCATAACAATATTGGGGTAACTAGAGAAAATTCTGGAACTGGATTTAATTCAGGGTTGCACCATGCTGGAGGAACTGTCGCATTGTATATTGTAGTGTTTCCAACATGCGTATCGTTGTATCCATCTTCATGTTCATGGATGAACTTGGCTATCTTGCAATAGTCTATGGTAGAATTATGAAGCGTAGTGTGAGGCTGATAAACAGTAAATACTCCTACGTTTTGCTGTAGCCTGCTAAAATTGTCCGGACTGAGGGTTTCGTTACCCAGTTGTGCGTTATCTGGCATGATGAGGGTAAACTGCGTGTTCAAGGAAAGATATGCAATTATTCCGCCAACTAGTGCAACAGAACTTGAAATGGCAGCAACATGTTTTTTCTTTAGATCTCTTATCTTCAAACCAACAAAGCATTGAGCTAAATTATTTAAAAAATCGTTGATGGAAACATCCCGTACAATCTTCAATAATTCCGTTACTGATAATTTGCACGTAACTCCTATTAATTCAGATATGGTGGATTGACAGAATCTAATTGAAATCGATTTTTTCTTTTCTCAAAATTCTAGGCTCCTGCGTTTTTCTTTCACTCTTGTCTGTACAGTACGCAAGCGCATCTCTTGCACAAAATCAGACTGGAGACCCAAACCCATGTCTTGTTCCATCCAAGGCAGATTATTCAAGCGCCTTTATGATTCCAAGCACTACAAATGATACGCTAGAGAACAACTTGGTACCGCAGGTTCAAAGTGGTAGCGCTAAACTCATAACGCATGAGCAAACAAACAAGATGCTTTTCCTAAATGTTATGTTAAAAATACGGCACCATGCACAGTTTGAAAGTTGTCTTGCCTCAATAAATGACCCAAAATCGCCAAATTACCATCATTTTCTGAACAGTACAACAATCATGCCTTATCTGCCCACGTCTGGCCACCTGACCTCGATTGCTTCATTTCTTGCATCTCATGGATTCAAGGTGGAATACACTTCATCGCCACTGGTGATAAAGGCATCAGCCCCCGCATCAACTGTTGAAAATACATTTGGAATAAAGATCAACGTTTACCAAGTTCCAATCAACAAAAAGATCAACTATAATGAATTTCAAAGCATGATTCGTGCAAATGGGTATGGCAGTCCTTTTTATGCTGCAGATTCCAAGCCACAGATGCCATCAAACATCCTAACTCTTGTCGATTCAATCCAGGGACTGGACAACTATACTCATGTAAGACCGCTAGAATCTCCCTGCAGTGGACCGTATTGTCCACAGGGAATCCAGTCTGGGTACATGTTCTCGCCGTTGTACAGCAAGGGCCTTGATGGTACAGGGCAGGATGTCGCCATAGTTGACTGTGCAGGAGATCCAAATCCGCAAGGCGCGATAAACACGTATGATGCGCAATATCAACTTCCGCCAACCACACTGAAAATATTTTATCCAGATGGAAATCCGTCCTCTTATGATCCAAGCTGGGCATCAGAATCAATGATGGACGTGGAAGCAGTTCATACTGTATCTCCAGGCGCGACAATTGACCTGATTTACGACGATTGCAATTCAGGCAGTCCTATGAATGGTATAGACTATGTTGCAACAAATCACATTGCAAGCATAGTGTCAAACAGTTGGGGTTTTTCATGTAGCAGCGGCGCTTGTTCTGATGCACAGCTTTCGTCCTCGCTTGTTTCATCAAGTGACAATCGACTCGAGCTTGATGCAGCACAAGGTCTGACAATTATTTTTGCAAGCGGTGATAATGGGGCCACTCCAGATGGAACCAACCTCGGTACCGATTTTCCTGCATCTGATCCTGATGTCCTAAGTGTTGGCGCGACAAATCTTGTCCTGTCCGGATGTGGTGACAAGACATGTGCGGGATATGGAAGCGAGACGGGCGCCCAGATAAGCGGTGGCGGATACAGCAATTATTTCGCCGAACCGTCGTGGCAAAAAACGGCTCTGGGTGCAAAGAGCGGACGCGCAGTTCCTGATGTTTCCATGCTTGGCTATGCGCCAAGCTTTTGGGTGTACTCTACAAACTCTGACAAATGCGGGACCTCTGTTTTTGCAACCTCGGGTTGGTTTGGCTGCGCAGGAACTAGCCTGTCTGCTCCACTGTGGGCCGGATATACTGCAATAATAAAACAGTCTACCGGCGCCACATTGCTTGGAAATATAGCGCCATCACTTTACGGACTGTATAATACTACGTATTCATGTTCCTTTCATGATATCACCACTGGAAATAACATCATGAATGGAGGTGGACTACAATCCGGGTATCTTGCAACGCGTGGCTGGGATCCGGTAAGCGGGCTTGGAAGCCCCGTGGGAAACAACCTTACTTTTGCTCTTAGCAAAGGAATGCCGTGTATTTCTGCTCCAGAATTTCCCTTTGCACAAATAGCGTTTTCTTTGTCTGTTGCATTATTGGTTCTATTGTACCGCATAAAATCACTGAAACAAAATTAGAATGCGGCAGCTTGTAATTTCTATAATTTTTGAAAACTAGAAGAAAGCTACGCGATTTTTTTAAGGTACGGTGAAAAAAGATCAGTATGTCATCATCAATGCAAAAAATTCCACTTGCCGGAAGCGAGCGTTCTCTGCTCTCAGGCTCTAGCCTCATTGGCAGCCCCGAGCCAAATGAGCAAATTGAGGTAACTGTTCTCGTTCGACGTATGTCGTCACAGGAAATAACAGATAGGGTTGAACAAAATTCCCGCCAATTTCCAAGTAATCGTCGTCATCTAACTCGAGAGGAATTTAGCTCAAAATACGGATGTTCAACTGAAGACCTTGCAAAGATAGAAGCATTTGCTCACAAACACAATCTTAAAGTTGTAAAAAAGAACGCACTGCACTGTACCGTAGTTCTTTCAGGTACTGTTGATTCATTTTGCAAGGCATTTGATATCAAATTGGCGCTGTATAGGCATCCTGAAGGCACTTATCGCGGCAGGACAGGGCCTGTACACATACCGCCAGAATTGTCACAAATAGTGCAGGGAGTTTTTGGACTGGATAACAGGCCACAAACTAGACCTCACTTCCGCCGCCTCAAAGAAAAGGAATCCAAAAAATCCTCCTCACATGTGTCGTATGAGCCAAATGAACTTGCCACTCTGTACGATTTTCCAAGAGGACTTGACGGCTCAGGTCAATCTGTTGCTATTATAGAGCTTGGTGGGGGATATAGTACGGCGGATCTGCAAGCATATTTTGAAAAGCTTGGAATTGGCATGCCCAAAGTATTGGCAGTGTCAGTTGACAATGCACGTAATAATCCAACTGGAAGCCCAGATGGTCCTGACGGCGAGGTAATGCTTGACATCGAGGTAGCTGGGTCGGTTGCACCTCGGGCAAACATCATTGTATACTTTGCGCCAAATACAGACATTGGGTTTCTAGATGCAATCAACACTGCAATACATGACACTGCCAACAAGCCATCTGTCATCTCAATTAGTTGGGGAAGTGACGAATCAAGTTGGACAACTCAGGCACAAAATGCCTTCAATCAGGTTTTTCAAAATGCATCCGCACTTGGCATCACAGTCTGCGCAGCTGCAGGTGATAACGGCTCATCTGATGGCGTCAGTGACGGCCACGCTCATGTAGATTTTCCTGCCTCCAGCCCGTACGTATTAGGATGCGGAGGAACTCGCTTGAATTCATCACATGGCAAAATTGTAAACGAGGTTGTCTGGAATGATCTTCCATTCGGAGGTGCAACTGGTGGGGGCATAAGCGATGTATTTGATCCTCCTGTCTGGCAAAGTGGTGCCAACGTACCTCCGTCATCAAACCCTGGAGGTCACAAGGGGCGCGGAGTCCCCGATGTAGCAGGAGATGCAGATCCTATAACAGGATATGATGTACTTGTAGATGGAAAAAATTCGGTCATTGGTGGAACAAGTGCCGTTGCACCGCTTTATGCAGGGCTTGTAGCAATTATCAATCAAGGCCTTGGCCATCAGGTGGGGTATCTTAATCCATTACTTTACACTAAAGTGCCTAGTTCAATTTTTACAGATATCATTGATGGAAACAACGGGTCTTACAAGGCTGGCAAGGGTTGGGATGCTTGTACTGGTTTGGGGCGAATAGATGGAACAAAACTTTTCAACGCATTAAAAGCGAACTGACCCTGTGGAAGAAAATTATGTGAAAATATGCATAGACAAATGAAATTGCAAAAATGTCATGACATGCAAAAAGTTACTTCTGATAAATTGATAGTGAGATTTTTTTATCATGCAGCAGGCATAATACTTGTCTTGAAGCAAAGAATAGCAATCTTATTTTGTATCCTGATCATCATGGCATTATCTGCCCCTCAGTTTGCATTGAGTGAAAGCATGAATTTGTCTGGAAGCTTGAATCTAAACGAAATTCAACAAACAAGTAATACTAGCCTGTTTTTATCGCTAGCAGTTTCCTTGGCAGAATCAATAATTCCTATAGTGGTCGGTGCTGCGGTAGGGCATAAAGCAATGAGATATTGGCAGGAAAAAAAGTCAAAAATAGCAAGCAAAAACCAAGTTATTGAGGACTATCTGCAATCGTTTAAGCGTAGCAGCACGTTGCTAGATGGATTTGTCAAAAGAACCTTTGATGCATATATCATATTTGAACAAGACACTACGTCTAATCTTATCATGATGAAAGATTACACTGATGAGATTCAGAACATTAGGGGATTTTTAAAATTTCCAACAAACAAAGATGAGCAACCATCAAACCGATTCATTGAAGAGTATAAGGAATTTGTTTTGGAATTGGACAGAACGAATCATGCTAGAAATCGACTCTATTCATACCTTGCAATTTTTTACAAAGACGGAGATAAAACAATACAGAAACTGAAATCTATAGAAAACTTGCTTAACAAGTCAAAACTTGTAATAAACAAATTCTTTCATTCTGCAAATGAGGCTGACTTTGTCAAGTTTTATGACAAATATTTTGTTCTAAGTGGGGAGATCGTAACCCAAACAGAAAAGATAGAGTCAGAGTTGGCTCAACTGAAATTTAGATGACCAACCCAACATACTGCTTTTGGCCTGTTTGAAACAGCACTCCACAATATGGCATATTCAGGAACAAAGTTCTCCAATTGATAAATACCCGAAAAAAATCTTCTCTATGATGAGAATTGTAAAACTTCTAGGATTTGTTGTCCTAGTAACTCTTGCAAGTTCAGTATTTGCAAGCTATGCTAGTGCTCAACAATACCAGCCACCGTCAGGAATGTCAAATATGCAACGTACGCCGGTAAATGGAACTTATACCAATTCAAACTATGGTGTACAAATCACGCTTCCGGACGGATGGAGTGGTTTTGAAATAAAGCGCTCTTCGGGAACAACTTCGGTAATTGCAGCGCCAGGTGGATACCAATTCATGCAAGGACATCGTCCTCCGGTATCAATGATGATAACAATGGTGCCAAAAAGCGTAATGCCGACACCACAATTCATGTCACAACGCATGATGCAAAACGAGACATGCACAAACGATTCCACTGCAAACAAGACTGTAAATGGAGTAAACCTATCGGAGCTCGTAATGGACTGTACTGGCCAATTTATGATAAAATCAAAATATGATGTAGCGCAGACAAGCTCATCGTATATTATAGTTAGCTATCGTGCCAACTCTACATCGAACTATGACTCACAAGTGGCAACATTTGACAGTGCAGTTGGCAATTTGCAGATTGCAAACACATTACAAGCACCAGCAATACCGGAATTTCCAATTGCTGCCATAGGGATAATTGTAGCCGTCATGGTTGGAGCGGTAGTTGTACTTGGAAGGATAAGGCCAATCCCACGCATCTGATTTTTTTATTTTCTAGTTTATGCAAGTATGTTTCAAAATAAAACCTAAATTTTCTAAACTGAACTGTCTATGTCTTGCACGAGTCTTTCATTGATTTCATAAATTCCTCGCCGGCCTTGGCCATTTCTTCTCGAGACATGTCTTTTTTATGTGTAGATATGGTCCATTTGTGCCCGAACGGATCCTCAATCGAGCCGCATCTGTCTCCCCAAAACGCATCCATGATCGGCATAATTATCTTGCCTCCTGCTGAGACAGCTTTGTTGAACACATCATCAGAGTTCTCAACATAAAGAAAGATTCCGCTCGTTGCATTTCCTACTGATTGAGGTGACAGGCATTTCATGTGGGGAAACTCATCCATTAGCATAATTCGTGAGTCTCCTATCTTCATTTCAGCATGCATGATTGATTTTCCGTCAGGCCCTGGAAATCTCATTATTTCCTGTGCACCAAATGCTTTTTTATAAAACTCAATTGCGTCTGAAGCCCCACGTACAGTCAGGCTTGTTGTCACAGAATTGTATCCATCTGGAATGGGCTTTGTCAAGTAGTGAATTGTATGGCGGCAAAGATTTTAACTGTTTTGCCAGACAATTATTAGGATTACATAATTTCATAGAAAATCATGTTCGATGTAATTGTGACATGAAACTATCCGTGCCTTACACACACGAATAACTTCCATACTTTCCTTCCAAGCCTGCAGCTCGTGAGATGTTTGCTCCTGATGGATCGTTTTCCAGAGCAAGGTTGCAGTTTAGACCATACTTTGGATCCTTGCTTATCTTGTCTGTCAATGATATGGCGCTAGTTACAGACGAACTTGTGGGATGAGGTTTGTCAAAAAGCGAATGGCCAACTGCCTCTGGTGCTGCTATCAAAAGTATTACCAGTATGGCAAACGTGTTGATTGTTTTTCCTTTCATGGTAATACAGTAACAACCAGAATTGATATGCAGACTGGAAGAAATTCCGTCCCAAATATTTCCGAACCGGAAGAAAATCAATTCAATAGATATCGCTGTTTTCCAAATAATTTCCAGTTCGGAAATCGATATTAGCAGCCTATGCAAATACGCAATATGGATGCAATTGACAAGGTCATCTTATATCATCTTGGACGAAATGCCAGGACTTCCTCGCAGGATATAGCCAAGATTCTGCAAGGAATGAGCTTTACAATCACTGACAGGGCAGTAAGACAAAGACTTGAAAGATTGCAAAAAAACAAAGTCATCGTGGGCTATGCGGCAATACTCAATCCCAACTTAGTGTCAGAAAAGGTAAACCGCACAATACTTGTCAAGTTCAAATATTCAAAAACTCTTTCCGAGGCAATTGAACGACTGACAAGATATGTGAACGAGTCACCATTTTGTATCTATGCTGCAAGACTGAGCGGAGATTTTGACTGGGTATGCCATTTTGTATTTTCTTCAGTAGAGCAGTATGACCTTGAGACAAACAACTTCCTTAACAGATTTGCAGACCTGATAGCAGATTTTCGCTCATATGAGTCAAAAGCAACAAAATCATCTCCCTATGTCTTATTTGACGAATATGAAAGCCATGAAAAAAAGATTCAGGTACACACCATACTAAATTCCATAAAAAAACATGACAACCTCAATGACCGATTGAATGCCATAGCAGAATCCCTTGTAAAGTATTTTGATGCCAAGTTCGCAAGAATCTGGTTCTATGACAAAAAATCAAAAACACTGATTCTAAAGTACAGTGCAGGCAAGTACAAAAACATAAACGGTGAATTTTCAAAGATACCGTTAAATTCGCTTAAGATTGGCGCCGTAGCCAAAACAAAAAAACCTGTAGTTTCAAACGATGTTTTCCACGATCCAAGAATAAAATATCATGACTGGGCAAAAAAAGAAAAACTTCGATCTTTTGCAGGCTATCCGATACTGTACAAAGGAGATCTTGTAGCAGTTTTAGGGATGTTTAGCCAAAAAACTCTCTCGCCGAGCGATTTTGAGATTTTGGGCATGTTCTCAGACCAGTTGTCCAAGGAGCTTTCTGGCTTTTTTGAGACCAAGGATTTTCTTGTTACCTAAAGCAGTGTAAAACAGAAAACTGTCTAGCTATACACCGTAGGTTATGAATTCAAGTCAAAAAATAATGTCTCTATGGTTATCTATGAAATGATAAACATAGAGTAGCGATGATATTGTTTAGCCGATAAAGTTGGGCTAGAGTCTGCAATCGCTCAGGAGTAAGCTCTGACACTTGTCCCTAAAGATGAGCCAACCAACTTTAAAGGTTCAATCCAAATTATTACAGCAGCAAATCAACTAAAATTTGACCTAAAACAAAGTCGCAATTGCAAAAAATACTAATGGGGTTAGATCCAATAAAAGGCGTGTTTAACGCATGTCAAACTAGTGATATTGCATGACTGATCTTTACAGAATGTTACCTGAGGAAATCGACGATCTTGTAAAACTACTAGGTGAACCACGTTATCGCGCAGATCAGTTACTCCAAGCACTGTATAACGAGTTTCCAAAAGATGTATCTTCCATAAAACAACTACCTGCTGAGATGCGTTCCAAGCTGACTTTGGCAGGGCATGCCGTTGGTTCTGCAAATGAGGTACACCGCGTAGTAAGCGAAGATGGTGAGACTACAAAACTTCTACTCAAGCTTGGTGATGGAACCCTAATTGAGACTGTACTCATGCAGTATCACAAAAAGGACAAAGAACATCCAAGATCAACTGTCTGTGTCTCTACACAGGTTGGTTGCGCAATGGGTTGCAAGTTTTGTGCCACAGGGCAGATGGGTTTTGAGCGAAACCTCAAGGCAGAAGAGATTGTTACTCAGGTGTTACACTTTGCTTCAATGTTGCATGAACGAGGAGAACACATAACAAATCTTGTCTTTATGGGAATGGGAGAGCCTCTTGCAAATTATGCTGAAACTATACGATCTGTCAAACTGTTAACACATGCACGAGCATTTGGATTGGGGCAGAGGCACATTACAATTTCAACAGTTGGTGTCATGCAGGGAATAGAACGTCTAGCAGAAGAAGATCTCCAAATCGGGCTTGCGATATCACTTCATGCTCCAAATGACGACCTAAGGCAAAAACTTGTACCGACTGCGGGACCACATTCCGTTGAAGATTTAATTTCTGTTACGCGAAGCTATTTCAAAAAAACAGGTCGACGTGTTTCACTAGAGTATGCATTGCTAGACGGCATCAATGATTCAAAAGAGATTGCAGAAGAGCTTGCAGCATTATTGAAAGGAAACGGAGTTCACGTAAACTTGATTCCTGTAAACCCCACCGCTGGAGGTTTTCAGCGCCCGAGATGGAAGCGTATCACAGAGTTTGAACGAGTATTGAAAGAGGCTGGTGTAAACTGTACTGTTAGAGTGGAAAAAGGTTCGGAGATCTCGGCTGCATGCGGGCAGCTGAGAACTGACATGGTGAAGAACCCAAACCTAGGCAGCACATGACATCACTGGAGATTTATTTCTCCTCTGTATCAGGTTACAGATGCATAAAGACAGAGGTGTCTGCAAAGGCATCTGTAAACAATACAAGGCCAGAAAGCCAAGAGACGGAACCAGCCGTTATCTGTCAGACCAAGTAAGGTGTCAGATTTGCGGAATTTTCATGGGACGAGAAGGATGCCATGACAGAGATGACAAGCCTGCAACCTCAGACTCTGTCGGCATATACTGCAACTGCTGCAACTGCATGGTGCGCTCAAAGCCGCGCAACAAGCCTGGTATGAAAGACGCCCAAAGCGATTCTCTGGGATAAGAACAATCCATTTTAATTGAACCCAAGATTTATCGATTGTGACCATGGATAAAAAACTAACAGAGCATAACACAAATGAAAAATACATCGGAATGCTAGAACAAAAAATCCAATATGTAAAGCGTGAGTATAGGTCCAAAAAAGAATATACTAAAGAAGATTATGACTCGATAAATTTTTGCGGCAAGTGTGGTTCTAAGGTGTCAAGGGTCTATAGCTTTTGTTCACAGTGCGGAACATTTCATGACGAGTTTAACTTTCGAGAACCTTCCAAAAAGAAGAATTAATGCAAAAAAATTATATCTGAAATTAAATCTTAGCGCTTGATTGTGGTCCATACTCCAATGCCAGCCAATGCTGCAGCTACTGCCATCCCAATAGTCCAACCGTACATTTGAAGTGGACCGTGAGGATTGTCAGAGTCAGTATACGTTACTTGTGCAAAAGCATTTGGAAGTATTGCTGAAACAGCAACTAACACCAAAATTCCAAGCAAAACGCCAAACTGTTTGGAATTTTTTAGGTTTTTCACATGTATCTTTAGGTCTTGATCAAATAAAAAACTGGATTAACATTATTCAGTAATATTTTTTATTAATAAAATAGGTAGAGTGACCAGTATTCTAGTCAATCTCTACTTTTGGATCCTCTTCTGCATCCATTTCCTCGACCTCTTCTGTAATCGTTTCAGTACTGGATGCAGATTCTAGTTCTTTGTCCGACTCTGAAGCCATGCATAACAAAACTACCTCATTGGCTTAGTGTCTTGTTCCTATAGAATATGGTGTATACAATTTGATATGAAACAGTATATTTTCAATGAAAATTGGTAATGCATCCATTCTTATAGATGTCAGATGCATCGTAAAGCAACAAAGGGAGGTGCAATGAATGGGTTACAACGAAGGCGGTTATGGTCAATCTAGAGGCTACGGCGGAGGACGAAGATTTGGCGGTAATAGACAGTTTGATGATAGACCAAAACCAGTAGAAACTGGAAAGGAATACGACGTATCTATTACAGAGATCAGTAGAAAAGGAGACGGTATCGCAAGAGTCGAAGGCTTTGTGATATTTGTTAAGAACGGCAAAGCTGGTCAAAACGCAAAAGTAAAAGTTACCGAAGTAGGCCAGCGATTCGCTATTGCTGAAATAGTAGAAGCTGCTTCTTAGGAAGTTCAGTTACTTGAAAAAAATCTAAATTTTTCATATTTTTATTCTATTTTTCCAATCTAAACTGCTTGCATTTTTAGATGCATGCTAGTGTTTTGTCAGGTTATAGCTTGCAGCCTTTTGCAAGACATTTTTTATGATTGGGTCAGTTGCGTTCTGAACCGTATTTCTTACCTGCACCACCTTGTCAAAGACAACTCCTGCCTGCGTAAAATGAAAGTACGCAATCAGAAAGAGCGCAATTGCGCATATGATTATTATCTTGACTATCACTGTGTGTTCTTATCATCTAGTCTTTTTACCCAACATGGTAAGAAGGATTTCAGTCATATGTTAAAATTTTAAATGATTATTCAATTCCAAGCTAGCTCTTATTCGATCACAGATGTTAAATCAAAACTAGAAACAATCCTGTATGCAACGATATGCCAAAAATAACAATCAACATTAACAACAATGATTATTCTGATTTCCTTGCCGAATGCAACATGGAAAACATGACTCCTGAGGAGAAGATACGTGAAATAATAACCTGCTATGTCATACTACGAAGAAACAGGAGGAAACTTCCGCAAAAAATACTTGATCCTTTCTTGTCTCACAAAAGGTGACTGCCTTAAAACTTGTGGTACAAATCAAGAACAAATCTGTAGGGGTTTAACAGTATTAGTGAACAAGGTTCGTCATTTCATAAATACCCTGGGCTGACAATAAATACATGATGAACATGGTCTCAGGGTCTAAAAAGACGTCTACCATAACGTTTCGACTCGATGACAGCACCATAAACAAACTACGCAACTTGTCACGCGTACAAGAAGTCAGCACAAATACACTTGTGAATCAAGCGTTGCGTAGATTCATCGATTGGGATGTTTATCTCCCAAGGTCAGGATTCGTTATCCTGACAAGACCAGTATTGAAAAAAATACTTGACGGGCTAGACGAGAAATTCATAGTCGAGCTAGCATCGACGATGGGAAAGGAAGAGATCGAAGACATTGTGTTATTTATGCGCGGAAAGGTAGACCTCAGATCATTTCTTTCATGGTATGAAACTATGATGCTGAATTCTTCGGTGCAAACAAGCCATCTCATCGATGATGGAGTTCATAGTATAGTCCTAAAGCATGATCTTGGAAAGAAATGGGCCCTCTACCAAAAGACAATACTTGAGCTTGTATTCAAAGAAGTATTGCACAAGAGCATAGAGTTAGAGTATGATAATAACACAATAAGGATTGCATTTGCAGATGATGAAAACGCAAACTGATTCTCAAAAATACAAAGAGTCCACTGGAACTGTAACCTTTAGGCTGGACTCAAAAGTACTTGCAAAGTTAAAAACTCATGCACAGTATGAAAAATCAACAGTAAATGCACTTGTAAATAAGTTGCTTTTGCAGGCAATCGAATGGGATGTAGTTGCAGCAAAATCAAGCTGGGTTCCTATAGAAGACAAGGTCATAAAATTAATTTTGGAAAAATTGGATGACAAGGAAATTGTACAGGTAGCTCAGAAGGAAGGCAAGACATTGCCACGAGATCTGTGCCTCTCAATGCGAGGAAACTATGGAATAAGCGAATGGATTGATATGATGAAAATAAAATCATTTGTAGCAGGTTTTGATCTTACTGCCATACATGATGAAAATGAATCTGTATTTGTTATGCGTCATGATATGGGAGAAAAATATTCGTTACATTCCAAGTTGTTTTATGAACAGGCATTCAAGGATCTTGGATGTGATGCAACATTTCAGATTTCGGAAAACACGCTAGTAATTAAAATCCCGAAGAGATATCTCTCCAAGTAAAACAAAAAGTTTTTCGCATTGTGTCACGCATACAATATGTTCCAGTGCTAATTAAAGCCAAAACCAACAAAATGGAAACTGTAGGGCAAGGAGAGTCTGGGAAGGGCACATTTCCCTAAGGTGCCATGGCACCTACAGTTTCCATCGCAAAAGTAAGTTCTAAACCAAATAATACTTGCGTACTATTGTTCATGAACAATGTTTTCGGTTGGTATAGTTTAGAAAATCACGCAAAAATTTGTCTAAATTGCTTTCCAGATGGATTTGAATCTGAAATTTTACCATGGTTTGATTGCAATTGATTGCTTGAAAACGATCATTAATTCTACATATTAGCTGAGTTATAATGTCATAAGCTGATAAGATGATATTATTAGAACCGCAAAATTATGTGAGGGAATAACTTGGTAAATGAATTACTGCTTTTTTCAGTGATCGCGGGAATAATCTTTTTTGGGTTTGGAGGCGAGATTTTCTTCAAAAGGACAGGAATCTCATACTATCTCTTTCTTATTCTGATTGGCGTTGTATTGGGACCAGTTCTTGCTATTTTTCCAAGACAGCCGCTTGTACCTGTACTTGGAATATTTTCATCATTCACCTTGATCATGATCTTGTTTTACAGTGGCATGGACATGAAAATAAGGGAAGTTGTCAAAGGAAGTCCAAGAACAATAGTTCAGGTTACCGTCTATGTTGTATCAAGCATATTCATAATTGGCATCTCACTGCACTTCATTTTGGGGTGGGATATAGTCCAGTCTCTGATATTTGGCTCGATGGTAGGGGGTGAGACTGCATCTGTTGTAGTGATACCGCTTTCAAGATCATTGAAACTTGGACAAAACACCATAACGTTCCTAACTCTGGAATCCATACTGAATTCAATCTACTCTATTGTATTCTACACTGCTTTTGTAGGGCTTTACAAAACAGGAACTTCAAGCTGGATTACACCGCTCACAACAATTGGAATGAATTTTGCAATTGGAATAACACTTGGAGTTATACTTTCTATCGCATGGATGTTCTTGCTAAAAGTTTTTCATGATTTCAAGTATACGTATGTTCTTACGCTTGGGTTGTTGCTTACCACATATGCAGTAACCGAGGTCTTGCACGGAAGTGGACTTGTGGCCGTGCTCATATTTGGATTGTTTCTAGGAAGCTCAAAATCTGTACTGTCTCGCCTAAGGCAGAGATTTGATATCTCAGATCTAAAGGATCAATTCCACAAATTCCAAGGCGAGATATCTTTTCTCATGGAGACCTTCTTCTTTGTATTTTTGGGCCTAGTCTTTGTAATAAAGCCCTCTGAAATTCTTTCAAACTTGATGCTGGGCGTATTAATTTTGGGAATTCTTCTGGCATTCAGGTTTATAGCTACAAAAATATCTACAAAAAATTCTGCGCTGTATAATGACAGGCATATAATATTTCTCATCTGTGCACAGGGCGTGGTTCCTGCTACCCTTTCCGTTGCAGCATTGGGTGAGGGCATACCGCTTGCAAATACATTTGTAAGTCTTGCAGTCTATGTTATCATACTTACAAACATTGTCACAACTGTAGGGACTATCATAATTACAAGAAAAAACAGAAACAGTGAGCATCAACCAACTGATAGAATAGAGCCTAAAAGCTAACTTTACGCTCAGCTAAACATGGATTTTCTTGGCATTAAAATAGTACCACCATATTTATCACACCATGAATGATGCCGACTCGTGGTACAAGCAAGGTAATGATATGATGATGCAGGAAAAAACTGAAGATGCAGTAACTGCATATGACAAGGCCACAGAACTTGATCCCACTCTTGTGAGTGCCTGGAACAACAAAGGAATAGCATTGTTCAGACTCAAGCGATATCAGGATGCTATAGATTGTTATGACAAGGCTCTTGAGCTAAACCCAAATCATGCAAATGCATGGTACAACAAGGCAAAGGCGCTAAGGGGGCTTGGGCAGACATTTCTTGACAAGGCAAATGAAGATAGAGTAGCAGCAGCAAAGTTGATCAACCAATCTCTTTCAATCTTTGATTCCGCAAATGAATGCTACAACAAGGGCGAGATTCTTTCCAGGCAAAAACCCTAGTTTTACTGTCCTACTGATTTTATGATGGCGTCTCTTATCTCTGAAGTTCGCTTAAAGATTGTCTTGGCAATGTCATCTATCTCTGCACCGCTCGGCTTTTTGCCTCCATGTGCAACAAAATAATACGTTTCAAATTTGCCAATTATGGAGCCATGTGTGTACCCATAAACATATTCTGACTCGTCTTTTATCTGAAAGACACTGCTAAATTCTGGCAGGCGAAGATTTCTGACAAGTCCTGGGATTTTTGAGATCTCGTCATCTATCATGGTCTTGAGTACTGTTTTGTCTTTGTCTTTGAGCGCCATGCCTTGTCAATCATTACCAGTTCCATAAAAGCAATGATATCTTAATGCCATGGCTGAAGGCAACGCATCAACTTTTAAAATACCTCGATACAAGACAAAGACAGTAAAGATGGAGCCTATAATTCTTGGATTTCTAAATTCCATATATCTTCAGATCCCAGGCGTGGGGCAAAGCCAACTTGGCAGCCTCAATCCGTGGATAAAGGGCCCGATTCCTTCTGCATTTGGAATCATTGGAATATCAATCATGTTGAACTTGCTCAATGCTGGAATTAGGAAAAAGATGGTGGATCAAGATAAGCTGAGAAGACTAATGAAAGAGACAAGGGCGTGGCAGAAAGAAAGGATGGCTGCCTTTAGAGCAAAGGAACAAGAGAAGATTGATCAGATCAATAAAAAATCTGCATACATGAACAAGCTAAACATGGAAATAATGCAGATGAATATGCGACCAATGGCTCTGACGTTTGTACCATTTTTGCTAATTTTCTATTTTGTATTGCCACACATGTTTGCGTATACTGTTGTCGAGTCCCCAATTCCACTCAATGTGTTTCCAGGAAACTTTTTCCACCTTACATGTTCTGCAGATGATGTCAAAAATGCACAAAAAAGCCACTGCACACACGAAAATGACATGTATTTCTGGGGCTGGTATTTCCTTTCGTCCATTTCTGTAAGTGGAATAATAATGCGGGTAACAAAGACTTCTGCAAACCTAGACTAGATTTTCCTGATCTACAAAATCAGCTGGTTTGATGAATTGTAATAACAAAAGCTGATGAATGTCTATCACTTGGAATAAAAAACGCTTTGACATGACCAACATAAGATCACGTTATGGCGAGTCTTTTGCCAGGAAAGTTCTGATCCCATATTGGTTTGAAATCGCATCAGGGATATTTGTGGGACTGAGCATGATTCTCATCTTTGCAAGAAATATACCTCCTAGCTAAACAGACCAGATGCCTGCAGGGAATCCGTTAAATGGCAGGATATGCCCACATCCAACATTGAGCTCAAGTACACTAAAGGACACAATAAAGAAATGGCTTGAAAATGAAGACTATGCCGTCTCTGAAAGAGATGAGTCCGTATCAGACTTTCACCTAGTAATATCCAATCTTCATGGCAAGGGAACATTTGCAGATATTGTCAAACTAAAAAACAAAGACTTTATCATACTTGGCAGTGCACTACAAAACCCACCTGAGTTTATGCAGATGCTTTCAACAATTGCAGAAAAGGAAAGGCTAGATTTTTTCAATGATCTGCAAAGGGAATTGCTAAAATTCAGGGTTGATCACGAATTTCACCCAAACAAACTTTTGCCTGAACGCATGATAATAAGAGATACCGTTTATGAAGAAGGAATCAAAAGAGGAGAATTCATGGAACATCTAAAGAGAGTAAAGTTTGCATCGCTCTTTTTGTTGTGGTCTATAGGTCACAAGTTCTCGGTTGATTCTACGCATTCGTCAACACCACATTCGTCAACATCAAGTTACCGAACACCATATGGGTAACTTTAACCCGTACTGCAATCGTATTTTCCATATTTTCCCTCCAGTCCTGCAGCTCTTGTAATATTTGCAGACGAGGGATCATCTTGAATTGCCAAGTGGCAACCAAAGTTTGCAATAGGGTATCCCTTGTTCATCTTGTTGGTTAAAGAAACTGCAACATTAACAGACGAGTTTGCAGAGTGAGGCTTGTCAAAAAAAGCATGCCCGACAAGTTCGGGTATCAATATCAAAAGCACAATCAAGATGGCAAATTTATTGATGGTTTTTTTTCGATTTTGATTCAAACCAAGTACGTACGATGTCTATCGTATATTAAACAAATTATGATTCTCAATTTCTGACAATGTGTCTACTTGTTACCTGAATGTTTCTTGATGCATTCCTCGTATCTTTTGGTGGCATCACGGTATGATTCTTCTGCTGCGGCTACTGCAGAGTCTACCTGAACTTTGCTTGTTGCTGCATCATGCAACTCGGTGAACCCTTCTTGGTTTCTGTCTTCTAGCGTATTTACTATTTCTGCTGGACTGGCAGTAACAAGCCTGACAAGACCAGTAGTGATGAGGTAGTTCTGCGCACTTGAAAGAGCATTGGAGAATGCAAAATTGGCATTTTCTTGCTGATAGTACAACTCATGAAGCTTCTCTGTTGACTTGGTAAGAGTATTGTATTCGTCTTCGCAGTCCATGCTGAATCAAACCTATTGACAGGTTCTTATCTTTTGATTCTGGGATGCAGAAAAAGAACTACAAATTTGCTTTTTTTGACCTGAAGAATACTATTATACAATTTGCCGCTTAAATAGTAAATCTTAGAGCAATGTTTGAAATGCCATACGACGAAATCTACTACCAAAGGCTAAAGGAAGAAGACCCTGAGGAATACACAAACATACAAAGTCAATAGGAAGCGTATATAGAGAATTCCTAAAAATACGATTCTTTCCTATTTTGTTATATTGCACTTGCCGGAGATTCCTCTTACTGCAAGATAATACGTATAGCCAAGAATTGCAATCGAGACTAGTCTTAGCGGTATGTCGTACTGCGTAAGAAATGCAGTAGCCGTACCTCCAACTGATCCTAATGCAGAGGCTGTGGCAAATCCTAACGAGCTGCAACTGCATGCCCCTGCACCAGCTCCAATCAAAGTTCCCAAAAATCCTCCTCCTGTTTTTTTAACGCTTTCTCCAAGAAGGCGAATTCTGTATATGCTGAGGCTTGCGACAACGCCTGAAAGTGACGCAACTATGACTATCAAGGAAAAATTCAGAACCTCGCTCTGTGGTATGTAAAAAGAAAATAGAGGCGCAAAGAAGATGAACTGTGACATGTAGGACAGTAAAACAAAGAGCCCACAAAATACGCCAACTGCTAATGCTGTATAGCTACCATTTGAAAAAACCACCTTTAATGCTTGTTTTTGCATTGGATTAAGATCCTTCACACAATTATTTAATTTCAACTATCATGTGATGCGTCTTCTTGTTGTATATTCTTACACGTGGGTTAAAATATGGACCGAAAGCATAGCGACTAGAGACTTGAAAGATGGATAAAAAACCAAAAAACACAGACAAAAAGATACCTACCAAGTCGCCATCAAAGAGTAAAAATAAACTGATTGTAATTGGAATAATTGCGGCAATAATTGCTGGAGGTGTGTACTTTCTCCACAAATCTGATAATACTGTAGACTCTGCATATGCTGCAATAGATGGAATTCCCTGTGAGACCCAAGAATACTCTACCTATCACATACATGCACACCTTGATGTCTTTGTCGACGGTCAACATGTCACTGTACCACAATACGTTGGAATTATGGACAGCAAATGTCTCTACTGGCTTCATACTCATGACACTACAGGAATAATGCACATCGAATCTCCACTGCAACAAAACTTTACTCTGAATCAATTCATTGATGTGTGGAGAACAACTAGTACCGGTGCACCACCAAGCGGTGAGCCAATAATATTCATCAACGGACAAGAGGTATCTACAAAACTGTCTGACACTGATCTTGGTCCACATGATGAAGTCACAATTGTGTACGGGCAAACACCTCCAAACATACCTTCATTCTACCAATTTCCTGAAGGTCTCTGATAGTATACCCCATTAAGCACACTACGTTATTCAAAAAATAGAAAAACTGACTATTTCCTAGTCAGCTTCTCATGCCCGCATCTAGTACATACAAATTTCTTTCCAATGTCAAAAAAAGGACCATTGCATTTTGAACATTTTTTCATTTTTTATCGTTTAAACAGCCAAAATAAAAAGTATCATATGATAATCTACGGATGAATGATTTCTGACAAGGTCATGATTTCTTTGCTCTACGTTTCTTTTTCTTGTTTCTGTAATGCCATAAAAATATCATAAAGCCTATGACACTTGATACAATGGTTCCAATCCCAACAACTGGAGCAATGAAAAACTGTCCAACCCATATCCCATTTGCATCCCCTATCTCGAGCAATCCCCTCTGCCTTGCAAAAACACTAAATGAATTATCTATGGAATGAATCTTGCCGTCATCATCCAAATAAGTCCCGTTCACATGAATTGTGGCATGGGTGGGGTCTAGATTTTTTTGAGATTGCACTACAAATTCAAAATCAGCAGATCTGCCAGCGTTCAAGTCAGTCACTGCAAGAGATTTTTTTCCAGAAATCTGAAGTTCTGACGAGTATGCTGAGAGCTCTACATCATGTGCATCGGAGCCTTGGTTTACTATGGTGCCTTTTATGGAAAACGGCTCGCCTGCAAATACATCGCTTGGAGTTTGAAGGTTGAGTGATAAGGAAGGCTCTGACGCTGCAAGAAACTGGGTTGTTTGCGTTATGGTGTGCTTTACTGGCTGTGCATCAAAAAAGCCCTTGATAAAATAATCAATCTCTACATTGGCAACAAAGTTTCCATCTGGCACGCTACTTTTCACTGTAGTATTGAAATCATTTCCCAAGGTAGAGTCTTTTGCAAGCTTGTCAAGATGAAAGCTGTTTTGCTGTATGTCAAGCTCAGGACATGTTATTGTAACTGTAATATTTGATACTTGGTCAGCAGTGGCCTTGACAACCGAAGACAAGACAAACTGCTTGCCTTGCACCACTATGTCAGGATAGTTTAGGTTTAACTGTATGTTAGGATCTATGATGTTGTTTTGAGTTGCATGGGCCGACATGAATAAGACTGATGAAAAAAGGATCAAAGAGCAACATCTTGCAAACTCGGATACTTTCACTCTTTTGATATGAATTGTGCCATATATTCAAAATTTCTATTGGCGGTATCCTGAACAAAGAAACACGTTCCATGTATTCTTTGTATGCTTATCTACCCATGGTAACTTTAGAATATTATGAAAGCAAAGTTCAAGACAACATGCTCTGAATGTAGAGCAGAAATCAGTGTAGGGGCAGAAATCGTAAAAACTTCCTCGGGAAAATGGGTACACAAACACTGCGCCCCAGACTCTACAGAGTTACCATGATATCATTTTCAATGATGACGTCAAAGCCGCACTGTTCTAGGTACACGAATACACTGCATACTGCCCCTGTATCCCTGCCGCTCTGCTGACATTTGTGGCAGATGTATCATTTTTGAGAACCAGGTGACACTTTGTACTGTCGTTTACATACATGCCGTGTTGCTTGTTGGTTAGCGAAAGGGCGGTATCTACAGAGGAAGTCACTGGGTGTTTCTGCGTGTCAAAATAGAAATGCGCTACAAGTTCTGGTACCGCTATCATCAGAACAACCAATATGGCAAACATGTTTATTCTTTTTTTCTGTCTAGTATCCAACCGGTCTTTTGATTTTGACGAACATTATATTAAGATACGAGATAATTTACACCGGTTACAATTTTTTCAAAAATAAATTTGGACAATCCTACAAATGTAGGATTGCCGCTAAGATGCCTGCTCCAATCAGTGCTCCAAGACCGAGAAACAAAAGGTCAAAGGCGATCACTTTCTTAAATGAAGCGTGGACTTGCATCTTCCATACGCTGGGCTTTTTTGATTCAAGTTTATTTTGCATGTATTATAATATGGAAAAAACTAGATAGGTTGTATTCAGCTAGGTTTCTTATTTGTAAGCTACCATGTTGAAAACGTATCATATGTCAGGAACGCTACCTATATGCTATGGAAATAGAATGCATGTGTTGCGGCTCTACCGAGGCAGCGATACATTATAACGATAAATACAAGGGATTTCGCGGTTCATGCCATAAATGTGGAGCTGACTGGCCAGAGTCATGACTTTCTAACTGTTTATCTCTCAAATTCATTCCAAATAGAATCTATTCTGTCCCTGAGCTCCTTTACATCAATTTTTTCCATAAAGTCTCTTTCTATTCTGTACCCTGTAACTTCATTTTCGCTATATGATGGATCAACCAAGCTGCCTTCAACATGCGGTATGGCCCTTGTCTTCCATTCTCTCATTTCAAATAACCACACAGGATCGTTCAAATCTGAAAAATTTATGTCGTCATGGCCTATGAAAAGCACATGGCACTTGGGAAGGTTCTCGTATAGTTTTTCATAAGCAATCATCTGAGCCTTTGAAACAAGTATCCTGTCGTCATGAAATATCTTAAGCTCAAAAATCATAAACCCTCCATTGTGCTCAATCAACCAGTCAATATCTGTACCACCTGATGTCTTCATGCGTTTTGATATTATGTTGCCAAGAACTTCTCTTGTTTTCACAAATAATGCTGGATTTGATATTTTGTGTTTTGGTTCATCCAATTCGTCCTTGATGTGTTTTGCTCTACGTTTGTCCGGAATTGCCTTTTCTTTCTGATTGTAAATGATATCAGCAAGGCTGGGCTTGGCATCATGGGTCATCTGACAAAAATAGATTTGCCATCTTATAGGTACACAAAATCAATTTTTGGAAACAAACAGCTATGACAAGATATCTCTGGGAGAAATGCTGCTAGAAAAGGGTGTGTTGCAGTGTATACTAACCAAGATTTATGCTAACTTTGATTGATATGGTACATGGTCAAAATCAAACTAAGACTACGGATTGACGCCCCACGAGAACTAGTTTGGGATGTAATATCTGATATCGATAATGACTCGTATTTCTGGAGAGGAATCACATCCATTAGAAATCTTTCTAAAAACAGAAACATAACCACACGGGAGGTAGTGCTTGGAAAGGATAACGTTTGCATCCAAGTGCTAAAAACTCATACTTTAGAAAGAATCCAAACACAATGGGTAAGCGGAGTAATATCTGGAACAAAAGACATTTTGTTATTTCCGCTGAACAATGCTACACTTCTTGAGATCCAAATGAATTATGATTTTCCTGGAATAGGAAGGCAAGATTCCAAAAGACTGACAAAATTATTCCAAAATGAAGCCGAACTGGCAGTTGATCTGATAAAAAGAAGGTCTGAAGGATATGAATACTACCTTTCTCCATTTGCAGAAAAATTATGGGTGAATTGATGACAAAAAATCATAAAGCAAAACAAGTTCTTTTTGATGATTACCATGACGCACACGGTAAACCTGAAAGGATGGAAACTGCTGACGCGGCAACCCCGAAATGCCCTACCGCCGGATGTAAAGGTGCACCAATTATTACAGATACCTCATCTGGAGAAATAATTTGCGGTTCATGTGGATTTGTACTCCTTGAAAGATCAGTTGACCAAAACCCTGAGCGTATTTCAGATGCAACAGAGTTTGTAACAAAAGCAAGAACCGGGCCGGAACAATCACTTGCCATGTATGACATGGGTATGATGACTGTAATCTCAGACAAGGATGCAATGGGGCGTTCTTTGTCTAGCTATATGAAAAATACATTTGGCAGACTCAAAGTGCTCAACAGCAGAAGCAGGACCACATCGTCTAACCGCACTTTAAGATCCGCACTCTTACTTCTCTATTCATTAAAGACAAAACTGGGGTTGCCTGACTCTGCAGTGGAAAGTTCTGCATACCTTTATCGAAAAGCAATGCAAAAGAGAATCACTATAGGACGAAGTGCAAAAGGAATAATGTGCGCCTCTATCTATTTGGCATGCAGGCAGACTGATATCCCGCGCTCCCTTGTCGACATATCGCATGCAGCTAACGTAAACAAAAAGGAGATCAGCCGTGCATGCAGGAATCTAATTGAAAAGCTTGAGATGTCACTAGATCCTTCAAACCCTGCCGAATTTGTGACAAAGATAGCCCATGAAGCAAATATCAGCGAAAAAACACAAAGAGATGCACTGAAAATTATTTTGCAACTGACGGAAAAAGGCACAACGGCGGGCAAAAACCCAATGGCTCTTGCTGCCGCTACGCTATACTTTTCATGCGTTCTAAATGGCGAAAAAAAGACACAGTTTGAGATAGCCAAGGCCTCTGGAATAACCTCTGTGACTATACGAAACCGCTACACTGCGCTAAAAAAAGAGATCAAAGTCAAATAAAAAGCCAGACTGATTGTAAAATGCGACTGTTTTTTTAATTTTCTTCTAACCTAGTGATCTTGAATGTTTCTGTGTATGCGGTCTTTCTCCAGGATATTTTCTTCTCATGTGTCCAGAAGGCCTTCCATACAATAATTCCAAGAACCACGCTTCGTGCTCTATCTCTTCTCTGAGTATGTCTTTTGCCACATCATATGTGGCTGGATCTTTGCCCTGTGTCATCTTGCATACCTTATTCCAGTTTACAATCGCTCCCTGCTCAGCTTTTAGACATTTTTCAAGTATCGCTTTGGTGTCAGTTGGATTTGTAGGCAACTGCAAGAACTCACAGCCAGACATTTTGATAAATGTCTGCGCATCAAGTGGCAACTTGCCACCAAGCTCATAAATTCTTGAAAGGCATGATTCAAAGTGACTCAGGTCTTCAAGTCTTGCGTCTTCGATTACTCCTTTTACAGATTCTCCATCCATTCCTGTGCAATGAGCTCTGAGGTTTGTAAAATAGTAATAAGCTGTAAACTCTACCGATGCATTGTAAACCAAGGCATTAATCAATTCCTTTATGTTGATGCCATTTTGTTCTAGCACCTTTACTCCAATAACGGTAGGTTCCTTCTTGGTCACAGATACGATTCAGGATTGCTGGACGATATAAAGAGATCGTTCTTTTATTGCAAGGCTTAAAATAGTTAGATGACTAATGATTAGCCATCTAAGTGATATGTCAAAATATGATTTCGAAAACAGCGTGGGATTTTTAGTAAATAGTACAGCAAAAGCTTTTCAGAAAACTTTGGATTTGGAACTTAGAAAAAAAGCAGGTGTAACAATTAGCCAGTTTAGAGTAGTTGTAACTCTTATTCAGTATCCAGGTTCAACCCAAAAAGAAATTGCAGATAAAGTTGGAGTTGAAGGAGCAACACTTGTGCCAGCTATAGATAAAATGGAGGAAGAGGGGTTGCTCAAAAGAAAACCAGACTCAAAAGACAGGCGGGTAAACCGAATTTACCTAACACCAAAGGCAGATTCTTTGTGGAATTCTATGATGGAATGTGTCCTTCACATCCGTAAAGTTTCTACAAAAGATGTATCCGATGAAGAGATTCAAACCACTTTGAACACATTAAAAAAGATATCAAAAAATCTGTATGCATATTCTGAAGTTGATACTGCGGTGGCCGTACCAAGAAAAAAACTCTGAGGGATGAAATAAATGGTAATGTCAAAGATCCCTGAAGACGCCTCCCTTGATAAAATCTCCAAAACTGCATGGAAAACGCTTGTGATCCTAAGTCTTCTTGCAACAATGGTGATGTATGCTGAAACAATGCTTGTTCCGGCAATTCCAGATCTTATCAAAGACTTTCACATATCTTATAGCATCTCATCATGGATTCTTACAACCTATCTTGTAGCGGGAGCAATCATGACACCAATTGCAGGAAAACTGTCTGATATCTATGGAAAGAAAAAGATGCTGCTTGTCATCATACTAATTTATGCAGTGGGAGTGTCACTTGGAGGCTTTGTCACAAATATCTATGAGATGCTGACAGTTAGAGTAATTCAGGGAATTGGAATGTCAATGTTCCCAATAGCTTTTGGGCTAATACGCGAACAATTTCCATTGAAAAAACTGGCCATAGGGCAAGGAGTGATATCTTCGATGTTTGCAGCGGGTGCAGTAATAGGATTGGTTGCAGGAGGCCATTTGATCCAAAACTATGGTTGGCAGGCCACTTTCTTCTCAATAATTCCTATTGTGCTTACGCTAATAGTTGTAGTGCAGAGATTCATACACGTAAAGGAGACTCATCCTCACTGGAAAACAGAAGAGCAAAACCCACCTACTCGCAATATAAAAGCCAGTATAGATATTCAAGGTGCGGTAGTTCTTGCTGTATCTGTAACTGCATTTTTGTTGGCTCTTACTTTTGTTGAGACAGGCGATGCAGTGTCATCAACTACAATGCTTGGCTTGACCGCAATTGGAATTGTCTATATGATTTTCTTTGTGATAATTGAACAGAGGTCAAGCTCCCCACTGATTGATCTCAAGGTGCTGCTTAACAAGACTATACTTCCAGCAAATATCATGATAATGGTTGTCGGCATGTCCATGTTTATGGTATTTCAGACAATCCCTGTGCTGATTCGAAGTCCAATCCCACTAGGCTTTGGCGAAGACCCCGTGTCTACTGCAAATGTACAGCTACCGTTTGCTCTCGTTCTGCTTATCTTTGGACCAACATCAGGCTTTATCATATCAAAGCTTGGTTCTACAAAACCAATAATTGCAGGTAGCATAATTGGAGCTGCTGGCTTTGCCAGTCTCTTGATGTATCATTCCACGGAATTTATGATCTCAGTGAGCCTTGCAATTTTGTCTACAGGTCTGTCACTTATCAATGTGGGAGCAATGAACGTAATCATGCTTGCAACACCAAAACAAAACGTTGGGGTATCGCTTGGTATGAGCACACTCATTAGGATAATTGGAGCGTCTATAGGGCCTGCAATGGCAGGTATGTTCATGCAGACTCACAAGGCATCGGTGCCTGGCGTGACAGGAACTTTTCCAACTCCGGATTCTTATAGTCTGATATTTCTCTGTGCCTTGGCCATCTCTCTTGCATCAATCGGTCTTGCGGTATTCCTGAGAAGATCTGTTTCTAAAACATTGGTTCACACTAAATGATCTTCAGGTCTTCTCGTCTAAACCCTCTTCAAGTTTACTCTTAAGCAAGCTGTTTTCATTTTTGATTGATTCGTATTCTTCTCTTGTTCTAGCTAGTGCTGTCTTGACAATGTCAAGTTCTTTTTTTACTGCTTCATACTTTGAATTGAGTGCAGCTGTTATTGCTCCTGCAGCTTCTACTATTTTCTTAGTATCATCTTTTTTTCCAACTGACGCAAGTTCTTTTTCGATGAATTCCAGCTCATTTTTGACTATTAGTATTTCTTTTTTCTTGAGTTCTTGCTGAGACTTGAGAGATTCTATCTCATCTCTTGCTTTTTGCACTAGTGTGTTTGCTTCTTCAAGTTCCCTTTTGGATGTGACTATTTTTGACTGGACGCCTTCAAGTTCGCTTGCTTTGCCCTCTTTTTGAGATTCTATTGTAGACATTTCGTCTTTTATGTGCTGAATCTGCTGCCTTATTGTATTGGCCTCATTCTGACTGTATTGAGATTTTACCATCTCAAGCTCAGATTTGGCAGTCTTGATCTGGTTCAACGTTGACTCTAGTTCTGCTCTAGTTGAAGAAATCTCTGAGTTTAACAAGTCTCGCTCTTTTCTTGCCGTATCGCATTCTTTTGTAATTGCATCAAGCTCAGACTTTGCACCATCAAGTTTTCTTGCATATGAGTCAAGCATGAGGGCGCTTTCCTGTATCTCGCTTTTAATCTGGTCAAGTTCATTCTGAGGGTGTTCTTTTTGTTCTGTATCGCGTACAGATGAAATATCTTCAGATTCTTCCTTTTCAGTTCCTTTCTTTGAGCGGCCAAATAGCCCCATTAATAGGACATGTTTGTTATGGTAAGAAAAGTATTCTCTTTTCTGGAAACGCTACATCTGCTAAGGTTTTTTCTTCTTCTTGAAGAAACTTATGTAAAACCCAAGTCCGCCGATGGCAAACCCAAATATGATTATGGACATTCCACCAATAAAGTCATTTTTAAAGTAACCTGGAGCAAACACAAAGATCAGTATTCCAATTGCAATCAAGACCATGCCGCTTCCTTTGGGTCTGTTATGTTCGCTGTGTGCCATGTTATAGATATTCAGAGATAGTGGTAGCCACTTTCTTTCTTCCTATGTCCAGTATGAACGGACCAAGCTTGGGCCCTCGGTCAGCAGCCAGTATTATCTGGTATAAGATCTTGAAAAAGTCTTTGGGCTGGACTCCATTGTTTTTTGCAATCTGGTAAATGTCGTTTTGCAGATCAGAAGGCTCATTGTCAACAGACAAAATATTTGCAAGTTCCGATAATGCCTTTTTTCCTGTATCATCTATTTGAACTTCGACCTTGGTTGGTCTATCAAAATCGTCAGCATAATTTCCGGCCAATGTTATCAGTTCGTCAATGTTGGCAGATGCTTCCTTTATTGTCCCATATTCTATGAGCTTCTTTGAGACTCTTGCCACCCTGTCCTCTCTGAATATCTTGCACAACTGAACCAAGAGCCTATAATTCACATATGGTAACTGGCCTTTGGGCGGGTTTAGCAAGTTTACGTATTCATACAGTCCTTTTGTCTTTGTAGTCTTTGCTTCATTGTCGAGTTTTATTTTTCCAAAGTAAATATTTTCAAGTTCATGGTATTCATCCATTAGTGCCGGTATGTCTTCAAAGCCAACTTCGCGGGTACCAGTGATCCTCTTGTATAACAGAAGCAAAATTGACTTGGGTGTTCCGTATCTTAGCCACGCCTGCGATGTTACAACATTTCCAAGAGACTTGGATATTTTTTTACCCCCCTTGTCAAGGAACATCTCATATTTCACATGCGTGGGGTGTTGGAATCCAAGTATTTCATCTGCAACCCAATCATTAACTCTAACAGAATCCATAATGTCTTTTCCATATGCTTCAAACCTAATGTCAAATGCTTGCCATCTTGCTGCAAACTCTACCTTCCATGCAAGCTTTCCTAGATCCTTTGTGATATCGGCAATTCCGTCGTGACCGCACCCTTCGAGAACCTTGGAGCCAATTGTGGTCCTGCTGCACTTGTACTTGATCTTTTTCTCATCTGGCAGATATTCGTAAGCAACTGCAGTGTACAGCCTGCCGCAATTTGCACAAACAGGGAAATAAGGTAATGATTCTTGATATTTTTCTTGGCCCACAAGCTCTGCAATCTTCTCTCCTATCTTTTTGCTGTTTGTGAGTATTGTATGAATCTGATCTTTTAGCAGCCCGTTTCTGTATGTATCGACTCCTCGCTGAAACTTGTACTTGATTCCCATCTTGTCAAGTCCATCAAGCAGCAAACTGCTCATGTGTAATCCATACGAATCGTGACATCCGAACGGATCTGGGATGAACGAAACAGGTTTTGCAATGTGATCTTTTAGCCAGTCAGGTAGTCCTTCTGGTATCTTTCTGAGGCCGTCAAGATCATCTGAATATGCAACAAGCTCTGACTTGTACCCGAAATTTTCAAGCGCAAGTTTTACACCATAGGCCCTAACTGCGTCTCCAAGACTTCCAATGTGTGGGATGCCAGACGCACCAAGACCGCTCTCAACTCTAATCATGCTGGTGCTTCTTCCAAGAGATTTCTCTCTCTCTAAAAGCTCATCTGCAAGCTTGTCTATCCAAGTTCCCTTTCCAATTATTTTCTGCTCTTCCATTATACCAATTCCTTTGACATGTATGGACCGCAAAGAGAATAACCAAGTTTTCTGTAGTATTCTCTTGTGCCTACTGCACTGATCACCAAAAGATTCTTTGCGTCAAATTCCTCTTTTGAAATTCTTTCTGCCTCCCTCACCAAGTTTTTTCCAAGACCCAGATGCTGTATGCTGTCTTTGTCGCGTTTACCAAGTTTGAGGGATTTGCCATACACATGAAGCTCCCTTACTATGCATGTGTTTTGAGTTGTCTCTGGCCTGTGTGCCATCGCACTTGGCTTTCGCAGTCTCAAAAATCCAAATATTTTATCATTTGAATCGTCATACGACAAAAACACCTCATGCCCTCCTGAAGATTCATAGTTCTCTCTATTCATTTTAATGTCATCGATGTTGATCAAATCATCAGACAGACCGGCTTCTCTACATCTGATGCATTTGCAAGAAAGATTCTGTTTCTTGAGATTTTGCTGAACTATCTGACGCAAGTTGCCAAGATTGGGACCTGCAATAATTTGGTCTGATGAGATCTCTCGTTGCATGCGCATTATCCTTGCCCATCTAGGTATGATTTTTTTCATCTCTGTTAGAACCTTGATCATGTCATCTTGTGAATATGTAGAAAACTCGCCTTTCTTGTAAGACTCGTATAGTGGAGTGTTCTCAAGCACAAGCGTTGGGTAAATCTTTAGCATGTCTGGCTTTAGGGCAGGATCTGAGAACATCTTTTTGAAATCTTCAATGTCTTCTTCGGGTGTCATGGTTGGAAGGCCAGGCATCATATGTGCTACAATCTTGTATCCTGCATCTTTTGAAATCTGAAACGATTCTACCACATCGCGGAATGTGTGTCCCCTGTTAACAATTTGATATACTTTGTCATGAAGACTCTGTACTCCAATCTCTACTCTTGTTATGCCGTAATCAAGCATCCAGTCTACATGTTTGGATTTGCAATAGTCTGGCTTTGTCTCAATAGTAAATCCAACATTTCTAATGTTTGCATTCTCATTATTTTTCTTGGCTGATTCTAAATCCTCAGAGTCAAACCCGTTTAGTGCGTCAAAACATGATTTAATGAAAGATATCTGATAATCTTGCGGCATGAAAAGAAACGTTCCACCTACAATTACTAGTTCGAGTTTTGTACTGTCATGCCCATAGCTAATCAAATGTTCTAGTTTGTCAAGAACTTGTTTCTTTGGATCGTAACTATTCAATATGGCATTCTGTGTGGAAGGCTCGCGTCCTGTATAGCTATTAGGAGTGTTAAATTCAATTCCTCCTGGACAGTATGTACACCTACCATGTGGACAAGCATATGGTTTTGGCATGAGTGCAATCACAGCCACTCCAGATGCAGTCTTTACAGGCTTTCTTACTAACGCTTTTTGCAGCTTGATAAAATCCTGTCCTCCAACCGATGCAAGAATTTCATAATTTCTTGGTATTCTCTCTAGGGAATACTTGATACAGATTCGCTTAACTTCACGCTTGACATCCTTGCTTGTAGGCTCTGCTATGGCAAGTAGATTATGCGAAATCTCACTACATGCATCTTCAAAGCTTACTCCTATCTGCTGCACGCCATGTTTGGACAAGTTTGGATATTAAATCTAATCCGAGGCGCTTAAAACAAAACCCTTTTGGGTAATTACGACGAATCTAACACCTAGACAAGAAATGACAATTGGATATGTGGCGATACATTGTGATGTGGGAAGAGAGGTGCAAACATACGAACGTATAGTGACCACGCCTCATGTTAGAGAAGCAAGCATTGTGATGGGACTCTATGACATAGTGTGCAAAATAGAAGCCAATACAACAAAGGAGCTAGAAAGCACGGTCATGCAAATAAGAAAAATTCCACACGTGTTGACCACTATGACCCTGTTAGTATTGTGATTTACGCTATTTTCAGAGAATCGACAAATACGCCTTTTCTATCCTTGATCTCGCCAATCTGCCTACTGTGAAGGCCATGTTTTTTGAATATTGTGTTGATGCTTTCTTCTTCCTCTTCTGGTGCAATTAGGCAAAAACCAATCCCCATGTTGAATGTCTTGTACATTTCTTCTTTTTCAACATCTTGGTTTTCTATGATCTGAAATATCTCTGGCGGTTCAGGAAGACTGTCTATAACATACCCAATTTTTTTCAGGCGTAAAAGTTTGGTAAAAGACCCTCCTGTTATGTGTGCAAGTCCATTTATGTTGCATTCTCTTATTGCTTCAAGCACAGGCTGAACATAAATCTCGGTTGGCTCTAAAAGCACATCGCCTAAAATTCCTAATCCTCTTATCTTGTCTTTCAAAGAATATTTTGAAAGCAAGACCTTTCTTGCAAGAGAGTATCCGTTGGAATGCAATCCGCTGCTTTTTACTCCAATTATTATGTCGCCAGAATTTATCCTATCGCCCAGAATCATGTTTTGTTTATTGAGAATGCCTACCACCATTCCTGCCAAATCAAACGAAAAGTTTTTTCCTGCTATGAGATCTGGCAATATGGCAGTCTCCCCTCCAACTATTGGAACCTTGGATTTTTTAGCACCTGTGACCAGGCCGCGAACAATCTCTTTGAAGATCTTTTGATCATTTCTGTTTGCCGCAATATAATCAACAAAGGAAATTGGTACAGCGCCAGTGCATATGATGTCATTTACATTCATGGCGACACAGTCTATGCCTATGGTGTCGTATTTTCTCATCATTTGTGCGATTATTACTTTGGTGCCTACTCCGTCCGTATGTGTAGCCAAAAGTTTTCCACCTGGAATCTCTACAATTCCGGCATAATGTCCAAACCCTGACATTGTCTTTATTCCTTTTTGCAGTTTGTGAGTAGATGAGATTAGCCTACCAATGTCTGCCTGGCTCTTCTTTATCTTGTTGATGTCTACCCCTGCATCTTTGTATGTTACTACCAATGCATCTGCTCCTGTTGCTTGGGATAAAAGAATTTTGCATTATGTTGTAGGGCAATGACCTAATTGGATTTTTGAGTAAACAGATCAAGCATGATTCTTCCCTTGTCTGTTATGAAATACACCATATTTGCACCAAGAGGTTCTTTTCGTATGAAACTGTATGCCATACAAAGATGAAGATAATTCAGAAAAGACCTTTTCATTCTAATGTTTGATTTTACATAAAGATCCGAAAACGTCATTGGACTATACCTTAGCTGATATAGCAATTTGAGAATGGATATTGTGCTAAAATCGCGTGCCCTTGCCTTTACTGCGTCTAACACCTGCTCATCTCTTTTTATTATAAAGTCTGAGAATTGATCGGCTACTTCTACTGGTATGTATGTCATTCTTGTTCTCATGTACGGTAGTGGTACGGTAATGTACTTTATTAATCTAGCTGGTGGATTTTTTGAGCTGTTCCATAGATTTTTTGAACCATAGACACTGCAAGTTACGAACAAAAGTTCTATCACAACAGGTATTTTCTTGATACAATTTGTTTTTATCTCAGATGTGTTAAAATTCAACATGCATAGCGCATTTGTTCTCATGAATGCTGAACTTGGAAAAGAAAATCACATAGTTAACGAGATTAAAAAAATCACCAATGTCAAAGAAGTGTATCCTGTCTACGGTGTATATGATGTCTTGATGGTAATCGAATCAGACTCTATGGAGGCATTGCGTGAAACCATCACTTCAAAGATTAGGAAGTTAGATGGCATAAAATCCACACTTACGATGATAATCGTTAAAGATCAGTAAATTTTGTCTTTCTACCGTTTAATAAAAGCGACAAAGGAAGAATGATGGGTTGGCTGGTAACTTTGCCATTCTGCTAGTATGGCTAGGAGAATTACTTGTATCAAGCTGGTTGCTCTCTGAAGGTGCAGAACACCTGTCTGAGAGATGGGGGGGAAGATTTGTGGGAAGAACATTGCTTAGTATCGCTACCACTTTGCCTGAAATTGGAATTGTAGTTGCTGCTGCAAAGACCGGATCATATGATACAGCTATTGGTTCTGCACTTGGAAGCAACTTATTCATGATGACGTTAGGATTGGCAGTCATGTTGATAATTGCAACCACTAGACTATCAAAATCTCCACAAAAATTCATTGATGTCAAAGAATTCAAGCTGGACAAAATACTTCTAGTAATAACCGCCGTCATAGGAGCTGTCACATTTGTAAATGGATATGATGTGAGTGATGCAATATTGTTCTCCGGTCTCTTTGGGGCATATCTCTATCTTGCATACAAAGAAATGAAAAAAGAGAAAAAGCAAGAGAGGCTGGAATCTCAACTCCATGAAGATGCTGTACAAAAGACATCGAAAAAGCACTTTATCCGTTCAATGGTTCTCTTTGCAGCAGGAACAATTGGAATCTTTTTTGGTGCAGAACCTTTTGTTTATTCATTGCAAGGAGTTGCAGTCGATTTGGGAGTATCTGTTGTAATGCTTGCTATAATAGTGAGCCCAATTGCAGGGGAAATGCCCGAGAAGATATCGATGATATTGTTGGCAAGAAAAGGAAACAAGGGCGCGTCAATTGCAGTAGCTAACGTACTTGGTTCCAAGATTGTTAATAACACATTGTTGCTTGCTGTGGCCATCTTTGCTGCAATGGCTTACAAAGGATTCGGGGCAGTAATTCAAAATACGACACTATTAGAAAACCAAATGATACTTGTCACTATCATAACTATTGTTGCACTCGTACCTATGTTTAGAAATAAACTGGATCTTCGTTCTGGAATAATGTTGTTGGTACTATATGCAGTAGGAATCGGATTTCAGTTTGTTATGGATCATTGAATGGACGTTGCCCTTATTCCATCTGCTTTGACCGAAGGCGTAACGCAAGGGAGTGCACTCCATTGAAGTACATTTCTGGAATCTTTTCCTATGCCTGATATGTTTTGAAGAAGCATGGGTAGACTGTGTATTATTCTAACTGGTTTTCCCGCGTTTACTATATTGCCGTTTTCTATTATTCTCACCCCGCTTCTTGCCGTGCATGAAAAATCTCCGCGTTCTGGATTCACAGAGTAAGTATACCATAGTCTACCTACAAGCAATCCTTTTCTGGTGTTGCTTATCATCTCGTCTCTTTCCATGCTGCCATTTTCTATCGTTAGATTGTGGGGAGTCGGGATTGGGATGGGTTCTGCTGTTCTACCCATGGGGATGCCCATCCTGGATGCATTGCCTGTTGTCTCCAAGCCTTCCTTGAATGCATAAAAAGAGTCTGAATAGATGTTTGAAAAAACTCCCTCCTTTACCAGATGCCGTGTTTTTGTAGGAACGCCCTCGTCATCAAATGATTTGCTTCCTATTCCGTCAGGATGATGTGGGTTGTCAGTCAAGGAAAACTGTTCTACTGCGATTTCTTTGCCCAGTTTATCTGCAAAACAACTCCTTTTTTCAGAATATGTTTTTAAATTAAAGTTTGAAGCAAAAACAAATGCAAGCATCTCGCCTATTGCATATGGTTCAAAAATTATTGAATAAGTGTCAGACTCGCAGCTTTGCAGGTTAATCGAGTTTACACACATTTCTCTGGATTCTGTTCCTACCTGACTGGGAGAAAAGGAATCTCTTGTCCTGCAAGACATTGCTCCAATGCCACTGACTGGGATACTTCCACAATCAGAATCGGTGTTTATAGTTCCAGCAATGTATGTAGCTTTGTCTGAGAAATTCACCCCGTTTGTATTTGCAATCTCAAAATTTTCAGATACGATGTTTAATGATCCTGAAATTCTATTTATTTTTTGATGTAATGCCGAATCTATCATGACGTTTGCGATTTCAATTGCTTCCTTTCCTGTAATTTCTTCTAATTTTTTATCATACGTTTTTTCAATTTTTGAAGCTTGTGAAGGATGGGGAAGAGACTTCCAGAAAGTTTTTGGTTGGAGAAAAGACTTTGTTTGTAATGCTCTTTCCACCAAGTCTTTCTCTTCAATATTTGTTGAAAAGGCAGACAAAATCTTTTTCTCAGTTATTAATCGAATGCCAACGCCTTGGTCATAGTTTTGTTTTATCTCTGCTATTTCCGAATCTGTTATTCTGATTGTTGTTATTTTCTTCTTGATGTATGTTGTCTCACATTCATCAACATGTAGTGTTATTGCCTTGCGAAGAAACTGCTCGCAATTTGACAACTAATCTCGCCTATTGCTCTTGAATCGGTACTTGTCCAGTTTTATTAATTCCTGATATGATCCAAAACGGCCTGCATCTTCTACTGTGTCTAAAACGTCTTCCTTTTCATTGGAATCAAACATCTCGATTATTTTGTAGCTGGTTGTTCTTTGGGCTGGAATTCTCCCTATTTGCCTTACAAGTCGTCTTATCTCGCCAGGTCTTATCAATTGACCGTATTTTGCTCCTGCTGCAGTGGAAATGCTTTCATTGATCAACGTGCCCCCAAAGTCATTTGCCCCACTTGTGAGCAACAACTGTGACATGTTGGTTCCTTCTTTAACCCACGACGTTTGGATGTTGTTAATGTAATTGTTTAGCATGATACGAGAAACTGCATGTGTCAGTATGACATCTTTTCCATCCGCACCGTCTTTCAACCCATTATGCAGTTTTTCCTTAAACATCGGGGCCTCACTGTGAATAAAGTTTAGTGGAACAAACTCTGTAAAACCGCCAGTCTCTTTTTGTATATCTCGTATGATTCCTATGTGTCTTGACCTATCTTCTGGAGTTTCAAGATGACCAAACATCATGGTGGATGTAGATGGGATTCCAATCTTGTGTGCAGTCTTTATCACTTCGATCCATTTTTTCACAGTGATTCTTCCAGGCGAAATTTTATCACGCAATGGCTGATCTAAAATTTCTGCTGCAGTACCTGGAAGTGAGTTTACTCCTGCCTCCTTTAACCTGTGAAGATAGTCTTCAATTGAAGTGTTAGATCTTGTTGCGCCATATAGCACCTCCTCTGGCGAAAACCCATGTATGTGGATGTCCGAAATTTCTTTTTTTATTGCTCTGCAAATATTTTCGTAGGTATGACCATCCATGTCTGGCGGGAGTCCTGCCTGGACACACACTTCCGTTGCGCCAAAAGTTCTTGCCTCTCTTGCCCTCTTCACTATCTCTTCAATTGGTAAGAAATATCCTTCCTCTTCACGAAAATCTCTACTAAATGCACAAAACCCACATTGTTTTATGCATACATTAGTAAAATTGATGTTTCTATTGATGACATATGTCACAATGTCTCCTACTCTTCTTCTTCGTAGCTCATCTGCAACCATTGCTACAAGATGAAAATCAAGTCCTGTAGCAGAAAACAACCTTGTAGCTTCGGCAGTTGATATCTCTTTTTCAGACAATGCTCTATCAAGGGCGTCTGCGATGAGTGGATCCGCATATTTGAGAAGTGAGTCAACTAGGGAAACATGCGTCATGTTAGATACTCCTTACTTACTAGTCCCTGCGAGTCTGATATTTCAAACATCTTAGACTTTAGGCTAGGATCAATCATGTGAAAGAATTCTGGATACACCGGAAACCTCGCTCTAAGCTCAAATCCTGAATTTCTACAATTTTTTTCTACAGTGTCAATTGACGGCCAAGAAAATTCTGGGTTGACATAATCTGGGGTAATAGGTGATATTCCTCCCCAATCATTTATTCCTGTTTGAAGAAATTCAGAATAAGAATTAGGAGACAAGTTTGGTGGAATCTGTATGTTCATCTCTGGCATAATTAGTCTTGTTAATGCAACTAAAATCTTGAAATATTTCTCTTCTGGTCTTGGTGCATCACGCATAACTGTGTCAGGTTTTGGTTGAAAGTTTTGTAGAATTATCTCTTGAATATGACCATATTTTTGATGTATGGATTTTATTGCAAAGATGGAATCAATTAATTCAAAAGGACTTTCACCTATTCCTATCAAGAGCCCTGTTGTCATTGGTATGGATAATTCCCCGGCATTTTCTAGAACACGAATTCTTGCTTTGGGATTTTTACTTGGAGCAAACTCATGTGGCATATCTTTTCCAACAAGTCTCTCGCTTGCATTTTCGAGCATCACGCCTAGGCTCGCATTGGTTTTTCTCAGCTGGTTCATCTCAGATTTTGTAAGGTTTCCGGCATTGGTGTGGGGAAATAAACCTGCATCTAACGCCATTTCGGATGCGTGGATTAGGTATTCTGCAGTACTTGCAAAGCCATTTTTTCCAAGCCATATTTTTGCCTCCGTATATTTTTGCTCCGGTCTTTCGCCTGTGACAAATAACGCCTCAGTACATTTGTAGTTCTTACCAACTAAAACAAGATTTGCAATGTCTTGCTTTGACATCATTGAAATCTTGGCATCTCCAGGTTCTGCCTTGTATGTACAGTAAGAGCATGTATCTCTGCAGAGATTTATCAAATTGAAAAAAACTTTTCTTGAATAAGTGACTACACTTCCCTTGTTTTTGTTTCTAAGAATTTCGGCTGCTTTGTAAAGCTCAAACGGATTGTTTTCAGCCTCTTGATAAATCTGATATGCATCGTTACGTCCAATCTGCCTTCCATCAAATGCCTTGTTTAATAATTCAGAATTTAGAATTATTTTGCTCAACTAGTTTTGTAGCTTAGGGAGTTGTATTTATGCTTGTGCTAGAATTGGTTTGGCCTCTGCTGGAGAGTGAGTGTAACCTGCATGGTTTTACCGTCTCGAATTATTGTCAATACCATCTTGTCTCCTACTGATTTTTGATCCTGTAGATAATTGAGCAAGTCGTTTATTTTCTTGATTGGATATCCATCTGCTGCAACAATAATGTCTCCTCCTATCTTGTATTGGGTCCCATTGATGGTCTTTGTCTCTTTATATCCGTGAATTCCAGCTTGAGATGCTGAACTGTTTGGAACCACCGTATTGATTAGAAACCCAAATGATACGGGCAACTTCAAAGTACTTGACAAATCAGGATCCACGCTTATGCCAGTTATGCCAAGCCATGGATGATCATAATGCCCTGTCTTTATGAGTACTGGTACTATTCTTTTCATTGTGTTAGATGGAATCGCGAAACCTACTCCAGAAAATTCTCCTGTCTGCGATTGAATTGCAGTGTTTATCCCTATCACGTCACCCTGCATGTTGAGTAATGGGCCGCCGGAATTTCCAGGATTTATTGGAGTATCAGTTTGAATCACATTTGGTATTGAAAAGGAACTGTTAGGTGGATCAAGTAGCCTACCTAACTGGCTTACTATGCCTGAAGTCAATGAACCTGTAAGCCCGAAAGGATTTCCTATTGCAGCTACTTCATCTCCGATTCTGACCTCAGACGAGTCTCCAAGCTGTAAAGGATACAAAACATAAGAATTAGGCTCTACTTTGATGACTGCTAGGTCAGAATATGGGTCAGTGCCGACTACTTTGGCTGGTAATGACTGCCCGTCATGAAAAACAACTGTTATTTTAAAACCGTCTTCGACCACATGATTGTTTGTTATTATGTGACCGCTTGTATCATATACGATTCCAGATCCAATGTCTCTTTCGACACTGGAATCGTTTGCCTTGCTAACAATTATCTGCACCACCCCCTGATCAGATTTGGCAAAAAGATCTGCTACACTAAGCTGAGTATTTTTCATAATTGCTTGATCAAAAGGATTCACCTGAGTTAGTTGATTTGAAACATCTGTTTTGGTTGGCGATATGATAAAAACAGATATCAAAGCAAGTACTACCACACAATACGTTCCGCCTAAAATGGCATTGGTCTTATCCAAGGCTGAACGTTATAGATGTAGTCATATAATATTTTGTTTCATTCCACTTAAAGTCAAAAATACTGTACTGAGTTCATCAAAAAATGATTCAGATCATAAACATGTAAAAAAGTCATTGTTAAGTGATTTTAGCAGATATAGCACTCTTCTGGATGTCATGGCTTCAATTAACTTTCTTGATCGTACTAGTCTTGGTGTACTTTTTCAACAGTGTGGTTTTCTTTTGTTACGAGATAGATGCCTGTTAACATTAATGCAATCGCTGGAATCTGATACGTACCAATCTTTTCGTGCAAAAATATGGATGCAAAAAGTAGGCCAAAAACCGTGCCTGTGGAATAGATAAGCATAGTTTTTACAGTTCCTATTCTCCTGAGGCTATGTAAAAACAAGTATAACGCTATGCCAAAGCCCACGAGTCCAACTAAAAGTAAATTCGGAATTTCCCATTCTGTTATGCCTAATGGAATCTTTATGGCTAATGCAAAAATAAGAAGTACTGAACCGCCTATCAGTCCTTTAAGCTGTACAAGCCTAGATATGTCAACGCGATGCGCAGCAATCTTGCTTATGTTATTGTCTAATGCCCAAAGAGCCATTGAAAGTATTATCAAAAGATTTCCCTGTTTTTTCAGATCGAGAAAATCCGAAAATTGCAAGTTTGTTGTTACAATAAAAACGCCTGTTAAAACTAGTACCACAGCTAGATAGCCACGCAGTTTAAGTTTTTCTTTGAAAAAAATCAATGCAAAAAGAACTGTAAATATCATCTCAGAGTTGGACAGGATTGCAGTATCCGACGCAGTCGTCTGCTCTAATCCTGTAAAAAAAAGAGTTGGAGCAAGTATGGAACCTGATATGGTTATTGCAAGCACTAGTGGCCAATCTCTTGCCTTTACCTGAAATCCTTTTACCTTGTATGATAAAGGAACAGAAGAAAGGGCGGCAAGCAGGTATACTAATGCTCCATACATTATCGGGTTTGTATTTACAAGCACGGGTTTAGAAGCCGTTGATATTGATCCAACTAGGATTGCACATAATATGGCAGACGTATATCCTACTCTGATCGATTTTTGGTTTATCTGAATCAATAATGTGAAAACCTGATGCTGTCTAAAACTTTTTTCTATATGAAAAATTTTCTAAACTATATGCTAATTGAGTTTTGAACAGTATTCGCCATTGAATACGTCCTACCTCTCCATGTTACTGCCCTGTTGCTCTTTGCATTTAGGATCCCACTTGCAAACCCAGCTACGATTATGGCACTTCCAAGAGGCGCGCACAGTCCGTATTTTATAGCAAGTCCGAGTCCTTTTGTTGCATCTATAATGCTTGCAAAATACACAAATCCAGCTGCAGTCAGAGATGCTGCAAGTAAAACTGCAAACGATGATGACTGAGGTTCGAAAATTGCAGCATAAACAATTGTTGGAAACGGCATGAACAATAAAAATAACACTGCAACAAAGATTCCCATCGCAATTCCTTTTGACTGGAAATATAATGGAACCATCAATCGTTTTAATGCGTGCCAAAGTGTAGGCCAATCTCTTGCCCAAACAGCTTCTACAAGATGTTCGCCTCGAACCATTTTCATGCTAAATCCTGATTCTTTTACCTTTTTGCCAAGTGCACCGTCCTCCACAATCTCGCCTTTAACGCTCTCATGAGTGCCAACGCTGGCATATGTTTCTCGTTTTATGATAAAGAAACTGCCAAAGAAGTAGCCTGTCTTTTTTGAAGCATCGTTTACTCGAAGGGCAGAAAATCGTGTATGCAAAAATGTAGAAAGCACTGGGAGTGCAATCTTTGTCCAAATGTCCAAGCAACGCATCTTTGGAATTACTGTCAAGGCATCAAGATTTTCGCTTAGTAGATGTGAAACTGCAAGAGAGATGGTTTTTCTAGAGTGTGCCGTATCTGCATCTGTAAAAAGCAAGAGTTCTCCTGTAGATTTCTTAAACCCCTCTACACAAGCCCAGTTCTTTCCAATCCATTTTTCAGGTTTGGGTGATGCAAGCACGTACTTTACTTTGGGATTATCCTGAGAAATTTCTTTTATTATTTCCCCGGTTTTGTCATCTGATCTGTCATCTATTGCGATTATTTCGTAATTTGCATAATCCTGCTCAATCAAGGAATTCAAACATTTGGCAATGAAATCTTCTTCGTTTCTTGCGGGTAAAATTATGGAGACCTTCGGGTTTTTGTGAGGCTTTGCATCAAACTTGTCTAAGAAAGGTGAATCTCGAAAAGTTATCCACATTGATCTGATTAAGAGAATCCATGTTAATGCCACCGCAATCAGTATTGCAGCTAATGTGTAATTGAATACGTCTAAAACGATATTCATGAGGATTATCGCTCTATTTCTTCTTTGATGCTTTGTAGTGCTTGTTCAGTACCGCTTTGAATGTGTTTTTTGACCATTCCAGTAAACATTCCCATCATACCAGTAAGTTTGATATCCCACATGGCTTCAATTCTTGTCTTTTCACCTTGAGGTGTTAGCAAGATCGTTTTTGCCCCATCTATGATGCCCTTGGTAAATTGCGCATGGATTTTCTCCTTGGGATGAAGAGTAACTATCTGCATACATTTTGAATCCTTAAAGGCAATTGTTATCTCTCGGGTTATTGTATTTCCATCTTTTGATATGTTGTGCACGCTCTTTGTCCCTTTCCAAAATCTCGGCTCTGAATCCAAATCTGATACAACATTCCAAACCTTGTCTAAAGGAGCGTTTACCTCAACTGATGCTTGAATTTGAGCCATGCCTTGAAGAATTCTTATTCCTATTTATCTTATCAGTTGATTGTAACGCAATTAACTATGGAAGGGTGAAAATACTTGTTATTTTCGAAATCAATTTTAATGAGTCAAAAAAAGGTTTTCTGTGGATCCAATAACATACGATGATTTTGCCAAATTGGAAATCCGTGTAGCAAAAATAGTGGAAGTTGAAAAAATCCCAGGAAAATCAAAAATCATAAAGGGCATTATAGATTTAGGTGAAGAAAAAAGACAGGTGATAATAGGGGGAGCTGAATATTATCAACCTGAAGAATTGGTGAACAAAAAAGTCATAGTATTGGCAAATCTTGAATCAAGAAAGATTGCTGGTGTGGAATCTAATGCAATGCTTTTGGCTGCTGACTTGAATGACAAGCCTTTTTGGCTTACTGTAAACGAAGATGTTCCGCTTGGAACCAAGATAAAGTAAGTCAAAAATACACTGTTAATTCAAAATCATTTCTATCATTTGTTGCAAAACTCAAACAACTATCTTGCCTGGATTGAGAGTATTGGTTGGATCAAAAAATTTCTTGATTTTTTTAAAAACTGCATAGGTTTTGCTTCCATATTGTAATTTTACATATTCCGATCTTGCCAGGCCATCTCCATGCTCTCCCGTTATGGAACCGCCTATGCTTATGACACCTGAAAAAAACTCTTTTGCTATATTTCTAATTAGACGCATGTCTTTTTTCTTCATAATTGGTCTTATGTGCAGATTGCCATTTCCTGCATGACCATACGTAATTACTCTCATGGGGTATTTGGACGTCAAATATTCCACCAAGTCTAGCAAAAGGGGCAGTCTGTGAACTGGAACAGTAGCATCTTCTATCAACGAAGAAACAATCTCTTGCTTTGAGATCATTCTCAAGGTGTACGACAAGGCTGAGTTTCTATATGCCCACCATTGCATGATCTGTTTGGCATTAGACGTAGATGCAATTACCTTGCCAGACAACACATGTTTGACCGTCGCTCGCTTTTTTGATACATGGTCATCAAATTCTACAAAAAGCAAGCACTTTGTTCTTCTTGGTAATCTGATGGTAATGTGCTCTACAATGTTATTGTCTATTATCTCAACTGCTGAAGGCCCAAGTTTCAGGATATCTGGCACATCATAGACCGCTTCTTTGAGCGTATCATATGACACTATGATCAAGACAGTTTGTTTTGGAAGTGGGATGGTCTTTAGCTTGGCAGAAATGATTACACCAAGTGTTCCTTCGGAGCCTGCAATAATCTTCTGCATGTCTGATCTTTTTGTTATTTTATCAATTCTGTACCCACAAGAATTTTTTGATACTTTTGGAAAATGTTTTTGGATTTTTGGATTTACGTCTTGAAGTATATTTTTCATGGTATTGTCTTTTTTTGGAAGAACGACAAGATTTCCTTTTGACGTGATAATTTTTACCTGAAGAAGGTTGTCTATAACACTACCATACTTTAATGAATGGCTTCCACTAGCATTCGTCCCTATCATCCCACCGATGGTACAAAATGGACCAATTGATGGGTTTGGACCAAGAAACATTCTGTGCTTTTTTAATGTCTTATCAAGTTCTCCTTTGAACACGCCGCTTCCTACCAGTACGACTCTCTTTCCAACCTTAACGGAATTAAAATATCTCATGTCTAGGATGATTCCTTTTCCAAGAGCGCCTCCAACTAATCCTGTGCCACCTCCCCTTGGAATGACGGGAATCTTATGTTGAGTTGCAAATCTAAGTATTCTTGTTATGTCTCTTTCATTTTTAGGAAAAGCTACTGCGACAGGTTTTATTGTATAAGAACTAGCATCCTTAGAATACGCATCAAGCATATTACAATCAATTGATATCTCGCAGGTTGTTTTTTTTGCGAGTTTTGCACCTATCTGAACTGGCATATTATTTCTTAGAGTCTTTAGTTAAAAACAATTTAATTTCTTACAAAGATTTAATTTAGATCGAGCCAGCTTTTTCCATATTGGATTTTCTAGGTACGAATATTGATAAACTCTTCAACTCTAACGATAATTCTAATCCGTTGATGTGGCTTGTATGGATTGTTCCAATTTTTGTCTTCATGCTTTACGGGCAAAAGATTCAACTTCAAGTCACCTCTTCTGAAATCAACAAGTCTGTTGAAAAACTAAAAACATATCGGGATGACACGCGAAAAGATCTTGCCGATTACATCAAAACTACGCTAAAACCAAACTGGGATGTCTCATCTAGGCTTGATAGATATTTTGAGTACTTTACAATAATGCCGGTCGATATGGACCCGAACGGAATCGTTCCTAAAATAATGCATATGATGAGAAGCAGGGAAGAGTTTACAAAAACTCAGGTCAAGGCATTTGCTCCTGATCTGAATGCAATGGAAACAAGCAAGATAATCAACATTCTTGAAGTTGTGACAACAATACATCTTCTTTACAAGAGTGTCAGACACATGTTCCTAACTGCAAAAAAACAAAATAATTTTCCACTCATATTGCCCTTACAAATGATGATTCCATTCATCATGGAGGAAGCTGAAGCCCTCAAAACAGCGGTATCTGCATTCAAGCAGGGACAGCCAATTGGAGATGGAATTGGCCCTATGATTGTAGGTAAAATGATGCTTGATACAAAAAAGTCACAAGCTGCACAAGAAACAGTTTGGAGTGAAAAAGATTTTGAGGGGAGAAATCTCTTATTATTGAAAGCGGAAGGTCCCGCGGGAACAGTGGGCAGGCCAGGCGAGGCTGTAGAAAAAATCATGTTAGAGAAAAAACCTGATATCATCATAATGGTGGATGCAGCTTTGAAATTGGAAGGGGAAGAAACAGGATCTATAGCGCAAGGATTTGGTGCTGCAATAGGGGGGATAGGTACGGAAAGGTTTCAGATTGAAGAAGTATCTACAAAACACAACGTGCCGCTTTATGCAATTGTGATAAAACAATCAATTAAGGAAGCTATAACACTAATGAAAAAGGAGATTGCTGACACTGCAGAAAAAACGACGTTGCAGATATATGAAATGATAAGAGATAACACAAAGCCAGGTCAGACAATATTGCTAATCGGTGTAGGAAACACAATAGGTGTATCACAATGACATTTTTAAGAAAAAAACAGGAAGTCATAGATCCGTATGCTATTGAACAATGTTCTTCATGTAATGCAACAAAAAAAAGAAAGTTTGCTGACGGCGATTATGTTTTTAAAATAACTGGTAAATGTACATCTTGCAACAATGGACAAATAATGATATCAAAAATCTACGGTGAATCTGTCAAATAGTAGTGATAGTGACTCCGTTTTCTTGTGGTATGAATGTATGTTCTGCTTGTGCCACTCTTTGGTTATTTGCTTCCACCAGAATGGGATATGATCTGACTATCTTGTTTTGAATGAGTTTATCTAAAAGAAGTCTTGCTGTCTTTTCATCCCATTCGTGTAGAATCCATCTTAGCGCGAACGGCAACATATTGAATTTGTGCCATATAAAATCAATTAGCTTGTTCGCATCATCATCTTTTGAGCGTTTTCTTGTGGCAAGAGAAAATATATTTCTGGTCTTGCCCTCACGCACAAATCCTAAACCTTCACGTGTAGTGACAAACGGTTCACATGCATATGCTTCAGTTGATTGGAATGAAAATGATCCTATGGACCATATGTTTGGAACTGACTTGCCTGCATGTATTGTATATTGCTCAAGAGAATGACCACTCAGATTTGCAATAGGTATCCCACCCATCTGTTTTACCGTGGACTCAATTGTCTTTCCAACATCGCTTGACTTTGTACCGACACGCATGATGGACATTGCATCCTTTAATGCGGACTCTGCAGCTTGAACTAAATAATCGTAATTTGGATCATAGCATACCGTTACTGCCGTATCTGCGATGTATCCGTTTATCTGAACTCCTAAATCGATTTTCAAGAGATCTGCTTCTTTGACTACGGTCGAGTCATTTGGTTCAGCAGTGTAATGTGCAGCAATCTCATTCAAACTAGCATTTACAGGAAAAGCGCATTTGCCTCCCTTGCTCTCTATTTCTTTTTCAATTGATTCGCAAATTTCAAGCAGTGTTGAACCTACATGATATTTTTTTCTTGCATTTTCTCTTACTTCTGATGCAATTTTTCCCGCATTGATATAATCTTGAATCTGCATAGGTTTATGGTTGAATGTATTTCTTATTTAAAATAATCATACCATATGAGAAGCTTAAATTGGGGACTTTTCGGTGCATTCAACATCGGGATCGTGGTCTAGCTTGGCATGATTCGGGTTTTGGGTACCTGAGGTCGTCGGTTCAAATCCGGCCGATCCCACTGTATTTTATAATATCTTTTTTCCATTGATTCTTATCTGACATTTGTAAACTCTGTCAAGTCAGGCGATGAAGAAGAGTTAGAGACATGATCAAAAGATGAATGCTAATTCAGTGACTCGGAGCCTGGCATACCTATTTATTGAAATTTTTTCTTCATAGAGCGTCTTGGGATTTGAAAAGCGAGAAATTTTGCTAATCCTAGGAGTTTTATTTTTGATGCTAGGTCTGATGCCCTTTCTAGCTCCTGTCTATGCAATAATAATTGCGGTTGTAGCGTACTTTGGAATACGGGTATTTGTTAAAAAAAGAAAACAGCAAATCCAAAATGCCATGGGGGAAGGCATATGTGCTGTCTGCGGCGCTAAGATAAGTCATGGCAAGTGCCCAAACTGTGACAATACGTATGACGGCTCAAAGATCTAATGAGATGAATTGTGCGCACAGCTTATAATGAATCTAAGACTATGTTTACCCATGACATTGTCGACATATTGGGGATTAACAACTAGCTCAACTTTTCCACCATCAACACCTAAAATTGTAATCTCTATGATGAAATAGTAGTACAGATGAGATACTTGAGACCCTACATTATTGTCAGCTTCTTAATTCTAGTTTTAATTGGGCAAACTTACTCTGCTTTAGGACAAACAGCTTCCATAGCAAACCATGTGGTCATAAACGAAGCTGACATTAATCCTGTAGGTGATGACACAAAATACCCGATAGATTGGGTAGAGCTTTACAATCCAACAAATTCTGCCGTTAACATTGGTGGCTGGACAGTTGGTGCTACAACTGGTCTTAAACAAATCTATACTATGCCAAGTAATATGATGATTCAAAGCAAACAATTTTTGGTTCTTACATCAGGTCCACTATGGTTTCCACATGCAGGTGCAACCATTCAACTAAAAAATAACAACGGTACAATAGTTGATCAAACTCCATCTCTAAGTGATTTTCAAGGAGGGGGCAGCTCATGGCAAAGGATCTATGATGGATATGATACTGGTTCCTCAAGTGATTGGGTCTACAAAACAGCTACACCTGGATCATCTAATGGACAGCTTGCTACTACAACTGTATCTTCTGCCAATACAATGACTGTTGAAGCAGATAAACAAAGTTACATTTTTGGTGACACTGTAACAATAAGCGGCACCGTCTCAAAATTTCTAAACGATCCCGTTTTAGGTTATCCGTTATCTATTAATTTACTGGTGTCAGGACCTGCCGGCTTTCAGAAAACGTTCACCATGTATCCTGACAATAACCTGAAATTTAGCACTTCAATGAAAACTAGCCAAGTCACAGGATTTCCAGAGGGAAACTACACCATTTCTGCATCATATGGAACAGTTAAGGCGTCAACCAGTTTCATGCTTGGTGCTACTGCATTTGTTCCGCCTACACAAACTGCTGCACCCATAATGTCGATATCTACAGATCAATCGATTTACACTATATTGCAACCCATTACACTTAACGGAAACGTTTCTCAGGTTATTCCTCTGACCCCCGTAGTCTACAAAGTCTATGAACCAAATGGTAGCATGATATATCAGGGAAATCTCTATCCTGACTCTCAGGGTCATTTTACAACATACAGTCCATATCAATCGCATTCCAGTGCATCTGGAATTATAATAAATAACATAAATCCAATTTTTGGAAAGTATACTATCACTGCTACCTATGATACAGCAAAAGCCACGACTTCATTTACACTGGCATCTCAACAAACACAAACTGCTCCATTAGTAATATCGACTGATAAACAAGCGTATGGACTTGGAGATACCGTACACATAAGTGGAAGCACTCAACTATCTGGTCTGCAGAATTCTGGACTTTCTCCCACCTTGGAAATAGTGCAATCCTCTGCAGCAGCCACAATACGAGGAACAGTGCCACAAACTCTTGACATTAAAACATTTGTTAATGTCAAGTCTGACAATACCTTTACTTATGACTTTACAATCCCGAGTGATTCTGTCCGACTTGGAAATTATAGAGCCATAATATCATCATTGTCTGCAAAATCTGAAGCTGATTTCGTGGTTGTTCAAAACCCGAATACTTATCAGCCAACTACACAAACAGGACCCTTTACAATGGTCACTGACAAGATTCTATATGCATATGGAGATCCAATTGTTATTTCAGGGCAGATCCAAGCAAACATGATGATTCAAGGCTCGCAAATTCAAATCTCAGTTTTCAATTCTACAGGAGGACAGTTATATTCTCAAACTACCTTTATCAGCGGTTCTGCTATTAGCCAGTCAACGCCACTGACCTTCTTTGCATACCCTGATGCTAGCGGGAATTATCTTGTTAAACAGTCCATTACTCCTAACATGTTCACAGAAGGCATGTATACCTTAAAAGCTTCATATGGAAATTTGAAAGCATCCACCACATTCTCAGTGTATAATCCACTTAGTACTGGTAACCAGGGACCTATTGTAGCAAGTCTTGACAAGCAGGTATATGGAATTGGAGAAACAGTGCATCTTACAGGAAAATTGTCAAGCTCTGCGGGAACTTCGATACATACAGTGACACTCTTAAAACCAGACGGGAGTCTAATTACTGCTATTCTGCCGCTGAATAACGGGCTTTTCTCGTGGGACTGGACAATTCCTACACAAGCAGCGTTTAACACCGTCTCTACATTCAACACTAACAGGGCATCGTCATTTAACGCCACTTCACAAACTAATCTATATGGAATTTATGCAATGACTATTACCTCAGATTATGGAAACATGCAATTGTTCTTCCAAGTATCTCAAAACCCACAAAATCAAACTACAATCTCTCCATTTACTGTTGAAACTGACAAGGCAAGTTATCTCAATAGTGATGTGGTAAACATATCAGGGCAAGCATTGCCGCAGTCAAATATTGCAGCGCAAAGTTCCAACAGTCAGGTCCAGATCTCAATTTATACACAGACTGGACAAGAAATTGATAGGTATACAGCCACGCTAAACCAAGGAGGGCAATTCCATACGTCAATGCCATTGCAGCCTGGAATCTGGCCTGCAGGAAACTATAGGATTTATGCTCAGTACCTTACATACAATACTCAATCAACTTTTCAAGTGACAAATCCGTATACTATTAGCTCAGGACAACTCCAACTCTTTATGATTACAGATCATAAGCAATATCTTCCTGGACAAACTGTCTTGATTACTGGAAGAACAAGTTACATCATATCGGTTGATAACGCTTATCTTACATTCGGACTTGCAAATGATACTGTAATAAACGAAGGACAAGTTATGTCCCAGAAAGGCTATACGCTGCAACATGCTACTGCACGTTTCGATCAGTATGGATCCTTTAGCTATGATTATGCCATTCCACAGTCTACCTCTGTTGGAAATTACACTGTAATAGCTCAAGTACCATTTGGAAACTTTAACGTATATTATCAAGTGGTCAAACAACTACCTGTAGAAACTATACCTCAAGAAGGAAATGTCACTCAGAGTAATGCTACACAGGTGACATCTGTAAATGCAACGCAAACTGTACATGAATTAACCATTATTCCTACAAGTGTAGGACCTACACATCAAATCTTTGCTCCATCAACGATTGTAGATAAAGAAGGTATGATATCTGATTCACTTGTCACGGTAAACTTGAACGAAAAGAATACGAACAACCAGACATATTATCCGCGAGAGATAGATGGATTATTACGTGTAAATCCAGGAGATGAAAACTCTGTGAGCATGAAGATAATGTCCCCTGATGGCACATGCGTAATTGGTTCTACCGCAGACTGCAGTATATCGCAGTCTACATTTCAATCAAGCTCAAGTTACAAGAATGTAAATGTAGGAAATGAGAGCTATTTAGTGGGATATTCAGGAGTAAATCAAAGAATCCAGCAATTTAGTATACTGCCAACTAATGCAAATGATTCTATTGCAATTGGTCAGTGGCATGTGGATATAATCAAGAACAACCAAGTGTCTAGATTCTACTATCAAGTGACTTATGTCACAAAATAATGCTTGATTAAACCGGATCCAAATAACATGCAATTTATTCCTCTCTAAACGTAGTGATACTGTGAAAGTTCAAGTCTTCATGCTGAAACAGGATGATCCGACAAAATGTACCGCCGCAAAACTGATCAAGTTCGGGCTAGCAACACAAGTGCGAAAAACAATACACGCGACAGTGGTTCTACACCCTTTTGCTGAAAAAACAGTGTTGAAAAAGGACAAAGATCTTGTTGATTCTATCACTGCTGTTGATTGTTCTTGGGAATTGGCACAAAAGGTATTTGCCAGAAATTTCTTGGGGTTTTCTCGCAAGCTGCCTCCATTACTTGCCGGAAACCCAGTAAATTACGCAAAGATTGGGAAGCTTACAACTGCCGAGTCTATTGCAGCTACGCTTTTTATCATGGGCCTTGATGACCAAGCTCAAGAGATATTGAACAAGTTCAAATGGGGTCATACGTTTTTCGAGCTCAACCAAGATCTTCTAAAAGACTACTCTAGTGCTGAAACTGAAGAAAACATATCTGAAATATCTCATGATTATGGCATTATGCCTGTCTTCTAAGACTAGATACCCTTACTTTACCGTAAAATAACACGATCAAACCGTTCCTCGTTTTGAGATCCAACTGACACATTCATGACTAGGTGTTCACGGGTAGAGATTTATGCGAGCGTTTTTTCCACACGGATAGGTTTGCATGACAACTGAACATTCAGGGCTAGTTCGTAGTCTCTCTTTGTTGGATATTACCATGATTGGAATTGCTGCTATGATAGGCGGTGCCATCTTCAATCTTGTTGGACCAGCTATGAATGAGTCAGGACCGTCTCTTGTCATTGTATTTGCAATAAGCGGAATCGTGAGCTTTTTTACCGCACTCACATACGCCGAACTGGGTTCTGCTTTTCCAGAAGCAGGAGGAGGATATAGATGGGTAAAGGAAGGTCTTCCTAGGCCAAATGCATTCATCAGCGGATGGATTGCTTGGTTTGCTCACATGATTGCAGGAAGCTTGTATGCTGTTTCTATCGGAGATTTTTTTGGCAGCCTTCTCACCAGCTTAGGTGTTGCACCTGAATACGGCGGAATTCCTCTGGGAAAGATAATTGCGGTATGCTCTATAGTGATATTCACATATGTAAATTATCGTGGTGTATCGCTTACTGGAAGAGTAGGAAACGGACTTACAATTTTACAGCTTGCAATAATTGTAGTTCTCATAGCATCAGGTCTATTTGCACTAGGGTTTGTTAACCATAATTGGGCAGAAAACTTTCATAATTTTGTTCCAAAGGGAATAACTGGATTTATTTTAGCAATGGGCATAACCTACATTGCATTTGAAGGATACGAAATAATTGTACAGGCAGGAGAAGAAGTAAAAAATCCAAAAAAGAATATTCCAAAAGCAATTTTCATTGCGCTTGGAGTAGTAACAGCACTCTATATTATATTCACGTTTGTTTTTGTTGGTGGACTTAGACCTTCTGTGTTAGGTGATGAAGTGTGGAAATACATTGGAGGTTATCAAGATCTGGGAATTGGAAAAGCGGCACAATATCTGATACCTTATGGAACAATTTTGGTCTTTGTAGGAGGACTCGTATCAAGTATAGCCGCATTAAGCGCAACTACGTTTTCTTCAAGTAGAGTTTCATTTGCTATGGGCAGGCAATATAATCTGCCCTATATTTTTAGTTCCATCCATCCGAAATTTCATACCCCGCATTTTGCAATCATTGCATCCGGATTCATCATGTTGGTTATGGCTACTTGGCTGCCTCTTGAACAAATTGCACTTGTCGCAGGTGTCATGTTTCTGTTTCTTTTTACCCAAGTTAACTGGGCAGGAATTAACATTAGGCGACTTTACGGGCACAAACTTGACTATGGATTCAAAATTCCTGTGTTTCCTCTCATGCCAATAATAGGGATATTTGCCAAAGCAGGTCTTGCAATATTCCTTTTGATATATAATCCGCTAAGCTGGGTAATTGCGATTGTTTGGATATTGATAGGATTTTCAATCTACAAATTGTACATAGCCAAAAAAGAGATAGAACACTACGCCCCTCTTGTCGCAAACATAGGTCCACAACAAAGAAAAGATTATCGCATTATGGTGGTATTCAATAAAAAAACTATTGAAAAACTTGTAACAATTGCTTCAGCCATTGCAAAATCAAAAGATGGTGAAATATCTTTGTTGAATGTGGCGACAATCCCAATACAGATACCGCTCTCTATGGCACACGGATTTGCAGAACCTGTTATGAAATCCTTTGATGATCTCAAAAAAAGGCCAGGCTTTTCAGAATATAGATATCTTGTAAGACTATCACATGATACAACAGAGGCAATTCTTGCTACTGCTGAAGAACAGGGCATAAACCTTCTTGTAATGGATTTCTATGATCTCAAGAATAATAGAAAATTGTTGTCTCTTACGACTTGTGATATTATTGGAGTTAGTATTAAAAAAGAATTTGAAAAAGAACTTTCACGTGTAGTTGTTGCTTATGATAAAGGAAGACACTCTGATCTTGGTATTGAAATAGCAAATTCTTTCTCAACATCATTGGATAGTAAGATTCGAATAGTAAGGGGCGTAGTTGAATCTCCTGAGGAAGAACGTGACATCTTAAGCAGAATAAATGAGAAGATGTTTGATCTTGATCTGAAAAAAATCCCTGTTGAAAGAATCTATCCGACAAGTGTGGACGTGACAAAGGATCTATTACAAAATCTAAATCAAGATCCTGAAATAGTGATAGTTGGTGCTGGAAATCAGCCTGAACAAGCATTTAGTCCAAAAACAATAGCAATTGTTGAAAAATCCAAATACAGTGTTTTCGTAGTGCGTGATTCACGATTTTCTAATATACGCGCTAGGTACTTTTGGAATATGATTGCTCCTAGACTTAGAGAAAATCGTTTTGTTTACAAAGTATATCACATGGTATACGGACTTGTCAAATCACGAAGAGGAACTACTCCTCACGAGGACTATTTTACTCCAAAAATGTAATTATTGATAATGCTAAAATAGAATCACCCTACTTTGAAAGGTGCGAGCCAGTGAATGAGGCGCTGCTACGGCAGAGGAAACTCCTCCCTCCATGCAGCAAGTGATCCGGCGACGGATAGTCAGAGATGATTGGCAGCAGAACAGAAACTATCTGATCTGGAATGTACTGTGATGGTTATGCCTGAGGTTTCCAGCAAGGAATGAAAAGTCTGCACCACTTGGAGAAAGGCCAAATCAAACTGTAAGCGCTGCACTTTGTTTAGGTAGGCCGCATAGCGAAATCTCGTAAAACAGAAGGAGGGTTACTGCTGGCACGCACTTGATTTGATAGGGTGATTTTTTTTATATTGCTGATCTTTTTGTCTTGTCATCTGGGCTACTTGGTTGGTTGCCTGAGCTTGTTGCTCCGCTTGATTCTCCGTCAAATTTGTCTGCCCAGTGTTTTCTTTCTTCATACTCTACAGGACCTGTATCAATTTCAGTGATTGTCTGTTTCATTTTTTTGTTGCTCCAGATGAATATTACTACTGCTATTACTCCTGCAAATCCTGCCATGCCATATACCATCATTGTTGAGGTTCCGCCTGCTGTGGTAGTACCTGAAGTTGATGAAGCTTGGGCAGTAGACCCAAACGTCCATCCGCCTTGGACTTTGTTTGGATTTGCATGTCCCTCTATATTGATAGTGCCTGCATTTGCCTGTTCTTTTGTGGAGATGTGATATTTGACACCGTCAGAGCCTGTAAAGTCTTCATCAATGTTGTTTACATGTAATGTTCCTGAGAATGCATTGCTAAGACCTGAAGAAAATGTGGTAACTGCAATTTTTTGTCCTTGGTATCCATATCCTGCTGTCTCGGTTAATGTGTATGCTGGATCAAAGAGCGCATCCCACTTGTCTACTGGCTGTTGACTGAATAGTCCTGTAGCATCAAGTAAGTTATGAGCTTTGAAGACATTGAATGCATCTGTGCCCTTGAGTGCATTGTAAAGATCTGGTACTTGACTCTGGATTGCATCTATTGGGTAGTTAATCTCTATTGGTCCATACTGACTTGTAGTTATGGTGACTGGGGAACTGGCATTAAATGCCATCCATGATGCATCAAATGTTTGAGGTATGTCACCACTGGCTTTGTTCAAGACATATCCAGTAATTGTTGGAGTAAGCACTACTTTATAGTCAAAAGATGCATGATCTGAATAACCATTTATGAGTAATTGATAATTGACTACTAAATCGGTAATGACAGCAGTACTGTGTTCATTTGTAATTATGTCTGTGTTAATTTGCTGCATGAATGTTTTAAGTGCAGGATCACTAGTTGAATTATCAGAAAATACTATGGTTTCATTTTTGTTCTGAAGTATATTCTGCAGTTTACTTCCTGCTGGATAATTGATGTAGAAACTTTTTTCAAAATCATAGGTAGGATTAATTGGATTGCCTGCCATAGGTAGAGTGGCACTAAAATTAACTGTTGCAAAACTTGGAGAAACTGTACCAAAAAGTAACAAGCCTGTTATCACTGAGGCCACTATGAGTCTCCTAGTCACGTTCCGAGTACTCTCTGAGTCGCTAATAAATCTTAGCATTATTTTTTACAGGAAATGACTTTTTGAATTTTTATTGGCAAGAGTAATATGTTTGGCATCTTAGTAACTTTCAGGGATCTGAAAAAATGATAACAATTCTTGCAGGTGGGACAGGTTCTGTAAAACTTGTCAGAGGAATAGCCTCACAAACACGTGACCTGTCTGTAATTTCTAATGTTGGTGATAATTATTGGCTGTATGGTCTTTACATTTGTCCTGACATTGACACGATGCTTTACGGACTTGCAGATATTCTTGACACTGATAAGGGATGGGGGATAAAGAAAGATACATTTGGATTCTTACGCCAGATGGAAATGCTTGGAGAAGAAACTTGGTTCAAAATAGGTGATAGAGATGCCGCCATCCATCTGATGAGAACTAACATGTTGAAGAACGGAAAAAATCTATCTGATATTACTGAATGGCTGTGTCAAAAATTTGCAGTTGACACAAAAATAATTCCTGTGACAGATAATAGCGTTGAGACTAGGATTGTAACAAACAAGGGTGAACTCCATTTGCAGGAATTTTGGGTAAAATACAAGGGACAAGATAAAGTTGAAGGTATCAAATACCTTGGGGCAGACAAGGCAAGGGCAAATCCAGCTGCGGTGAATGCCATTCATGACTCAAAATTAGTGGTCATTGCACCAGGCAATCCACTTACCAGCATTGGGCCAATATTATCAATTAAAGGAATTCGAAAAGAATTAGCCAAGTCAAAGAAAAAAGTTGTTGTTGTAAGTCCACTTATAGGAAGTGCTGCAATAAGCGGACCTGCTGCGAAATATTTGGAAGCTGCAGGAATTGAAGTTTCTGTCTATGGTCTTGCCAAGATGTATTCTGAAGTTGCATCACACATGATAATTGATTCTTCAGATAAATTGCATACAAGAAAGATTGAGAATTTAGACATGAAAGTATACGAAACAAAAATAAAAATGAAAGAAAAGAAAGATGAAGAAGCACTTGCATCTTTCATTTTAAAACAAATGCATGTATAAGTCTAGAATTGGTGCCATAGTGCCCGTAAAAACATTTTCAAGGGCAAAAACTCGTCTTAACATATCTTCTGAAAAAACAGAAAAAGTCTGCAGAATAATGTTAGAGTCTGTATTGGAAGCTCTTTCAAAGTCTGAAATTATTGAAAAGATTGTGATTGTAAGCAAGGATGATGATGCTTTTGGAATTGGAAAAAAATTCGGTGCGCTGGAGATCTATGATCATGACGAACTTGGAGTCAATAATGCTGTAAAACTTGCTGATGACTATCTGTTGAAAGACGGGTTCGATTCTACCATTGTCTTTCCTCAAGACATTCCACTAATTCAAGCAGAAGATGTTCAAGCATTGTTGGACATGAAGGTTCAAAATAGATGTGTGCTTGTGGTTCCATCGCGAAAATTTGATGGAACAAACGCATTGTTCAGAACGCCAGTTGACGTCATGGAAACTCATTATGATGAGGATAGCTACAAAATACACTTGACCACTGCCGAGAAAAGAAACGCAAAACCTGCACTCGTACTTATTAGGAGAATAATGTTGGATGTGGATGATCAATCTGACCTGAATCTAATAATGAATTATGATCTACCTGTATCAAGGTCTCTTAGTAGTGTATTTGCCTGATTAAATCCCTGTTGGAGGCTGGAGTTTTTCTCGCTTTATTTTTATGTATGAAAGAATTTTGATCGAAATAGCTATTGCGCCTGTAATTAACAATAATTGCTCAAGCGTATCGGAAAAGGGATTTGAAATTTCAGAAGCTAATGGAGCTTGACCCAATGTTGATATGAAAAACAAATAAGAATATATGAAATAGTTTGTCCCCCAGTGAATCAATACGGCAGGACCAAATCCGTATCTGACATAGACCCATCCTATTATGATTCCTGCTACTGCTGCTTGAGTAATTTTTCCAGGACTCCATGGAGTTCCAGAGATTATGTGTGACGCACCAAAGAATATGCCGACTGTAATTATTATTGCAATAGTTTTTTTGTAGTCAGTTATGTGTAGGTACGCTGCAGGTCTCCAAAGCGATTTGAAGAAAAGTTTCCATGATGCATGATGTGAGAAGATGAGAAAGAGCGGTATTCCTATAAGGAATATTCTAAAGCCAAGTTCTTCTGTCAATGGGGATGTTGTAATCTGGAAAAATTGGATTAACCCATTCTGAGATTGAGGAGGTTCTATCTTTATTCCAAAACTTTGCTGTATGAAATCGATTACAACTGAAGCAAGTATCAGTATGGAAAACCATGTTATTGCATTGACAAGTCCATTCTCCCTCAATTCATGCCACCCTTCTGATATGACGTTGGTCAATGTTTTTGTTAAGCTGCCAAGAGGGCCTGCAAATGAGATGGAAAACAATATGGCATAAATTGACCATGCAATTATGAACGCATCTCCTAGTTGAAATGCGATTGGAATTTTGTAACCTATGCCTGCAATAAAGAAATTGAATGCATCTACTGGATATTGAAAGTTTATGTTATTTCCAATTTCTGAATTGAAGACAAGGTAGATTCCTATTGGGAATGCTAAGATCATTATTCCAAAAATTACTGATACAAATGCAGAATAAGGAATGGATAAAACTCTGATTACTTTGTTTATGTGCAGCAAATTTCATTCAATGAACTTCAATGCTTGCTTCTGGAAATCCCAGTTTTACTAGTGTTCCCTTGATTGTGTCTCTGTGATCTCCTTGTAGAAAGATATATCCATCTTTAACTGTGCCACCGCAAGCATACCTTGCTTTCAATTCTCTAACCACTCTTCCAAGATCATTCATTTTCGGATTGATCCCTTCAATCATGGTACCTTTTTTTTTAAAACGTCGTTCTTCAATTCGAACTACGATCTGAGTTTGATCTTTCTCAAGTTCACCGCAGGCACATAAATCGTTGGGAAGTCCGCAAGTATTGCAGATTACCGCCATTCGAAATAAAAAGCTGAAGTCCTACTATTAAGCCTTGTTCAAGTGTATCTTTTTTATGCAGATAAAGTAATTTAAGATATGTCAAAAGAGCTTACAAAAAAAGCTGTAGAAATGCTTCTAAAGGGAGCCACACTAGTAAGCGATCCTTGTCCATATTGTAAAGGTGTGAGGATAATGCGTGATGGCAATGCATTTTGTGTAAATTGCGGTAGAGAGGCCAAAGAAGAAGTCTTGCATGATGCAAAAAAATCAAAAGACGAAACAAAAGAATCATCACCAATTGAAAAACTCGATCAAAAACTAAAAGATCTAGCAGATGAGTTGCAGAAGGAGAAAGATCATATAAAACAGCAGCAGATCTTAAAGTCTATCAACGATATAATTGCGGTTAAGGAGAAACTCAAGAATCTGTGAGCACAAAGGTATTTATTTAAACAGGCAGGAAAAAGTAGTATCATGAGTAGTAAGAAATCTGCACCACTGCCGGCATCAAGCGCAGGTCTTCTGAGATTCTTCGAAGATGAGACAAAGGGATACAAACTAAAACCAGAAATAGTAGTAGCTATTCCAAGTGCACTAATTGCAATATCGTGGATCTTGAAAATATTTTTCACACCATGACCGATAGCTCTGATAGTGTATCCCGTATACACAAGCGGTATACTCTGACAACATTTACTCCATCTTCAAAATATGCATCACTTGCAATTTCTATTTCTATTGCATGCGCCATAGTTTCATTATCGTCGATTTATTACTTCAAGTCAACTGACAACCTGCTCATCAGCATACCGATAACCATAGCTGTACTTGTAGCAGCTCAGTTTACTGATTTTAAACTGCTTAAAACTGACTATTCTAAAGCATTACACATATCTGCATTTGGAAACCTTCTCTGGCTGGTTACAATAATTGGCGGTCTGCTATCTGTACATGTATTTTCAAAATCTAGTTTGTCTGAAGTTTACATTGCTGAAGGCATGCTGCTTTTTGCAAGCTTTCGAATAGGCATATACACATCAGTAATTGGAACTAAAGTAAAGACGGCGTTAGCTACATGTCTAGTACAACCTCTTGCAATGTTCCTGACGTTTGTGCCAGTGGAACAATGGTTTCCTATATTGTCAGATCCTAGAAGCATAACGTTTGGTCTTGTTTTCATCTTTCTTGGAACAGCATGGACAATACTTACTGATAGGGCAACTGGAAAACTCACTCGAACTCACACTTTTCTACAAGCATATGTGGCAGCGTTAACTCGTAATGATCCGGTTGAGATGGAAACGATGATGGAAGAACGTTCTCAACCATCCAAGGTTTCCACATTCCAGATTTTATTTAAAACAAAAAATAATGATTGTAGACTTGTTTTGCCTGATGTTCATCCAGGACCATTTCATCCAATAGGGGGAAGTAACATCACATACCTAATTTACAAAAATCTAAAATCATCTGCAATGGTCATGCACAGTGTATCTGATCATTCTCTTAATCTCCCTTCGAAATCTCAAGTAGAACAATACCTTGCGAGCTTGCAGAAGAGCTCAACTGTGCAGCAAGGACTGACTTGTACAAAGCCTGTAACCGTTCAAGTCAATAAAGCTAGGACTGTAGGATTACTGTTTGGTAAGACGGCTGTTCTCATACTGTCTCTTTCACCACATGGCATGGAAGATGTTCCGACATCTGTCAAAACTGAACTTGAACAATACGGTAAAAATCGAGGATTTGAAAGAGTGTTGATTGTTGACAGTCATAATGCAATGGGTGAAGAAATTTCTAGCCTTGATGCAGATGATCTTCTAAAGGCCGCCAAATCCAACCTTGATACTCTGATAACAAAAGACGCGATGCCAATGGAGATTGGGTTTGCAAACTCTGAAGATTCGAAAATAGAAACCGATGATCTTGGACCTGGAAAAATAGCAATACTGTGTATGAAGATAGGAGGAGAGGTATTCTTTCTAGGATGGGCCGATGCTAACAACATGCAGAATGGATTAAGAGAAGAGATTGCAAATTATTTCTCTAAAAATGGATGTAACCTACTTGAGATCTGTACTTCAGACACTCACTACAAATCAAGAAATGCCAGAAACAAACATGGATATTTTGAATTTGGGAGCCTCGCAAAGGCTGATGATGCCAAATCCTGGTTTTTACAGCTTGCCAGAAAAGCCGAACAAAACCTCTCAGCAGCATCATTTGAGTTGTTGGCACAAGAAACTAGCGTGAAAGTGATGGGAACAAAACAGTTTGAAGATTATTCGAAAGCTCTTGACAGGGCCATGCGCATGACTCAGGGGTTCTTGGTTCTAACCACTGCCTTTTTCTTCTATACTATGTTTCAGGCCTAATATCTTCCATATTGCCATAAAATTCATCACAGAAAGAGTCCAGTTGATGTATTGGAATTATGGGTACCTTGTCTATGAACTGGGTCTCATGCTGATACAATGTAACAATAGCGGGTATTGCGCCACGTATCTTCTCTTTTGATACAAATTGTCTTGTTCGCTCAACCTGTTTTTTTACTGCTTTTGCAAGAGCAGACTGGTTCATTTTGGTCCAGTGCTTGCAATCTATCAAAATTGCTATGTCTGATTTGATTCCCACTACATCGATCTGCATTCTGGGCTTTGTAAGCACGACATTACGAGTGGTCTCAAAATCTCTTGACTCTAATATCTCTGCCGCAAGGGATTCAAAATCCTGCCAGCTAAGAAATCTGGAAACTTCGTCGATGGGAGCACCCATGGTGATTGCAAGTATGCATGTTTTAAGCCTGTCATTTTCATCAAACTGAATGAGATTATTTTCGTATATGCCTATTCCATTTTGCATTAAATTGTCTAAAGCTTTGATTGATACTTCTTCACTTGTCTGTGTCGCTACAGCAAAATCCTTTATTGACATTCCTCCGGGAATTATTCCTGGTATGCTTTTTACTAATGCATGTAGATTCAATACGATATATTCATCTCTCGTTTATAAAATGGTACACTGAACATAAATGTCAGGTTATAATGGCATCTGATGATTTTTTATTTTTGTTTTCTTGTTTTGCAATTTGAATAGGCCATGGTTATATAGAGTTCGAATCAAAACAATTTATGAAAATATTGCTAGTTGTCATACTAGCACTTGTCATTTTAGGATCAAAGGTTTCATTTGGGGATAAGGGAACTTATGTCGATAAAGTAGAATTTACACAATACTCTGATCCAAATACTGCAATAGAAGAAGTAAAAAATGGAAACTTGGATATTTATTATTCTGCAGTACCATCGAGCAGAATAGATTCACAATTGCGTCAAGATCTTAATGTGTTCCAGTCTACTGGAACAGAATACAGTCTACTTGTGAACCCAGCTCCGTCTGAAAAGTTTAATCCGTTTTCAATACGAGAGGTTCGTTATGCATTGAATTATCTTGTAGATCGAAACATGATTGTAGATGAAATATTAAACGGCTATGGATCTCAAATGATATCTGCCTACAAACCCTATGATCCTGACTATCTATTAATTCTGGGAAAACTTCAATCATTTAACTTTCGATACGATCCTGTATTTGCAGAACAAATGATTTCCAATGCACTCACTAAGGTCGGTGCAGAAAAAATCGATGGCAAATGGTACTATAAATCAAAACCAATTGAGATAACAATATTCATCAGAAACGACGATCAGGTAAGAAAATCCATTGGCGAAGTTCTCGCCTCTCAATTACAAAAGATAGGGTTTACTGTAAAAACTGATTATGGAGATCTATCCAAGGCGTTCTCTGTAGTGTATGGTTCAAACCCGGCGGATGCACAGTGGAATATTTACACCGAAGGGTATACCATTGGAGGCTTTGTAAGATACGACTCTGTAATTGTCGCCCAAATGTATGCACCGTGGTTTTCAAACATGCCAGGTTTCAATAACCCTGAATACTGGAATTACAACAATGCCACACTTGATTCAATATCACAGGCAATTTTTGTAGGAAATTTTACTTCATCTCAAACACGAGCTGCATTGCTAAATGAAGGAGTTGTAGACGGTATTCAGGAATCTGTACGAATTTTTCTTGCCGCTCAGGTAGACCAATATGTTGCCAACAAAAAAGTTCAGGGAATAATCAACGATTTCGGTGCAGGCATAACAAGCAGATTTACGCCAATTAACTCTAGAGACGGGTCTGACACTTTGAAAATTGGAGTGGCAAAGATCTATCAAGGTGCATGGAACCCAATAGCTGGGTTTACTGATTCGTATAGTCAAGAGATATCTTCCTCTATCACTGATCCTGGAGATTTTAAAAATCCGTATACAGGACTTACAATCCCAGTGAGAACTGATTGGCAGGTTGAGACTGCCGGGCCTTCTGGAAAACTTGACGTTCCAAGTGATGCGATAAAATGGGATCCACAGCAACAAAAATGGGTTCAAGTAGGACCGGGAACCAAATCAACAAGCAAAGTCACATTCCACATGAAATTCAGCAATTGGCATGACGGAAGACCTATGGATATGAATGATGTTCTATATGGAATTTATTTTCTTTACCAGTGGGGCTCTGATCAAGCATCCCAGGCCAAGACATTTGATTCTGAATATTCTCCAAAGGCAAACCAAGCTGCCAAAACACTGATTGGAGTGCGAGTAGTTGATGCTGATACCATTGAAGTTTATCAAGATTATTGGCATTTTGATAAAAATGAGATTGCAGATTCGGCTCAAGTTTGGCCTAGTACACCATGGGAGATTATGTATGCAATGGAAAAATCTGTAACTGATGGAAAACTTGCATTCTCAAGATCTGACGCAGTAAGCAAAAATGTAGATTGGCTCTCGCTTCTGGTTCCAAAGGACGCACAGATGATGAGGTCAAACCTTGAAGAATTTGAAGCAGAAAACCAAGTTCCTGTTGCATTGGAAGGGCTTGCAAATTCTAGCTACTGTGACCTAAGGTACAATTCTAGTATGTCTTGGATAGACAACCATGAAAATGCAATGATAAGCAACGGCCCATTCTATCTTGACAGCTATCTGCCTGAGGCAAGCAAAATATCGCTAAAATCGTTTAACGACAAAACATATCCGTTTGGAATAGGATATTGGAAGAAGTTCGAACAGGTACAGCTCCCAAAAATAGAAAAAATCAACATGCCAGCAATTGTAAAAATAGGACAAGATTTGGATATCAAATCCATTGTAACTCCAAATTCTGATGTGTATTATTACTTTATCAACTCACAGGGTCAAGTTGTATACAACGGAATGCAAAATTCAGGTAATGGAACTTTTAACATAACTGTTCCAGCCGAAAAAACTACACAGTTCACAGTTGGAGCAAATGACGTCAAGATCTTTACTGTATCAAGCGATGCGTATAGGCCTGATACGTTTAGCACAAGTTTTCTTGCAATAAAGGACGGATATGACGTTCCATCTGGAAATGTCAACGTTATAGAACAAAGTTTGAGTGACAACCAGAACTATAATGCCATAATTCTACCTGTAGTGATAGGTGTTATAATCGCACTTGTCTTTACACGTATGAGAAGAAAGAAACCAATGGAGGCCTCAAGATAATGGGGTTTAAAAAATATCTTGCAAAACGTGCAATTACTATGTTTGGGGTTTTGATGGCCACACTTTTGATAACGATTGCTCTAGTGGGCTCCAACATGGACGCTATACTGAAACAAAGCGTGTCACTTGAGATCAGACAGCAGATAACAAACAATAAATCTCTTATCTCAAGCTTCAAGACTCCTGAACAACTTGACTTGTATGTACATGACCAGATAAACCAAAGAATGCTTGCACTTGGACTTGATCAGCCATGGTATACGCCTCAAAGGCTTGGGCTGGCAATGTATAAAATCATGACACTTGATTTTGGCCATGCCAAGTTTCTAACAAGCGATACTGGCTCTTCTGATGTAAAAGATATCATACTTGAAAAACTTCCAAGAACAATCTTGCTTTTCACTACTGCGACTGCAATAGTTTCATTATTTGGTATATTGCTTGGCGCTATAGCAGCAAACAAGGTTAATTCAAAAATTGACAAAATAACCTCAAGTTTTGCGATAGTGAGTAGCAGCTTTCCTGTTTGGTGGGTAGGATTGATAATGATATTTTTGTTTGCTTTTGTCTATCCTATATTTCCTGCAAGGGCAACTCCAGACGTTTCCGTGACAGATCCGGGATACTTGTTGTCTCTTTTGTATCACATGGCACTACCGTTGATCACACTTGTCCTAATCGGATTTGGCTCATGGGCTTATCTTGTAAGAAATTTTCTGGTTGGAGTTCTGCAGGAGGATTTCATCATGGCAAAGCGAACTATAGGGATTGACAAGAAAAAAATACTATACGGTCATGCCCTGAAAAACGCGGCTCCTCCCATAGTCACCGTCCTTGCCCTAAGTCTCTCAGGATCTCTTGGGGGTGCAATAATTACAGAGGCTGTGTTTGACTGGCCAGGAATGGGGCGATTGTATTATGAGGCAATCAGTGTTCTTGATCTTCCAGTAATAATTGGAGCAACATATGTGCTGACTGCATTCTTTCTTGTTAGTATATTTCTTGCAGATGTTTTGTACGCTTACTTTGATCCCAGAGTGAGAAGACAATGAGTTATTCTGCAAAAGAAATTTGGAAGGAATTTGCAAGAAGCAAAATAGCACTAGTTGGAATTGGAATTATAATTGTATTACTTTGCATGTCGTTTGTTGCCTTTGTGACAATACCTGCAGAAACTTTTAAGGAATGGAATGATCCGGCAAGCTGGCTTGTGTACCCCAAGTCTGCACTGCCTGCATGGGTAAACTATTTTGTTCCACACAAGATTCCAGAACACTTGATCTTGAAACCTCAAGAATATCGTCAAGAATCTGGAGGAATTTCTGTTGTAACTGATGTATTTGTAACAGATTACAAGTATGATTCATTTCCTAGTGATTTTATCTATCAGTACAGCGCAAAATATAGCGGCTCTCCACTAATACAACTATCGGTAACACGGCCTGATGGTGCAAGCTCTGTACTAATGTCATCATCATTGCCGTATTCAACAGGAGATACAACATTTCAGGGAATGATGTTTTCTACAGATAATTCGATGAAAAAGAACGTGCAAAATAAACTCCAATTTTTCTTTCCTGTAGATTCTATTCCCTCACAAGACCTTGTCTTCTCAAACCTTGACCAAAATACCGTTCTAAAAGGACTCTATGTATTCAAAGTAACATCGTATGATGTAAATGGAAACATGACATTTGATCAATCAAAATTTGTTCTAGGTGGTAAGGTATACGGGCTTATGGGTACCGACGAGCTGAGAAGAGACTTGGCAGTTGGGATCTTGTGGGGGACTCCACTTGCGCTCTTTATTGGAATAACTGTCTCTATAGGATCTGTTGTGTTGGGATTGCTCTATGGCGTATTTGCAGGATTCAAAGGAAAAACAACTGATGAGGTTATGATGCGTTTCAATGACATCATATATGCAATGCCTGCACTACCGCTTTTGATAATTCTAGCCGTAACGATAGGAAACAGCATCTTTCTCATTGTGGGATTCTTGGTCGTGTTTGGATGGGTGGGAATAGCTAAGGTATCGCGAAGTATGTCGATGCAAATAAAGACGCTACAATATATCGAAGCTTCAAAACTAATGGGGCAAAAAGATTTCAAGATAATATTCAAACATATACTGCCGCAGCTTCTTCCGTACGCATTTGCAAGCATTGCCATCTCAGTTCCAGCTGCAATAACTACTGAGGCAGGACTAAGCTTTCTGGGACTGGGAGATCCAACGTTTCCTACATGGGGTCAGATATTGCATGATGCTAGTGTTTATGGGGCTGCAGATAGGGGTTTATGGTGGTGGATACTGCCGCCGGGAATAATGATTGCACTAACAGGCCTTGCCTTTGTTTTTATTGGACACGCAATGGATTCAATAGTTAATCCTAAGCTACGGCGCTAGGATTGAACTGGCGAATTATCTTTATTGTTTCGTCACTAAGCCTGACTGTATATGCTGCAGCGTTAGGATCTGTAGACTGGGCAAGAGTTTCTGCAAACTGTGTCTTGTCCTTTCCTCTTTGATACATTCCGCCTGATTCTTTTATGCATAAAGGAAATTTCTGAAGCTTGAGTCCTTTTTGAAATAGATGTGCTATGAATTTTTTATAATTTTCTGGCAAGTACCAATCTGCACTATTTTCTTCACAAAGCATTATCCAAGTATCTATCGTATTTTGGAATAATGCTTTACTTCTTAATTCCTCAAGAGTCATTTCTTTTTTCTAAAAGTCTGCCCTTTTCATCTTAGAGCCGCATCTTGGACACATACCGCCTTTGAATCTATTGTTGCATGCAAGACAGATGTATCTGACTCCCTGACCTTGGCCAAAAAATCCGCCTCCACTTCCTGCACCGGTATCTGTGCCAAAACCTCCCATTCTTTTGAGAGCCCTATTTCTCATGAATAATGGGAATACTATGAAAATAGCAAGTGCTGCTATAAGTCCATACGGCCACGGTAAGAGCATCTGTAATCCAATACTAACCGCAAGTGATCCAAAAAGGAAAATGAGATATGTTTTATAATTTATCAACAATACAGGTTACAGCAAAAAGCTTATAAATTTTTGTTAGATTTCATCCAGAATCACTGTCAAATCAAGTAGGTTTCCATCACGATCATATGCAAACATGTCATTGTCTTCGTAGGGAGATTGCACAATTATTGAGACAAACCCAAAAAAGTTATGCAAATCGGTAACAGATGGTTTTGCAATGCCTGTAGGATGAGAATGAACTGTTCCTACATAACTTGGGTCAAGGGGCAAAAATGTATGCGGAAAACCTGCAAATGTAGGCCCTGTGTGGGAAAACGGCGGTATTACGAGACCATCTACGAGGATAAGCCCTTTCTTGTACTTGCCACGCAATATGAGAATTCCTTCGTTGGGATGGTGTATTTTACAATAACTGAGAATGCCATCACGCGCCTGTTTTGTCATGGTGACGGTTCGCTGTGGCCGTTCAGCCTTTTTGAAGAAGATCAACAACATGTACTTTCTTTGGAAACTAATTAACCTTAGAATTGGGTATTGTCTACTTTAGATTTTGACTATCACTTTACCTTTGTTTAGGAAGGTTAGGCTTTTTTCCAACTCTGATTTTGCAGCATCGCTTTGAGAATGGTTGTTAGAGATCTCTTTTCCAAGTTTCTCGTATGTTATTTCAAGGTCTCTCAGATTTGCTCTGGTCTTTTCAAGGATTGTCTCTTTTTCTTCTAATTTTTTTACATCAAAGACATGCAGGCCAGATTCTAGATCTGAAATTTTCTTTGCATATGCAGATTTTAATTTTAAAAATTCATCTAACCGCTCTATTGTTTCCTCTATGCTCTCAACTGATTTGTCAGAATCTTTGACTGAAACATTGCCTGCCACAACTGATTTTGTAGTGGCTTGTAAAATTTCTATAATGGGATCTTTATTTTCAGCTGATATGACTTGATACGGATCTGCAATCAGTTCTTCCATAAGTTTTTTCATTGGCTTGTCAAATGAAGAAACATAGCTATACTTGTTAAGTGGTCTTGAAATTTTGGAGAACTGTGCTGCTATGACATCTCTTATTTCGTATTTTTCATGAGACAGAGAATCTATCTTCTTTTTTACTTCTAAAAACTGGTCATATTCTGGGCTGGATTTCAGTTTGATAATTTCTTGTTCTAGTTTTGAAATGGCATCTGTGGCTTCACTTTTCTCCCTCATAACTTCATTTAGTCTATGGGCTTTCTGTTTTTTCTCTAGTTCTAACTCTTGAATTTTTTTGATAGTTTCAAGTATGAAATTAGAACTAGCTTTGAATTCCTCTTGTTCCCCTATCATTCTCTGTAGGGCATTTCTGTTTTGGGCCAAGTCCCCAATCTCATCTTTTAGCTTATCTGCATACTTTCTTGCGAAAACATGCATGACTCTGGTATGCAATCCCAATACATCACCCATTCTTTTGAGTATCTGATTTACTTCATTATTGAGATATACTACATCATCATACTTTGTTATGTTTGTCAGTTTGGTCCTTGTCTCTTTTTTAATGGTTGATACTACTGCATCTTTGCCTCTTTTACCAATCGTTTTCAGGTTCTTGTCAACATCATCAAGCTTCAAGTCGTCAGATTCCAAATGCAGGATTAATTCGTGAATGTTTTTTTGATTGGACTCTATTCTTGTTTTTATTTGCTGTGCTCCTTGCAGTATATTTGATATGCGTGGGGTCTCAATCTCCTTTATGATCTGAGGGATATCCTGAAAAGAAATTTCTCTTTGTTGTTGTTCTGGGCTCGATTCCTCTATCGTTTTTTTCTTTCCAAAGCCAAAGACCATGATATCACTAGTATAATCTCACAACGTTAAATATTATGCATGACAAAACCACCACATGAGTGACATTAGGCTAGTAATGGTTGGTTCTGTCATCATCTTTGCTGGCTTTTATGTAGCAAGTGTGGGAAGTTCGCAATACCAACAGATGGCAATGCAAGCAACTCAGTTTGATGATTGCTACGATTACTCTACTGGCGCAGCCGTCCATGTTAGTTGTACACAAGTGGAACATGATGCACTTCTGTATCTTGCATTGGCCTTGTCTCTTATGGGCGGGGGTGGATACATCATCTTCAGAGGGATAAAGGGACGATGGGATCAGAACGTCAAAAGCGACGAGATGCTTGGACCCAAGTCCGGATAAGATCTTTTGGTCTTAAATCTTAACTGAACTATTTCTAACTCAAACTTGTCTGTCACATTTTTAAGTTTATTACTTAAAGAACGATGGATGTTATAAAAACCGATAACATTTTCTCTGTTAGTAGATTGGAATTATGTGTGAATATTGTGAAGACAACATTAATTGAATACAGAATAATTTAACATAACTGTATGTTGTAAAAAACTTAGTTATCTGCTATATAGTTTAATTGAGAAAAAATAATGAAAATGGGTACATATGAATACAATAGGTTAAAGCAGATATTCATTCAAACCATTATTTGTTTTGGAGCAAGAAATTGAAATGAAGATTCTCATTTTAGGTATGGATGGATATATTGGTTGGTCTCTGGCACTAAGCCAGTTAAATTTTGGAAATCAAGTTTGTGGCATTGATAACTATTCTCGTAGGAAATGTGTGGAAGAAGTTGGTTCTTGGTCTGCCATGCCTATACTACCAATGTCGAAAAGACTAGAAATTTTGAGAAAAAAATATGGGGACAAAATTAGCTTTTACGAAGGAAATTTGGTAGACTCACAATTTACAAATGATATAATTAAAAAATTTAAACCGGATGCTATCGTCCATCTTGCAGAACAACCATCTGCACCATACAGCATGATTGATCAGCAGCATTGTCTTTATACTCAAAACAATAACGTTACTGGTACACTAAATGTAGTCTATGCCATGAGAAAACATGCTCCAAAAGCACACCTAGTAAAATTAGGAACGATGGGAGAGTATGGCTATGGAAATGATATTGATATAACTGAAGGATTTATGGAAATAGAATTTAGAGGCAAGAAGGCTCTAATACCATATCCAAAAATGGCTGGCAGCTGGTATCATTGGACCAAGGTTCATGATAGTAATAATATCATGTTTGCGTGTAAACTGTGGAATCTGACATCCACGGATATCATGCAGGGTATAGTTTATGGAACAAGGACAGATGAAATAAGCCATGATGCCTTGCATACTAGGTTTGACTTTGATGAAGTTTTTGGCACTGTGATAAATCGATTCTGTGCACAAGCTGTCATAGATCATCCACTTACAGTATACGGAAAAGGAAGACAGACTCGTGGTTTTCTTGCTCTAGAAGATTCCATTCAATGCCTGTCGATACTCATCAACAATCCACCCCAGGTGGGAGAATACCGAGTAGTAAACCAATTTGATGAACAATACAACGTACGGGAACTTGCCGAACATGTAAAGAATGTAGGAAACAAAAAGGGATTGGATCTGGAGATCGAAAGTATAGAAAATCCCAGAGTCGAAAAAGAGGAACATTATTACAAAGCAGATCATGAAAAACTAAAACAACTCGGGTTTAAGGCAACAAGACACATTGATGATCAAATAAGCATGATGCTGGATGACTTGGTACAATATAAAGACCGAATACTTGCAAAGAAAGACGCTATAGTACAAGTTGTAAAATGGAATGATGGAATAAAACAAAGTGTTGTAAATCCAACAATACCGCGCAAAAACTAGGTTATGCAAATAATGCGTCTCTGGTTGGTATTTGTCTTATTGGTAGTTCTGACCATGTTTGTACAAAATTCCTCGTACGGGATATATCCAAGCACCCCAATGTTTCAGATACAGGGACAACCAAGCCTTCTTTTCACAAATGTATACGTTGACCCAAACCCACTTCCAGACAAGCCATTTAAGATAACTGCCGATATCCAGTCGCAGAGCGTAAACTGGGAGGCATTGATTGTACAGCTCTCTGCTCCGGATGGCATAAGCGTCATGAGCCCAGTAATTGCCAAACTTGCCTTTACAAATGAAGGAAACACCATGCGTGCGACGTGGATAGTAATGGCAGGGAGCAGCGGTTCGTACCCATTGGTCATAACTGCACATTCCAACTTTCCATATGATAATGAAACATTTTCGGTCACGGTAAACGTAGGTACTCCACACAGTCTTGTGGTGACTGGCCTGAACATACCGGGAAGCATATTTCCAAATGACAACTTTACTGTAGGACTTGAGTTGAAAAACGCTGCAAGTGTAGCAGATAATAACATAATTGCGCAGATCTTTGTACCTGCAGGTTTACAGCTGTTAGACAATGTTACTAGATACAACAGCATGGTAGGACCTGACCAAAAACTAGAGTTCAACTGGAAACTAAGAGCCGAAGACGCTGGTGCATATGTAGTCCGTTTCAATTTCACCTCATCTAACGCCGGCCCCAGCTCTATCACGGGTGGAATTAATGTTGGAAGTACTTTACAGCCCACTGGAGGACTACTGTCCATAACCGCACGTCCAACAACACTCCAGCCAAATTCCGTGGCTCCAATACTTTTTGACATTACAAATAGTGGTGTTCAACCCATTCACAATTTGCAAATAGTTTCAGCATCAGGTGGAGGATATGTATCGACAAACACACCTATCTGGGTTGGAGATCTTGGGGTCCACGTCACGAAAACAATTCCTCTTAGAATTTACACATTAAACAATAATCTTTCACTTCAGATCCCTGTAGCAGTAAAGTATGATTCTAACGAAGACGAGTTTAACGAGACATACCAAACCGAACTTCCTCTGGGAAACCAACCAGTATTCAAGATTGAAAATGTCACAGTTGCACCTTCGCTTTCATATCCGGGTGATACTAGTGACAAAATAGATGTACAGATATTCAATTATGGACTTACCGCAGATGATGTATATGCAACGCTGCATCTTCCTTCGGGTCTTGCTCCTGCGTGGGGAAATGCAACATCTGCCTACTTTGGTAGGGTGAGCACGTTTCAGACAGTCACTGCATCATTTTTTGTCAATGTGGATAACATGGCACATGCAGGAAACTATCCTCTCTCGCTGGCAATTACAAGTGGAGGGAAACAAACAACACTAAACGTTGCCTATATTGTATCCCCGAAAGCAGAATTTCAACTGGTCTCAGAGGATGATTCGCAGTTATACCCTGGAGCCACAAATGTTCCGTTCAGGATCACACTAAAGAATGTAGGTGCCATTGCCGCACAAACGATAACTACTACACTTCTATCAGGAAATTCTGTTCCCGGGGTAAAGAGTGATACGATCACAAGTGTTGGAAACATGGAAAATATTGGAACAATATTGCCTGGGCAAACCTTTGTAACGACCTTTCTGGTGGATATGGCGCCTCAATTCGTGGCAGGTGATCAATCCGCCACAATCCAGATGAACTGGTCGCAAAATTCTACAAGTACATCAAATGCTTTTGTACAAACAGTGATGGTTCCATATCACGTTGATTATGGTCCATATTATCTGATGTACTACAACGGAATCCCAATAACGTACGTTATTGTTGTGATATTTCTTGGAATAGGAATAGGACTTTTCATCAAAAAACGAAGAAAAAGGCTTGAAATGATTGAGATGACATCGCTTCAGGATATGCCACAAAATGATAATGTTTTCAAACATGAAGAAATTAAAATCTTCGAAGACATTAGTGCTGAAAAAATTAACGAAAGAAGAGACAGAGCAAAAATTGTATCGCAATCTCATGTAAACATTGATGATGGCGACGGAAAACGATGACAACAGGATACATACACGAGATCAAAAAACTAGTATTTTATTTTCCAGTACGTTTCATGATATCTGCATTTTTTTTTGCATATGTCCTACTGAACAATCAATTCTTCCAAACGATAGAAAATCAAATCTTGCTAGGATTATTTGATTTTTTTCATGTACCATCTTATTTGGATGGTGGTATTCTCTTTGTTGGAAATATCTATTCTCCTATACAGTTTTCAATACCGATGCAAACCCAGATACTTTTTTTAATTTTTTTTCCTTCGCTTGCTGTTTCCACTAGGGCAGCTATAAAAACACGGATGAAGGTATTGCTGTTCTGGCCAGTATGCATGATTGGGCTTGTTCTAATTCAATTTTTAGTCATTGTTACAATGATGGCAACAGGTTTTACATCTAGTGTGGCAGTTTTGCAAGCAAGCATTGTCTGTACAGGTATAGCAGGTAGTCTGCTAATCGAAGCGTCTTTATTTTTAACGATAAATCTACCCACACGAGCAAAACTTGGTACAAAAATCAAACGCAGCCACTTCGACGAGTATGTTATTGTAGGCGTTTTATTGTCTGGTGCTGTCATATTGGTTTATCTTGTAACAAACATTTTGAATTTACAAAGTAATTCGCCAGTAACAGCGTACCTGGCAATTAACCTGTCGTCGATATTACTATTGAGGTATTACTTGGCTTATTTCATTTATGAGATAAAGGTGCCTAAATGGGCAAAAAGCAATCAAATCACTGTTGTACGACAAAACTATGATGACACACCATTATCGTTTCTTTTACCTGCATATAATGAAGAAAAACACATTAGGCGATGTATTGAAAGTATAGATAAGGCAGCGGCAAACTATCTAGGCAATACCGAGATTGTTGTAGTTAATGACGGTTCAACTGATGACACTAGAAAAATAGCATCAGAGGCAGTACTCAACCTAAAGCATGCTAGTGGTAAAGTATACAACATTCCAAATTCAGGAAAGGGGCATGCCTTACAATATGGGCTTGACAGAATTTCAGGCGATATCGTATTTAGAATAGATACTGATTCTGCAATAGATAAACATGCAATCACTAGAGTCATGTGCCATTTTAAAGATCCTGACGTTGGTTCTGTATCGGGATTAATTCTTCCACTGGAAGAAAAAAGCTGGATACAGAAAATCTGGGTTTTACGTTACGCACTACTTACATTTTATAAGCGTGAGTGGGAGCTAATCGACGCTGCACTGGTTCAACCAGGAGCTTTTTCTGTTTTTCGAAGAGATGCACTTGTAAATGTGGGAGGATGGGCAGACGATATACTGGGCGAAGATGGAGATATAACAATAAAACTTGCAAGATGTGGATACAGAAATCAATACGAACAACACGCAATTGTGTTTTCTGATATACCGTCAAACCTAAAAGACCTGCGAGAACAGCGAGTCCGATGGTCCATGTCTTTTTATCATGCGCGTGCAACAAATCTGGATGTTATCAAAGAAGCTGACGGACCAATATCTATAATGTATGCATTAAGTATACTGGATGTAGGCTCTAATTATGCTGCAGCTTTGTATCTGCCTTTTTTAATTGCCACACTGATAACTGGTCATGAGTCCTTTCTGAACCTTGGAATACTATTGGGGGTTCCTGTCGGGTTGCTAACAATTGAATTTCTAACCTATGGATTACAAACCCTTGTACATGTTTACTTTCTTTTCAAATTCAAAAAGTTGTACATCCTCAAGTATATTCCCGCATCGCGTTTTTATGATTTCATTTATACTGTATTCATTGCACCTGAAGCACTTGAGATTCTTCTTTCTGTTTCTTCGAAATGGAAGGCGAAACATACAAAAGATCTAACTAAGGCATTAAGGAAAAAAATCAAAGAAGGAATTGGTTCGACATAGCTTCTAGAACATTTTTTTACAAGATTACAATTTTGCATCTCCTAACAATAATGGGTATTGTCGCAGTTCTAGTATTTGGAATAGCATTATCTATGCAGATGCCTCTTTTCAAATCTTCAGTAACCCCACCTAATTCAAATTCCACACTAGTCTCAAAACCACATTTATCACTAGCATTCTTTCTTGACGTTTCTAATCCTTACTACTATAACAATCTGAAAATTTTCAAAAAAAATCTCAGAGACGGAGATTATCTTTTCATAAGCGGTAGACCATCATCCGCAGTCACAGTTCTTCAAAAAACGGAACAATCGAAACCCCTGTTTAATTCCCGTATACATGTAGATTCTGCAATTTTTTATGATCGAATAGATGACATGGTCAACACTGTACCAAAGCTTCCCAAAGGGATAGACTTTATAGTTTATGACTATGAAAAAGGTACAAATTATTCTTCAGAATTTACTTCTAACGAGTCCACGTCGATTGGCTTTTTTGATCAGGCAAGAAACACAGTTATACGATATGACAAGGATTCAGGGAGTAATGCTAAATTAATCGTCACACCACCATATGGAGAATTGTTACATTCCGGATGGAATTGGGGATTGGCAGCAAAACATATGGATGTGATTGATATGCAAGTCCAGTCTCTTCTTAAGAATCCATCATTGATGAAAAGCTCGGTTTCAAACATTGTGGGGCAAATAAAAGAAACGTCATCTAATACTTTGATCTTTGTCCAGTTGTCATTAATAAAAACAAGAGGTTCGGTACAGGATAATGTACTTGCAATAAATCTTTTTGAGAACCAGAGTATTAATTCTATTCTCATATGGTATGGAGTAAACCAAACAAGCGATCTTGAAAGATTCTTTCATTTTGTATCTTAGATACAGGTATCTCCCGTGTTAATTTTCAGGTTTGTACCGAGCTAAATTACACTTGATGGGGACCTATTTTCTAACAAGTCAAAGCGGGATCTGGAATATGATGGAGCGTTCTTTGTAGAACATTTTCTTGGTTAGTCTGACTGGTTTTACAAATTTTATAAATACATAACCATCTTTTTTTTGGTAAAGTGAATCCATTTTCATTTCTTGGGAATTGCATTTACTCATGTGAACGACTATCATTCCGTTCTTATCTTGATTTGCATAGAAACTACTATAACATTTCTAATTATTCAAACATGTTTTCAAAAGATGTACCGGCTTTCTATCATAAATCAAGTAAATAATTTACTAGAAGATTTAACGTGCTTTCATATAAACACCAAGACGCATTGTAGGGCAATGAAGAAAACACAGCTAGTTTTTTACAGTGCCGCAGTGATATCGTTGCTACTAATGTCATCAATCATGAATCCAGTAGCTTCTGCTCTCCAAGTTGGTCCTGTGCCTATACTCCCAAACCTTCTTCCACCTATAATACCTGGAACAACCTCTACAATCATCTCGAGCACTCCAAACTTGGGTACGGTTTCATTGGCATTACCTTCGGTACAACTGTATTCCATAACACAAACAAAGTCAGGTCTTGTTGCCTCTGATCCATTAAACAATGAGACAGAGACACAACAACAACTAATGGCAAATCAAGGATACTGGACCTATGGAGGAGACGCAGTAGCAGAGAATGCTACGTATGACTTCTTCAAGGATACACAAGGATTGCACATTGGAGTGCAAGCAATAACTGATGGAAGCTGGGTTGGGCCTTATGCCGTTACTCAAAATACCACAGCTCAGGTCTTTCACGCTACCATCACAACACCTGTCCGTGCTATACCGGATCAGTATTATGAAAATGGGCTGTATATACAGACATTTGAACCCGGTCCCATAAACTATGTGACCTGCTTCTCACTTACAGGATCATTTGGTACTGAATGGGCAGTAGTATCTGTAACTGGTAATGTAAACCAGGCAACTAACGAGCAGCTACTCTGGGTTGATTCCAGTGCGAATCAACCTCTCACAAGGGATTGTACCATAGTAACAAATGGCAACAACTATCTCAAAGTATATCTCGACGGAGTCAAGGTCTATGAAAACAGCACTCTAAATCTGCAGATGCCATCGCCATTCCAGGCATATCTTGAGCCTCAAACTTCCTATGCAGGCGCCTTGCTAAACGGTATATACGCAAACTACTATGCAACAACGAGTGAAAACATCAAAGTAACAAACGCTCCGATTGGTTCTTCATATGTAGACATTGTCGTGCCATCATCATCCGGAAGCGGTACTGTAGTTGCAACTGCTCCAGTTGATTCGTCTGGTACGGCTACCATTAATGTAGGTCAGTTTGACATGCCTCTTGCAGCATACATCAAGGTGTATGGCTCAGGCGGCATCCAACTTGCTTCTACATCGAACGCCGTCAACATATTTGGAGGAGACCAATATTCCATAAGTCTTCTTGGCACTGGACTCGGACTTGGTGGGTTGTAAAACACACGTAATCTGACAGACTACGTGTAACCCAATATTTTTCCTGAAACTGCGTCAATTCTAACAATCTTTGTTTGGGTACTTGTGAAACCCAAATGTGCTGTAACTTGCCACTCATTATCACTTAACACAGCTTTTGTATCTACAACATTGTAATACTGACTCAAAAATCTCCTAGTAATTTCTTTTGCACTCTCCTCATCTATTTTAAACGACATGTTTTTTTCACCTAGAAAATTTGTCACGTCTTGTGTGAATGATCACGACGAGAATCCTGTATGTCAAAAGGATCTGCATGATTATGTTTTACGTCAATCATTTCATCTATCTCTCTACATTTCTGATAGAATCTATGTCCCTTTTCTGTGAGCCTGTAAAGTTCTGATCCTTCTTGACGTTTTATCAGCTTGTTTTCCGTCAAAAATGAAAGGTATTCAGTCAGCTGAGTGTATGACAAATACGCATCATACATTATCTTTGTCTTGGTTGCACCGCGGCTTGCTATCTCTAAAATTAATCTGGTTATCTCTGTTCTGTCGCGATACTTCATGCCATTATTATATATGATTATATTATAAAAAAGATACGGCATTAGATTACAGATTGTTGGTATTTTTATGATGATCGCAGTTTATGAAGCAAATGCGCAATCTCTGTGTATTTTTGTATACTATTTCGTAGATTGTGATAAAACAGTCGTAATTTTGTTATTTTACTGAATGATCCACTCATTTCCAAAAATGAAGTTATCATAAGGAATCAAAATGCATAGGTGTTTTCTAGTTCAATATGTGCATATTCAGATAAAGTTCACATTGGATAAAATGATGTGTCAGGGAACATCATCACGACGGAACTTCAAGCAATAGTGCAAAGATAAATGGATGGTTTAGATGCATTCCAAAGTCTATCTCACCTCATCAAATATTTTGCTACTGATAATTCTGGTTGGGTTCATGGGATCATTGATGGGTAATGCAAATGCATATGCATATTCCATTACAAAAACAGGTTCTGGTCTTCTTGCCTTTGATTCTTTTACTACTGGAAACACTGGTAACTTGAATGCAGGAGGAAGCGCAACGTTGTATCAGTACTATGAAGATTCACTGGGACTTCATATTGGCGTGCAGTCTTCACAAAGCGGTCAATGGGTCAACTACTATGCACATCCGCCCCAAGCCAACGCTAATCTTTATCATGTCACCATAACCATCCCACAAAATTCAGTAGCAGATGGTGTATTCAATCCTGGCCTGTATGTGGAAGGATCTGATTTTATCCCGCATGTAGGTTGCGAGGCATATGCAGACGATACTGGATATTATTGGGAGGTGGAATATTCAAGTAATGCAGGTCAGACATATACAACTTTGTATATATCGGGAACCAGTGCTCTACCTCACACCCAGGACTGTACAATCATCACAAACGGAAGCAACTATCTCAAAGTCTACATTGGAGACAAAGCTGTCTTCACAAGCAGTACCATGAATCTCGGGATGTCTACACCATTGGTCACATTTGTTCAGGATGATACGTCGTCATCGGCATCCATGCATTATGCAACTTTTAGCAACTACTATGCAACATCTTCTCAAAACATCAAGGTTACAAATAATCCATCAAATGTGGCAACAGTAGAAGTTGTAGACTCGACAGGAAATGTTCTTGCAAGTTCATCTGTAACATCTGGCACTGCTACGCTAAATGTGGGCGCATACAACTTTCCCTTATCTGCAAATATTGACATTTATGATTCAAGCAATGTGCTAATTGCATCCAGTCCCGCAAGCATATATGGAGGAGACGTATATTCTGTAACCAACTCATCTACATCGCCTGATGCACCAACCGGATTATCTGCTACAGCGGCATCATCATCTCAGATAAATCTCAGCTGGTCTGCACCATCCTCTAATGGAGGTTCAGCTATTACTGGATACAAAATTGATAGATCAACTGATGGAGGTTCTACATGGAATACAATTGTATCCAATACGGGAAATGTTGGTACAACATACTCTGACACAGGACTGTCATCTAGTACAACTTACACTTATCAAGTATCTGCAATAAATTCAGTAGGGACAAGCTCTCCATCAAATGCGGCATCTGCAACTACTAGCAACGGTGGCAGTACAACTGGTAGCATTGTACTAAACAATGTCCAGTCAACATCGGGCACCGTATCATCATCGCCATACCAAATGACACTTTCCAACTTTAACGTAGGTACAAGTATCGACCGCTTACTCGTGGTCGGAGTGAGCGCGAACAATAATAATGTGGCGTCTATCACGTTTGGCGGCGTACCTCTAACACAGGTAGTATCATCGTTTAACAATGAGGATGCCGAGTTCTGGTACCTAAAGAATCCAACTGGGACAGGAAATGTCGTGGTTACAATGTCAGGCTCTACATCTGCTGTAGTTGGTGCGTATGCCTTCTCTGGAGTGAACCAGACACAACCTATACCCACTCATGTTGTAAAACACAACACTTCAGCCAGCAGCCCAGCAATCTCAATTACTACGGCATATCCGAACGACTGGGTACTTGACCTGCCGTCAATCTATGGAGGTGTAATACTTGGTTCTCCAAGTTGCACACAAGAGTGGAATGCTAACCTAGTCAACAAGATAACTGGCGCATCAAGTTCATTGATGGTCTCACTACCTAGTGTAAATACTTGTAGCTGGTCTGCAAATAATAATGATTTTTGGGATGATGTAGCGCTTGAGATAAAGTCAGATACATCATCTGGTTCTACAACAGATACATCTCCTAGTGCACCAACTGGTTTAACAGCTGCTGCAGGTAATGCACAGATATCATTATCATGGTCTGTGCCATCATCCAACGGTGGTTCAGCAATTACAGGATACAATGTGTATCGAGGTACCATCTCTGGCGGAGAAAACACAGCACCAATTGCCACTGGTGCTACAACAACTACATACACTGATACAGGTCTGACAAATGGGCAGACGTACTATTATACTGTCAAGGCAGTAAATGCCATTGGTGTATCATCGAGCTCAAACGAAGCGGGTGCTACCCCAGTTGCGCCACTTACAGCCCCAAGTGCACCGACAGGATTGACTGCTACTACTGCATCATCATCTCAGATAAACTTGAGCTGGACTACACCATCAAACAATGGCGGGTCTGCAATAACAGGATATGTGATTCAACGCTCAACTAATGGAGGTTCTACATGGAGTACCATTGTACCAAACACAGGTACTACCGGTACCACATACTCTGATACTGGGCTGTCATCTAGTACAACTTATACCTATCAAGTGTCTGCAATAAATTCAGTAGGGACAAGCTCACCTTCCAACATAGCGTCTGCAACTACATCACTGCCTACCATCAAACTATCCCAATCTGGCCTTCTTGCGTCTGATCCTCTAAATAACGAGACCAGAACTCAACAACAATTACAGGCAAACTCAGGATACTGGACATATGGAGGTGATGCAATAGGTGAGAACGCATCACATGCATTTTTCAGAGATTTGCAAGGATTGCATGTTGGAGTACAATCTCCAAAGACTGATGGAAATACATGGACTGGATTTTACGCAGTAACACAAAATACAGCTGGCATGCTGTTCCACTCTATAGTGTCAACACCTCTTTCCAAAGTACAGTCCAACCCAAGCCAGTATTATGAGAATGGAATGTATGTACAGACGTTTGAGCCAGGCCCTGTAAACTATGTAGTGTGTTTCTCGTTTACAAGCAATTCTACAACGTACTGGGCAGTTGCCTCTGAGATTGGTAATGCTACCGAGGGCACGCAGTACACTCCATTATACGTCAACGCCAGCTCCAACCAGCCGCTCACAAGAGACTGTACTATCATAACAAACGGCAATAACTACCTCAAGGTGTACCTTGACGGTACCATGGTATACAACAGCACATCGCTAAACCTGCAGATGCCAACACCCTTTAACGCATATCTTGAACCGCAGACAAACTATGGAGGCCAGCTGCTAAATGGCACATTTACAAACTATTATGCAACAACAAGTGAAAATATACAAATCAATAACTTGTCTTCCAGCACAAAAACCGTATCCATAATTGGTCCATCTGGAAATATGCTTGCAAGTGCATCTGTGACATCTGGTACTGCCATGATAAATGTAGGCAAGTATGACTTTCCTCTTGTTGGTACAATCAAGGCATATGATTCAAGCAATACAGCCATTGCATCAACGTCAGGTACTGTAAACATATTTGGTGGAGATGTATATTCTGTTGGATAGGGTGTTACATTTTAATAATTTAATCCGGACCAAAAGTATAGAACAATCTTTGCATATGCACAAATACAATGTTGCCGCATTCTTGTCATTGGTGACAGATAAAAAAAAGACTTGGAATAGTGGTAGATATCTACTTGTGTCGGGTTTTGTTTTGGCATTAGTACTGTCATTTGGTTTCTTCATGCATAATGCATTGGCAGCTCATGGTGACACAACAAACATGACAAATAAGGACATCAGTGCTAAAACGGCTGCACATATCGTGCCACCACATCATATCCCGCCTTCTATTATATTAGAGTACATAAAATTGCATCATCTAAAACACCCATAATTTTCTAAAAATTACTTTATGACCAACTGACAACCACGTATGATATATGGGACAATTATAATGTCTGCAAATGGCAGTACGGTATAATTTACTATACAATTTTTTCTGTACAAAGATACTCTATGCTTAAAGATTAGTTAGAAAGAATTGAATTGTATTGCCTGTAGTGACACTGATCGATAGACTTACCAACGAGTCTAACAACTGGCTTAACGCTTGCGGATTGGAAGATATAGGCAATTATGCTGACGCAACCATGCTGTATCTGAAGGATGCCGACGAATCCATTAGAATAGGTTCGTTAGTTAGAGCAGGATTGAGTTGTTCATGTGCTGCAGATTGCATTACAAAGTTCAAGTCTGACACTATTTCCAAAAAGCTTTACCTCAAAGCTGCAACTATTTACATGGAAGTAGCAAGATCTTCTATGCATAAATCGATACGAAAATGGTTGTGGTCATTACAAAAGGCATATGAAAATTTTGTGTTAGCCGGAGAAGCATCTATGGCTGAATCCATTCTTGATGAATACCTATCCTTAGCAAAACGAGTTCAGCCATCAAGTATGGAGATAAAACCCAGAGTCCTAAAACCAAATGCAAAGAATCTATCTACAACACGAACAGATATGGATGTGCCCAAAAAGGTACTGGATACAGTAAACTCGTTTTTGGAGCAAAAAGACTTTCATTAAAACAATAAAACTACACAAAAATTTGTAATCTGAATCTCAATTTTAGATAATGTGATGTTTTACAAATAAACTAAGATATGATATGGAAGAATTTTACGCAAAAATTAACTGTAAAAATTAGTCTCTAATCACTTAAAGTATCATGCGAAGAATACCTTGATGAAAATTCTTATCACTGGTGGATGCGGATTCATCGGCTCACACCTGGTTGAGAATGTTCTTGCAAAGGGACACGAAGTTCGAGTACTTGGACTAAGCTGCCACCTTGAAAACGTGGAACATCTTCTCAAGGATAACCAGATCGAGTTTGTGAGAGGAGATGTAGCGGATCCTGCCGTATGTAAGAAAGTCGTGCAAGGGTGCGACATAGTAAGCCATCTAGCAGCCTTGGCGTCTGTGGATCATAGTATACAAGATCCAAAACCTTTCTGGAGGACCAACGTAGAAGGAACCTTCAACATCATGGATGCAGCACGCAATGAAGGGGTGGAAAGATTTCACCTCCATAGCTCGTGTGAGATGCTTGGAAACATCGAGTATCCAAACAAGGCAGACGAAGACTATCCAGTCTACTTGCCAAGGTCACCATATGCAGTGAGCAAGTTTGCGTCAGAGGCATATTGTAGAACCTATTACCTCACATACGACTATCCAGTCGTGATAACCAGAGGGTTCAACACATTTGGCCCAAGACAAAAACCTGGAAGTAAAGGGGCCATGATACCCAGCTTCTTGCTAAGGGTGTTACAAGACAAACCTCCTGTAATCTATGGTGATGGTGAACAGACACGTGACTTTACCTATGTCAAAGATATTGCAGAGGGTATCTCCAGATGCTACACTTCGGACAAAGTAATTGGAGAGACAGTCCACCTATGCAGTGGAATCGACAAAAAGGCAATTGATGTAGCAAACCTTGCCATAGAAATTAGTGGAAAGAAAGGCAAGCTAAAGCCAGAGCATGTAGATCCAAGACCTGGCGAAATGCGAAGGTCCATTGGAGATGCAACAAAGGCAAAGAAACTACTGAATTGGCAACCCACGACTGACTTTGAAGAAGGTGTAAGAAACACTTTTGACTTCTTAAGCGAGAAGCTTAGGCTTGAGCTTCCGTTGTATGAAAAGAACTAGTGTTCAAGACCCCCACTCTTTATTTTTATTTAATTAACGAAAAAGTTACTGATTAATAACAAAAATGGGATACCACCACTATGTGCGTGGGAATGTGCTAGTTGTCGTAAAACTTTAGAACTTACGAAAGAAATTAGCACATGCAAGATTAGACACTAGTTTAGATTATCTAAGAACAAAATCAACAAACATTCGTTTAGAAATATGGAAAGGTGACCAATTACAATTTGAGGAGTTTACGGATGAACAAATTAAACAAAGAATAAGTGATGTGTACAAGCTTCATGATGATCTTATTAAAATAATGTCCGAATTAACCGGAGAAAAGGAATCGAAGATAGTGGATATTCAATTTGACTCTGACAGGCAAGAAAAATCACTATAACGACAAATTCCTCTGAGGTTACAAAGTTTCAATTAACTAAATCTTGCAAAGTATATGTTGGTAGCTTTTCTGATTGTTCTCATCACATATGCAGTTGATAGCACTGCTGAGGCAAACGCAGCTCCTAGGTATGCGTATACTATGTACTCAAAACCTGTCTGTGCAAAATACAAGCCACCGATCACAAGAATCACTGCTGCAAACATGGCTATGATTGCCAGTGCTTTTACTCTGTTCATAAAAGTGGCAAACATGATGTTGGCAACAAAGATGGATATGAACACGTTTCCTATGGATGATACTATCAGAATGTCCAAACTAATTTCCGACGCTCCAAGCTGTACCATCATCTCTGGGCCTAGATAACTCAAACCAATTACAACAAGAGATGATGTAGCTAAACTAACAAGAATTAATTTCTTGTAACGCCTCTTAAGAAATTTATCAACACTGTTTACCTGTGTAGTTTTATTCATCAGTGTAATGTTTGACAGCTCTTCATAGAATCCAGACATTATCATGTATTGCACAATTGATGTTGCCAAAAAGACAAGCATGGCTGGGTCTGCTCCGCTATGATATGTGGTATTGAACAGTAAAGGCAACGAAGTCTTGGTTGAATCCAATGCTGGGTTGAAGGCCCATGAGAGCAACCTGTCCCCAAACATGATTATGAACAGAAACGTGCCCAAAAAGTAGTATGGTATAGAATCCCACATCTGAACTATGAATCTGGCATTGATGGTGTTAGTAATTCCCTTTGGAGATTTGTAAAAGGATGGATGTGCTTCATGTTTTGACGAACTGTTAAACGTCTTGTGATATGCATAAAATGCACTTATGGATAATACTGCAAATGCCAACCCCAATGATGCAAGGTATCTTTCAAGCATGTCAGGAATTATGTACCACGTCAAGTAGTACGTTACAAAAAGCGAGACAAGCGCAGCAGAATAAGACACTACCAAAATTTTTAGTTTTTTGAGCGCATAGACAATCATGTATGATGCTCTGTGCATAGAAACTGTCACAAGAGACATTACGCTCAAAAGAACAAGATCAGGTGATATGTTTGATATATATCCAAATAGGATGAACAAGAAAACAGTAATTCCCACTGTAACCGATACAAAATAAAAGTTTCTCCTAATGGTTCGTTTTGCAGCAGATGTGTTTAGCTGGTTATGGTTCATGATAAAGAGTCTTTGAAACACTTCAAGCGGACCTTGTGTTACGAATATGCCTGCAAATACGCCAATCATTAGTACTGTAATGTCTTCAGAGGGCAATCCAGATGCCATCCATAGTGATACGCCTGACACTAGGAACAATGCAAGAGAGGCCATCCAAGGAAAGATCATGGCAACGCTTTCAACCATTCTTTTTTTCTTGCTTGGAACCTTGACTAGGAACGAGTTTATGACTTCTTTTTCATCCTGCTTTACTTCAAAGAATTCTACAAAACCATTAATGTATACTGCCAAATCGTATATGTTTTCAAACCCATTTTGCTCTAGCTCATCCTTTGTGATCCCCATAACCTCAAGCAGTATGGCAATGTCGGTAACACTTTCTATGTTGTCTTGTGCCTCTATGATGGTCCTTGCTGCCTTTTCTGCAAAAATTCTTGCCTCTCTTGGAAGATCTTCCATCTCAAACGCAAATTTAGACAATTATGACACCCTCACTCCACTTGTAAAATTGAATCGCTCTCCTTTTTTGGATCTTGAATTGATTCTTGGTTTTGTTTACTAACAAGACTTTCATATAATGCCGCATACTCGTCTACCATTTTTTCAACTGAAAACTCTGCTCTTGATTTTTTCATTCCGGCTTCGCCATAATCTTTTCTTAATTTTTCATCTTTGAGCAATGTGATTATTGCCTCAGACATTGCATGTGGATTTCTACTCTTAACTAGCAAGCCACATCCTTGAACTGCCTCTCTTGTACCCCCGACATCAGCTGCTACGAGTGGTTTGCCGCATGCCATGGTCTCACATGCAGTCAATGGGAGGCCTTCCGTAACACTGCTTATCACTACAATATCTGCAGAATTGAACACTTTTTCTGGCTCGTTTGTCACCCCCATGAATTTCACGGTATCTTCAAGCTGCAACTGTTTCCACATCTTGACACATCTGTTTGCATAATCCAACGTTATGGATTCACCGTACACTAGACACTTGATATTTGGCTCATATTCCTTGACAAATTTGATTGCTTGCAATAAACATACAATGTCTTTGAATGGCTCTAACCTGCCTACTGAAACTAATGTGGGACGATTGTCTTCCCTTTTTACATCTATTGGTCTGAATTTCTTTGTATCAATTCCATTGTAGATTAGCTTCATCTTTGTTGTAGGAACACCTAGCATCTGTTGCCAAAACGTGTTCGCACGAGATGCGGCTACTACCACATCTGCCATATGGTGCAACACTCTAACTACATTTGCTGCAACTGTTTTTACAAGAATTCTAGAGTACTTGTCATAATAGTCTAAATTGTAATTGAGAGTAGCTTCTCGAAATGCTACCCCGTGCTCGCTTACAACTACGGGACACCCCCATTTCATTTTAGCTATCATGCCAAGCAATGCTGGAAAATAAGCCAACGAACACTGGACGAGATCTACTCTGGGGATCTTGACTGATAGGATCTGAAGCGACCTCTGTATGAATTGAAAAGCTCTTAGCGCATCATTTAGGTTCATCTCTTTGTATATGGGGTCTTGTCTTATTCTTCTCATGAAAACTTCCCATGATCTTGGATTGTCTAGACATTTCTTATAGTCGTAGACTTCAAAGAACGAATGTACATTGTAGACAACTTCTTCTAGTTTTTCCAGATTGCATATCTCAGAGAAAAATTCAGCCAAGAGAGTGTCGTACAATGGCAAAAATTTGTCTATTGTTTTTTCTGTTGTTTTGACTATTCTAGAAATGAATGAAGTTTTGTCATCATAGTATTCTTCATATCGATTTGTAGAAAAGATTGGTATTCCAATCACTTGTACATTTTCTGGTAACTTGAAGCCTCCATTTGCATTTGGATTTGAAAGTTGATTAAACACAACAAACTGCCAATTGGGAAGCCCTTCGATAAGTGACTTTTGCCATCTGTGTATTCCACCGGCTGTGATGTGAGGATAGGCATCCCAACCGATTAGTAACAGTTTTTTCATGGGATGCCTTGTCTCTAGCGCATCTTTTTCCCTCGTATTCTTTTTTGATATTAGCATCTTATCTCATTACTTTTTCTTCTTGCAACAACTGTGTATCTCTAAAGAAGTCAACAAGTTCTGTCAATCCAATATCTATCGAAATCTTTGGAACATAACCGAGTCTATTTTTTATCTTGTCAACTGAAGCAGTGCCAAATTTTATATCTCCTGGACGCGGTGGACCAAACTCGTGATCTACGTCTTTTGTATTTGTTAGCGACTTTAATGTCTCTAACAACTTGAGAATTGTTATCGAGTTACCGGTTGCTACGTTGAACCTTTCGCCTACTGCATTTTCAGATTCCATTGCTAACATGTTTGCCAAAACTATGTCTGCCACATGTACAAAATCTCTAGTTTGCTGTCCATCACCATATATTGTAGCTGCTTGTCTCTGTAAAAGCTGATTTGCAAAGATAGTGATAACTCCACTGTATTCGTTGTTCCTCTTCTGTCTTGTTCCAAAGACGTTAAAGTATCTCAATACTACTGTCTCTAAACCATATGATGAGTAATATGCGTCAAGATAATTTTCTATTGATAACTTGGAAGCCCCATACGGTGAAAACGGTCTACAAACCATCTCTTCTGATGCCTGCTTGTTTCCTATTGGCCCATAGACTGCAGCAGTTGATGCAAATACGAATCTTTTCACTCCGTTTTTCACACAAAAATTCATTATCTCAAGTGACATATTCACATTAACATCATGCACAACCATGGGCTCGTGAATAGATCGAGTTACACTTGCTATGGCTGCCTCATGAAATACTGCATCGATGTTCTTTACATCTGATAATAGGCTCTGAATCTTCCTGGCATCGTTTATGAACACATGCAATAGCTTGTTATCTTCATGATGGCGTAGGTTGCTTGTAGAACCAGTACTAAGATTGTCTATTACATACGTCTCTATCCCCCGACGCAAAAGTTCGTCAACGATGTGGCTTCCTATGAATCCCGCCCCGCCTGTAACTACCGCCTTTGAAATCTTCATTAGATAGTCATCCTCCTTGACTGGCCAAAGTAATGATGCATGTTCTAGTGCACTGTCTCTTTACGTTTAACGGGAGTTGATTTTCTCAAGTACAGAAAGTCTTGAATTGTTTCTTCAACCTGAGAAGAGATTTGATGGTTAGCATGGGAAATGTTCATAATTGTGTCTGCATGTCTTTTTTTCATTTTTACATCTTTCATAACTTCATCTATTCCAGAAAATGGATTTATTTTTCTAGCAAAAAAGACGTATTTGTCATAAATCCTCTGGGCTTTTTCATTATTTCCTCCTAGCAAATAATGTTCATAAGCCTCTTGAAGCGACCAGAGGGATTCTCTAATGGATTCTTTGATGATCATCTCTGCATTCTCTTCGTAGATCCTTGCAGTTTCCAAGTATAACTGGCGTGCGTCTGTTAGATTGCCTAGATTTGCAAGACAGTTTGCAGCACAAGAACAACTTAATGCAGCTTTAACGAATGAATTATGTTTCATGCATTCTGAGGCGTCTTTTAAATAATTGATGCATGCTTCATGGTAATTATTGTTGTCTTCCAGTTTTGCAGCATGAAGCCACAAATTGCCTTCCTTTGTTACTTCATTCATGCAAGTCGTTATCTTCAATCTATTCAAATTAATCGAGTCTATTTTTTAAAACAATGGTAAGTTTTTACAAGTAAAATTTCGTAGTAAATAGTTCTATAACACTCATGCAATCTTTTTTTTAGATATTGAAATTTATAGCTATTAGACTTGGTTATTTGTGATAACGGTAATAAAAGTGACATAAGCATGAGAATTGAAAAAGAAGTCGAGGATGCAAGGGGTAAGATTTTTTTCTTGTCTCACGGTGATGAAAAAGTCAACCTTGTTGAGATAAAGAAAGGGTTTGCTCGCGGGGGGCATTATCATACAATCGCACAAGATCACATCATTATTTCTGGTAAACTAGAATACCGAGAAGAAAATGTAAAAACAGGTCAAGAGCAAATCAAAATTATTGATGTGCCTACAATAATACACGTCCCTGCCCATACAGCACACCTACTTATGGCAATTGAGGATACATTATTTCTTGAGACCTTTAACAAAACAATAGAGTCGATAAACTATCCAAAGTATAGAAATATTGTTGAGGAACGAATGAAGGTCGGATAATGAGAACGTCACTACGTATTTTCTAGCTTTTTAACAAACTGTAATCCATCAAGTGTAGCAGATTTGTAATTCACTTCTGACAAATTTGATTCAAAGGACACATACTTGTCGTATGAAATTTTCTGTAAGGTTTTCACAATCAATTCAAAGTCAATATGGGCACATCCAGGCATGGTTCTGTTATTGTCAGCAAAATGCATGTGGCGTACAAGATCCTTTGAATCAAGTATTGCCTTCTCAAAAGAAGGCTCTTCAATGTTCATGTGGAACGTATCCAGCAATATTCCTACATTTTCTTGATTTATTTTGCTTGCAATGTACGCAGCATCTAGTGCGGTGTTGCAATAGGGTGTACTGTACCTGTTAAGTGGTTCAATCATTAAATTTACGCCATGATCTGAAGCAAATCTAGCTAAAGATAATAGTAAAGGAATTGTTTTTTCCATTTTAGATTTTTTTTGCTCTTCAGAAATTACGCTGTGATTTGCGTCAAGATCGTTTTTGGTGTCCGCAAAGAGGCAGATGTTAATCTCGTTGCCTCCAAGATATTGACACATCTCAATACATCTTTTTACATAATTTTCAGAATGTTTTACAAGTTCTGGATCTTGGCTTAGAAGTTTTCTCTTCTCTCCGTCTTGGCTGCTTCTTCCCCACATGCCGGTTATTCCACAAATTGGCAAGCCATGTGAATCGAGAGTTTCTTTGAGATCTTTGATGTTTATCTTATCTGGTTCGCCATACATCTCTGCGGCATCAAATCCTTGTTTCTTCAATCTATCCAATGTCTGTTCTATTGGCTCTATGCTTCTAAAGGAAGAAAGAGTTACAGAGTACTTGAATGCCAATGATGTCTTAACTATGATTTCGTTTTTTATCTTTATGGTAACTACCAGTTATTCACTAGGTGACTTGCAATGTCAACACATTTGATAATGCTTGAATTTTTTGTCAATCCTGATTTGCGATTTGAGACATATGTTGCTAGTCCTTCCCCAGTTTCCAAGTTTGCAGGCCTTCCATGAGAGCCTTTTATCAAATTTGTATCAAGAGGTATACAATTTTTTTCTCTATCGAAAAATAATTCTACCGGATCATAACCTGGCTTTCGGTGTATGTCTACAGTTCCAGCAAAGGGAGGAGCCTTTTGAGGTTCATGCCACCAATAGTAACTAAACCATCTGTCTTTTGCAGATACTGCTATTAGTTCTCCACTTCTTTCGTTGTCTATCTTCATTTTCTTTTGTTCGTCCTTTGTCAAAACTCTCTCTACACCAGAAATGTCTCTGAGAACTCGATTTGTTTTGTCAATAAAACCATCTTTGATGTAAATATGAGCAACCTGATGGTCTACCATCGCAAATGCTTTGCTATATTCGAAATCAATGTATTCTTTTTCGCCAATGGTTCTTGTATCAAGCAAGCCAGCCTCTCTGAGCTTTAGATTTATTGGAATTGCACCTGAAACATCATCAAAGGAATACTCGGAAAGAATTAGAAACTCTGTGTCACTGCCTATTCCAAGATTAGATGCTTTTTCGACCATACTTCCGACAATACTGTCTGCTTTTTTCAGATCATCGCGCGCCTGATTGCTGTTTTTGCCAAACCTTTGAGCAGAATAATCAACATGTGGTATGTAAACAAACATCAAGTTTGATCGCAGTTTTTCCATGGTGTATTCTGCTGCCTTGCCTATCCATTCACTTGATTTGTATGATGCAATAGGACCCCAATATGTTGCAAGATTGAATTCTCCAATTGATTTTGCAGTATCCTCATACCACCCCGTTGGCTTTGAATAGCACCACTGTATCATGCTTCCGTCTCCCATGTGCAATGGTCTTGGTGTCACAATGACATCAGAATTCGCATACATTGTATTTTGCCAAAAAAGAACGGCCGTCTTTATGTTTGATTGTGTCTTGGCTGATCTTTTTTTTAGAACATCCCAAACTCTTTCTCTTTGAACAAGTGAGCTTGCCTGTTCCCAAAATGAGACTGAATGGTTACTTCGGTCATACAATCCGTTAGATATTATTCCATGTTCATTTGGATATTTTCCAGAAAGTATACTTGCCTGAACAGTGCATGTTACTGCTGGAAATACAGGTTCCATCTTCGCGCTTTCTCCCTTTTCGGCTAGTGCTGAAATGTTTGGTATGAGGTCTGTACCCAAATGCTTGTGTTCTAATCCTACTACGTTGATGACTACAATATGTTTTGAGGCCGTGTCTATCAGTCTCCTTGTGTTGACATTGTTCTTCTACTCAATTTCAACCTATGTCACATAGAATTTTTTTGACAAGATAACTGATGGCAACAAGAACAACAGCGTGGGTAAACCATATGCAAATCCTGCAGTACCGCTTACAAACACACAATCAAGAACTATTATTGAGATTACCAAATTCTTGATTGTATTCTGAACTGTTACTGCATTACCCAAAAGAGTTTGCCTAAAGATGAGGCTTATGATGACAGCAAAAGATGCTAGTATTATGAAACTTGATGGCTTGAGGATTCCAAGAAAGATTGCAGTGCCTATGGACGCAATAATGCCATAATCGATTGAAAACAGCAACGCTATTTGACGTTTTGATTTTATTCCGCTTAATTCCTTGCTGCTAAAAAGTGCAATGACAGCAACATATGCAAAGATAAAGCAGGCGATCAAGATGAGATGCCAGAAATTAGTTTCTAACGGAAGTTGAATTGCAGGACTTGCTCCCAAAATTACGTTGAGAAATCTAGATCCGCCCATAGTTACTGGATTGAGAATTTTATTGCGCTTTAACCTGTAATCATACGCAAGTATCATACCTGCAAGAAAAACAGCTACGGCAAAGCTTTGCCATGAAACAAAAAAATCAAACGTCATGGCTAAACCCATTAACACAAGAGCAATCCGTAGTGCACTTTGCCTCGATACTGCACCTGATGGCAAAGGTCTAGACGGCCTCTCTTTTCTATCTATTTCTATGTCGAAATAGTCATTGAATATGACTCCTGAAACATAGAAAAGCACTGATGATATCATGAGCATTACTAGGTCAAGATAATTGAGACTGGTGACCGGTGTTAGTATGAAATAGCCAGCTATGATGTTTGTTGGTGCAGTGAATGCATTTGGCAGTCTTGCCAACTGCAAATATTTTCTAAGCATAGAAAAAGTGCCTCGACAAATTGTATGGACGGATTAGCAGCAATGAAATAGTACACAATTTCATATGGTAATGTCTCTGAGATAGTCAAAAGATTTTTGAGCCGCTTCTATGGGATTTGATTGATACGGATAAAGCTCCACTGTAACAAATCCCTTGTAGCCAACATCGTCTATTGCCTTGAAGACTCGGGCAAAATTTATCGCACCAAGGCCTGGTATGAGATGGTTATGCACTCGGTTTTCATTAATGTCTGCTAGGTGAAAGTGTTCAGTGTAATCTACTAATTCATGTACCAGTTGAGCAGGATCCTCGTCTACACAAAAAAAGTGACCTATATCAAAATTAAGTTTTACATATTCAGAATTTACTTTTTTCATCATGCTTTTAAATTGCGACGAGTTTTCTATCAGCAAAAAAGGCTCTGGCTCGACAAGAATCTTTACGTCTTCTTTTTCAGCAATCTTTGATGCTTTCAATAAACCGTTGACAAATGTTTTTTCAAGATGTGCAATTTTGTTCCTGTCTACGCCATCTAGCGGCCCACCAGGTTCTGTGGATATGTTCTTTGCCCCTAATTCTTTTGCCATCTGAATACAATCTATGGTATGTTGTATCCTTGATTCTCTTGACTTTTCATTTTCTTCTATCCAAGAAGGATGGAACACATCATCAATGGCATACAGAGTAAATGCATTTAGATTTGATATCTGAATATTGCAATCTGTTATTAGATTTTTTATGGATTGTATTTTTTTGTCATCAAGATGTGGTGGATAAGCATGAGGTACATCACACAGTAACTCTACTCCTTTGTATCCAATTGCTGCTATCTCCTTTATCGAGTCTTCAAGAGAATACGCCTTGAACGCGTTGGTACTAAAAGCAAGCTTCATTTCAAAACCCTGAGACGCAATTCAAGGCTTCCAAGTGAATCTTGGAGACTGCTTGTAGAAATCATAGGCATTGTACAAGGTGGCCTTCTCTATTTCTTCTGAGCTTACGCCTTCACTTTTCATCTTTTGTGCAGTCAGTGGTACACTAAGTGGATTTGATACTCCCCAGTCTGCGGCACTGTTTATCATTATGTGATCGGAACCATGTTTTTGAATAATTTTGGTCGCTCTCTCAGGAGAGAGTTTTGTGACAGGGTATACGGAGAGACCTGCCCAGAGGCCAAGTTTTAGAGTTTTTTCGATAGTCTCCTCTGTGTTATGATCAATGAGTATCTTCTCTCGGTTGTAATGATGATTTTGCAAAATTTTTTCAATTCGTCTCATTGCTTCCACTTTGTTGGTATGGGGAAGATGAACCATCATTAGCATGTCCTTTGATGCGGCTATCTCCATCTGTTTTAGAAAAACTTCTTCCTCCAAGTCATTTATCAGATTGTAACCAAGCTCGCCAATTGCAACAACATTTGGCCTATCCAGATATTTTTGCTTCATGGGTTCTATGGCGTCAGTAGCAAGAGGTCTAATAGTAGCTTCCTTTGGATTGACAGAGATACATACAAAATGTTCTATTCCAAAATCTTTTGCTCTCTTTGTTTCAAATGTTATCATATGTTCCCAATAATCCTCAAAAGTTCCAACCTGCGTTCTCGGGCTGCCAAGCCAGAATGAAGGTTGTACTACAACCTCTATTCCTGCTTTTGCCATTGCCACATAATCGTCGGTTGTTCGTGAGTACATGTGGATATGCGGATCAAAGAATCTTGCCAAATTCGTTCTCCTCAAAACCTATCTATGACGACACGCAATCCGTGAAATTCTGATGTATCTAAAATTGCCTGTGTGATATTATCTAATGAATATCTATGAGATATTATTTTTGAGAGGTCTATCTTTCCGTCAGATGCAAGTCTTGCTGCCTTTTGCAGCATTTCTGGTGTTGAACTAAAGCTCCCAGTAATTGAAACTTGATTGTAATGTAGCCAGTTAGGATCAATTGAGAATCTATTGTCATTTGGAAATCCACTAAATATGTTGATGTTAGAATTTTTGGCTGCCACTTTTGTAGCAAAACCTAGTGCGTCGGGGCTACTGGTAGCAACTATGACAAGGTCTGCGCCATGACCGTCGGTAAAACTCATGACTTGTCTTGCCGTTCCATCATCAAACATGAATACCTCATCGGCACCAATTGCTTTTGCTCTCTGTATTCTGGAAGGAATTTTACCTACAACCGCAGTTTTTGCATGGTATAATTTCTTTGATATCTGTAAATGAAGCAATCCTATTGGACCATCGCCTATGATCAAGACTGTGCTTTCTGGCCCAACTTTTTTTAGATGGGAAAATCCATTGAGGCAGCACGCCAATGGCTCAAGCAAAGCAGCTTCTTCACTTTTCAAATTATCAGGAACCTCGACTAATCCACCTATCTTAATTATTTGCTGTGGAATTTTTACATATTCTGCAAATCCTCCGTCAACTGTAGATCCTATCTCTCTTAGATTGTTACACAAATTGTACTGATGTTTGAAACATAATTTGCAAGAAAGGCATGGTATTACAGGAGATACAGCAACTCTGGTACCAGATCTTATGACTCCATAATCTGTATTAATTTCTGTCAATATAGTTCCGCATATCTCATGACCCAGAACAAGTGGGGGTTTGACTTTTTTGTGACCATTGCGATAAACACGTGAATCGTATCCACAAACAGCACAAACATCCACTTTTAACACGACATCATTTTTGTCATATGTCATTTTTTTCTCCTCTACAACCAAATTGTTTGGACCATAAAACATTGCAGCGCGCATTCTTAAATCTGACAACTCGACTGCATAGGATGATAAAGTCATCTGTATTGTACTCCGAAATTCATCATATAGACATAGAGGAACATTGTTAGCAACGATTATTCTATAATAAGGATGCCATCTCTTAATATTTTCTGATGTGAATATTCAAAACACAACTTGCAAAAACATAGGATAAACTACTCGGGATGGCACATCAAATCAATACTATCTGATATGAATATTATCTATAGCATTGAAGGCAATGATGAAAAGACAATAAAAAGCGTCTCTTCTATTACAAGCGCTGGTATCGACGATCTATCTTTTTGCTATTATGTTGGTGAGAAGGCCATTAAGCTTATCTCGCAATCAAATGCGGGCATAATTCTATGTAAGAGTGATTTGCAGGGAATTGTAAAGCCGCGAGAGGGGGCTCAAATTATTTTTCTTGACAAGCCACGGCATGTTTTTGTAAAGATTGCAAACAAAATAATTGAAAAAAAACGGATTGTAGGTATTTCACCTAACGCTGTGGTGTCTCAAACAGCCAAGATTGGAAGCGATTGTTATGTTGGTGATTATACAGTAATTGGAGAGAATTGCAAAATTGGAAACGGTACAGTAATTTATGACAAGGTGACACTTGACCGCAATTGCATCATTGGGGAAAGGTGTGTTATTCATTCCGGAGTAATGCTGCGCAATGATGGATTTGCATTTGAAAGAGATGAGGAAAGACTATACAAATTTCCACAATTAGGTAAGGTGGTAATAGGAAATGACGTTGAAATATGCTCTAATAGCCATATTGCCAATGGTGCGCTCTCAGACACCATAATATGCGATGGCACAAAGATTGATGCACTTGTACACATTTCTCACAATGTGATTGTTGGTAAAAACTGTGAAATTACTGCAGGCTCAGTCATTGGAGGCAGCGCAGAGATAGGTGATTCTACCTGGATTGGTCTTAATGCAACCATAAAAGATCATGTAAAAATTGGAAGTAATGTAATTGTTGCAAGCGGAGCAAGTGTTGTGTCTGATGTTCCAAATGATGATATAGTTGGGGGAGTACCGGCAAAATCAATAAAACGTAAAGTCACAGCATCCCGTGATAATCTATTTCTTATGGCAGGGCAATGATCTGCTAAGAAAAATGTTTCATGTCAAACAAACGGAGAATTCTCTAAAAGGCTTTAGCTTTAAGGAAATTAGTTAGTTGTCATCTAATTGTAGTTTAATACATCCATGTTTCCAGTTAAATCGAGAAAATACAATTTTCCATTCCAGACTTGCATATTGATTGGTGCATTGGCAAGTCCATAGTAAATTGGTACAACTTGACTCTTTAGTTCGCCAGATGCAGGATCTATCTGTGGTGCAGCTTGGCTTGATGGTAACAATGCTACGATGTTGCCTACTGCAAAGTCCCCAAAAAAGTATGCGCCGTCAAGATTTGGATAGTACGTTCCATGATAAAATACTCCAGCTGTGAGAGCTGATCTTCCCAACATTGGGCCAGTCAGTGGTTGTGTACCTTGGTGTGGATACCAGTATATTTGTGGTACGTAGTTTGCCAAATGTTCTGGGTTCCCGTACATTGGGCCCTCATAGTTTGGCCACCCTGCATTAGTACCAGATGCAGTGAGATTGTCAATCCTCTCCCATGTCCAGTATCCTACATCAGAGGCATAGAACTTTCCAGTCTTTGAATCAATGTCAAATGCAAATGGGTTTCTGATTCCGTAGGCCCAGATCTCTTTTTTGATGGTTGCATTGGGGCTTGATGCAAATGGATTGGTAATTGGAATGGAGTACAGTTGTCCGTTAGACGGCTGGTCGAGTGGCGTTATCCTAAGTATCTTTCCCTCAAGTGTTGTAAGATCTTGTCCTATCCACATCCAGCCATCGCCTGCAGCTATGTAGAGATTCCCTTTAGAATCAAACTTTAGGTGGCCAGCATTGTGACCATCATGGTTTGCAGGAATGTTACCAAGCACAAGCTGCTCGCCCACGGTCTTGTCATACACAATATTTCCTGACGAGTCAGTTGTTGCGTGATATCTTATGACTTCACCGTATATTGTTCCTGTTACGTTTCTTGTGACGTAAAAGTAAACAAGCTTTGTGCTTACCCAGTTTGGATCAAACGCAATTCCTAGAATGCCATTGTCTTCGTATCCCACCTTAAGGTTTGGAATTGTCACAAACGGTATTGCTTGTCTCACAAATTTTCCCTTTGTATAGTTGAATACCAGTACATTTCCAGTGTTTTTTTCTGTAATCATGAGTGCACCTGAACCTTCTGCGTTGGGACCATTATCTGGAATAAAAGCAAATGTATCTGGAAGATTGAGTCCAGTCACAACTCTCTGAACGTTATATGTTGGAGCTGTAGAAGGTGTAACAGTATATGGTATGGAAAATGTATTGCCTTGACTATCTGAGATTTGAATCTGATATGTCCCAGTAGGTACCTTTGGCACACTAAATGTTCCGCCAAAGTTGCCTTCAGCATCAGTTGTTATTGCAGATGACGGCGTAATTGTAGTGCCGTTAAACTTGATTGCAATAGTCGAATTTGCTGCAAATCCATTGCCTTGGCTTGGAGGTATTAGCACCTGTGACCCTGAATGACCTGAGGTTGGATAGATAAAGACATGAGGCTTTACAGTAATGCTTTGTGAATTTTGATCATTACTAGAATCTTGTACACTGACAGTATGCATCCCTGTAACAGATCGTATAACCGAAATTATTGCATTAAAGGTTCCATTAGAGTCAGTATCGACATACCATGGAATGGTGGTGCCAAGATCTTGAAAGTCTTGTAACCCTTCCCCGATAGCTTTGCCGTCATATGATATGGTTATCTGTGAGTTTGGTTCAAAATTGTTACCTGTAATTCTTATTCCAGTACCGACATTGGCAGAATTTGTACTAAGTGTAATGCTAGAGTTTGGACTTACATTAAATTGCGCAGCATGTGTGTTACCTACACCGTCTGTTGCCTGAACCATGTGTGGCCCATATGATGCGGTAGCAGGTACTTGAAATGAAATTATGAAATCTCCTGTGGAACTTGCAGTAATGTTACTTGGATTTGTGGTAAGGACATTGCCATCCCATGTCATGGTAATCGTACTGTTAGGTGAGAATGTCGTACCTGAAAATGATATCTTGGAACCCGCGGATCCTTTTGATGGTGAGAGTATTACGTCATTGTCATTATAAACTGCAATAACTTGGGTGTTGCGTGATATGGATATAGGTAGAGGATTTGATGCCATGTTTTTATCTTTCCAGTGATCAAACGCATAGTTTGCATAATTGTCAACTTCAACGCTGTACTGCGTCGAATTATTCACGGTAAAAGCTATTGGTGTAGAACCTGTTGCTACCACTTGGCCATTCTGTATCAAGGAAACAAACATCCCGGGAATGGAATCTCCAGTTGCTAGTTGAGTTATAACAAACAATTTGCATTTTATCAAGCACGGCATATTGACATCCGCCGTATTCACGGTTGGCGTATTTGTAGCAGTATTTGCAGGGGTGTTTGTAGCAATTGCGGGGGATGGCCTTTGTATGCACCACCATAAAATGCACAACTTTGTATTGGCACTAGCAGTATTTGCAGATGTAGTTGGAAATTTTGGTAAGCACAACCCGAGGATACACCATTTTGAATTCATCGATCCACTGGATGCGTCTGCAAAAGATGGCATGAGTTGAGCACTTGCAAACAAATCTAGAATCAAAGGAGACATTGTAAGAAATAAAACACCTAAAACCAAAAATGTAAGATACTTTTTTTGCATCATGCCTGAATCATTTTTATTGTTTATCATATTTTGGAAGGAAATCTCTAGAACATTGTTCTAAATTTCATATGTTTGTACTGCAAGTATTTGACAAAATAATGTAGTTGCATTATGTAATGTCTTTTCATTTCATGGCAAATATGAAATTTGTTTACCTGTTTCTGTGTAGCAATAGTTTTAACCACGCTACTTTTCCTAATTGGATTTACTATATTTTTTCAGATTTTAATTGATGAATCATTTGAATTTTTAAATTGTAGTAATTTCTGTCTGTCTTTTTTTTGACAAGCTCTGCATTTTATTTACCCTAGAATATTGTTCTATAAGAAAATGAAAGAACAATTGAATAGAATAATTGCAGGGCTCATTGCACTACTAGTAATCTCATCCCCAATGCTTGTTGCAATGCCACATGCTGCATTTGCATCGTCATCATCTCAAACGGGAATAATGATACCATTGTACACTTATCCTACTGACAGTTCATGGACTACTGTAATCAATGTAAAGAATGCTCATCCTAATGTTCCAATGATCGTAATAGCAGATGTCAGTGGTAGTGGTGCAGGAACCTCTATTGATTCCAACTTTCTTCAGGGAATTAATAATCTAAAAGCAGCTGGCATTACAGTACTTGGTTACGATGATACTGCATATGGTTCCCGTGCGGTTTCGCAAGTAGAGACAGAGGCAAGCAATTGGTACAATTGGTACCATGTCAACGGCATATTTTTTGACGAGATGAACAATGTACCAGGGGGCGAGAGCTACTATAGTAATCTCTCAAGTTATGTCAAGTCCCTTGGCATGACTATGACTGTGGGAAACCCAGGAACAACTACACTGACAAGCTATGTGGGTACAGTAGATAACATCGTAATCTATGAAAGCACAGGTCTGCCATCGTTATCATTATTGTTATCTTCAGTCTTCAACGGAATATACGCCAAGTCTGACTTTTCATTTATATCATACAGCGTAAGTTCGATGCCAAGCTCAAGCTACCTTTCTAGTGCATCAAACGACGTAGAATATCTGTATATTACAAATGCAGGCGGCTCAAACCCATATGATGTACTACCTTCATACTTTTCAACCGAGGTGGCAGACCTTGATACTGGTTCTACAACATCTACATCTCCTAGTGCACCAACTGGTTTGACAGCTGCTGCAGGTAATGCACAGATATCATTATCGTGGACTGTACCATCATCCAACGGTGGTTCCGCAATCACAGGATACAATGTATATCGAGGTACCACATCTGGCGGAGAAAATACAACTCCAATTGCCACTGGTGTCACGACAACTACATACACTGATACAGGTCTGATAAATGGCCAAGCATACTACTATACTGTCAAGGCAGTAAATGCCATTGGTGTATCATCGAATTCAAACGAAGCAAGTGCAATACCTGTAGCATCTACCGCAGTTCCAAGTACACCAACAGGACTTTCAGCTACCGCGGCATCATCATCTCAGATAAACTTGAGCTGGACTGCACCATCCAACAATGGCGGGTCTGCAATAACAGGATATGAGATTCAACGCTCAACTAATGGAGGTTCTACATGGAGTACCATTGTACCAAACACAGGTACTACCGGTACCATATACTCTGATACTGGACTGTCATCTAGTACAACTTACACTTATCAAGTATCTGCAATAAATTCAGTAGGAACAAGCTCTCCATCAAATACGGCATCTGCTACAACTAACAGCAGTGGTGGTAGCACATCAAGCAGCATTGTACTAAACAATGTCCAGTCAACATCGGGCACCATATCTGGTTCGCCATACAAAATCTCTTTGTCCAACTTTAACGTAGGTACAAGTATCGACCGCTTACTCGTGGTTGGTGTTAGTGCAGACAATAGCAATGTAGCATCTGTCACATTTGGTGGAATATCACTAACAAAGGCGGTTTCGTCGTTTAACAACAACGATGCAGAGTTCTGGTACCTAAAGAATCCAACTGGGACAGGAAATGTAGTGGTTACAATGTCAGGTTCTACATCGGCCGTAATTGGTGCATATGCCTTCTCTGGAGTGAACCAAACACAACCTATACCTGCTCATGTTGTAAAACACAACACTTCAGCTAGCAGTCCCGCTATATCGATCACGACAAAATATCCAAACGATTGGGTACTTGACTTGCCGTCAATCTATGGCGGTGTAACACTTGGTTCTCCAAGTTGCACACAAGAGTGGAATGTCAATATGCCAAATGCAATCACGGGCGCATCAAGCACATCTGTGGTATCATCACCTACTGCATACACCTGCAACTGGATCGCAAGTGGAGGTGGTGATTTGTGGGACGATGCAGCAATTGAAGTGAGAACAATCTCCCCATGATACATCTCTTACAATGTGGGCATCTAAGAAGACAAATGTAGCATTAACATGTGTTCGTACATAAAACACCTGTACGTTATTTTCGTATGGTCACATCTTCATGTTTTTGATTAACGAATTCAAGAACTTGGTCAAGGTTATTTACTGTATTTGTATTTTTGATTTTTTCATACGGTACGGTCAACAACCTAAACTCTCTATCAAAACACAGTTTAACCACTTCATATGCTTCAACAAAATTTATGCCAGTATTGAGTCTACTTTGCAGAGCTCTGTATTCTGCTAATCCCTTGATTGCATTAGCTCGAAGGTAGAGCTTACTTTGCTGAGACCAAAATATCTCAATCAGTTCAACCTTTTCGTAAATGACATCTGATATATCATAAAATATCTTTGGGTCAAAATCCCTAGTAAGGGGGATTTCATAAGACAATATGTTGGAGTTAAATCTGGCAGCTTCAACTGTAGCTGTTGCAACTGCTCTGTGATCGTGATGCAAGTCTCCATGAGAATGAGTGATAATAAGATCTGGGTTTGCTTTATTTACAAAATATTCAATGTGATTTATCAGCTCATTAGTTACACTAAGTTTAGAGTCCTCGAAATTGTCAATCCAGAGCTGTTTTGCACCTATGAACTGTGCAGAGCGCCTAAGTTCGTCACTACGCTGTTTTGGATCACCAGAAGCGCCTCCTCTTGTGAGCGTATACATGAATATGTTGTGTCCTTCTCTTGCAGATTTTAGAAGAAGTCCGCCACAACCTAACTCAATATCATCTGGATGTGCCCCTATTGCCATTATATTCATGGTGAGATATTGTTTATATTTTATTTAATACCAGCCTAAAATTCTTCTATGCGATTCTCTCTAAACCAAAGTCCTTTTGGTCTTAACGTGTTGCTTTGCGATTGTGTCTTTGATGACACTGAGTTAACCTAATTCACGATCAAGTAAATATTAATGATGATTTTTACTAAATGCTAGTCTGCTTTTGGAAAAAAATCAAGCAGTGACTATACACACCTGCATACAAATGCTCTAGAACATTTTTAGCATAGTCAAATATGGTTTTAAAATATTATTGCAGTATTGAAAAAGAATTATTTTGTAGTAGGAATACTGTCTGCCATTTTTCTAATATTATTTCTGAATCTGGTTGCTCCTAATGCGCATGCGTCTACTATTCTATCAATTAATCGTATGCAATCTGGATTGGTAGCCTCTGACCCACTGAACAACGAGACTGAGACTCAGCAACAACTTCAAACAAGCACTGGATACTGGCGCTACGGTGGAGATGCTATATCTGAAAATGCACCTTATGATTTTTACAGGGATGCACAAGGGCTGCACATTGGAGTCCAGTCACCATCCAATGGTACCTATGCAGGATTTTACGCAATAACGCCCAATACTGACGCTCTCCTATTTCATTCTGTAATATCTGCTCCTCTAAGGACAACACCAACCCAACAATATGAAAATGGAATGTACGTACAAACTATCCAGGCGCCAGTAAACTATGTTACATGTGTAGCTGTAACAAATAATCAGGGAACAGTTTGGGAGGTTGTACATACTTATGGTGCACCAACTCAATCGCTAGTATTTGCTACCTTGTGGACAGATTCTAGTCCAAATCAACCGCTTACAAGAGACTGTACTATTATAACAAACGGCAATAACTATCTCAAGGTATACCTTGATGGAGTGATGGTATATTCGAACAACATGCTAGTTCTTGGCATGCCGTCTCCATTTAATGCCTATTTGGAACCAGAAAGCTCCTATCAAGGTCAACTACTTAATGGCACTTTTACAGACTTTTACATTACATCAAACGAAACAATTCAGGTGACCGACAACCCATCCAATGCTAAAACAGTGTCTGTAACAGACTCGTCTGGAAATATACTTGCAAGTGCACCAGTAACGGGGGGCAATGCTGTGCTTGACATAGGCAAATATCACTTTCCACTTGCTGGCACAATTAACGTCTATGATTCAAGTAACACAATCATCGCATCAACTTCTGGCCCTGTAAACATATTTGGTGGAGATGTATACTCTGTCAGCTCTCCCACAGCACCACAACCACCGACAAATCTTACATCCTCAGTAATCTCATCATCACAGATAAACCTGTCATGGATTGCACCTGTGGATGATGGCGGCTCTCCAATTACCGGATATAAAATAGAAAGATCCCTGGATAGCAGTTCTATATGGAATACTGTTGTACCCAACACTGGAAATACCGACACAACATACTCTGACACAGGTTTGTCATCAAATACTACTTACACTTACCGTGTATCTTCAATAAACTCGGCTGGAACAAGCTCTCCATCCAACACATCGTCTGCAACTACAGATGCCTCAGCACCTGCCATTGTTTTAAACAACATCAAATCAACATCCGGCTCAGCGTCCGTACCGTCTTTCCAAATAACACTTGATAACTTTAATGCTGGTATTGGCAATAATCGTGTGCTAGTTGTCGGCGTAGGGGCAAATAATGATGACGTGGCATCCATTACATTTGGCGGTGTACCGTTAACAAAAAAAGTGCAATCTTTTGTTAACGACGATGCCGAGTTCTGGTACCTGAAAAATCCTAATGGCACTGCAAATATAGTTGTAACAATGGCTGGACCTACATCTACTGTAGTTGGCGCATATGCCTTTTCTGGAGTAGATCAGTCAAATCCAATGCCTGTTAGTATCATAAAACATAACACTTCAGCCAGCAGTCCAACCATTTCAATTACTACTGCATATCCAAACGACTGGGTGCTTGACCTACCATCAATCTATGGTGGCAAAACACTAGACTCTCCAACTTGTACACAAGAGTGGAATCTTAACGTGCTCAATTTAGACACTGGTAACATTACCAGCGCATCAAGTTCAACGGTAGTACCATCACCAAGCTCTACCTCCTGCAGCTGGACTGCAAGCAATGGTGGTGATCTCTGGGATGATATTGCAATTGAAGTAAAGGCATTCGCAAACGCTGGATAGGTTCAACAATTAGTATGTTGACTAGGTCACGCAACCCTAAAAATTTATGTTACGTGACCGTGGTGTGTAAGTTTTACATATATCATATTGTTACATGTCCCCATCTGTCATACTAGAGTAACATAAAATCACATTACCTGAAATAACAAATATGCCTAAGATTGCAACACATGGTCATATCCTTGTATATTTCCGGTTTCTGCATCTATCTTGACTACCATGATGTCTTCTCTTAGCAAGCCGACTTCCATGGTGACAATCCATGTTTTGTTGTTTAGATATGTTGACTTGAATATTACTGGAGAGTGATATTGCTCTAAAAATTTTCTTGCTATTGCTACAGCTCTACTTGTATCTATACTCTGTCTGCCATGTATGATTTCGTCATTTCTCACCATTTTTCGTCAGTTACATTGCTGATCTGGAGGATTTAATCATTAAGCTAATTCATTCTGTAAAAATTTCATGTAAGATGATTATCCAAATTTTTGGTTACCATCAAAAACAAAATAATGATTTTCTATACTATTCTTAGAGTATATTCAATCTATACTGTGATAAATATTGGAGAAAATAGGTTTTTGTTGAAACTGTGGGCATCTGTTATGGATTCTGGAATTCATGGTACATCACAAAACTCGGCAGAGGTATAAAATGTGCATGAACGTGCATCATATTGGTCAGAATTTAGCATCATTACAATTCGACACACCTGGGAATTGCTGATATGTTAATGGAAATTTTATGCACTTTTATGGTCATGTCATCTTTTCATTTTTCTCATAGTGAACACATGCACGAATCTCGAACTGGGCTTATAATACCACTATATGATAATTCTAGTTCGGCGTGGGACGAACTAATCATGGAAAAACATCGCCATCCCACCATGCCAGTTATTACAATCATCAACCCAAATAATGGTCCTGGACAAACCATTGATTCAAACTATGTTCAGGGGGTGGAAAATTTACAGTCTGGTGGCATTGTAGTGCTGGGATATGTAGATACAGGCTATGGTTCAAGAAACGCAACCCTGGTGGAATCTGAAATCGATTCGTACAAGAATTGGTACGGCGTAAACGGAATTTTCTTTGATGAGATGGCAAATGTGCCTGGCATGGAACATTATTATGCAAATCTTACTACATATGTCAAAACGCATGATATGACTATGACTGTGGGAAATCCAGGAGTTGATACACTGCCAAGCTATGTTGGTACAGTAGATAATATTGTATTATACGATAATGCGAATCTTCCTCCACTCCAACTATTTGAGGGATGGCATGAAAATTTCAAAAAGAATAACTTTTCATTTCTCTCATATGGTGTAGATTCGATAGACAGGGATCATATCAAATCATTAGCGAAACATGTGGGATATTTGTATGTCACAGACCAGAAAGGCGCCAATCCATGGACCGTTCTTCCTGAATACTTTAACAAACTAGTCAAAATCGTGGAATCCTCCAAACTAGTTGTGATTAAATAAAATCTTAATATTCTTTAATGACAATTTGGTATGAAAAGGTGAAAGAAATGGTGTTATACTACCAACTTGGTAATTTTTTCTTCATTTGTTTGTGATACCATGTCACCGATCTCTTCGTACAGGTGCATGACTTTTCTTCCCTTCTCAGTTATTCTGTATATCTGAGCACCTTCTTCATATGCAAGAAGTCCGTTATCCTCCATATATGAGAGGTATTCCTTTAGTTGTGTGTACGACAAGTACGCTTTGTACATTATCTTAGTTTTTGTTGCTCCTGCGCTTACAGAATCTAATATCATGGATACTATTTCTGCTCTGCTTCTGTATTTCATAAAAAATAGTTAAAAATGATGTTATAAAAACAACACGCATAAGTTTTCTAGAAGATTGTTCTATTTTTCTAATCTCTGAGAAGCATATTCTTCTAATCCTAGTCCTGTAATTGTTCTAGTATTTTCTACCGATATGAAGATAATCGTCAGATTAGAGAAACTAGTCAGAGTATAAACCATGGATGTGGAAACATTTCTACGACAAGTTATGCGTATTAGAACATTTTGTAAAATTGATGATTTTAATTTGATTCATGCTAGTAGGATACATTCCTGTTACATTATTGCGTTGTTCGCACTAGCGTGTATTGTTGGTGGGTACCAACCTCACAATGCATCTGCCATGACGCCACCGGGACTAATGGTTCCGCTTTATAGTTATCCTGGTACGATGTGGGATGAATTGATACAAGAAAAAAATTCCCACAATTCTGTACCAATTATTGCGATAATTAATCCGGCTAATGGTCCTGGAGTAGAAGACAACAACTATGTCGTAGGTGTACACAATCTCCAGAATGCTGGTATAATTGTGCTGGGATATGTAGATACAGGCTATGGTTCAAGAAACACAACCGTGGTGGAATCTGAAATTGATTCGTACAAGAATTGGTACGGCGTAAACGGAATTTTCTTTGATGCAATGTCTTACGTCCATGGAAATGAAACCTTCTATAAACAACTAAATAATTATACAAAATCTATAGGTCTTACATACACTGTTGGCAATCCTGGTGCTGATACGCTACCAAGCTATGTTGGTACAGTCGATAATATTGTAATACATGACAAAAAGGATCTTCCACCGATGTCATTATTTGATGGATGGCATGAAAATTTCACTAAAACAAACTTTTCATTTGTAGCATACGATGTCAATGATATAAACAAAACCTATATCACCAATGCTACAAAATTTGTCCAGTACATGTATATAACTAATTTGACACTACCCAATCCTTTCCTAGATTTACCAAATTATATTGATAAATTGATGGGCATGCTTGAATCTGCTGGACAAAATGGTACCGTCTACATAAAGGTAAACACTTACTCTGATGATGACAAACCCCTCAATGGGCTTTGGTCTACTGTTAAATCCGCCACAAATAGCAGTTCTGGTTTTACCCCACTCATTTTCAGTGCTGTTGAGGGGCAGAATTATACTGTGGATGTGACGAACTTTGGTAACTATACATTTGATCATTGGGATGATGGTACAACAAAAGATACGAGAACAATTGTGCCAACACAGAATGTTACATTGACTGCATATTACGAAATAAATCAGACAATGCAAAACCGACCTAAATTATTGAGTTCAGTAAACCAAACCAGTCCACTAAACCAGACCGCACTTTTACAGCCCGTTCCGAAGCCATATGCATCCTCTCGTGATATGATGACAACTCAGGCTCAAAATGTGGGGTCTGTCATGGTTAACTTGTTGTATCCCGATGGGGATAGGGCTGATTACACTCTATTATCTTTCAAGATTTATCAAGACACAAACCAATCAGTGTACAGGCAAATAGACTCTGTATCTGGTAATCCCTTCTATATTGGAGATTTACCCCTTAATCATAGGTATAAGGTGGAGGTCTTTGTAAATGGAATGTGCGCTGATATAGACTATGTTGATCTTGAAAAAACCAACGCACAATTGAAAATGTCGTTGCCTTTGCCTGTGGGAATGCGGGTAGATGTATTATACAATGATGGTGTTACTCCTATCTTTAATGCAACTGTGGATGTAAACTCTCAAGACAATAAAACATGGGCAACAAGCTCCACAGATACAAGTGGAGAGACGTTGCGTTTTTGGTTAGAACCTACCAATGTAAATACTCACTATGACATCGGTGTAAAGATCAACCAACATATCTCATTTTCTTACTCTCCTGTGTTTTTGTATCCTGCATCTGCCACGGTAAAGGGGTTTGATCAAGAGATCAAAGTAATTACTCCTTGGCCTTCCGCAGTGCATAATGCAATTGATGTAAAGATCTATGATACACAATCGAAATTGGTCTCCTCAAAAAATGGTAATCTGATGGTAAGTGTATTTGACAACAATGGTAACAAGATTGTCGAATCTCAGGTTAATTCTAGAGGTGAAGCTCATTTCACAGACCTTAAAGTGGGTGATTATATTCTTCGTGCATCAAATATGCAAAATGACACTACATGGGGAGAATCTCAAGTCACACTTGATGGAAAAAAGACAAACTTTACCATATATGAAATTCAGAAAACTCAAAATAACCAAACTAATGTGGCTGCGATAAATCCTAAAACTTCATCTACTAATGACTAGAGATACTTGATAGGCTCTATTTTGCTTTCAGTGTTTTCGTCTAAAAAGGGCAATGTAAAAGAAAATGTAGCCCCTCTCTCTTCTTCATCATTATTTTTTGCCTCAATAGTACCTGCGTGTGCTTCTACAATTCCCTTGCATATGTAGAGCCCAAGCCCTGTTCCTTTTTCAGACTTTGTTACAAATTTTGAAAATAAAATGGGAATTATTTGTGGGTCTATTCCTTTTCCGTGATCTTTTACACTGATTTTGATTCCATCATCGACATGTCTTGAAGATATGACGATCTCACCCGCATCTGAAAACTTGATGGCATTGTGCAACAAATTGGAAATTACTTGAGATAGCCTGTCTCTATCCGCATTGATGAGGGTTTCTTTATTATGCGGCTGATAAATAATTTCTATGTTTTTATTTTCTATTTGCCTTGACTCATCCTTGATTATGTTAGAAACTAATTCATTCAAATCAAAAACTTCCTTTTTCAGAACGAGCGACTTGCTTTCTAATCTTGTTACACTTAGTATGTTTTCAGTTAGACGATGTAGCCTTTTTGCATTTCTTGTTATTATCTTAATTTGTGGGTTATCCTTTCCCAACTCTTCTTCTAAAAGTTCTACATTGAGTAATATGGGCATGATGGGAGTGCGTAACTCATGTGCTGCTATGTTGATGAATTCCGTTTGCATTATCAACTGTTTTTGAACTGACTTGAAAAATTCTGATGTAATAATTTTCATTGATTCTGATTTGAGAGAACTGGATATTATTGGGTCTCGAATTGCTTTTTTGATCATTTCATCTTCCATCTGTGTGTCTCTTAAAACTTGAATAAAGTTCTCAAGTGCCTCAAGACCTCTGTTTACTCTGATGTTTGCCTCTCTGAATACCGACTCTTGATTCAGTCTCTCTTTTATCATCAAATGTTTTAATTGTATGTCAAGAGTGATCTGACTCAATCTTTCCCTTACTTGTTCTATTTTTTCTGCTCTTTGTTGAATCATTTCTTCACGGGCCATAAATGCGTCTTTTTTTACTTTTTCAACTTGTTCTCTGATGTAGTTTTGAATTTTTTTTACCTGTACTGCATGAAGTATTGCCCTGTTTGTTTCCTCTGCCACGGTCGTCATACTATCCTCTTCCTAAACTCTTTAGAATATCTGCCTGCATGTTGTTGTATTCTTCATCGCTAATTGTTCCTTTCTCGTATTCCAGTCTGATCTTGAGAAGCCTTGATTTTAGACTTCTAATCTGTTCTTTTGATTGCTGTTCTCCGGCTAGTCTGTTGCATTCATTTAAGATTGATTGTAAGGTCAGTTTCAAAATTAGATAAGTTATGATCATCTTTTACCTCAGCAAAATGAATATGGTGCCCATGGACCGCTAAGGTGAAACCGCAATCCCTTCGTTTGGTACCTGTTTTTGAGTGCATCTATTTTATTATGAAATTTAGAGGTCTCATCTCTATCTATCAAGTATGCCGCGTTTAGTATTATTTGATCAAAATCTGATCTGAGTGTACAGTTTTCTTCTGCAGTTTTTACAACCTCACTGTGTATTTCTCTACTAAGTTGTTCTATTCTTCTATATGTGTCGGTTCTAATCGCCTCATTCATTTTCATTTTTAGAAAATATGCTGTGCCTTCTCCAGACGACGAGATTTCTTTTTTTATCCTCTTTATTTCTGGATCATTTTGTGAAGTCGTAGAGAATTTTTCAAGATCTTGTTCGTCCATGATTATTTTCAGTCCAAATTCATCTTTGCCTTTAAATTTTATCAGTTTTGATTTTAGATCCTTGTATGACTTTGCCAACATCTGTCTTACGTTATCCTCTGACTTGAACATTGTACCAAATCTTGCCGGAAGAACTGTGCTTTGGTTTCTTGATTCCTCTATGACTACTTGGTGTAATGTGATGTTTTCAGCGTCTGGTTGCATCTCCTTGAAAGGGACATTACTGACTATTGCACTGATGTCTTTGTATGGGATGGCATATGCCTTCTTACTAAATAACCCTGTATTTACAAAATGAAATTCAAATGCACCGTCTACAATACCGTAGAGATACTTGCCGTTAACCATATTGATTTTCCCCCTCATTGTTTTTTTCCGTAATTGCAGAAAGCGTTGCAAGAAGATCAAGAGCTATGAGATCAATGTCTGCAACTGAGACTGTTATTCTTCCTCCAATCACTGCACCTTTGGAAAGTAACCTGTCCACTACATCTACAAGTGATGTTCCTGCAAGTCGAGAGTCTGTGGATTTGAGCATGCTTCTCAATGCTCCGTCAAGCTCATTTTTTTGCAAACCAAATTCTTCTGATATGTGGCCCACCTTTTCTTTTATCAACATAAATGCTAATCCTAGTCTTTCAACTTCTTCTTCTGATAGACTCCCTGATTGGATCCTTCTCACGGCTTGCCGTTCTAGAATCTGTCTTAGCAATTCTACTATGACTAGAACAAGCTTTGCCACACCTTTTTGGAGTTTTTCGCCATCTAGGTTAGTCTTACTGGCATAATCTTTTCTTGTTTGTATTTCTGAACTTAACAATTGTGATTTACCTCTTTGCATTCTTGGCAGTTATTTTCTTGGGTTGTATTTTTTCCCATTTTTCCCAAGGTAGCTTTATCCCATATCGTTTAGCTGTCTCTAGAGAAGCTATGACTAGATTGATCTTTAATGAAAGCAAATCCACTCCAACTATTGAGATAGTGATATCTCCTGTTATCACAACGCCTTTGTCTAAAATTCTATCTACAAGATCTACTATGGTAAGTTGTTGTTGAGTTAATTGCCTAGATGACATTCTCAGTATGTCCCTCTCGTTTCATTTTACAATATCCGCAAATGCCGCTATCTTTGAACCAATGCCTTTCACAAAATCCCTCCAAATATTCCTCGCCCACTGTTTTTGAGAGGTGTGACATTACAATGTCAAGAGGGGTACCACGCTGGCACTCTGGACATCTTGTAAAGACCCAACCTGAACTCATTGCTTTTTTTAGACCGATGTCAGTGAATTTGCCACAAACTAGACATACTGCCAATCCAAATCAATTCTCTTATCTTATTTCTGTGGTAGTCCAGGCGGTGCAGCTAGTCCTAATGCTGATGCATACCTTAGAAAAGTATCAATTCCAGAGACTACAATTCTCGCTCTTATTACAAGAATCTCAATTCCTACCAGTGAGACAGATAGGTTTGCATCAATAACTAAACCTTTGTCTAATACTCTGTCTACCAGATCGTAGATGTTTAACATGGGTCTGTACATTTGTTGTTGCGACATTTTCTAGACTTCTCATCTAGGAAACTGTTCGTTATAAAGTTCTATGATGAATTGTTCTAGAAGATTGTTCTATTGTTGGATGAAATGTGTTACACGTGAAGTTGGATTCCTGTATTTAAAGAACGAAATACAGTGAATTAATGTTGGAAAAAAAAATTGTCTTTGCTTTGGTGATACTAGCCGTTGCACTTTCAAGCACTTTTTTCGTGTTTCAAAACCGCTTGTTTGGTACAGATGTACATGCCAAACTGAGTGGAACAATGCAAATAATTGTTGTACCATATTTTTCTCCAACCAGCAATTTGTGGAAAACTGTCTATGCTATGGCCGATGAACATCCAGGAACAATAAAATATGTTATCATAAATCCATGCAGCGGGCCATGCGGTAGCGTGTTGACTCCAGATTGGGATAATGTCATATCTGTATTAAAAAGCAAAGGTGTAAAGACTCTGGGTTATATTTTTAGCACTTCGGAGAATTTTAGCAACATAAATTATTATATGAATGGGCCCGAGGTACCAACAGACGGTATTTTTTTCGACAGTGAAGGAAGCACAAATAATCTAGCCAATTTCAAACCATATGCAGATTATGTTCATAGATTAGGAGGTGTTGTATACATAAACCCGGGATACAACTATACTTATGTTGGTGATTATTTGGCATCAGGAGAAGCTGATATTGCTAACATCTATGAAATTGATTCCAACAGCTCTCATCAAATAGTCTCAAACAAGGCATATCCTCCTTGGAAAGTGAGTGTAATTGTAGGAGACATTAACAATTCTCAGGAAATGAAATACAATCTGTCTGAAATTGCAGATAAGAAAATCGGTATATCGTATATGTATGCCGACTCATATGCAGATCTACCGACATTTTTTTCAAATGAGGTGGAACAAGCGGCAAGTTTGAAAATTCGGCAGGAAAAGTAACCTATTAGATCTCAAAGTTTTTCTGGATGGATTATTTTTTTTCCAATTCTGAATTTATGTGTGTCACTAAATCGTTAATCGTTATGGGCTTTCGTATGAAACACTTTACTTCTAAATTGGGAAACATTTTTCTGAATTCTTCATAATATACCTCAAATGCAGTGAAAAAGCAAATCTTTGCGTCATTGCTTATCTTTTTAATCTCACGATATAGTTCAAAACCGTTCATCTTTGGCATTCTTATGTCAATTAACAACAAATCGTATATGCTGGGCTTGAATTCAGAAAGAGCTTTCAAAGGCTCATTGTACACATCAACCAAAAACCCTTTCTTTTCTAATCCTGTTTTTATTGAAGATGTAATATCTGGCTCATCATCGACAACTAGAATTTTTTTCATTACTTTGTCTGGAGGCATTTTGTTTAAAAATATACCGTGTGCTTTCTACTATGTGTTAAATCTAAATCGGTTATGCAGGGAATTTCAAACAAAAAAGTAGCTCCCTTATGGATACCATTTTCAGCCCAAATTCTTCCTCCGTGTTTTTCAATTATGGCCTTGGAAATGTATAGGCCCAAACCAGTACCATTGTATTCTGATGTGGAAAATTTAGAAAATAATTTGGGTGCAATTTGTGAACTTATGCCTACTCCGCTGTCTCTTACAGAAATCATTGCCATGTTGTCATGCGATTTCGTTTCTATTGTAATACTTCCTTCTTGAGTAAATTTGAGTGCATTATCTATCAAATTTGAAATGACTTGGGATATGCGATCTTTGTCTGCCCAAACATACAGACTGTCTTTTGTAGAAAACAAAAATGTAACATCTTTGTTTTCTATTACCCCTACCTGAATTTGTCTTGTAAATTCTTGTATGGTACGTGAGATAAGCTCATTGAGATCAAATATTTCATTTTTTAGGGTAAAGGCATGATTCTCTATTCTTGTTATGTCAAGAAGATTATTTGATAATTTTTGTAATCGGAGAGCATTTCTGTATATTGCTTCTACATATTCTGTGGTAACCTCATAAGGCTTGTAGAGTAACAATTCTGAATAGGCTAGTATAGATTGAATAGGTGTTTTCATTTCGTGGCTGGCGATGTTAACCAATTCGTTTTGCATATTATGCCACAACATCAGTTGTTTGTTAATATCTGAATCGCGTAATAGATTTGAATTAAAATTAGTACTTTTGTGTCTTATTTGTTCTGTGTAATTAGATTTTACATCCACATTGATTTTATTTTCAGTGATCAATTCTAAACGTCAACTCGTTTATTCATAAATATAATGACTATGGAATAATGTTCTATACGATTTTTAAAGAAAATATGGTTCGTAAATTCGATTTAATTTTATATCGAGAGTTATACCATTGGTTCAAGTTCAATTCCGTGACCTCTGTCAGATTGAATTGCAATTGCATAAAGATGAGACCATGGTGTATCTGATTGAAGAAACATGGTGCCATCAATCTCTAGTATGTTCAAACGAATGTCAGCCATTTCAGAAACAAAAGTATGCTTGTTATCTGTTGGGCGTCTTGAAATAAAAATTGTTAGGTCGGAATTTGACTTGATCTGTGATAAGAGATCAAGATCATTTTTGTTAGATTCTGTTTTTGAAACTGATCTTAATACGTCAGCATTCAATATGCTTAAAAGCATCTTTTTTCGATTTTTCTTCTTGATTTTTGATATCTCTTCTTGGATCTGTTCCGTTTGCGTTGTCATATCAGTGCGAGGTGGAGATTTCATGGTCTGACCTGCAATCGGTAGTATGTTTACCATGTCTTTTTGCAATCCTAAAGATTTTTGGTACTTGGTTAATACTTCGATGTTGGTCTTCTCAAAGGGTTGGAATAAGAGGAGATTTTGACTTGAAATAAAACCCCGTATGATTTTACTTAGAAAAGCAAGGGAAATTTTGGCATTTACATGAGTGTCAAGTTCTACACTTACTGTACATCCTACCGGAAATCCGCCGCCTAATACTTCATCTAATTCGTGATATCCTGTGGAGAAATGAGCGCTATTGTTTTTTAATGCATTTCTATCAATATGTTTGGATGAGAAAAAATATTCTAAATTGAAAAATTGTGATGGGTTGTAATGTTCATAACTATGAAAAAAACTATAGTTAAGTGAAAACGTGTATGACGGTCTTGCGATTTTAATTCCTCGTAATTTTAAAAGCGAAATTTCTCTTACCAGCCGTTCATTATGATGTCTTTTTTTGAGTTCAACTATGCCATCTACTAAAAAATCAAATGTATTGTCTTCTGGATCTTCTCTCACAAAGATTAATTTTGCATGTGCGCGTTCTGTCCATGTTTGTAACACCTTGGCATTGTTCACCAAAGCTTCTCTATCCATGAGAGATCCTATCGCATCCCATGTATCGATAACAATCGTTGGTGCCTTTACATCCATTAATTCATTTGTAATGAGTTCAAAAAGTGAACCGGATTCATCAAGTCTGGCATCAACAAACACTCGATGTTTTTTTTCAATATCTGATGTTTCTTGCAATTCTACTTTTTTTGTTTGAACAAAAAAACTCTCAACCCATGGATAGTTCTGATAGAGTTGTTCTGGAGAGATGCGTGTAGAAATATACAGGCAGTTTTTGTTTATGTTTAGTTCTTTGAGAATGCTTAGAGCAAGTGTGGTCTTTCCGGTCCCAGTATGGCCTTTGATAAGTAATGAATATGTTTCACGCTTCAAGAACTGAGAAAGTTCTTTCGGAATCTTAACTTCGCTGTAAAGTGGTTGACTATTCTCCGTGTCGTTTGTCATTGATTCACCTAAGTATCTGTTCAATATAAGAAAATAAGGTATATGTTGTTTTAGGGAATCATTTACAAGTGTTTAAAAATTATTCGTATCTTCAAGTAGTGATTTATTGTGATATCATATCTGCCAGTTTTTGTATTTCTTTCCAACATGAATTATGATACCATCTGTCTCCATAGATCACATCTCCCTCTGAAATTTGCATCTTACCTTTACATGCCGAACATATTGGAGGTGAAAAGCTGTTTTTCTGTATTGTGTTGTCTTGCAAGTCTTTTGATTTTAAATGACTATTTTGTATATCAATAACTGAGTTATTTGTCATCACTTATAGTATTTCCCTTCTAAGATTATCTGTATATGCATACAATATACTAGAAGATTGATTCGGTTTAAATTCGAAGTTTTAATTATTAATGATATTGAGTTATTTTATTTTTTAAATAGGTCTAACACACCGTTTTTCAAAAACATGTTTTTGCCTTATGTTCCAACTGAAATGATCTCGATAACATCATTCTCTTTACTCGTATCGAAATTTTCTTGTACCTTATCTGTGGAATTATCATGTTGACTATCATCTAACAACTGGCTAATTTCTAAACATCTTTTACGAATGGTAATGGTAGTAAGTTCAGATGCTATTGCAATTCTCAATTGTGTTGTATGTTCTCCTATCTGCAATGCAGCAAGGTATAAGGCAGATGCTGCAAGTGAGATGGGCTTTTTTCCAGATAATGCTGGTTCATTTTCTATTTGTGACAAGATCTCAAATGCTCTTCTCTCAGTCTTTCCGCTTAGTTTAGCGTTTGCCGCTATTCTGGATAGATACTTTGCTGGTTCCGGTACTACTACATTCATTTTCATACATCGAAGTAATAGTTTGTAATAATGCATTACATTCTTCCTGCTACCGTTTTCTACCACTTTTTCAATCTGCTCTATTGGAAAATGAATGCCAGCATCCTTACACGCAATGTATATTGTAGCAGCAACTATGCCAGTAATCGATCTGCCTCTAATGAGTTTCATGTTTAACGCCTTTCGATAGATGTAGTTTGCTCGCTCTGCTATTGATGGACTCATACCTAGTATCTCAGTTATACGAAGAATTTCCTTTACTGCTTTTGTGAGATTTCTTGTCTTTGAGTCGTTTGATATGGAAAATTTGTTCAATCGTCTAAGTTTTTCAACTTCCAAATTTCTTTGAATCATTTTTCCATTTGCATCTATGTTTTTTTTATCAATAAAAGTAGATAATCCTATATCGTACATAATCAAAGAAGTTGGACTTTTACAATTATCGCTTTCTATACCAGAAGCAAAAGCACTGTTTTCTAAATGAGTCGTGTCATAATGTGGACCGCTTACCATTCCACAGTTAGTACATATTTTTTCACCTCTCTCAATATCTGAAATAATCATTCCTTTACAAGCTGGACATCCGTCCTCATCCACTCTGACAGAATTATTTTCTGATGCCATGCTTGCATGGGCTACGTTCTATCTTTAAAGCTCTTTGTATGATAGCTAAATAATTTTTCATCCTAAAATTCTCTTAGAACAATATTATTGGAAAATATAATATTTGATCCATTGTAATGTTCAAAATTGAAATACTGGTGTTATTTGCTTAAAACACTAAACATTAACGGTCTTTCTATTTGTTTTTGATGAAACCAAATCACTAATTTCCTCATATGCTTGCATAAAATGTCGTCCCTTTTCAGTAACCCTGAAAAGCTGAGTTCCATCCTCATATTTTATCAAATTATTTTCTTGTAAAAATTTGAGATACTCCTTCACCTGTGTGTATGACAAGTATGCTTTGTACATGATCTTTGTTTTTGTGGCTCCTATGCGTGCGGCATCAAGGATCATGGCAACTATCTCTGTTCTACTTCTATATTTCAAGATACGTCATTAGTGCGATTTTATTATAAAAATAATTTGTTCGTCTGATACAGAAGATTCTTCTATGGTGGCATCTTTTTTGTAACCGTGTGTGGAAATCTCATTCTGAATTCATTAATAGTAGGAAATATGCGCAAGACTTTATTTCGTTAGGAACATTTTCTGCCTATCGATGTTGAAAGGTGAATCAAATTAAAGGAGAATTGGTCTTGAACCAATTAAAAAAAAATAAACGAGAATTGAAAAGAATTGATTGGAAAACCGTAAAGCGCATTGTTAGCATATTGCATAATAATGCACGAATGAAAAAGACTCTTCTTGCAACTACTTGTAGCATGGGGTATGACAAATGCCGTTTGTATATTGACTGGCTTGAAATGATGGATCTAATAAGAAAAGAAATTAACGATGATGGGAAGGAAGAATTAATTTTAACAGAGAAAGGACGCTCGCTTTATAGCAAAAAATTCAATATTGAAAATTTCTATGTAAAGCAGATCTATCGAATAGAAGATTTGTAAGTAGAATTTTTACTTTCCTCAGTAGTGAGAGTCGGTTATTAACCATAAAATGAAAGTGATATGAAATGCATGATGAAATGTGTAGAAAATGTGGAGGCATGTTGACTAATTGGTCGTTATGTTCAGAATGTAGAAAACCGATAAAGAGGGTCTGCTCACTATGCGGTTCGTATACTGAAGAAATATTTCATAATCTGTGCTTCTATCATGTTGAGTCGCTTCAGGTAGAAACTTCTGTGAGCTTTAGTACTGTAGGAGTGGCAAAGGAAGATGATCTCATACTACATGTGTAAAACAACAAGCCACAATCTCTCAAGTGAAATTGCATAATTTCACAAATTATTTTTTTATAAATTCCAATGGTTCTGACTCTAAATGTCTTTTTTGATGTGATATGATGTTTGACAACATGTATCTTAATCGAGGCTTGTTGCTATTGAACCTGCAATGCAGATCTATGTTTGATGGGAATAATATTGTAAAAATAAAAAATTAATTTTTTTTGAATATGTTTTCTAGCTGTCTATACGCATTGATGTATCTCTTCCCTAACTCGGCAGTTACAAAAATGGGGCGTTTTGTTGTAGGTGGTTCTGCAATTGTATTTATCAGTCTGTGATTTTCTAGAAAGTGTAGATATTGAGCTATTTGTTTTGAATTAAGATTGCATCTATACATGATGTGAGTTTTCAGTGCGCCATTTTCACAAATCTCTAGAATTGTTTCAACTATTTCTACCCAGCCTCGATTTCCCCAGCCCATGACGCTTCGTTCGGAGAAGGTATCCGCTTGAGGCATATTCTAACATGGCATGGATGCACATTGAGTGAGAATAATGTCAGAATTTGACCTGTTCCTGGAATACTCTATGTGGTTCATCAGATCGTCTGTTAAAATGAGTTTGGAATCTTCAAAATTATCTGTTGGTTGACTTTCTGTGTAAATGAATCGTATGAAATTTGGAAATTCAATGCTAATTTGTTTTGGATCACTTGAAGTATTTCTTGTATGTGTATGGGTTAATAGTACTTTCACAGTTTGGGATGTACGGTATTTTATTTAATCCTCGCGTAATATTCTTCTATACCCTTTTACTAGCAAAATATCTTTCAATGCATTAGCAAGATCTTTATACGTCACGATTAAACTTCTTCATTCAATCCCCACTCATCTTCCTCCAATCCCCATTCGTCATTCTCTTCATCCACACTAGCCTGAATTTTGAATATGTGAGAAACTGTGTTGTTTACTTGCAATTTGATATGTCATGTTAAGCAAAGATTATATCAGTAAACAAAAAATGTTCTAGAATTATTATATCTGAGATCTACTTAGACAATTTGCAATACTGCAGCATTGATCTGATTGTTTGTCTACATTATGCTATGCCATGATCGTTTTTCATGTTAAATGTATTGATATTAGGTAATGATGTTCTATGTTGAATTAACATACAATCTAAAATACATATATGAAATCATAACCCATGGAAATGTACAGTTCATCATTTGAAACAAAAATACTAATCGAGAAGCTTTTCTTATACTGGTCAATTAATCCATCGAAAACCTACTTAATGATTTTATACTATGTCAATATCGGTTTGATATGAAGGATGAGATTATACAGCAAACATTGTTTAATCATGACTCTCATACTGCAATTAATTTCAAAGATCAAGTAACAAACCTGCAAAAGGAGCTCTCATCTTTTGGCTTTACTCCGAATCTGTCAAAAGTGTATATCTATCTTGGGAAATATGGCCCTAAAACTGCCTTTGATATAGTTAAAGCATTAAAGATTCGCCGCACTGAAGCTTATGGTATCTTAAAAATACTGATGAATAAAGGCATCGTATATTCTACCATGCAGCATCCAATGAGATTCTATGCGTTACCACTTGAAAAGGCAATATGGAATTTGGTAAATGTCGAGAAACAGCGAGTAAATAACTTGGAACGAAATGGAGAAAATCTGGTTAGATTGTGGCATATGATACCTAATTTTATGAATGAAAAACCTTCTGACAAGGATGACCGATTTCAAATTTTGAAGGGTAGCAACCAAATTCATGCAAAAGTGTGTGAAATGGTTCAAAACTCAAAAGAAATCCAGATGTTATGCTCGGAAAAGGAAGTAATGGGTTTTTATCATTCTGACGCATTCGTGGTACTTGATAAAACCGAAAAAAACTTACGATTACTTGTGTCACAAATAACCAAGACAAATGATCTTGTTAAAAAACTCAAACATTTACAAGTTAAAAAAACTTCTAATGAGGTACATGATAATCTATGTTTCGTGGTAAATGATAATGAGTTGTTGTTTTATACCAGGAGCACAAACGACTATCCATCCAATACCGTAGCATTTTGGAGTGATTCAATACCGTTAATTTACTCTATGCGAATGCTTTTTGATTTTATTTGGTCTCAATCATAGATGATTTTACCACTAAAACATTAGAGGTAAAAGTTATCTTATGGAATGAAATCATAGAAGAATCTTCCATGGTAATTTAAATAAATTAAAAACTAACAAGCAACGTCAACTTTGGCAGCAAACGTCTTGTTTCATCAAGGAAATTCAACTCTTGATCAAACGCGCAAAGCATTAGTAACGGTTGCAGTTGAAAGCGTGCTTTTTGCTGTTGGTGATAATATTCATAAAAAAATATCTGATTTACTAATGAATCTTTATGATTGTGAGATTGTGGATTGCTACAAACATCCAGAATATCTAAACATGGCTCTCTCACATTTGGAGTACGATATTCATTTAAAAATAATTGAATCGATAAGGAAGGAGCTTGGCAAGTATTCATACATAAAACTTGTCTCGTCATTCCTGAATGCATTGGAAAAACCAAAAATTGTTTAAATTATTGATGAATAAAACGCACTTAATTGGCTAATATCATTTCTAGGATCTTCTGGTAATTTCTATGCTATAAAATATGGTTGTAGGATGAAGATTATTATGTAAAAATACACTAGTGAATTTATACAATGATCTTTTATCTCAAATTGTAGATATATTCATGTGCAGTTATCACTGGATTCTACTAGAGTGTCAAGAATAGCCTCAAAATTTTTTGAACAACATCACTCTGACGTAGTCATCAAAGATGTTAGTCTAGAAGGAAATGTCTGGAATGTCAATGTCTCTCTTGGATTAATTAATAAACAAAATAAGATGGTAAAAATTGATGCAAATACCGGAATGATACTTGAATACTCGTCATCAATCAATTATGAAAAAATATCTGACGAAATACTTGCAATAAATGATGATATGCGTTATGTGCTTATTACAGATGAAAAAGGAATAGGCATATTCAGTAAAATGAAGGATGGCAAAACCATTTTGTTCAGAAATAGAGATCATATAACCATGGTTTCATCTGAACTACGAACATTGCGTGAATTGCTTAAATTTCATAATGATGATCTAGGTCAAGCGCGCCAAGTCAATATAATGCGTGACAAAGTGTGCATATTCATTTATTTCATGCCAGGACTGACTGTCTGTTCCAGTTGTGAATACAGCATAACTTATACAAATGCGTTGGAAATCTCTGAAAAAACTAGACTAATACTTGGAAAATCACTGGATTGCCGATAGATGATTGTAAACCTAATGTGACTCTACAACTGCAAATAATTTGTCATCAATGACACGTTTTTAGTAAAAAATATTCAGACTTGATGGTTCAATGATTTTATGTTCTATTGGTTTGCCATTGTAAATTCCGGTAGATGTGATATGACATTCGATACTCCCGTCTGATCTCCGCCTAGTATTTTCCCAGTGCATGGGGCGTAGATTTAGGATGTTATTTGAACCTCCTTCTGATAATGGCTTTATGTAGTCAATTACCCATCCATATTCTGAATCAATTCTTTTATAATGACTACGAAAAATCCAAGCACCACAAACGTCTTTTCTCCATAACACTGGGTCATTACCGGCAAAGATCTCACCCTTTGACCATACATCCCATATGGTATCCTCTGTAATCTCTATCACAAATGCTCCACTTGTTTTTATTATTCACTTTGTTCTACTTAAGTGCCCATGCAAGAATCTTCTAGATTTTGAAATTCATTCTCTTGCACGATTTTTCTCAATTCTCAAAAATCATCAGAGTTTGTCATGTATTATGTGAGTTATTTTTGCAAGTTAAATTGTAGACTTACTAAAATTCAAGGCGCCAGGTAAGGGATTCGAACCCCTGAGTGCTTACGCACAACCGCTACCTTGTATGTGATCTCGAGGCGGTCGCCGTACCGCTTGGCTAACCTGGCACCACACATGACACAGTTTTAGGCACATAAATACAATCAGAATAAAATGATCAGATGATCATATGATCAAATACATAATAAAGGATATAAAGTAGATAATTTATCTTAAGGTAGATGGAGACAGTAACAAAGAAAACAGTATCCGTCGAGTTTCAAGGAAAAAAGTATGCGCTCCAGGATGATTCTACTATCAACGATCTACTGACATATCTTGGATTGCCAAAAGACCAATCTGTAAGGCTTGAATCAAAAAATGATGGTTTTGTCCTGATATTGAAATAATTGATAGTAGATAGTTTATTATTGATGAGTGCCGGCTCTCAAGTTGAAAGTACATGGCAAAGACTCGTGTATCAATAACAATTGATGGTAAGACTGCAAAGGCAATAGAAATCTATTATCGAGAAAAAGTCAAAATTGCCGCAGAAAAAGGAGAGGCAATCCCAAAACTCTCAAACATTTACGAGGAGATAATCGAGAGAGGATGGGAGTCAAAATCAGGTGCTAGGAAAAAATAGGAAAACCAAAAAGGGCCTTGCTCTAAACTGAATTCATGGGTCTTGACATCAAGCAGCTCTGTATTCGTGAGAAGACAAATCTTGAATCATTCTCATCAAAAATAGTTGCAATAGACGCATACAATGCAATCTACCAATTTCTATCAATTATACGCGGACCTGATGGGCTTCCACTTACTGACTTTAGCGGAAGAATCACAAGCCACATGACAGGACTATTGTATAGAAACATCAATTTTCTGTCTCTTGGAATAAAACCCGTGTATGTATTTGATGGCAGGCCCCCGTCATTAAAGTCTGCAGAGATTGAGAGACGAAAGCAGATCAAAAAGGAAGCTACCATCAGGTATGAGAATGCTATAAGTCAGGGAAAATATGAGGAAGCAAGAAAATATGCCCAACAAACATCTGTATTAAAAGACGACATGGTTGAGGATTCAAAGAAACTGCTTGGCCTATTTGGAATTCCTTTTATTCAAGCACCTTCTGAGGGCGAAGCCACTGCAGCTCATCTAACTATTACGGGGCAAGCTCATGCATCGGCAAGTCAAGACTTTGATTCACTCTTGTTTGGAGCAAAAAAACTTGTAAGGAACTTTACAAATAGCGGAAAGAGAAAATTGCCAAACAGAAATACCACCATAGAGGTGGAACCCGAAATCATTGACTTGAACAAGACGCTTGACGACCTTGGTATAACCCGCGCACAGTTGGTAGATATTGGAATCCTTATTGGAACAGACTTTAACCCTGATGGCTTTGAGCGAATTGGTCCGAAGACGGCACTAAAGCTTGTAAAACAGCATGGCAAACTAGAAGATATTCCACAAATTCAGGAAAAACTAGATCAAGTAGAGTACAAACAGATACGGGAAATATTTCTAAATCCTAAGGTGGCTGACGTAACTGAACTGAAATTTGGGGATGTTGATTATCAAGGAATTACAAACTATCTTACAAAGGAGAGGAACTTTTCAAGCGAAAGAGTAGAAACATCACTAAACAGGTTGAAAAAGGCAATAGAAAAGAAGAGTCATACTCTTGAACAGTGGTTTAAGTGATTGTAACTAAATTCTAATGCAAACGCTTTCTTTTTTCTTCTATTTTTTTTTCAGATTCTAGTCTTTCAAGTTTGTAACTTTTAAGATCTACGTATTTTATTATCTGGCAAAGATTTGGATGTGTCTTTTTGATTGACTTGAACATCTCCTGTGCAACCTTGCGGTAGTCTTGATGACCCTGTGGAACGGTTCGAAGTTCTATCAAATGCACAGCTTCTCTAAGATTTAATTTCATAAAATAGTGATATTTGTATGCAAAGTTTACGACATACTGTGCTTGCTCTGGATTTTTCTTTCTTATCAAATCAAAAACTTCTTTTGACTTGTACATGCAATCCTCAAAATCTTTTCGAATTCCAAGCGCAGTAATCTCTTCTGGAATGGAAAATCCATGGTCTGTTGTCAACAATTGTCTTTCTAATGTTAACACTCGGTGTCTGTGAAGGTCACGAAACATTCCAAAATTGGTCTGAAGATCAAACGTATAGTCTGTCATTTCAAATCCTCTGGGGGGTCTCTGTCTTCTGTTCATTCGCAAGGCTGCAAAGGATTTGATTATTTTTTTTCTTGTTGCAGAACCCATCTTTCTTACTTGAGGTAGGATTTCACCATATGCTATTCCATCAGACTGTTCGTATAAAAGCGCAGAAATTATTTTCTCTTCGGCTTTTTTTTCAGATTCACTATCAACTAATTCTACAAGAAAGTCTTTCTGTTTCTTGCCTTTAAGATATTTTTTGCCAAATGAATATGAAGTGTTTTTCAGCTTAGATAGGTAATCTTGTAAGAGTTTTCCGTACTTGTCGTCTGACCTTTTAACAAATGATTTTATTGTGACATCAAGCTCCCTGTGTATTTTTGAGCCTAGTTCTTGTTCTTCTTTCAGAGAAGAAGAGTATAGTATTGTGAGAAGGTATTCAAAGGCACGGCCATTGCCTGTAATTCCGACGTTTGTAAGGGTTGAGGCAGGTAGTATGCCACGCAAAATGTCAAGCGCCTTTGCTTTTATTGTAGCATTGTATATACGCGTAGCAGATTTTACATCATCTTCATTTCCAAGTTTTGAAAACAAGACCTCCTCTCCTGATGAATTTCGGAATTTCTGTTTTTCAATTGGATCTCTTTCCTGAATATGTGATATCATTGGGGAAATGTTTCTGGAATATACGTCAAAATCCAAATTACATGATTCAAGATATGCATCAGCAAATTTTGAATTCATAATGTCATGTTCTCTGAAAAACTTGTATTCTCCATTTACTTTTTTATCCCAAGCTACATATCGAGAAGATTTTTCAAGATACGACAGACCAATTCTACGATCTTCTATTTTCTTTACTGCAATGTTGGAAAGGCCTTCTATTGCAATCTGAGCTTCTCCAAGCTCTGCAACCGAATCATCCCCATATTCAAGTAAAACTTTATTGTAAAACTCCTCTCCACGGTTTTCGTTTTGGAGAAACTCGTCAAGAAATACCTTGCGCATGCTTTTGTCGGTTCTGCTATATCTGGACATTAGGGCACCGCGATCTACCTGCCGTGTTGTTATGATCGCAAAGACAGAATCGTCTACATTAGAAAAGTGTTTCAGCAGGATCTCTTTTTCAGGCTCGGAAAACTCTGACAACACGTTCCGAAAGTAGTTCACTTATAAAAAATAATCTGCTGTCTTAGAGCCCCGATTTTTTCCCGATCTGAATCAAGTCTAAGGATCCCGGTTTCATTGCGTTGTGTCTTGATTGCCATCGTAACAAAACTTCCTTGAATGCTTCTGCTTCCGCAGCATCTTCTGTATACATCAAAGTTGTTACCCATTTTCCTTCTCCTGCGCCGCCACCCATGGAATTCATCCAAAAGTCAGTTGGCATGTTTTCAAAGGCTTTGTGGTTTGGCTCGCGGCTCATGTCTATCCAACGTTTTGCAACAAAGTGTAGGACCTCATCCAATTCGTCCTTTGTAATCATCATTGGACCATTACAATTCAAGTGATTTTAAAATTACTAAATCTCTCATAAAATCTGCAAAGACTTAGCTAAAATGATCTTACAAAAATTTGAAACCTTGTTAACACTTTGTTGGTTATACCAAAAATATAACATATGCCCAATGAGCAAAGAAGATGTCGAATTTATCGGCAAGCAAGTTAAGGACATGTACGGCACTTTTATTGGTAAAGTCATAGGCACCATAACTGATATTGACGGAAGTGTACAAACCGTAGGTGTTGATTGTGGTTCTGAAGGGCTGAAACAGGTTCCATTCGAACAACTAGTCGTTCAAGGGCAATACGTGATCTTCATTCCTAGATGGAGATTAGATGCCCAGCGATTATTGAGAGAGAAGGGTCTTACATTGCGCCGAATTCGCGCGCTGATAGATATCGTATCTGAAAATGACGACATGAAGGAGGATGCTGAATTGATCCACGAGAAGTACAAGATGAAATTGCTATCTCTCGATGAGACCGAGAAACAGATCCGTGAAAAACTCGAGAATAGACTGGCAGATCTTGACAATCAGCTGAAATCTATTAGGATGCTGAGATTTGATGCCAAATTACAAAACAAAAGTAATGAGATTTCTGATGTCAAGTATGAATTAGTCAAGACTCACACGGTGGAAATTATCGAACACATCGAGCATGAAAAGGCAGAGATAGTAAACATCCAACGTCGCATCAACGATCTTTCAGTTGATACTATGGAGCGAACAGAAAGTCCTAAACAGGATGTTCATTCAGCCGCCGTTTCTTACCTTGGTAAGGTAGAAAATTCTCCCACTCCTCAGCCCAAGGCACCGGTGTCTCCTGGCGTGGCAGTTGGTAATAATATTCCCCCAACAATACCGACCACCCCTAAACCAGTTGCTATTGGAGCCGATGGCGAGGAAGAACCTCAAGACTCAGACTGGCTTAAGAGGATCTCTTCTTCTTAACTGTCTGTGGGATGGGAAGATTCGCTCCCCTCCTTTCTGAGCGAACCTTTTTTTTAATGAGAATGCAAACCAATCTTATTGGATGACACTTCGTATTTCATAGGCCTTGGAAATAATGATACTGTAACAAGAAAGAAAGCAGGTCAGGATTATGTCAAGTTCTGGGAAGCAGAAGCACGCAATCTCCATTGGTTTGAAAAATGGAATGATGTACTAGACTGGAATCCGCCATTTGCACGGTGGTTTGTAAATGGGAAGATAAATGCCTCATACAACGCGCTTGATGTACAATGCAACAAGAATGGAAAAAAAGTTGCCATTCTGTGGGAAGGAGAAAATGGTGATAGGCGTTCCATCACATACCAAGAACTACTAAATTACGTATGTAAAGTTGCAAATACTCTCAAGTCTCTTGGAGTCAAAAAAGGAGACAGAGTTACTGTATACCTTCCAATGATTCCAGAACTCATAGTTTCCATGCTTGCATGTGCAAGAATAGGTGCAATTCACACCGTAATCTTTTCTGGTTTTAGCTCCCAATCCATTCGAGATAGAGTAATTGATTCTAAATCAAAGGTCATAATCACAGCAGATGGTGGATTTCGAAGAGGAGAAATAGTAAAACTAAAGCAGGTCATAGATGAAGCGGTCTCTGACCTTGATTTTGTAGAACACATCCTTGTGTATGAACATACTAAAACTCCTGTCCATATGGGAAAAAAAGACAGTCCATGGAACAGCTTGGTAAATGGCGCTTTGGAACAATGCGAACCTGAAAAACTTGACAGTACTCATCCGCTTTACATATTGTATACATCGGGCACTACGGGAAAACCAAAAGGAGTACTGCATGGCACTGGGGGTTATCTTGTTCACCTTTACAGTACGTTCAAGTGGATCTTTGACATACGTGATACTGACATTTACTTTTGCACCGCTGACATTGGATGGGTTACAGGACACAGCTATGTTGTTTACGCGCCTCTAATGCATGGTGCAACCCAAGTCATTTTTGAAGGAGCGCTAGTTTTTCCTACTCCTGCAAGAATTTGGGATCTTGTAGAAAGATACAAGATTACAATTCTTTACACCACTCCAACAGCATTGCGTATGTTCATGAAGTATGGGGATTCACTGCCAAACTCTAAAGATCTTTCAAGCCTGCGGTTACTCGGTACTGTAGGGGAGCCGATAAACCCCCAAGTGTGGAAATGGTATTTCAAAACAATCGGAAAAGAAAAATGTCCTATAATTGATACGTGGTGGCAAACAGAAACTGGAGGAGCACTTGTCTCTCCAATGCCTGGAGTTGAGACCATTACACTAAAGCCTGGTTCTGCTACACTGCCATTGCCTGGAATCAATGTCTCTGTAGTTGATGAACATGGAAATGACCTTCCACCTGAAACAAAGGGTTATCTTGTGGTAACAAAGCCATGGCCTGGAATGCTTCTTTCTTTATGGAACGACGACGAAAAATACAAGACCGTATACTGGTCAAAGTACAAGTCAATGTACTATCCAGGAGATTACGCAATAATGGATAAGGATGGCTATCTTTGGATGCTTGGACGAGCCGACGATGTTCTAAAAGTGGCAGGACACAGACTTGGTACTGCAGAAATTGAGAGTGGTTTTGTATCTCACAAATCAGTAGCAGAGGCAGCTGTATGCGGAATACCTCATGAAGTAAAGGGCGAGTCAATAATCGTATTCTTGGTCTTAAAAGAAGGAGTTGTACAGAGCAAACAGTTGGAAGATGAATTGATCCAACATATCCGAAATGTAGTAGGCCCGATTGCGACTCCTGACCACTTGTACATTGTTTCAAAATTACCAAAGACCCGAAGCGGGAAGATAATGAGGAGATTGTTAAAGTCTGTTGCAAGCAATGAACAAATTGGTGATATAAGTACACTCGAAGATGAAGCAGCAATAGATGATATACGTACTGCATTTGCAGAACTACAGAATACAATTCAAAAAAATTAGGTCAAATAGATATTATTTGTAATTTAGAACTTGCAGTAACATTGTATTTGCTTACAAAGCCGGCAGTGGTCTCAAGAACATATTTTGCCAGTTTTCCTCCTCCGTTATCGACAGTGCATGTTACCGTCTCAAGAGCAGACTTGCACGGCTGTACATACTTTGCAATGTGAACAACATTTCCATTACTGTCAAACCAAATGATGTCAAGAGGGAATTGCATGTTCAACATCCATATTGGAATCACTTGTTCATTATCCATGACAAATATCATTCCTTGATTGTATGGCATTTGGTCCTGGAACATTAGGCCTCTTGCTCTTTGTGCATCAGTTTCAGCTATCTGCACATCCAAGGTTACATTGTCCACCTTTATGGTGCCTCTTGGGAATTTGACTTCGGCAAGTTTTGAATCGGTAGGAATTGTCAGCACTCCAACAATGCCGATTATCACTGCAGTAATAGCTATCGGGATTAATATCTGGCCTCTTGTTGCCACAAAAACCGTAGGGTTGTTCCAATTAAAAACTAATGGAAAAATTGCCGAGCATAAAAATATGCTATTTTATCTTGTCTTTAAAGTCTGAAATTCCGCTTGCAAAGTTCTTTGTTTCGTGTCCAATATCTGATATTGTTGCACCGTTGTAGACTTTGTCTAGATACTTGCCTGCAATGATCATAGGAATGCCTGCAACGGTAGTAAACGGCTCAGGTGAAAAAAGCAAGATAAACCCTATCTTTTGGATCTTCTTGCCTGGTGCTGGAGCGCGTTGAAGCGAGCCTAAAGCACGTGCAGTTCCACGGTCGTCTAGTGCTCCAAGTGTAGAATATACCTCGGCACGCCTCTTGATAGATTCTCTCATTTTCTTAATTTTATGAATATTCTTCCTAATCCCCTCATCCATTACATGTCTCATGTTTTGGGGTTTGTAGTTAAGAATCCATGCAAAAGATCAATTACAATAAGGTAAAGAATTCTGATCAAGGGATAGGTTATATCGCTTATAGGGTAACTTAGAGTCGTACATGAAGGAAAAGCGAGGAGAGCGGTTAGAGTCGATAAAAGAGGCCCATAAATCTTCCAAGACTGATTATTCTAGAGTGGAGGATTACCTTGAAGTCATATCAGAGCTTGTGGAGTTAAAGGGATACGCTAATACGATAGAAATTTCGCGATATCTAAATGTCAGTGCGCCCTCTGTCACAAAAATGCTACAAAGGCTTGATGAAAACGGCTATTTGAAATATGAAAAGTATAAGGGAATAAACCTGACTCAAAAAGGTAATGCTATTGCAGATGCTATACGGCAAAAACACGGAATCTTACTTGAGTTTTTCAAGATGCTTGGAATAAATCATGGTATTGCAAATCAGGATGCTGAAGGAATTGAACATCATCTGAATCCTCAAACTATCCGGCAACTTAGAAAGTTTGTTACATTCCTAAAAGAAAACCCAAAAATTTTGCAAGATTTCAGCTAATCGTGCACAACTATCTTGATGTCATCTTTTGACATGACAGCGTTAACTATTCTTTTTCCGGGGCTGGATCTCTTGGCTACTATGATTCTGCCGCGCTTTCCAACTCGTGATGACAGCAAGTGTTTGCCTTTTACATAAATATCTGCATCCATTCCAGATTTGCTATCGTCCACTTCTAAAATCAAATTGTTACCAGATTCTGACATCTCGAACCATTCGCTACTTACACTGTCTGAAGATGTCTTTTTCTCTACGTCTATGTGAACTCCTAGACTTTTTTCAAGTTCGTTGATTGTAGATCCTCCTCTGCCTATGAGGGAAGGAATTGAATCCTTGTCAACTTTTACTCGTATGCTGTTGTTTGAAAGAATCTCAATCTCAGCGTTAGAGTCAAATCGCTTGATTACTTCCTTTATCTTTGATTCTGCAAGCCTTTCAATTCCGCCACTCTTTGCTTCTTTTGAAATTGGTATGACAATATTTTCTTCACCATATGTGTAAATCTCATATTCCAAAGTGTGATTCTCAAAATTCTTAACCTCGATTACAGGTCTTGACAAATCTTGTTCTGTCATGCCTGTGGGAACTTTAACCTTGAATTCTAATTCGTATACTTTAGAAATTTGACCTGCTTTTATGTATATTACAGTGTCTAGGATATGAGGGATCATGCCAAGCTCTACCTTTCCTATGAATCTCTGGATTGCATCAAGCGGTGCGTTTGCATGTACCACTCCTACCATGCCAACACCAGCTAATCTCAAGTCTGAAAAGACTCGGAAATCATGAAACCTTCTTACCTCATCAAATATGGTATAATCTGGTCGTACTAGGAGTAATATGTCTGCAGCATTCTCGAAGCTTCCATCAAGTTGTGTATATTGAGTAATTTTTTCATCAACTTGCAAATCTCTTGGTGATTCAAATGTCTTGACAATTTTACCCTTTTTGGAATAAAAGTCTGCAAGACTTGATGCAAACGTGCTTTTGCCTGAACCAGGCGCACCCGCAACAAGTACTCCTTCTGCACTCTCAGACAACCTTTGCATGAGTTTTTCTGACGGATTGTATTGCTCAAGCATCATCTTGACTAAAGGATGAGTTATTGTAATTTCATAACTGTTCGAAAATGGTCGATGTGTTATCACAACTCGATAATCTCGAAACTGAATAACCAATGCACCGGATTTTGAAATCTCGATGACTCCGCTCTGGTTGACTCGAGAAGATTCTAATATCTCGGTAGTGATTCCTTCGAGATATTCTTTTTCAAGTATTTTATCGTCAAGTTCCACTAACGTAAAGGCGCCAGGTTTTCCACGCTTGGCTACTGGCCTTGTCCCTTCTTTAAGATGTATACTCATGGTTTGCGGATCAAAATACTTTTCAAATTCAAGATCTATTATTTTGACTTGGGGTTTTGAATAATTGGTCTTTATTCCCTCTGCTTGTGCAACCAGCGCCTGTACATAATCTGCAGTGTAAAAAGTAGCGTTATTTTTTTTTGCTATGTCTTTTATTATGGCATCAATTCGTCCATGCCTTGCTAGTTTTATGTCATCCATGCTTGGGCGTTCGCCTTCAAATCGAAGCACGATGTTATTTTTTTGTGTCAATTCGCGAATTTTCTTTATTTCCTCCAAGCCCACAAAACCATAATCTTTATTCTGTGACGCCTGAGCCTGCAGTTCATCTAAGACTGCAACTGGAATGATTATCTCGCAATCTTTGAAGTTGCCTGCCTCTATAAGTTTGGTTATTTCTCCATCTATTATGATACTAGTATCTGCGACTATCTTTTCCATATCTAGTCAGACTATTTGGCATCTTTTAATCATAACTGTATCTTGTTTAAAACGACACAAACATCAATACAATTCAAAGGTAGACCTATGAGCTGAGCACGCCAGATATCTTGTTTAGAACATCTTCAAAATTAAATGGCTTGAGTATATACGCCGTAGCTCCTTCTTTAATGCATTCTTTTATGGTGGCTTGATTATCACTTGCGGTTATCATGATTATTTTTGCAGATGGATTGTAAACCATTATCTCTTTCAACACCCCCAGTCCATCTTTTTTTGGCATTGCCATGTCGAGAAGTAATAATTCTGGGTCTGTTTTTTTAAACTGTTCAACTGCTTCTAATCCGTTAGATGCTTCTGCTACACATTCATGTTTACCTATTGTAAGTATGTCTCTGAGCACCATTCTTATGGCATCTGAATCATCAGCTATCATTATCCTAGCCAATCATTACCCATCCCGTTCTCGATATTTAAGTTCAAAAGAACTCTCACAAATCAAGCACAGTGGGGAATCTATCATGTACTAGTTTTTTAAAATCTGAAATGTCATAAACATTCAAACCATGAAAAATTCTTTTCATATCTCCAATTGTTTTACTCATGAAAGAATAGGAGCCTGATAATACGCCTTCGCTGATTATGTATTTTAGTATGCTGTCGCTGATTTTTGCGATTTCTCCTATTTTTTCCTGTCCTATCATAGGGGCCAATCCTTTGATTTTATGCAGACATTCTTCGATGATCTGTGAATTTTCAAACAAATGTTCATCATTATTACAACGTGAAATGATTTGCTCTAAACTGCTTATCTCTGATTGTATTTCTTGTTTTGCAACTCTTAGAAACTCGTCAGACATTTTAACTAATTGCTAGATCTATTTCATGCAAGCTTTTATAGGCTTGCCTCCTGTTTTCCTATCAAATTGAAGATTACGCAGAAAACCTATCTCCTACTTAGTATCATAATTGGGGTTTCTGCAATCAATCTGTATCTCTTGCTTTCAATATCTCAAGAAAACCTAGATGTACTTCATTCCATCAGTAATGCAAATAACCTCAAGGTAATTGTAGAAAGAATTGCAGGTACTGCCAATTCTATTGCAAGTGGAAATGAGACAGACAGACAAACATTGGAAGCAGAAATCAATGATTTTGATCAGACTTACACACTCTTAGGAACTGGAGGTATGTCACAAGGTGTAGCCATAGTTGCCACACCGTCTGAACTACGTCCAATTTATGATCAGGTTGGTGACTCGTGGCAGAATTATAAACAAGATACAGAAAAGATCAGGCAAGAATCTGTATTTGATCCAAAAGTGAAGGATGCATTGTCATATGTTTTAGGAAAAAATGGCGACTTGATATCGTTAACAAATGGAGTAGTAAATGATTTGACCCCGTTAGATAGAAACTATAACAAACACAAAATGATTGCGGCGCAGATGGTGAATATAGCAAAAGACATAGGACAAAATACTCTCTTAATTTCAATTGGTGAAGGTGGTAACGCTACCGCCTCTCTCAAAAAAGACAGGATAACATTTGATGGAGATTTAAAAAATCTTGAGGGATCCCCATTAGACAACATTGAATATGCACAATATGGGGTAATTCAAGAAAACCTACCGCAAATCCCGCGTGAAAATTCAAGCTCTTTGAGAAGTCTTGATCCTCTCTGGGCTGCAGAACAAACAAAGATAATCTTTATTGAAAATAACCCTCTAATCTCAAGAGAATTTGGCTCTGCTCTCAAAAATCTTGATAATCAAAGAAGCACCCTGCTTGGAGTCACCTCTCAGTTTGTTGATGAATGGAACAAATTCATAGATTCTAAATTGAATCAAAATGTGATAGTAGTTCAGGCGCTATTGATTGTAGATGTTATGGTATTTTTACTTGTGATGTTATCAATTAGAAAATCCCTGAGTCCACTACAAATGCTTACAAATGCAATTATAAAGGTAAAAGAGGGAATATACAGTGAACGTATAGATTACAACTCCAACGACGAAATGGGTGAACTTGCGAATACCATAAACTCTATGGCAAGTACAATTCAGAAGAAGGAAGAAGAAACAAAAAAAGTTGAAATTGCAAAAGATGAATTTCTTGCCATGATAACGCATGAGCTAAAAACGCCTCTAGTCCCAATACAGGGATATTCGGATATACTACTGGGAGAGCATTTGGGTCAACTGAATAAAAATCAAAAAGAAAGATTAGAGATCATTAGATCAAGCTCTATGTCTCTTTTGCAATTGATATCTGATTTGCTTGACGCTCAAAAACTCGAACTGGGTCAACTTAGAATAAAAAAATCTAATCATAATTTAAAGAAAACAGTGGAAACCACTATAATCGCTATGAAACCACAAGCTATGGCTGATCAAATACAACTGGTACAAAATGTAGATCATGATATTTATTCTAATTATGATGAAGAGAGAATAATCCAAGTGCTTACAAATCTAGTTAAAAATAGCCTAAAAGCAACGCCGCCAAAAACAGGAAAGATCGAAGTGTCAGTTAAAGACAGTCAAGATGAAATCATTGTATCCGTAAAAGATAATGGAAAAGGAATTCCAATCGAGGCAAGAGATAAGATATTCAAGAAATTTTATCAAGTGGATACTTCCTCTACACGAGAATCAGGTGGAAGCGGATTAGGATTGTCTATATGTAAAGGAATAGTGGATGCTCATGGAGGACGAATTTGGGTAGACAGTGAGATGAATAAGGGATCTGTTTTTTCATTTGCTCTACCAAAAAATGAACTGTCAAAAACCCCTGTATAAGATAAAAATAGTTGCAAACCAAAGCATCACTTGTGCTGTTGCAAGATTTTGCAGACAAACTGGTACAATTCGTACTTCAAAATGGAGCACAATATTGTGATGTCAGGGCAGAAAACATCACAAGCAATGGATTTTTGCTTGAAAATGGACAGATCGAGCACATTACATCAAAGATAGAAAATGGATTGGGAATACGCGTGCTTGTAGATGGATCTTGGGGGTTTTACTCAGTTTCAAACCCTACTTCCTTTGATGAATTGAAAAATGGCGCAACTGATGCAGTAAAAAGTGCACTGCACTATGCACAAATAAAGAAACATAAAGTAAAACTCGCACAAACGCCTATTCATACTGATACTGTGAATCATACTTCTGCGAAAATTCCTACAACCGACGAGATGATAAAATTGGCATTAGACTGTGACAAAATAATCCGAAGAAGAAGGCGAATTCACAAATCATCGATACATATGCACCATGATGAATTTCAAAAATATTTTGTAAACAGTGAAGGTGCAAAAATATGTCAGAATTATGATGACACTGTAATCAATATGGCTGTTGTTGCTAATGAATCTGGGTTGTCTGAAACTGTAAATGCTACAGAGGGGGGACGAGGAAATTTGAAATTGAGTGTAAATGAAGGCAAAATATTGGAAAGATCTGAATTTATTTCTGAGAAAGCAGATAAATTAATTGATGCAAAACCTGCAAAGGAAGATAAGACAACCGTTATCATGAATCCGGATTTTGTTGCATTGTTATCCCATGAAATCCTAGGGCATCCTTCTGAAGCTGATCGAGTGCTTGGAAAAGAGATGGCATGGGCAGGAGGTGCTTGGTGGGCTGGAAAACTTGGAACAAAAATTGGTTCTCCAGAGCTTGATGTAATAGACGATCCAACTATACCGCATAGTCTAGGATGGTACAAATATGATGACGAAGGTGTCCTTGCATCCAGAAAATCTCTTGTTAAGGAAGGCATGCTTGTTGGTCATATGCAAAGCAGAGAAACTGCATTTCTTTTTGATACTGTGCCCAACTCTGCAATGCGATCTACTAGCTATTCATTTATGCCGTTGATCAGGATGGCATGTACTTGCATCGGTCCAGGTAACTGGAATCCTGAAGAGATGATAAAAGAAGTAAAATCTGGATATCTGATTTGTGATATGAAGGTCCCATCAATAGACATGCTAAGATACAATTGGAGCATTTCGTGTCAATATGCGCAAAAAATTGAGAATGGTGAATTAACAGAATTACTGCGAGATGTGATTGTGATGGGGAATGCACCAGATTTCTTTAACTCAATTGATGCAAGAGGAAAAGATTTCACTGTGAGACCAATAACAAACTGTGGTAAAGGGGATCCAATGCAGATAATGAGAATGGGAAATGGCGGGCCACACATTCGTGGAATTGCTACTGTGAAGAGCATAGGTAACTAAAATGGCATTTGAACTTGATAACATTAGAAAAAATGTAATTTCATGTACTCGTTGTGAACTTTCAAAAACACGAACAAATGCAGTCCCTGGTGTTGGAAGTGTTGAAACAGGAATTGTCTTTATAGGTGAGGCACCAGGACGCAACGAGGACATTCAAGGAGCTCCATTTGTGGGTACTGCTGGGAAAATACTGTCAGAAGCACTAGAATATGCTGGATTTGTACGTGAGGATGTCTATATAACAAATGTAGTAAAATGTAGACCGCCAAATAATAGGAGACCAAATAAGCAAGAACTAGAATCTTGTGCGATTTACTTACAAAAGGAACTAGAGAATATACAACCTAAAATCATATGTGTACTTGGTAATACGGCCTTTGGTTCATTGTTAGGTGGAAACGAAATAACAAAGAATAGGGGCAAGATAATAAGGAGAAACGCTCAGCTATATTTTGTTACATTGCATCCTGCTGCAATAATATACAACCCCGATTTACGCCAAATTTTAAAGGAAGACTTGAAGACTTTACACGGTATTCTTGATAAGATAAAAAAGGGAATGGAAATAGAAATTAATGAATGAAAATACTACCTCGTTCATTTTATTGTAGAGATACTGTATCTGTGGCTGAAGATCTTTTGGGCAAAAAATTGATTCGACAAATCAATGGAAAGATAATCTCTGGAATCATTTCGGAAACAGAAGCCTATAGGTACCGAGACGATCCTGCAAGTCATTCCTATAGGGGCAAAACTGAAAGAAATAAGGCAATGTTTGGAGATGTAGGTAAAGCCTACGTGTATTTTACGTATGGAATGCATTACTGCGTAAATGCCGTGGCAAAAAACAAAGAATCTGAAGCTGGCGCAGTATTGATCCGCGCACTTGTTCCAAATATCGGTATCGACTTTATGATAAAACAGCGTAAAACCAATACGATTTCAAATCTCACGAGTGGCCCTGCAAAATTGACACAAGCCCTCAAAATAACAAAAGATCAATATGGTGAAGATCTAACAAAGGTCTCAAAACTGTACATTGTGAATGGAATAGATGTAAAAAAATCCATGATTGAGTCAAGACCTAGAATTGGAATCAAAAAAGCAACAAATAAGCTGTGGAATTTTCGCATCAAACCCGAGTATGTTATAAATTATTGAGACTGCGATGACGGTCTTGCTTCGAGCGTAACTGTAAGATCAAGTGATTTGCCTAGTCTACTTACAGTTAATTTGACTTTGTCTCCTACTGACTTCTCATCATCCAAGTATGCTATCACGTCATCAATTGTTTTCACTTGGTGTCCGTCTATTGCAGTTATGATGTCTCCGCCATGTGGGATTTTGTTGTTGTCTAGAGTAGCAGCTATGATACCTGCTTTGTCAGCAGGACCTCCCTTGACAACTTCTTCTACCATTACACCTTTGAAGTTGCGTGGCAAGTTGTTAGCCAGCGAAACATCAGGGTCCATTGTTCTTCCGGCTATACCGAGATAGGGATGTTGATATGTTCCACTTTTAATTAAAACTGGAACTATTCTTTTTATGGTATCTGACGGAATTGCAAACCCAATTCCAGAAAAATCACCAGTATTTGTTTTGATTGCTGAATTCATGCCTATGACCTCCCCTTGTAAGTTTAGTAATGGCCCTCCTGAATTTCCTGGATTTATTGCAGCGTCTACCTGAATTATATCTGGTATGGAATATACTGTGTTTTCATTGGGCAATAAACGCCCCACGGCACTGACTATTCCAGTAGTCATTGTATCGCTTAGCCCAAATGGATTCCCTATGGCAATAACCTGTTGACCAACTTGAAGCTCCGATGAGTTTCCTAGCGCAAGTGGAACCAAGCTTTCATCTGAAAAATCATCGATAATCTGTATTACTGCAATATCGTTATCAGGATCAGTTCCTACAACTTTTGCGGTATATGTGTTACCATCTACAAATGTGACATTGACAGTACTTGAACCCTCAACAACATGATTATTTGTTATGATCCGTCCCTCTTTATCATAGATGAAGCCGGAACCCAATCTTGTTGATTGGCTGGATAAGGGCTGTCCATTTATGATTACCGTGCTATCTGTTGTGGAAACTTTACTAGTTATCTGAACCACTGAACTTTGGGTTTTCTTGAATAGATCGGTAAGTGTAGAATCTTGTACACTCTCCAAGTTGCTGGCAAGTCCTGGAGGTCCTGGCGGACCGGGAGGCCCGGCAGGTCCTGGCGGTCCTTGAGGACCTTGCACAGCAGCCTGAGACAAGTCTTCAAATGTATGATTGTTAGTATACTGCGTAATAACAACTGCAGAAAGTGCGATTGTTATTCCTATTAGGATGATCTCAGATTTTTTCATGGTTTGTATTTGTTTGAAAAATAGTACAGATGAGAATAATATTCTTTACGAAGCTTTGTTAATCTCAACATAAATATACGCACTAGCCAGTTAGTTCCTAGTGGTAAAGAAGCAAAGAAATAAGACAAAAAGTGCCCTAATTTCGCGTGGCACAGTAATCTTCATAGCTATCGTTGTAGCGGCTGCAGGAGCAGGAATTTACTATTTCATTAGTACTTCAACGCCGGTCAACAGTACAACTCCTGTATTTGCTGCTCCGACTAATATCTACATTATAGGAACCCATGATCCAACTCAAGGTTATGTATATGAACAAGAATCTACTCGCCAGGCAAAAAAAGGAGTGTCTGGTGGAGTTGCTGACGCATCAATTCACATACCGCTAGGTACTCTAGTCTCGCTTCATTTCATTAATGAAGACAAGGACACGGGTGCAACAATGGATATTAACATAGACAACTTTAATGTGCATTCCAACAAACTAAACTACTTTCAGGCTCAATCGATAAACTTCTTAGCTAACAAAGAAGGAACTTATTCGTACTATTCTAACCTACATCCAGAAATGAAAGGCTCCATAACGGTGGATCCATAATGGTATTGAACATGTCTAGAAAACATTCCTCACATAAAGCGGAGTTCCTCGACATTGTTGGATGATAAAGAGTCGGATTTTTCTAGAACTGATGTTCTTAACCTGATGGACAGTTTTATTGAAAGAATACTTGAAATTCGAAAAATACTTTTGAGCGTTTCAGTCTCTGCCTTGATACTAGCTCCTCTTGCAACTGGTCTGTCTATATTTCTCTTGACACACCCCAAGTTCTACAATGTTCTTCAAAGTGAGCATGAGTTTGGAACCATTCTTGGAATCTTGCTTGGAGTGGTAATATCAATATCGATTGTGTGGATTGTAACTGGAGTCAGGCAGTACATGACATTGAAATCATGGGATCAGCGATACGATGAGTATCTTAAACAAAAAGACGCCATTGACAAAAGAATTGCGGCAGATTATGGGTTAGATAACGACTAGGTACTATTTTCCTTTTTCTCAACAACTGATTTTCTACGAGGAAACATTTTTTCATACGGCTCCAGAATGGTTCTACAAAACTCTAAACCTTTTGGAGAGGGTTTGTATATTGTTACCGTTCTTTTTCCAAGCTGTCTTTCAATACTTGCTATCATGCCATTTGATTCAAGTTCATCAAGTATGGGTTTGTGTTTTTTAAGATTCAGTCCACAAAAGCTAACTAGTGCAGTCTGGTTCATCTCACCATACTGTACTAATAATAATATTATGTCTTTTATAATGTAGATTCTGTCTCTATATGAACTGGGACTCGACATTTGTCATGTCTCCGTCATGTCGGCTAAATATAACCTCTGATTGTTGTTTGAGTATGTTTCTAATAACCTCTTGCAAACATGGCATTTGTTTTGCTTGGTTTTCCACATACTACACACGACATGTTTGATCTTTCGGCATCAAATGGTATGACCCGTATATCTGCACCCGTTTCCTCCTTTACAATTTCTTCACATTTCTGGTCTCCACACCATGGGGAATTGAGACACATTCCGTTTTCTATCTCCTTTTTGAATTGAGACAATTCTGTGATATTTTTTACTCGTTCACTGAGAAGTTTTCTTGCTTTCTCAAAAAGATCCTCTTGAATCTCATTCAAAATTTTGATAATCCCGTCTTCAGCAGAATCAAAAGAAAGATCTGATTTTTTCAGAGTATCGCGGCGCACAAGGACCATCTTGTTTTTGGTTAGATCTTTTGGGCCTATCTCAATTCTAAGGGGAACTCCTTTCATTTCCCAATCGTTGAACTTGTAGCCTGGTGTAAATTCATCTCTCAAGTCTACATGTATCCTAAAATCACGCTTTGTAAGAATTTCTTTTATCTCATTTGCTTTTTTTAATACCGCTTCCTTGTCGCTTTGAGATGAATATATGGGAACTATGACTGCCTGAATGGGAGCAACACGTGGAGGTAGAACCAGTCCTTTATCATCTCCATGTACCATTATCAAGGCTCCTATAAGGCGCCATGAGACACCCCATGATGTCTGCCACGCAAATGTCTCTACATTCTGCTTGTCCAAAAACTTGACATCAAACGGTATTGAAAAATTTTGACCCAAAAAATGCGAAGTGCCCATTTGCAATGCTTTGCCATCAGGCATGATTGATTCCATTGTAGTCGTGTATACCGCACCTACAAATTTTTCCTTTTCACTTTTCTTTCCAATTATAACTGGAATTGCAAGTTCTTCTTCTACTGTTTTTCTGTAGATGTCAAGTATAGTCATAACTTCTTCTTCTGCCTCTTCTTGTGTTGCATGTACCGTATGCCCTTCTTGCCACAGAAATTCTGACGTCCTAAGAAACGGCTTTGTTGATTTGATCTCTGCTCTTAATGCAGAATTCCAAAAATTAATTTTCAAAGGTAGATCCCTCCAACTTTTTATCCATTTGGAATACATGGAGTATGCCAAGGTTTCAGAGGTAGGTCTTAGAGCTAACCTATCTCCAATTTCGGTATCACCGGAATGTGTGACCCAAAACACTTCCGGGGTAAATCCGGCAAAATGTGTAGTTTCTTTACTCAGGAGAGATTCAGGAATAAGTACCGGAAGAAAACCATTCTCGTGACCTGTTTTTTTCAACTTTTGATCAATTGATGATTTTAAAAATTCCCATATGGAATAACCGTATGGTCTAAGAACAATGAGGCCTTTTACTGGAGCGTAGTCTGTAAGATGTGCCTTTATCACTACTTGTGTATACCACTCACTAAAATCTTCATTCTTTTTTACTGTGATCCCAATCTCTTTACTCAATTTACATCATCTTACCGTTTGCCCTAATGAGCCTTATGTTCTTCTAAAGAGGGTCGCCCTTGCAAAGGACCTTTCCAGTTATTCTACTCTGGAAATTGGAACAGACAAAACATTGAATGAATGGAACTTCTTTTTTCATGACAGGGCAGTCTACCGCTTCTTCTTTCATTTTTTTGAGCATTTTGGGACTGACTCCCTTTAACTTCAATTTTCCTTTGTCATCCATCATGCCAGATGCCTTTAGTTCTTCCTTTGTTTGATCTGACAGTTTGTTAGATGTCGTAGCAGCTTTGATTGAAACTTCATATTTATGGGGAAGCTCACTCATATTTTTCATCTTGAACATCTTGAATATATTACTAGTGGTAGAAAGTTTGCCGATCGCTTAAGATTAATATAATCTACGTTATTCCACAAAGCAGAAAAACTGATGTTAGCAATTTTTGATGTGGAAGGTGTGTTGCTTGACGCTGAATTTCTTCCAATCCTTGCAGAAAAAATTAACAAACAAGATGAAATCTGGGAAATAACTAGAAAAGGAATAGAGGGCACGATCAAATGGGAAGAAGGGTTGAAGAAAAGAATTGAACTTTTACGTGGGATAGATTATGAGACATGCAAACAGGTCGCTGATTCGCTTAAGATAATGACGGGGGCACGAGAGGCTTGCCATGCATTAAAAACCGCAGGATGGAAAATAATGGCAGTATCAGGCGGGTTTACCATAATGACTGATAGATTGAAAAATGAACTAGGTCTTGATCATGTGTTTTCAAACGAACTGACATTCAAAAATGGCAAACTTGATGATGTTATCATAAATGTTGATTCTGACAAAGCCAAATCTGCTATGGTGAAGATTAGAGAATGGAATGAGAAAAAAGAAGACATTGTGGTTGTAGTAGATGGTGCAAATGACGTCAAGCTGTTTGACATATGTGGACTAGGAGTGGCATTTAGGGCCCAGGACATTGTAAAAGACTTGGCTACTGTAACCCTTGAGATCAAGGATCTCTCAAAATTGATTGAACTGATTAACAAGCATTATGGGCTAAAGATACAATTGCAAACACTCGCTTGACAGAAATACGATTTTAAGCAGTCAAATACAATCTATTTTGATGACCATTGAAATTATCCCTGTATGTATTGAAGATGAGATCAAACAGGATGATGACCTTGTTGAGTTGATGCTAGCTTCAAAATCAAAACCACAGTTGCAGGATGGAGACATTGTTGTATTTACACAAAAAATCATCTCAAAACAAGAGGGGAAAACTATTGCTCTTCCCAATATACATCCAGATCTTCTTGCAACGGGCATCGCAAGCGAATATCAAAAGGATCCTCGAGTTGTACAATTAATTCTTGATCAATCAAGGCGCATTGTTCGCATGCGCAATGGAATAATAATTTCGGAGACTTTGCATGGTTTTATCTGTGCAAATGCAGGTGTAGATGAAAGCAATGTAAGGAATGGATATGTCACGCTTTTACCAAATAACTCAGACAAATCAGCTGAAATGATTTGTAGACAAATAAAGGAAAAAACAGGTAAAACCACTGCTGTCATAATATCTGATACATTTGGGAGGCCATTTAGGCAAGGACAGGTAAATATTGCAATAGGCGTTGCCGGAATTGATGCTATAGTGGATTACGCTGGAATGAAAGATGCCTTTGGAAGAATTCTTCGTGTTACTGCAATTGCCATAGCGGACGAACTGTGTTCTGCAACAGAACTTGTTATGGGAAAGTCGCTCCATGCCCCGATATCTATTGTACGAAACTATAATTTCGTTAACGTATCAAGTACAATAAATAAGATCATCAGATCGAGGTATGATGATCTATTCAGATAAACAAAATTTGAAAACAAAGATTATATGCTAAGGTTGGGGCAAGCGATAAACATTGGAGTATCTGCGGACAGAACTACACTGTCATAACGAATTTTCAAATTTTCAGTTAGGCGTAAAAGAAACTCCGTATGATTGTGGTATAACAATACAGGAGCAATTAGAGCAAGCACACAAGTCAAATCTTGATGCTTTCTTTATTACAAATCATAACACAATAAATGGCTATGCGCATTTGTTACATTACAAGGAAAATCACGAAAAATTCAAACACATACAAGTTTATCCAGGTGAAGAGATCACAACAGATCAAGGAATACATGTTTTGGCATATGGGCTTGCTGATACGATAAAACCTAATCAAAGCCTTGAAGAAATACTTGATATTGTAAGAGCGCAAGATGCAGTATCTTGCGCCCCTCATCCTTTCGCATTGAATAATGGATTGCGTGAAAAAGCATCTTTTTGTGATTTAATTGAGATATTTAATAGCAATAATGTTGACCGATACTCAAACCTTAGGGCGTCTCATTTCGCAAAAGCAAATCATATGAAAGAAGTAGCTGGCAGTGATTCGCATGTTGTTTCAACATTGGGTAGATGTATCAATGTGATAGAATCTGAAAATAAACTTGATGATATTTTATGGGCAATGAGAAAAGGCAAGATGACAATTGGTAGTACAGGATACATCACAAGCAGTGAAATGATAGAACACGCAAGATACAAGATACAAAATTCAAAAGATGATATTATAACATATTTCAAAGAGAATCACCCACATCTCACAGGCATCTGCAGTTTTCTCATTGACGTGTTTGAATCAAATCCAAACAGTGTGGTATGGAAGGCAGTATACCAAGTTGCTGTTCATCTCACAACAAAACTCTCAAATAAAATTAATTTCAAAAATCAGGATTATAACATATTATACGAACGCAATCTCAGAGCAATATTGCCTATGATACTCACATAAGTAAATTTTTTTTGTATACATGAATAGCTTTTAATATCACTTTGCTAGCTTTTTATTTACGGGTGAATTGACATTTCAGAATTGACTCCAACCAAAACCATAGATGTTAGGGGAATGTTTTGTCCAGAGCCTGTCTTTAGAACAAAGATAGAAATGGAAAGAATGGTAGTGGGAAATATTCTAAAAATCATTGCAGACGATCCTGCATCTGAAGACGACATATCCCGCTGGGTGAACAGAAACGGACATCAACTACTCGAATTGAAAAAACATGACAAAGATCTAGAGTTTACCATCAAGAAGGTGAAATAGACTCTTGACAATTGAGGCATTAAATGATGCTGAGTCACTTTTGAAAAAAATTGGTAACACACCAATTGTAAAATTAGAATCTCTCTCAACAAATCAGGCAGAATTCTATGCAAAACTGGAGTCGCACAACCCATTTGGCTCGGTAAAAGATAGAGCCGCATTTTGGATGATAAAAATTGCAGAAGAAAAAGGTCTCATAAAACGAGGACACAGCGTTATAATAGAACCAACTTCCGGAAATACAGGAATAGCTCTTGCTGGAATTGCAAAGCTCTTGGGATATACAGTAGAAATTGTAATACCTGAAAAAGCAAGCGATGAAACAAAAAAAATAATACGATCACTTGGTGCCATGGTCTACGAAACAAGCGATGATCTTTGCCCAAAAGTAGGGGCGGGAACCGATCAGAGTATTGCACTTGCAAAATCAATTGCATCGGCAAGACCTGACAAGTACTATTCTCCAAATCAATATGCAAACGAGGCTAACTTTATGGGTCATTACAAAGGTACAGGCCCTGAGATCTGGGAACAAACTAAGGGAAAAATCACTCACTTTTTCTCAGGCGTTGGGACTGGGGGAACGATAACTGGAATAGGGGCGTATCTAAAAGAGAAAAATCCTGACATAAAGATAATCGCAGTACAGCCACAACAAAATCACCTAATTCAGGGGCTGAGAAACTTTGAGGAGTCTGCCAAGCCTGATCTATTTCTGAAAAGAGAGGAAGTAGTAGATGATTGGCTCACCATAACAAACGATGAAGCGTTTGCTTCTGTAAAAGAAATATTTGAGAAAGAAAAAATGCTGGTTAGTCCATCTTCTGCCACTGTATACACCGCTATGAGAAAATATGGAATTGAGAAAGGATATGTAGTTGGAATATTTGCAGATGATGGTAAAAAATTCAAGAGTCTCTACACACAGCAGAAAATATTTTCTGACGATGAATTTGACAAGGCATTAAAAGAAGCAAAACATCTTTCGCAAAATTCACTTTACTAGTTTTTTCTACTATTTTCTGATAGATACCTGTCTACGTCTATTGCTGCCATGCATCCAAATCCTGCGGCAGTTATTGCTTGTCTGTATCTATGATCGTGAACATCCCCTGCTGCAAAGACCCCTTCTACACTTGTATGTGTGTGGTTTTTGAGTGCGATATATCCTTGTGTGTCTAGCTCAACTTGTCCTTGAAATAACTTTGTGTTTGGTTCATGGCCTATGGCAACAAACAGGCCTCCTACATCCATTGTTTCTTGTTGGCTGTTTGACGTGTTTTTTATTGTAATCTGATTCACTTTTTCTTTTCCTTTGATCTCCTCAATTATGGAATTCCAGTGAAACTTTATCTTGCTATTTTCAAATGCCCTGTCTTGCATTATTTTGCTTGCTCTGAGTTTATCTTTTCTATGAACCACGTGAACGTTTTTTGCAAACTTGGTGAGGAATATCGCCTCTTCCATTGCAGAATCACCGCCACCAGCTACCACTATTTCTTGATTTTTGAAAAATGGACCGTCACAAGTAGCGCAATATGATACTCCTTTGGCACTGAATTCTATCTCTCCCTTTGCGCCAAGTTTCCTTGGGCTTGCACCTGTTGCAATTATGACAGCGTTTGCTTCGTATTCTTCTGAATGTGTAAGTACCTTAAACGGTTTTCTTTTAAAATCAACATTAACTACTTCGTCATCAATTATCGTCGCACCCATTCTCTCTGTTTGTTGCCTCATGGTTGTCATTAATTCCGGACCCATTATGCCCGTTGCAAATCCAGGATAGTTTTCGACCTCCGTTGTCAGCATCAATTGTCCACCTGGCAATATGCCTGATATAACAAGGGTATCACGTTTGGCTCTTGATGTGTAGATGGCTGCAGTGTATCCAGCTGGGCCTGCCCCAATTATGACGACATCGAACTTTCTCTTTGTTTCTGGTTTTTTATTTTCTGCCTTGATTTCTGCTTGCACAAATAAAATTCTCTGTGATTCATATTTAAATTATGCATAACGATGTCATAGATTATCAAGTATGTGCTGGTGTTTCTCACACAACTTGCCTATTTCTATTTGTGTATGTAAAAGATCCTCTTGCCAATGTGCATTGTACAAGACACATTCTTTTGATTCACAAAAAGGAGTGCCGGTCAGATAATAAAACATTGCTTGCAAGGCATATCCTCTTGCTACAAAGTTTAGTCTTTCATCGTTGTATTCGAGAAATTTTCCATTAAATTCCTCTTTGAGCGCATCTAAATTGAGACCCTGAGACATTTTAATTTGCATCTTGATATAGTAATCACGCGGTTTTGCAGGAGCTTCGATTATGCCAGTGGTAGAAATGATTGATGGGTTAGAACAGATTATTGCTCTACCGTGGTATCTGAAATCTTCATAATCATAACTGCAACTAAGTCTGGTTGTAAATATGAGGTGAAATTTATCTTGGGTCAATTCAGAATCAGGTATCGTATCTCTGAAAACCCTCTGAAGTTCAAACCCATCGTACAATACTATGTTGCTTACAGCATCTTGCTCTTCAAATTCTATTTCTTCAATTGTTGGTCTATGTTTTTCAAATGGAATGTACGGATTAAAAATTCTACATGACGCCAATTCGTAAGAAGTTTTTTCTTTTCTTTTAAAATACTTGAAAAAACTCTGTCTTACTTCTGTATCTATGCCAATTTGATTTTTGATGAATTCTGCAAGTTCAACTATCTTTATCTGTGGTATTCTAGGTTCATCATACAAAAATACCTTTGATATGTTCAATAAGAAATTCTATCTAGAACTGATTTATCTTCTTAGCTCTTTTATCTTAGATGCTGTAATCTCGGCTGCTTTTTTACCTGATAGCAACATGGAACCATATGTTGGTCCCATTCTGGCAATGCCGAAAGTTTCAGTTACAGACATACCAGCTACTACTAATCCTGGAAAAACCTCGCCTGTATGATAAACTACTTTGTTCTCTCCATCATCCACCCACATTGGATCCATTCCCTTCCATTCAACAAGTTTTCTGTCCACTAGTCTTTTCACAGCAACTGAATCATGACCTGATGCGTCAATTACAACTTTAGATTCTAATGCAACCGGATCTACACATGTAATGTTTCTTGGAAGAGCTGAAACCGGCATCCAGTTTACTACAATGCCTGCAACTCTGCCATTCTTTAATACTAGATCATCGAACTTTGTCAAATTCAAGAATTTTACACCAGCGTCACAGGCAGCAGCAATCAATTTTGAAACTGCATGAGGTCCAGGCGTAAGGTATAGTCCTTCTCTTACCTTCTTGTAAGGTATTCCTAACTCATCCCAAATTTTTTGGGCGGGTGCTCTGACTGTAACAGGATTCATCATATATCCTCCAAGCCAATATCCACCTCCGAGATAGTTATTCTGTTCAATCACAAGTGTCTTGAATCCCATTGAAGCAAGTTCTCTACTTGCAGTCAAACCTGCAGGGCCTGCCCCAATTATAATGACATCTGAATCTGCCCTATCTACAAGTACCGAATGAAATTCGTCAGCAATAGCACGAGTAATCTCTTTTTCATCTACGTCTGCAAAGATTTTAGGTGCTCCGACTTCGACACTTTTCTGCATGAAAATTATCTTTCTTAGAGTACATTAATAGTTTGCTCAGTTTGCAAAAATATCTTCAAATGACTTGATACATTCCCTAATGTGCATCTTTTTTGTGGGATTCTTGAACGCGTAGGCTGAAATGATATCCGTCCTTCCAAGATCCTTCTTTACAAGTGAAGTCTTAGCAGCTCGTAGAACATCCACTATTACATTGCACCCGTTTGTACTGTCACTAGTCTTAAGCGCAAGATCCATTTCTATTGTAGAGCCAAGAAAGCCTTTGGCCTCCATCCAATAATAACTCACTCTGGAATCACCGAGTTGTTCTGCATATTCTGTGGTACCAGCAGTAGATCTGAAACTGTAGGGAGATTCAATTGCAATCGATTCTGTTTTTATGTTGCGCTTTCTCTCTCTAATCTCCTCGGCCATGGTGTTCATTGTATCTTGATTTCCGCCTACATCAAGTTGGTATGCTTTTTGTACTTTGATGCCGCGTTTTGTCATGAAATCAATCATTCCTCGATGAAACGCAGTACCACCAAACTGGCTCATCAAATCATCCCCTAATATCATTAATCCTTTGGATTCGTATGTCTTTCTTGTCTTATCTGTTATTGTCTTGGCAGATGTTGCATTAACAAAAGAACACCCTGCATCAAGTGCAGCCTCTGAATATTTTTCAGATGTTTTATCAAGACCTGAAGAAATAACATTAACAAGGAAATCCGCCTTTACTGCGGCGAGAGATTTTACAAATTCCTGATATGTTGCCGATTTTATTTGTCCATTTTTACTTATATGGGATGGTGCTGGATCCAACATTAATCCGGGTTGAATGCGAACTTCCGAAAAAGATGTTTTGTAATCTGTATGCAGATCACCTATTTTCTTACCAACTTTGGCCGCATCTATATCAAAAATTGCTACAATTGTTATGTCATTTAGTGTCAAACCTCCTATCTTTGGATGCCAGAGACCCTCAACAGAATTTTTGTAGAACTCTAATCCTTTTACCAAAGTTGATGTTACATTGCCGTATCCAGCAATTGCAATCTTGATCTTGTCTGTCACGTGATTTTTTCTTGCCAGTCTTCATTTAACTCTTTTCTGGTTTATTCGTAATTTTCTAAACCACTATGTGTATATGAAGCGGAAATTCTTGCCACCAGATCTTTGACAAGTCGCATATCTGGCGTCTATTTTAAAATTTATATGCGCTCCGAAAAGAATCTACCATAATTGAGCAAGACAAGCCTTTCTCAGTCACGACCAGATAATCTGCCAAAGCCTAAGATACAATGGGGGCGTCTAGAGGAAGCTGACAAATTTGCAGAAATGGTCAAGCTGCTCAGACAGGGAAAAATCACTCGTGATGAAATGAGGAGATTTAGACTTCAGCATGGGGCATATGGTAGTAGGATGACTGACGACTACAGTATGGTGCGTATAAAAATTCCAGCAGGTGAGGTTTATCCAGAGCAACTAGAAAAAATTGCTGATCTGAGTGAATCATTCTCAATTGGAAGTGCACATGTGTCCACAAGACAGAATTTCCAACTTCATTGGATTACACTAGAGGACGTATCAGAGGTTATGAGAGGACTTGCAGAAATTGGATTAACATCAAGAGAAGCATGTGGAAATAGCGTAAGAAATGTAATGTGTAGCCCACTTGCAGGCGTATGTTCAGAAGAAGTGTTTGATCCAACTCCACATGCTTTAGCTACTGCAAAATTTCTACTTCGCAACGCAATGAATCAATCTCTCCCACGAAAATTCAAATTAAATTTTACGTGCTGTGAAAAACACGGGATGGCAAGAATCGTGGATGTCGGACTAATACCACAACGAATGGAAATCAACGGAAACATGGAAAATGGATTCAAAGTTTTCCTTGGGGGAGGGCTTGGAGCACAGTCGTTTGTGGGACACCAGCTTGAACCTTTTACACCGGAAGCAGATCTTTTGTATACAGTAATTGCAGTAATTCGAATTTATGATAGAATGGGCAACCGTGAGAATATGGCGCGAAACAGAATGAGATATCTTGTAAATGAACTTGGATGGGAAAAGTTCCAGAGTGTTATATTGAAGGAAAGGGCGATGGTGAAACTTGTCCAGTCTGTAGTCGTAAAACTTGATCTTGATAAGACTCCTGAAGTTCTACGTAAGGTCTCAATAAGTTCTGAAATGTCTTCTTCACCACAAGGACTGTCGAGATGGCTCAAGACAAACACTGTGAAACAAAAACAACATGGCTATAGTAGTGCATTTGTTACTCTGGAATCTGGTGATATTACTGCAAGCCAATTGAGAGCCGTTGCTGAAATGGCACGCGAATTTTCTGCGGAAGGCAGAATCCGAAATGGATTTGCACAAGATATTGTATTCCGATGGGTGAAAGACGAAGATCTTCCACGGCTATATGCGGCATTATTAGAGGTTGGGCTTGCAAATCCAGGTGCCTTGACTATGGCTTCAGTTGTAGGATGCTCTGGCACTACATCATGTAATTTGGCATTGACAAACTCCCACAGACTAGCAAAAGAAGTACAAAGAAAATTCCTTGAAATGAAACTTGATGAAGATGATGATTTGAGAGATTCCACAATCAAGATAAGTGGATGTCCAAACTCATGTGGCCAGCATGAAATTGCTACAATTGGATTTTATGGTGGTGGAGGGAGGCTTGGAAAAGACATGTATCCATTGTATACTATGTTGCTTGGAGGAAGAGCAGACGAAAAATCAATGTTAGGATTATCAACTATCAAGGTTCCTGCAAAGCGTGTTATTCCAGCAATCTTAAAAGTAATTGAGATATTCAAGTCAGAAAAACGATCCGGTGAAACATTGGATAAATGGATTCATAATGTAATAGAAGGCAACGGAGGTCCTAAAGTTAAATCAATTAATGATATCAAGGATTTATTGAAACCGGTTGTGGCGCCCCCCACAATTGAACAAGACTCTGATTTTTATGTTGACTATGGAAACGATGGAAGCTATCACGCCAGAACTGGACGGGGCGAATGTGCTGCTTGAGCAAAGAAAAAACTATGAGAATAACAGTTGACGCCGATACACTGCGATCGGAAATTAGAGATAAAAGCGTCAGAGTTCTTGACATAAGAAAAGAAGATGATTATAAACAAGGTCACATACCGGGAGCAATCAATTTTCCACTGTCTAGCTTACTTTCAGATGATAGTCCGGAAAAGACCCTACAACATGCAGAATCTTTTGGAATCGATGATGAAACGCCAGTTGTGGTGTACGATGATACTTTTGGCGCTCTTGCATCACGTGTGGCATGGACACTCCAGTATATCGGACACGAGGAAGTTTCGCTACTTGATATTACATATGGTTCATGGAAAAAGCTAGGTCTTGAAACAAGCCTAGAATCTCCAAATCCTGTAAAGAAAAAACATTCGATGAAACTACAGCCGCAAATTCTTGCCACTGCGGATTATCTGATGCCTGCCAAAGAAAAAGGTGCAGTTCTGGTAGATAATAGAGAGAGACTTAACTTTCTTGAAAATCACATACCGGGAGCAATCAATGTCCCATATCGCATGCTTGCATCTTCTCAAAATATACTACGACCAAAAGATGATCTGAGAAGACTAATGCAAAATAGAAACCTGTCATCCAACTCTGAGGTGATCACGTACTGTGGAAGTGTAGGAACTTTATCAGGACTTGGGTATTATGCGTTAAAATCTATTGGTATTCCAAATGTGAAGCTTTATGTACGCTCGTTTAAAGAATGGAAATCTCTTGAAAAGCCAATAGAAAAACAGAAAGATGCCAACTATTGGGATCTCTCCGCAGAATAAACTTTTTAGGTGTTTTGTGCTGTTTCGTTTCTTAATTTCTTTGTAGCCTGACTTTCAATACGATCAAAAAGGTCTATCATTTTTTGTTTGTTTGATTGTAGATACTCATATCCTTTGTCGGCAAGTCTTATTCTAAAAAACCTGATATCTCTATGTTCCTCAAAAAAATGTTCAATCATTTGGGCGCCTCTTTTGTTTGGATCTATGAACACATCCATCTTGGCAAGAACATCTTCAACATCTCCCTTTTCTATGGCACTCTTGATTGCTTGTATGGCTTCGCTGATTTCTTTCAAATGCTGTACAAGTATAGGGTTTATCTTTTTTGTTCCAAACAACCCTTTCTTTTCAACTCCGATCTTAGAGGCAAGCTCTGGTGCAATTTCATATTCTTCTGTTTTTGTTAAACCTATGTTTTTTTCAATTTTCACCAAGAGTCCTTTTTCTAATAATTTTTTTGCTGCATCTTCAACTTCTGATTTTCCAAGCATAGTAGTCCAAACTATCTGGCCAACTTTGTGATATCCTTGCCTTACTGATTCTAATACAACAACCTCGACAATTCTTCTATATCCTTCATCTGCCTTGACATTTTCAAAATCTTTGTCTCTTACTGCTTTTTTTGCATTTTTGACATCTATTTCTATTGAACGCTTCAAAGCTTCCATCGATTCGGGAATCTGATTCAAAAGAGAATGATAACAGGATTTGTTATACCATGACATGCCGTCAGTTGGATTGGTTTCAATTGCTTTTTCTACACAATCTAAAGCCTTTTCATAATTTTTTTGTCTATAGTATATCAAACCTTTGAGATTCCAAGCTTCGGAGTTTGTGACGTCTATCTCATGCACCTTGTTGTAAGATTCCATGGCTCCTGCCAAATCACCCATGTGAAACCTCGCATATCCTAATTTCAAAAGAGAGTCAACATGGCCAGGGTCTATTTGTATTGCACCCTCAAATGCCCTTGCAGCATCATCCATTTTTTCATCTGCCATCAAGGTGACTCCTTTTTTGTACAGCTTGTCTCTTGTGTAGTTAGGATCTGTTAATTTTGATTCTTTTACGATCTCTATTGCCTCTGACTTCTCATCTTTGTCTTTACTCGAGCCAGAGCTATCTTTGAATAATTTTTTCACGGCTGGTAAAATATGGATTTTCCATGGATAAATACTATTCCGGTGGTCTAAAAAGCAAAATTTGTTGGCAAACGGCCTTTATAACGCCCTGATAAATACAAAAATACTGAGGTATTACATCTAGAATATGTCAGCCGAAGATAGAACTATTGAAGTAAATGGCGAGTCCCCGTTCAAGCTATCATCAGGGGTTTTCGAGGTGCAGATTTCAATCTGTGACTATCCTCCTTCTCAGGACGACATAAAACATAGGAATTTTCCTGTTCTATGGAAAGACAATTTTCATCTCAGGGTAAAAGATAGAAAGTTTGCTCAGGTTCTAGGTTCTGCAAGAAATCCAATTCCTGATTTTGTATTTACAAGAGATTCAGTCTGGATTGTAGTGTTAGATCAATTTTCATCAATTAATGGCGCTTTTCAATTTAACGTACCTAAGATTGAGGGAATGTCACCCTCATCTCCGCCGCCACAAAACAAGGAATTCCCAAAGACCCTCTCAAAACCTCAAACTGAATATTATTATCCAACACCAGGCTCGCCTGGTCCAAGAGGTCCACAGGGCCCACAGGGGGTACAAGGTCCGCCTGGCCCTCCAGGTCCTCAAGGCCCTGTTGGTTCTCAAGGCATACCGGGCCCTCAAGGTGACAAAGGCATGCCAGGTCCTCAAGGCCCCGTAGGTGACAAAGGTCCGCCTGGTCCTCCAGGCGATAAAGGTGACAAGGGCGACAAGGGTCCAACTGGAGAAAAAGGAATTACTGGTGACAAAGGTCCATCAGGAGACAAGGGACCTCGAGGAGATAAAGGTGAAACTGGTGATAAAGGTGACAAGGGCGACAAGGGTCCAACTGGAGAAAAAGGAATTACTGGTGATAAAGGAATATCTGGAGACAAAGGACCTACAGGCCCTCCAGGTTTACAAGGCGATAAAGGCATTCTAGGCCCTCCGGGCGAAAAAGGACCTAAAGGTCCTACTGGCCCTCTGGGCGACAAAGGTTCTGTCGGTCCACAAGGTCCTCAGGGCGATAAGGGACTCACGGGTCCTCAAGGTCCATTGGGCGACAAAGGCCCCCAAGGTCCGCAAGGACCTCCTGGGGAAAAAGGCCTGACTGGGATTCCAGGTCCTCAAGGCGAAAAAGGTCCAAGGGGTCTACCAGGTCCTCCAGGGGAACAAGGGCCACGCGGTCCTCCAGGTACTCAAGGCCCTCCGGGTCCTCAAGGAATACAGGGTCCTCAAGGCGACAAAGGTCCTCTAGGCCCTCAAGGGCAATCAGGTGATAAAGGTCCTCAAGGAGTACAGGGTCCTCAAGGCGACAAGGGTGTTACAGGCCCTCCAGGTCCCCCGGGTGATAAAGGTCCACAAGGCCCTCAAGGTCCTATGGGTGAACAAGGTCCACGTGGCCCTCCAGGCCCTCCAGGCCCTCCAGGACAACCCGGATTCTCAGAACAACAAAAACAACTGATAACTCAGCTTCTTGAGATAATGGCCTCAAAGAATATGATAACAACAGAACAGCAGATAAAACTACTGAGTTTTCTCTATTGATACAAATTTATTTTTTTATTGTATTGTGAAAAATTCGTCCTGGTAAATCGTGTCTTGAATACTTGAGAACAAACATAGAAATGAAAATGTATGTGGGAAATTAAAGAAATTCTTTTGCCTGATCCTGTTAATGACAAGCTGGCTCAACAGTCAGGCTTTCATTCGCTAAAATATTAAAATTATCGCCTGATGACAAGCGATAATTTTTTGATTTTATCTTCTGCGTTTTTTTGCAGATCTTTTTTTAGCTTTTTTACCCGCTGTTTTTCGAGCTGTAGATCTTCTCTTTGGAGCTTTTCTCTTTGGAGCTGATCGTCTAGCTGATTTCTTTGCGCGTCTTTTAGTTGCCATTATAACGCAATACAATTCACTTGTTTTTCTATCGTTACGCTTAAGAAAATTACACCAAATGATGATATTGTATCAACAAATTTTTCATAAAATTCTAAAAATTTGATCGCAATTTTGTTAGTAAACAGATTCAGCTGAAGGTCTTCTCCCTTGTAACCATGAGAACTGACCGCATTGAGTGCACTTGTATTGGCGTCTTCTTTTGTATGTTGACATTTCTGGCATGAAAACTATCACTTGTTTTGTCTTTGACAGGCATTTCTTACACCATCTATTTTCTATTTCTTTTTCCACAAACTATGAAAAGACTTGCACAAAATAGAAGTTGCTATTTGTTTTTCACTATCGTTAACACATCTTCATCTTCTAATATGTGACTTAGGCCTACTCGCTGCCCGCCAAACTTGACACTTTTGCCCCATACAAGCCCATATCTGAAATCCTTTTTTAGATCACGGTGTAGCTTATTGCATACGTCCAAAATTGTAGAATTGCGCCTGATGATCAACGGCTCTTTGTAGTCCGTCTCTCCTCCCTTTGGTCTCATGTAGACACGAATAAAGTCTAATCTTTCGTAAATTGCATCTTTAAGCGCATTTACATTGATGTCGGCGTCAGCTGATATTGGGATAATTTTTGATTTTATTTTTTCCTGTAATTCATTTAAGAATCCTTGGTTTACCAGATCTATCTTATTCATTATCGTTAATGATTCAACATAAAACTTGTTTCCTGAAATGTAATCGATAAGCTGTTCTGAATCAATATCTTCTCTTATCAGTATACGGCCGTTGTTTATTCCATAGACTCGTAAAATGTCTTTGAGTAGGCTGACTGACATCTTTGTTATGGGTACTTGCTGACTCACCGAAAGACCTCCATCGCCAGTTTTTTCTATTACAATATTGGGAGGTTTTTGGTCCAGTCTAATTCCTATGTTTCCAAGCTCCGTTCTGATGACTTCTTCATGATATGGTTGGAATACGTCAAGCACTATCAAAACCAAATCTGCACTTTTTGCCACTGCTAGAACTCTTTTACCTAATCCTTTCCCAGTTGATGCTCCCTTGATAATTCCCGGAAGGTCAAGGACTTGGATTCTGGCGCCGCGATGTTCCATCATTCCTGGTACTACTGTCGTGGTTGTAAATTGAAATGCTCCTACTGCAGATTTTGCTCCCGTTAGTCTGTTAAGCAAAGTGGATTTTCCTACACTTGGTAATCCGATGAAAACAACTGTTGCATCTCCGGTTCTTTTTACATCAAAACCAATTGAACTGCCGGATCCTTTTGATTTTACATCTTCTTGTTCTCTTTTGAGCTTGGCAAGTTTTGCCTTGAGAAGGCCTATGTGATGTTCTGTAGCCTTGTTAATCTGAGTCTTTGCCATTTCATCTTTTATGGCTTGAATTTTTTCTGGAATTCCCATCTGATTTACCTACTTCTTTGTTGAATAAAATCCTACTAATATCGTATATTTTGAGTTATTCTCAAGCTAAATTTTGAGAGTATTGAAATACTGAACAAACATGTTTCCAAAATATACTGATGCAAACGCACTGGTCGTTCTTGCTACCGACATGGATATGGCAAATTTTTTGAAATTATATCTCTGTACTCCTGCTATGATTGTGACGATTTCTGTCAGGATGGGGACTAGGCTCAGGGCAAAAATTATGACCCATCCGTGTTTGTTTAGTCGATCAAAACTTTTCTTATAATGGTCATCACTGTGTGTCTTTCTTAGTAGTCTGTACATCTTTTTTCCATCTTGTCCTATGAAATAAGTCAGAATTCCTCCACTGATTGATCCAATGGACATGATTAGAAATACCATTGCAGGATTTTCCCCATCCATGAGTAGGGCAGTCGATGTTAGCACAATAGGAAATGGTATAACCGAAGCAAAAACACAGTTGAGAAAGAGGCCAACTAATCCATACTTTACAAAGAAAGGATTTTCAAGAACAGTCTTCAAAAAATCAGTATACATAATTAAGATATGAAATCGACTCTCTATTTAACCCCACAATAGCAAATGTCAAATCATATCGTGATCTTTTTTGGTAGTCTGCCTTGAATACAAAATTTCAGTTCCCTTCTTTATGTAAGCGATCCTCGTAGCAGGGATCACTTGAAAATTTTCAGATATCTTGAGAAACTCTAATAGGGTAGTCTCCTTGACTGTATCAAAATCAAGATATCCGACAAGATAGAGATCCGGCCTGTCATGATGTAATGCTTTGCTTAAAATTTCTGCAATCATTCCTTTTCTTGTCATGGTATTACAGCTAGCAATGAAATATTTTAGCTGACCGTTTTCTCCTAATTCTAAAAATGCTGTCCATCTTGTGTCTGAAACTAGATGAGTACAACGGCATTTCAATTCATCTGTTAATCAAAATAAAGTATCCATATCATGATATCAGTTATTATTGCCCAACATGATACGTGGGTTGAATGAGACCAAAGATATTTGCAGTAGACATTGATGGTACTATCACTGATAACAAAGGAGGTCGGGTAGACCTAGATGCACTCGCAGCACTGCGTTATCTTGTAAAACTTGGCCACAAGGTAATTTATGTAACTGGAAGATCATCGGTTGAGGCATATGTTCTCTCTGTGTTTGGTGGAACTACACGTATCGCAGTAGGGGAAAATGGCGGAATCATCACATCAGGCCCTGCTGAACATAAATTGATTGGAAACAAACAAGAGTGTATACGTGCATTTGAGTTCCTCAAAACAAAGATTCCTGAAACAATTGAAAAGCCTGTGTTTCCTCGCATAACCGAAGTTGTTCTCGAACGAAATTTTGATATCTTACTCGGAAAAAAAATCTTATCTGAAAATTCCTTTGATGTTCAGCTTTCTGATAGTATGTACGCATATCACATAAACTCTAATGGTGTCAATAAGGCAAACGGGTTCCTTGAGGTGATGAAAATGTTCTCAGCTACAAAACAAGATGTAATTGCGATAGGGGACAGCGAGACTGATGTCCCTCTCTTCAAGCTTGCAGCTATGAGTGTTGCAATGGGCAATGCATCAGAGAAAGTAAAATCCCACGCTACAATTGCAGTTCAGGGTCATGAAGGAGATGGTGTCATTGAGGCTCTTGAAAAAATTGAATTAAAACTTCTAGTGAAAGAATGACATGACACTACGACTACTTTTTGCAGAAATCAGATCCGCTGTACAAAAAATCTCAGCCGAACTTGGATATCCAGTAGTAGAATTTGATGTTTCTGAAGCATCCAAGTCAGACTTTGGAGACGTAAGCTGCAACATTGGATTTCTCTTGGCAAAACCGCTCAAGAAAAGACCATCTGAGATATCAGAATCTATCGCAAAAATATATAGAGATAACATGACGAACTTTGTATCTCAAGTAAACGTGCATCCATCGGGATATCTGAATTTTGTTGCAAACAATTCTTCTCTTGCAAAAAACATCATAAAATCGTCTACCAGTAACAACTATGGTGGGTATGATCTAGGTAAGGGTACAAAAACAGTAGTAGAACATACAAGTGTAAACCCGAACAAAGCATTGCACATAGGACATGTACGAAACATCATAATCGGTGACACCGTTGCAAGAATTTTACGTAAAGCAAACTATGACGTAAACGTTCTAAATTACGTCGATGATTCTGGACTACAGGTAGCAGACATTATAGTAGGATTCCTGTATGGCGGTTTCTCAAAAGAGCCACCACATGGACAGAAATTCGATCATTACTGCGGAGATGTTGTATATGTGAGCATCACAGAAAGATATGAAAAAGAAAAACCTCTTGCAGAAAAAAGAGTTCTGGTTCTAAAAGAACTTGAAGAGGGCAAGTCAGATATTGCAAAATTTGGCGATGAGATAACGCGGCAAGTTCTCGAGGAACAGCTCAAGACATGCTGGAGACTGGGAGTCACATATGACTGCTTAAATTTTGAGTCACAGATAATACGTTCTAGCCTGTGGAAGACAGTCTTTGAGAAGATGAAGTCAATGGGCATAACATATCTTGAAAATGAAGGAAAAAACACAGGCTGTTGGGTGATAAAATCCGATTCTGAGGTAGAAGAGGACAAGATTTTGGTTCGAAGCAATGGGATTGCAACATACATTGCAAAAGACATTCCATATGCTGCATGGAAACTTGGCATCTTGGACGATCCGTTCTACTACAAACAATACATGGTTCAAAAAAACCATCAAGTATTGTGGCAGACAACCCTTGAAAATACTGGAACAAAGATTGACTTTACAGGAGATAAAGTAATCACAATTATAGATTCGAGGCAGTCAAGACTACAAAAAATCATTACAAAAATAATTTCTGAATTCAAATCCACCAACAAATCCTATTTACATTTGGGATACGAGTCAGTAACACTGAGTCCTGATACTGCAAAAACTCTCAACCTTGAGACTGGTGGAAAATCTGTCCAGATGTCTGGAAGAAAGGGAGTCTATGTTAACGCCGATTATGTTCTTGACATACTGGGAGTGAAGACATATGAGGAAACAAAGAAGCGCAATCCTGATCTTGATGAAGTCTCATTGGTAAAGATTGCAGAACAAGTTGCTGTAGGAGCTCTAAGATATGCAATGATAAAGCAAGACCTTGACAAGATAATCACATTTGACCTTACTGAATCTCTCAGTCTGGAAGGTGACACAGGACCATACGTTCAGTATGCGCATGCAAGGGCAATTCGCATTCTTGAAAAAGCAAGCAAAATGCCAGAGTTCGACATATCACTTGATATCTTGTCTACCGTATATGAAAAAAATCTTGTAAAAACCATTGGCAAATTTGATATCCAAGTGGAAGACTCGGCAAAGAATCTATCTCCAAAGATAATTGCCAGATACTGCTATGACCTCGCTGTATCATTTAATTCGTTTTATGAGCACGCTAAGGTGCTGACTGCAGAATCGCCTGAGATGATAAATTCTAGGCTTTGCCTTGTGTGGTCCTTCAAGGAAACTTTGGCAAAAGCACTATCGCTTTTGGGGATTGATGCACCTGACAGGATGTAGCCTGGATTTTTAAAATTTGGAAATATTATTATCAGCATGGAATCAGGCATAGTTGTGAAGAAAATAAAACAGAATAGTAACGTGTTGTTCTTCTTCAGTGATTCAAAAAAATGGCTCATGAAAGTATCAAGAAAACAACAATTTCACACTCACGTTGGTATCATTGATCATAAAAAAACAATAGGCAAGGAATACGGAAGTGCAATCAAGACCAACAAGGGAAAGATAATCTATCTTCTAGAACCAACTGTATATGACTATGTGATGAAAAGTCAACGTAGTACTCAGATCGTATATCCAAAAGATTTGGGCTATATTGCAGCAAGAACTGGATTGCAGAGCGGGCAGAAAATAATTGAGATTGGAACAGGTAGTGGCTCTCTTACGACTTTTCTCGCAAGTCTTGTGAAACCAAGAGGTCATGTATACACATACGATGTGGATGAAAACTTTATGGCAATAGCACGAAAAAACATCGAAAGGGCTGGTGTATCAAAATATGTCACAATGGAAAAACTTGATATCAAAAGCTCCAAAAAAGTGCCGCAGACGGATGCTGACATGGTGGTAGTAGATCTTGGCGATCCGTGGACAGTTGTACCTCAAGCAAGAAAGATGCTCAAAGGGAGTGGTTTCATAGTAGCAATCTGTCCCACCATGAACCAACTTGAAAAACTTGCAATATCTCTGTGGGAAAATGACTTTTTTGATATGGAATTCACTGAACAGATTGTAAGGACAATTGAAGCACGCGAAGGCAAGACTAGACATTCTTTCCGTGGTATTGGTCACACTACATATGTTGCATTTGCAAGAAAAGTCACAACTCCAAAAGATCTTAGAAGAAATGCAACTGAACAAGTGCTGGAAATGCCGGAAGAAGAACCAAACCAAGACGAAGGTTTATCCACCGAGAAAAAATAGAAAGATTAGTTGAACAAAACACTTCAACCTGCAATTGTTAAAACTTTCATACCTGCAAGAAAACCTTCATCACGAAAGGGCGAAAATGGTAGAGTTCTTGTTCTTGGAGGAAGCTACCTATATCACGGTGCTCCAATTCTTTCATCACTTGCTGCACTCAGGGCAGGTACTGACTTGGTTTACACCTGTGTACCGAAGATCAATGTTACTGCAACAAGAGCATATTCCCCAAATCTTATAGTCATTCCACTTGTTGACGCCAAGCTAACAAGAGGGGCTGCAAGAAAATTGGTAGGAATGCTTCCAAAAGATCTTCATTCAGCTACAATCGGAATGGGGCTTGGAATTCAAGACCGAGAAGCATTGAAGATGTTGATAAAAGATCTTCTTGATAGGGCAGTGATGTTATCTCTTGATGCAAGTGCTCTTGTTCCTGAAATTCTTCCTGAGATTAAAGACAAAAAAGTCACGATAACTCCACACGCAGGAGAGTTCAAAAGGCTGTTCGGTGATATGCCTCCAGACAACGTAAAACAGAGGACATCTATGGTGCAAAAACATGCCAAAGAAAATGGGATCACAATATTGCTCAAGGGACCGACTGACATTGTATCTGATGGAACCCGTACATTCCTTAATCCAAAAAATCTTGCCTCGATGACTGTTGGTGGAACCGGAGATGTGTTATCAGGCATAGTTGCCGCAATGCTATCCAAGAATCGAAAACCAATAGAGGCTGCGTCTGCAGCTGTATTTGTAAACGGCAAAGCGGGAGCCATGGCACAAAAGAAAAATGGACTACACATTGTAGCTACCGATCTGTTGGAATTCATACCTGTGGCTATGAAGCCATTTGATAGGATCAAGTGATATGTATGCAAGAAAGATATGTAGATAAAAACACACACGCGTTGATCTCCGACCTTCAGAAATTAATTAGGCAGCCAAGCGTTTCTGCAAAAAATCTTGGACTCGAAGAATGCGCAAGTCTTGTAGTAAAAATAATGAAAAAGTCTGGAATTAAGGCTGAGATACTACGTCTCGGCAAGGACATACCTCCTGCAATCTATGGTGAGGTAATCTCAAAGAAAAACCCGAATAAAACTATATTATTTTACAATCATTATGATGTCCAACCAGAAGAGCCAATTGAGTTATGGACTGATCCTCCATTTAGTGGTAAAATAAAGGGAAACAAGATCTATGGCCGCGGCTCGGCAGACGACAAAGGAGAACTTGTTACTAGGATAAAGGCAGTAGAATCATTTCTTAAAACAACGGGAGACGTACCGTGCAATGTAAAGTTCCTAGTTGAAGGCGAAGAAGAAATCGGGAGCATGCATGTGGAAAGTTACTTGAAAAAATATCAAAAGAAATTGTCATGTGACGGTGTAATCTGGGAATTTGGATACGTCGATGAGAAAGACCGACCTATTATCAGCCTAGGAATGAAAGGTCTGCTATACGTTGAACTTTCTATAAGGGAATCAATACGAGATGCACACTCTAGTCTTGCTGTACTGATAGAAAATCCTGCATGGAGATTAGTTGAAGCATTAAAGACACTTAGAGACAAGAGTGGAAAAATTCTAATCAAAGATTGGTACAAAGAGGTTGATAAATTCACAAGCCAAGAACTTGGAGTGATATCGCATGAACCGTTTGATATAAAATCATTCAAAAAAGAATATGGCATAACAAGATTTCTGGGAAATAAAAAAGGAATTGAAATACAAAAAGCAATAGTGGGAGATCCCACTTGCAATATTGCTGGATTCTCGTCAGGGTGGGAGGGGCCTGGTGCAAAAACAGTATTGCCCTCAAAGGCTATGGTGAAAATTGATTTTAGATTAGTGCCAAAAATGGATCCAATAAAACAGTTGGCACGACTCAAAAAACATCTCAAAACCAAAGGGTTTGAAGACATACATGTTCACATGATTCATGGCGAGGCTGCATCAAGAACCCAAATCTTTGACCCGTTTGTCAAGGTTGTAAAAGAGGCCGCAGACGAATCTTTTGGAACGTCAATAATGAGCATCTCATCCGCTGGTACAGGTCCAATGCACTCGTTTGCCAAAGTGCTAAAGGCACCATGCATATCTATTGGAAGCACGTTTGTCTACGCAAGAATACACTCGCCTAATGAATTTGCTAGAATCGATCTGCTCAAAAAGACTACAAAATGCATGTGCAAAATAATAAAAAAATTCAGTACCTAGAGTGGCTTTTTCTATATGTTGTAAAATATTCTCACAAAACAAGATCTCGCCTGATTTAGAGAAAGGCCTTTATTGTGCTCGTTTGGCAGTTCAAATATGGCCTATATGTATATGCCAGGTGCTACCGCCGTCGGAATAACATATGATGGAGGGATTGTGCTTGCAAGCGAAAGAAGAATATCATATGGCAATTTTGTAGTAAGCAAGACTACAAAGAAGACATTTAAGATAACCGACTTTGTGGGCGCATGCTGTGCGGGAATGGTGGCAGACATGCAGGTGTTGGCAATGCAGATGCGCGCACTTACAAAAGTAAGAAAACTTGAACTAAAAAGAGAAATTCCGCCAAACTCTGTTGCTAAAATGATGTCATCTCTTATGTATGAAAGAAGATTTTACCCGTTGTTGACTCAAGTAATAGTTGGCGGAGTTGACGGTGGTGCATCGATTTATACGCTTGATCCTCTAGGTTCTGTTCTTCCTGATGACTATGCGGCAGTAGGCACTGGTGCAGAGATGGCACTTGGAGTACTGGACCAAGAATTCAAAAAAGGCATGTCAGAAAAAGATGCAGTTGCGCTTGCAGTAAAGTCAATCAAGTCAGCCATAATGCGTGACTCTGCAAGTGGTGATGGGATTGATGTACTTGTCTGCGACAAAAACGGAATAAGAGAATCAACTCAAAACTAGAAATTACTTTTTAATCGTTTTTGCTGCTTCCCAATGTTTGTCTGAAATATAATGCAAGTTCTTGACGGCTTCACCTTTTGTCATGTTTGACATCTCTTCGCTTGACACAAGGGCCTTTCCTATTGCAAGAAACTTGTTGTGCGTTTCTTCGGTCACACACACTATCTGATCCTTTTGAAATTCTGTGAATTTTTTGATTCCAGGGCGCATGATGTTTGCACCGTTGCAGACAAACTTGATGGCTCCTGCATCAACCACTATTTTTGGAAATTTTTCAAGCAATGAAGTTTCAGAAAGAAACGGCAGGTATGTTTCGCCAGACTTGATTGCTATAAAGCCTTCTCCTGTGATGATTGACGTTTCATCATCAATTTCGTGTTTGACAAGAGTCTTTATCTTTGGAATCTCTATCTTCCACTGCGTTGCTATTGATTCAAGTATATCATTACTATCTGTCTTAGATAGGGGATGTGATTTCAAACTCGCGTCATTTCCTGCTTGATATCAAGCAAGTCTCGTAGTATGGAGCTTGCAGTCTCCAAGCCGCCTGCCCCACGGCCAATTATTGTCTGCTGTCCAGAGTGTTCTGAATTGAATGTAATAGCATTTAATGTGCCATTGACACAGAGGGGATCATCTACTGGAACCTCTCTTGGAGATACCTCCAGGCTTCTGTCACATGATGCGATTAATTTCACTGCAGCGTGATTCTTGGATGCTTTTTTGATGTCCGATGTTTCCACATTTCTAATGCCTGTTCTCTTGATATCCTTGATAGTTACCTTCATGTCCATTATCCAGTTTGCAAGGATGACAAGCTTGGCTGCTGCGTCAAAACCATCAATGTCGAGTGATTCATCTGCCTCAACATATCCTTTTTTCTTTGCATCTGCTAATGCAGTCTTGAATGTCATGCCTCCAGTTGTCATGTTTGTAAGAATGTAATTGGTAGTACCGTTAAGTATTCCCTGAAAAGACACTATTCTTTCTCCCCTTAAACTATTTTTTGCGTAGTCAAGTATTGGAGTGCCTCCTCCAACAGTACCACTGAATTTTAATTGTACTTGATTATATGTCGCAAGTTCTATCAAAGACGGAAACGCCAATGCAAGTGGGCCCTTGTTTACTGTAATGACATGAAGTCCTTTTTTCATTGCAGTGACAATATGTGACATGCCTGGTTCTGCATCTTTGTAGTTGCTTGGAGTAGTCTCAATCAAAACTTCTGCTTCCATACCATTTATCATATCAAGCCCATTTGCTTCTTTTTCCTTGTTGTGATACTTTCGTATGTTTCCGTATTTTTTCTTGGTTTCTAATAGCCTGTCAAGATCAATTCCTGCCGACGATGCGGCGGAGCCTTTGCTATCGAACACTCCTACAATTCTTGGCTTGAGTCCATGTTTTGCATAAAGATCCTCTGATCTTGAAAGAAGAAGTTTTGCAAAACTTTGTCCAACCACGCCAAAACCACATAGTATTATGCGCAACATCCACCAAACACATATTGGCATTAATTAAGATTCACGAATTACCAGATTCCTTTATTAAAGCTTAAAAAACTTTGGATGGCGTGATCCACAAAAAATATGCTTACATTGGAATCGCAGCAGCTGCTGGTGTTATAGCTGCAGTAATAATTCTCACGCAAATCAGTACGGGACCTTCAGTGTCTATTGTTCCTGTAGGAATATCTGCATTTACTCTTGACTATACTTATGAAGAAGTAAACTCTGATCTGAAAAGCACTTTGATAACTCAGAACATAAACATGTCAAACCCTCTAAAGTTCAGTACAACTGCAGACATCAATCAATATTGTAATTTTCTTTCTAATCAGACAAAGCAAGCTATGCTTGAATATTGTACCTCAACAGAAATAAAAGATGAACATGCAAATTTTCTTGGAAATCTCAACATGGTAGGTTCATCTTTAGCGCCAGTACTTGTAATTACAACTGCCCAGTCTGACCCAGTATTTAGTAACTATAAGGATGTGAAGACATTGTTTGGTGATGTCTTGAATGAAACCGTATGCCAATGTTGGAATAAAGAAAAACCTGGTGGGTATTCTACGTTGTCCGACATGATGGATGCATTGCGCGACTTTCACTTGAAAGGAAAAGAGCCTAACAGCACAACACATGGTATACCGTTGGGCGGGAAACACTTTGAGATTGAACTATCTACTAATTCGCAGGGATATCTCTGGAAGTTTCTTGTAGCAAAATAATCAGTTCTATGTCTCTGAGGTCCATTAAGCTTGACGAACTCACTTAACCTATGGAAACTTGAATCTGGTGTTAGTATTGCTTGAGTATATCTGGTTAGTACCGCTTGGATTTGTGGCAGGCGTTCTTGGGTCAATGATTGGCCTTGGAGGGGGATTTGTTATTGTTCCTACGCTGACCTTTGCTGGATTTCAACCAACGCTTGCAGCAAGCGACAGCCTATTTGCCGCCTTTTGTAATGCTGTTGGCTCTACAGTGTCGTATGCAAAACAAAAGAGAATCGTCTATTCTTTAGGGATAAAACTTGCATTGCTTTCTATACCTGGAACAGTGCTTGGCGCGTATATATCAGATGACATTTCTGCATCTGCATTCAAACTGCTGTTTGGCATCGTACTTGTTGGCTCAAGTGTGTATATTTATTCCAGAAGAAAGATGGAACCTAAAGAATACAATTTTTCAAAACAGATAATGATTCTTGCCGCCGGTTCAAGTTTTTTTGCAGGAATAATTTCAAGCTTGTTTGGGATTGGTGGAGGAACCGTCTTTGTACCGCTCATGGTGGTGGCAATAGGTCTGTCGATGAAACTTGCTGCTCCGACATCCCAATTCATACTGATGTTTGCAGCTGCATCTGGAATGATTGTTCATTCTTTGCTAGGACATCCTGACTATATGCAGGCAGGATTGTTGTCTGTGGGAGCGTTTGCAGGTGGCATTGTTGGCAGCAAGATGTCATTGAAAGTGGGAGAGCGAAAACTCAGAATATTTGTCACGATAGTGCTTGCAGTAACATCTATCAAATTGTTTATGGATGGATTAAATGTCCACATCAAGACTCCATGATCTTACAATTGTATTCTCTACTGGTACTATTTTTTCATCTGGTAGATGTTTCGTTTAGATAGAAGGACTGTCTTACCATCTTTATCTGTCCCCTCGAAATCTACTGTCACGAGTCCGAATTCGTCATTGAGATCTCGCTTGTCGGAAATCCTGAACTTGATCTTCAATTTTTCATCAGTACGGAGAGGCTTTAAGAACCGTGTCTGCCTATTGTTCCAAGAAGCATCTCCATCAATGCCGTAGAAAATCAAAACATTTCCATACATTTCTTCAAGTCTTGTAAACTCTCCCTCCATTCTTGCAAGTATGGCTCTGCCTGAAACCATCTTTCCTTGCTTGTCTGCAAACTCTTCTTTTTCGTAAATTATGTTTTTTATACCTGAAAAGGAAAGATACTTTTCCAAGTCATCTGATGTAATTTTGCATTCTGAAAAAAACTCATCGCCGATTTGAATCTCAGAAAATTTTTTCATCAGGATCTAGTTTCGTCTGGATAATAAATTATCTCAGAGTTTGAAACCGCCTTTCCGGAACTGAAAAAGTTAATTGCATTTAGAATCTTGGCATTGCTTGGTTCCGTTCCGTCAACGCTGCCAGGGAGAATCAAATGCATCCTTATCTTTGATTTGAGAACATCGCTTAGCTCTTGATTGACCGTTGTTGTAAAGGGCCTCAGCGCTCCTCTGAACACCTCGACTTTAGCTCTATCCCTTCCTGTGACCTTACTTCCTGATGGCATGTCAGGTCCGATGAGTATGATTGTGCCTTCTTTGTCTTTGAAAAGAGGTGGATTCTTTGCTCCCCCTTGGACAAATCTGCCAAGTGTTTCCTGCAGGACTGCCGCAGGTGTGTTTATGAACTTGTCCACGAGTCCATCCCATTGCTGTCTTGAAAGCTCAACAAGCTTTGAAACCTGACCCAGTTTTCCTGTTATGTAGATGACTGTACTGATAGGCCCAATCTTTTGTGTGGCCGTATTTAGCATCCTTCTCATGTTTTCTTGGCTTGTTATGTCCATTACATGAGAATGGAATTTGGATAATCTTTCTTCGGCTTGTTTTATACTAGTCTTTGAAATCAAGATCACTGTCTTTCCGCCGTTATTTTCGATATTTTGTGCAAGATACTCCACTCTTGCCACATCTGATTCTTCAGTGGCATCTACCACAAATACAACAACTTTGGAGGCATAATTGGGACTGGTCTCAGGTATTGAGCATGCAATGTGTGGCTTGACAGGATAGAACACTCTGTCACCTGGAATGACCTTGCCGTTTAATATCTTTGAAATTGATTCGTCACACAACATCATGACAGTCTCAGCAACTTGTTGCTGTGACAAGAATTGTTCATCTGCAATCATTTTGCTTGTATTGGTTTGTACTTTCTCTGCAATCTGCTGTATCTTTGCCAAAAGAGAAGAGATCGTGGCATTTAGTTTTTGGATATCTTGCTCCGACGTTATTGATTTTGCCTTTGCAAGCTTGGTAGTAGCTTGCATTATGCCGTTTTTTACAGTGTTTTCATCTTCTCCAAGTAACGGAAGTATGTCATTGTTGACACTTTCTACTTCTTCAGGTGAGAGACTCTCAAATCCGCTTACTCTCATAAATTCCGCTGCGGCCTTTGGATAGACCGTCTTGTATATTCTGTCAGAGTGCACTGGACCTGGATTGGTAGCAATTGACACTATTCCTTTGTCTGTAAGCTCCCACGACATTGCTTCGGCAAGCCTGTTTTTTGCTCCCTGTGATGCAGTGTATGGACTTCTAAATCGATACGGCCTTTGTTCAAACGGTCGCTCTTCTGTAAAGAATGTTGATATGGTCACTATCTTGCATCCAGGCTTCATGGCCTTTACTGCCTGAGCCGATGTCCAGAAAGTACCAGTGAGGTGAATGCCGACTGTACTCTTAAAATCATTAATTGGCGAATTGGGAAAACATGTTACTGGACCTGAAACTCCTGCGTTATTGATTACAATGTCTACTGTTCCATGAGCCTTCTTCAACTCGTCAAACATTTTTGAGACGCCTTCTTCGTCGCTGACGTCCACCCCTGAGAATATTTTTACAAAGGCTCCGCTCTTTACTTTGTCAATCACTTGCTGTAGTTCTTTGGCTGCCTCTTCAAGTGGCTCTTTTCTTCTTCCCAAGATGACAATGCTTGCCCCATTTTCGGCAAACTTGATCGCTATTGCTTTTCCTATTCCAGTGCCACTTCCGGTGATAACAACAAGTTTGTTCTGGAACTTGGACATTGACAGGATCTGGCATATTTTTGGACTATTTATTCGATTATGCTCGGCGTCCGATATGTCACACCAATATTTATTTGTGGGTCAAATTCAACCTGACGCATGCACGATTCAGAACCTGATACTTTTTCACCGAAAAATAAAAGAAAAGAGTACTGTGAGGTATTAGAAAAAATTGGCATAAACGCAGAGCCAAAACAATTTGAGACAGACGAGGTGGAAAAAAGTGATTATTATTCTAAATATTTCTCGAATTCGCCTGCCATGGTTACAAACCATGGCTGTATTGAACTCAAGGGACGCAACATCGACGTCATTCAGATAATCCAGAAGGGTTGAAATGTCACAAGATCTAAATCCGCAGCCTTGGGGTGCACAAGACCGATTTCAGGCACACTTTATCGTAAAAACTGATAACCAGATTAACCTCGATGACCTCCTTGCCAAAACTAAACTGCAGACAAAGGGGCATTTTGCCGCAAAAAAGGTGTCTGATGTGGAATGGGTTGGGGGCGAACTTGCCGAAGTACTAAACTCCGATGCAGAACTCAAGGCCATGATTGTCAAGCTACCATACAACGATGCCTTCATCTGGGTGGATCCAACAAAGAAAGGAATTCGAATTCACGGCAAATGGAAAAGTAGCCAACAAATGGGAATTACAAAAGAACTATTCGAGGTTTACGACAGAATAGCTTCTCATATTAAAAAACAACTCTAAGCCCTCCACCAGTCAAGCGCCAAACAATCGATTTTGTTTCCTTTTGGAATTGCAAGGATGAATTGTTTTCGTACTGTCGTGGCTAGTCTTCCTGCAAGAACAACACTTGTTGCTGACACGGTGTCTGTAGAATTGTAAACCTGTAACAAATATGGTGCATGGTCTATGCCTGGACCTTTCTGATAAACTGCAAAATCACAACCAAACTTGATTCCTGGGTTTACAATGTATCCCTTGTCCCTAAATTCCTTGTAAACTAGATATTTTTTGTCAAAGTTGTGATGCTCTCGTCTGCATATCTCAAGCATTTCTTGTGGAGAGATTATTTTTTTAGCTCGATAGATTTTCAGTTTTGATGTTTCAAGAAGATAATATCCTTCTATAAGGTCTAAAATTAGAGGAACATTAATCTCCTCCGGTTTTGGTTTTGTAACTCCTATTGGCTTTCCATAATATCCATTTGCAAACAGTGATCTTGATTCATCTAAATTCCAAACTATTATCCTGTTTTCAATTATCTCTCCTTTCAATCTGTCTTCCATGTGCAAATCAATCGATTTGAGTGTTTATGAACGCAATGCAAAAGAAATAATTTTGTAATTTTATAGGCTAAGCGCCAGCAAAATGAACGAGTCTGATACTTGGAGACATTTGTCGGACATTTCCTCGATTCCTTCTACCACATCTTTTAGGAGCATCAGTTCTTTTGTTGTTGTAACTTCCTCTAGAACCTTGATGGTTAAAGCGCGATATTTTTCATCTACCGTCCTTTCTATCTTCTGAGCCTCGTGAGCAAGGTCTATTGCAACTGTGGCATTTCCACCAAGTGCACGGACAATCTCATTTAGCTTGTAAATTTGGTCTACTGCCTGCTCTATGAGCTCTCCCAAATCTTTCTCGATTTTCTCTTTCTTGAGGGTAGCACCCTTGATGTTTGATAACTTGAAGGCTATGCCTGTGATGTAGCCTGCAATCTCATCCATTGTGTATGCTGTGTTTAGCAGGTTCTCTCTATTCATCATCAACCCTCCGACATCTGCTATTTCACGAGTTATCTTTCTGCGTAGGGCCTCGACCTCATCTTCTGTATTCTTTATTCTTTCAAGTACTTGCTTTACCTCTGACTTGTCAGACTTGATTATCAATTCAGGAAGTGATGAAAGATCTCTTACTGCGTTAAGAATTCTGTTAATCTCGTCCTGCAAAACGGCAAGTGCCTTTCTTTTTGCTTGAACTTCAAGTTCCCCGCTGTACATCTAGACGTTTTATCTAATGCCGGCAGCTAATAATTCTTACGTAAACAACCTTCAGTCAGCAACCATTCAAAATTGTTTTTCAGCCTGTACGACTTTTTTCTGGTTGTTATACATTGTCATGACTTCATTAACAGAAGTTGCATTTTCGGGAGTTTTTTCAAATCTTATTTTGCCAGTAAACTTTGGGAACCGCAATGCAAGGCCGCTGCCCTTTCTTATTTGGTCTAATGCTGCTTTGTGAATTGGACTCAATGTAATCTCAGACGCCACTATCTCAATAACAACCTCTGGCTCAAACCAAACATCCGCTTCAAGACCACTGGCAATCCTTGGGTCCTTTTTGACAATTATCTTGTCTGATAAAATCTGATAAATTTGGTCCAGACTCTCGTCAGTAAAACCAGTTCCAACCTTGCAGACACTGGGGTATGTATCTTCTTCTTCATTGTATGCAGACAAAAGGAGTGCTCCGTATTTACCTGTCCTTCTACCGCGTCCATAAAATGCGCCAACAACTACTAGATCAAGCGAGTCACCAAGTTCATTTCTGTACTCGCGCTTTAACTTGAGCCAGTTGCTTGCCCGTGCACCTGCCCTGTAAGAGGAATCAAGCTGTTTGAGCATCAATCCTTCACATCCAGAATTTATTGCATTTTCAAGAAAGTCTTCCACCTCATCATCTGTCTTGACTATTGTCATTGGCATGACTCGTGCAAAAGCATCTTCAGTTACTATGTTCTCAAGTATCTTCCTGCGTTCCTTGTATGTCAAGTCCAAGCAACTCTTGCCATCGACAAACATGACGTCAAAAAGATTGACTGTGATTGGATACTCTTGTACCGCCTTTGTTATGTTGTACTTTCTTCTGCGATGCATGAGCTCTTGGAAAGGTAAAAACTCTCCAGTGTTTTCATTTATTGCAACTGCCTCTGCTTCCAATATTGCGTCTTTAGCTTTAATCGCTTTTCCAATTTTTTCAACAATATCTGGGTAGTAACTTGTAATATTTTCAAGGCTTCGGGAGTACAGAATCGTAGTCTCTTTTTGTATGTGGATCTGAACGCGTTCGCCATCAAGTTTGTATTCTGCAGCAAACTCTTGGCCCATCTTTTCGCGCGCCTCTTCTGGACTCTTTACCCTTTCAGCAAGCATGGGGCGAATTGGGCTGAAAACTGAAACTTGAAAATGTTTTAGTTCTTCGGTCCCGTTTTTTGCCACTGCCTCTGCCACCCTACCCAAATCGCTGCACACATTGTACGCGTATTCTAGAAGTGATCTATTTTCTTTTGAGCCTGTAAAGGCAATAGACAACGCATCAAGTATGGTATAATCCGCTATTCCTAGCCTCAAGTTGGCGGTAATTATTTTTGCAATGAATCTTCCCTCTGCAGGACTTGCATCGTTTAGCAAACTTGAGATGTATTTCATCTTCATGTCTTGCGACCTGTTTCCCTTGAGTTCTGCTATCCTAAACAGGGTATCGTACACTCTCTCAACTGTGATGTCTTCTTTGAGAAAGGTTGTCTGTGTTTTTTGTTCTAAAATTGTAGCCGTTGCCTGCCCGAAATCTCCAGCCTTTTTGTATTCGTGCTCAATTTTAGGTACTGAAACTCCTGATGACTTGGATAGTGCCTTTACTGCAATTTTTTCTGCAACGCCAACTTCTATTCCCTCGTGGTCAGGCCTCAGCTTGCCTTGAAGTAAGTATACTACTTTTGGAATTATTTCAGGAGGAGTTATCTTGAACAGATCAACTAGATGTTGAGTTAGCTCTAGTCGCTTTGTGGTGCCTTCCATGTATCCAAGTGTTTCGGCAACTAGTGAAAATCTCATCTGATGACTTGTACTCTCTGTAGAATAAAAGGTTGAATTATTTCAAATGTAGATGTGCCTTGATTCTTAATCTCATCTCTGGAGTTCTTTTCAAAATAATATTGTGAAAGTCAGAAGATTCTTCCAAATCAAGATACCTCTTGTTTCTTTGCAGAAAACCATCAAAGAAAACACCACAAATGTATCCGACATAGATCCCATACGCAAAGTCTTCAAGGTTGGATGTTATAGACAACGACTTGGCCTCTGACAACACCATCTTTGGGTAGTCGAGAGCATACGTTATGATGTCATTGAGATTTTTTTCTTCAATTAGATCTATTCCCATAAGAGTGGCCAAATTTAGCTTGTATTTAGGACTTGTGAAATCTTGTTCGTTTATAAATAGGACATGGAAAGTTTGGTTATGGGTGGAGCAAAGAAAAAATCTCCCGCACAAGCAGAGAAAGCACAAGCTGCGGAATCTGCAAAGAAAGAAGGCGGTCAGAAGAAAGACAAGAAAGAGCAAAAATCAAAAAACACCATATCGGTGATAGTGGACGAGAATCAAGCAATGAATTTCATAAAGAGCTCCAAAGTATTTACGGCGCAAGAATTGTCTAGACAGACAAATGTCAAAGTGTCTGCTGCAAATACGTTCTTGTTGAACTTGTTAAAACAGGGAACTGTAAAGAGAATAGGCGGATATAGCGGACACCACATTTACGTACCTGCTTGAGAAATCAAGAAAATATCTCCAGGTTTGATTTCGTTTAATGCATCTAGATTTGATGTTATCTTGCCAACAAACGTCATAGGTTTTGAAGACAAGACATCTTGCAAAAAGAAACAAATCGAGCCATTTGATGCCATGAATCCGACATCACCTCTTTTGAATTGAGTTCTGAGTTTTTCGCCGCCTGCAGTAAGTGCAGTATCAACAAAAGCAATTGAGTTGCCCATCATGTGGGCATTGCCTTCAAGTGGCAAGCCCCTGAGTATGGCGCCGACAGTTTTTGGTGCAAGATGGCGTTTCAATTCTAATGTAGTTGTCGTTTTTCCTTTCAGTGACAACACCAGATCAATTTTTGATACCGACCCGGAACTCATTTTTGAACGGGAGTATGATGAAATATATAACGTTTGTTTCACCAAATCCCTAATGTCTGATGAACCTGAGGAAGTTAGTGTAGATACCGAAGAGGTTCAGGCAGAGGAAGAAGTTGCACCAGTAGTTTTACCTCCAGAAACAGAAACTGTTGAAGTTACATCTGAGGAAGAAGAAAAACCAGCAACTAAGCGAGGAAAGAAAGAACTCTCGCCAGAAGAACTTGCCGAGCAAGAAAGAATACAGAAAATCATTGCAGCAAGGGAGATAATAGAAGTAGACCCTGTTCATGAGCCTATAGAATACGAAACTGTAGGCAAGGGTAAGATAATGATTGGACCACCGACTCTTACGCGATTTGAAAAAGCAAGAATACTTGGCGCTCGTGCGTTACAGCTTTCGCTTGGAGCACCTCCGTTCATACCGGTGCCAAAAGAAGTTGCAACTTCATTAGATCTAGCTTATACTGAACTTGAAAAACGTGTAATACCGATCACAATAAAACGCGTATTGCCAAATGGAGACTTTCAGAATATTCCGATTGATCTTTTTGAATAATGGATAAATTGTCGATAAGATTTTAATAGAATGTATCTTGGTGTGTGGTAGAGTTTGTTGAGTGGAATTGAGGAAAATGTACAGCTAGATAAGGCATCGAGCCTAAAAGATGGTAAATTGATAATAATTAATCAGCAGCCAGTTATGGAATGCGCGCTTGATATTTTGACTGAACTTGTACAACACAAGACCGTGACCCTTACTGCCAAGGGAGATTCAATTCCTGTGGCAGTTGCAGTAGCAAATGTAGTGACCGAGAACATGATGAAGGGAAATTCCAAGATACTTGGTATCATAGTAGACAGTGAAAGTCAAGGAAACAACGGACCGTTGGTATCTACAATTAGGATTACTATAACTAAGACAAACTAAAAGTGTGTTCCAGGACCTTTAAGCAACATATTTTCACATTCTTTGCATATTGCCTCGTCTATGTTTGATTCTAACTTGTGGTGTATGTCGCAGATCAAAAGGCTTGATTTTATGTAATTGCAAAGGCCTATGAATTTTGAAAGACTAGAAGGCGTATATGCCATGTTTGATGCCAGATTACTGCATATGTCATTTATCATGTCTGACACTTCCTTGACTGCGAGAAGTTTGTGGATAAGTTCGGGATCTCCTCTTGTTCCCCTGACATAGTTGCTGATTGCAGCTTGTGTCACTCCAAGCATCTTTGAGACTTCTTCTTCTCGTATCTTGTGGTCTTCAATGAGTTTCTTGGCCAAGATGGCTCTTAATGCGGGGATGAGAGTCTTTGTTTCTATTTCTGCAGGCAAAAGCATACGAATTTTTGCCTGTGTAAAATATTTAAAGCTAATCTTTAGTGCATGATAACTTAATTGAGAGACGAACCAAAAGCGGATCGTTGCAAGAAACTCGCTCAAAGCTCCAGTCACTAATATCTGAGGCTGTGATAAAACACAAAACTGAAAGCATCTCTCTATCCGGAGGTCTTGACTCGTCAATATTGGCATCTTGTCTTGGTAGAAAAGCAAGAGCATATGCAATGATTGCTCGGGATTTTCCGTCAACAGACTTGGTAAATGCTCAATTGGTTGCCAATATGTTTGGCCTGGAACTTGTTGTGATACCTGAATCTACTGACAACTTGTTGAATGCAATAGAGCAAACCATCAAGATTCTCAAGGTCTTCAATCCAATTGAAATTAGAAATAATATTGTAGTCTATACCACCATGAAGCATGCAAAAGATGATGGCTTCAAATCTATGATGACCGGAGATGGAGCTGACGAACTTTTTGCAGGCTATAATTTTTTTCAGAGAATGTCAATTCCTGAACTGAAAAAAGACCTTGAACGCATATGGAAAGTAATGCACTTTCCATCGCGCTCTATATCAAAGGAACTTGGAATTGAGTTGCACACTCCATTTCTTGATGACGATGTTGTAGCATATGCAAAATCTTTATCACCTGAACTCAAAGTTCGAGAGGAAAATGGTAAAAAATACGGTAAATGGGTTCTAAGAAAGGCATTTGAGAGATCGCTTCCACAATCAATTGTGTGGCGAGAGAAATCTGCAATGCAGGATGGGTCTGGCACAAACGGCCTTACAAGTTTCTTTGATAACACAATCCCAAGTCATACCTTCGCGGAAAAGGCTGCAAGATATCTGGAAAAAGAGCAGGTATCACTATCATCAAAAGAGGCACTCTGTTACTATGAGATATACCGGAGATATTATGACTACCCCTCTATGCTAGGGCAATCGAAAAACAAATGTCCTAACTGTAGTTACTCTTTTGAGGAAAAATCGCATTTCTGCCGAATGTGTGGAAGCTTTCCAATCTAGTCTTTTTTCCACTTGTTGGGTTTTCTTACAAAGATTCTCTTGCATCCATGGCAACAAAAATAGTACTTTTTTCCTTTGTATTCGTGTTCTAACGCAAGTTTTTCGTCTAGTTCTATTCCACAGACTGGATCTACCGGCATGCCTTGATTCGTCTGCTATTTGTATTTAAAACTTACAATTAAGATGATAACTTGTGCACAAGATCAGAAAATTCTGATTCGGTTAATACGGGAATCTTTGCAAGCTCCAAGTTCTCATCTACATGTGAAGGAGACTTTTGACCCACAAGAGGTGCTATGACACCTGGTGTGGACCTGACAAATTGGATTGCTCTATGTGATGCACGCGATAACTGTCCAAACTCTGGTAAAATATTTGGACCTAAGAGTTTTGACTGCATGAGTGGAACACTGGTAAAGATGCCAATCCCAAGCTTTGTTGCAGCCTCAAAAATGCTAAATGATGCTCCATCTTGAACCTGGTTCTTCATGGTGAGGGCTTGGTCTAGATACATGTTGTATGGTAGTTGAATGAACTTGAATCCGTTTTCAGCGCCACCAATATTATTTGCCAACTTTGTAACATCAAAAATTGAAAGATGCTGTGGATGCTCTTGAGGCACTCGAAAACAATCCCACGTGGCCATTCCGTAGTATCTTATCTTTCCGGCAATTCTCTGTTTTTCATAAAACTCAAACACTTGGCCAAGTTTTTTCATAAATTCATCTTTTGTAATGTCCTGGAGCTGTCCCTCGGCTGCATTGTGAAGGTACATGAGGTCGATGCATTCCAACCCTAAATTTTTCAGACTTCTTTCCAACTGGTCCTGAAGATAAGGTACTGTCATGCAATGATATCCTGATGAGATATCACCTGACTTGATTATGCCTGGTTTTACTAGTGTATTTTGGATATTTTGCCAAAAATCTTCGTTTACGTCACCGTCATTTGTAATGTAGCCGTTTTTTGTGCTGATGAATAATTGATCTCTTTGTGCCTTGTTTTTTTCAATCAACTGTGCGATTGCCCTAGCTACTGACCTTTCTGCCTTTTGCGATCTGTAATTTATGGCAGTATCTATGACATTTGCTCCAAGTGTGACTGTTTTTACAACTGCATCCTTGACCAAGGTGTCAGTGGTCTCATCTAGATTTCCAAGATAAGTGCCTATTCCAATTGATGATAATGTGAGCCCGTTGAATTTCTTAAAATGATTACTTGCAACACTTGGATGGTTTTTTGCAAACTCTGCTGTCCCTTCTTGAGTTGCATATCCTGATATCATGATGTGGCTTTAGATATGGTTGATTTAATCCTACTGAACAACTCTTACAAAATAATCTGCAACAAAACTTATGACAAGAAGAACACCGGTTATCCTGCTATAGGACACAAAGTTTTCCATTATTGGAACAAGCTCTTCCACCTGATCAAATTTTTGTTTCAATGCTCTGCAGGATCTTATCGCAATTGGTATGGTGCCAAAAGCAAGAAGAGAGATGACTGGAAAAATATGCAATGACACTGCCGTTATGATTATTCCATACGTTATGGCAGGAAAAATCCATGCACTTGATGCTGCTTTTTGTTTTCCAAGCAGTATGACCAACGTCTTTCTTCCATGTGTCTTGTCTGCATCATAATCGGGAAATGAATTGACAAAGAGAACAGTTGATGATAATACGCCTGAAAATATTCCTGCAAAGACTGGCTCCATGGTTATGTGTGATGTCTGGACAAAATATGTTCCAAGCACTATCATTGTTCCCTTGATAGCAACAAAGACTTCTCCTAGGCCGGAATCAACTATTCTTGTTGAATAAAAGTAGATTGAGATGATTGCAAATCCCAAAATTAGTGCGATTGTTATTCCTCTCTCAAATACAAAATATGCTCCGATTGCAGCCCCTGCAATTAATAAAATAACTCCGGCGCGATAGACGTCTGATGGCTTGAGCAGTCCTTCTGGCAAGACTCCGGTGCCTCCGCTGAATTTGGTCCTCTTGGTCTCAGTGTCTATATTTCTCTTGTAATCCCAATAATCATTGAGTAGGTCTACACTTCCATGTAATGCCACAACGCCTGCCAGCGTTAATGCTGCAAACTCTATGTTTATTGCGGCATTTTGCCACCATCCTATGACAAGCCCGAGAAAAACTGAGATTACTGATGCAAGCAGGAATCTGATTCTTACTGCACGAAGCCAGTATGACAGCATTGTATATGCCTTAGATGTTTAGGTCTATTTCGGTATATGGTTGCATGTATACGTGATAGTCATCGTAATTTTTCTACATCAAAGGTTTCCAATGGCTTTCTGCCGTTGAATCCTTCGTCTTTTCCATGCCAGAACTTGATCTCAGTCTCGCCTTTTTTCCAGCAAAGCCAGATTTCTTCATTGAACCGAAGCGATGGAAAGTCAAGCAGTCCTTCCTCGACACTTTTCATTACAACTCCGGTGCTTTCTATTTCTTCTACTGCCTTGTAAAAATTCGAGATTGCCGTGTTGAATTCTTGTTTTTTGAGTATGTATTCCTTAAAACTGGACATGTATTTCGGGTTTGTTTCCATCTCAGTTTGAATTTCTATAACTTTGTTTTTCAAATTTGTCAATTCGCTGAATTTTTTAATTATTGATGGAAGCATCTCGTTTGCTTGCTTCACAGTAAAATGAGAAAACATTACCAAGCTACTATTTGGCCCAGTTAAAAGCATTAAGAAGTTTTATCCATCGAGGATATCACTTCGCCAATTATCCTTGATGCCAAGTGAGAGGTTCTGTCTTTAATGTCATAACTTGGACAAACCTCCATGATGTCGAGTCCTATGATTCCTTTCTTTGCTATGGATTTGAGGAGGTAGAGTACTTCACGACTTGCAAGGCCAAGCGGCACGGGAACTGAGACTCCTGGTGCATAAGCCGGATCGATTGCATCCATGTCTACTGAAACGTATACCCTTGGTCCTAGTTTGCTTAACACAGCGCTTTCGATTTTTACTATGCCTTCTTTTAGAACATCAAGTGGAGTTATCACCTTGAGATTGTATCTTTTGATATTGTCTATTTCTTCTTGCTCTGGTGTTCTGATTCCTATCTGAACACTTGACTTGAGATCTATATTGGGCAAGACATCATGCAGAACAGAGCCGTAATAGCCAGTAGATGAGCTGATAAAATCTGGATGTGCGTCAAAATAAACCAGCGATACTGGACCGCATCTCTTTGCTATTGACCGTATTATATCCGCAGAAATGGAATGGTCGCCGCCCATGGCAATGGGGATTTTTGCCTTTGAAACTATCTTGTCTGCAGTGTCTCCTGCCTCCATCCTCAACACGTTTCCTTGATCGTATACCTTACGTTTTACGCCTCCAAGCGGGAAACCCTTTGAGATCTCATTGCCTCTTTTGTACGTGTCCCTAATGTTGGAGATCTCCCTTATCTTGTGGGGCGCTTCGGAACTTCCCTTGCGAAGTGAATGTGATTTTGATTCATCAGGTATTCCAAAAATGACCACATCTGCATCGTCAAAATTATCTGTGTTTGCCCAGCATATCCTCATTGATGTATTGATAATTTGTAATTATAAAAAACTGACTAGGCCTGACTGGATATATCGCCGACAAGCAGTCTCTGGGTCTTTCCCCTGCTTGAAACTAGCAATGCACCATCGTTATCTATGCCTGTGGCTTTTCCAGTGACATAGCCATTTGGCGTGGATATCTTGACGTTTTTTCCAACTGTGGAAGATCTTTTTTTCCAGTCTTTTTTTATTCCAGAAATATTATTTTCAATTACCTTGTTGTACATCTTTTCAAGCTCCGCCAAGAATGTCTGCAAAAACATCACTGGGTCTGCATCTGTTTTTTTTCCTACAAGTGTAGTTGCACCATAAAAGTTCTTGGAGCCTTTTGCAATCTTGGTTATTGCACTTGGCTCTACTTTGAAATTTATTCCAACTCCAATGACCAAGTAATCTATCTGGTTTGATTCGACTGAGGCGTCTACCAGTATGCCTGCCACTTTTTTATCGCCCAAAGTTACATCGTTTGGCCACTTTAGTCTGGGTTTTAGTTTTAGTGTCTTCTCTATCGTTAAAGCAAGTGCAAGTGAGACAAGCATTGGAAATAATGAGACATGAGAGACTTCAAAATTTGGTCTAAGAAGTATTGATAGCCAGATGCCTCCGTCTGGAGATATCCATCTTCTATCCTGTCTTCCCCTCCCATGTGTTTGTCGTTTGGCAACTATGATGGTGCCGTTCTCATGTGGCCTTGAGGCCAACTTTAATGCAAAACTTTGTGTCGAGTCTATGGTATCAAAATAGTAAATTTTTCTTCCAATGATATCTGTCTGCAGCCCATCTGATATTTCCCATGGCAACATTAGGCTGGTCTTGGCAACAAGTCTGTAGCCTGACTTTTGTTTTGAGTCTATCTTGTAACCTAGGGATTGGAGTTTTTTTATGTTCTTCCAGACTGCAGCTCGGCTCAGTCCTAGAGACTTGCAAAGTTTTTCTCCTGAAATGTATCCAGACTTGTGAGACTTTAGCAGTCTTACTATCTTGTCTGGCGTATCATCAAGTGATGTATACATGTGTTGTTTGTTTGACAAAGCACTCTGCAGTATCTACTCATCTAACAGTTTTCTTATCTGTTCCTCAAGCAAGTCGTTTTGGCCAAAGCCTACATCTCTGAGTATCCCTTTTTTATCAATCAGAATGGTAGACGGAGTTCCACGCAAAGCAAATTGCTCAAACGTCTGTGCGGAATATTCCTTGTTCTTGAGATATTGTTTGACGCGTTCGATAATGTCTGCCTTTTGGCTTTCATTGTAAGAATCAAAACCTGGAACGTTTGCCTCGATTATCTCGTTTATCTTTTCTTGACTAATGTTACCGCTTTCCTGTTTTAAAAGATCCATTCCTACTGGAAACGGAATTTTGTATGGAAGATTTTTTCCATCTACAAGATGGCCATACTGTCCCAACGCTTTGTATGTCTCCCCTATTGTCTCGCCCTTTGTCAGGAGTAATTCGAGGTTCTCGACAGTGTTTTTATCAAAATCTTCAAACGCCGTTGCAATGCCCAAAACTGTTACTCCGTTTTTGCGATACTTGTTGTATATGTCAATTGCCTGTGGTATGCCGTACAGAAAACACCCTGGACAGTTTACCTGAAACACTTCTACTAGAACCACGTTATCTTTTTCCTTGTCTATATTGGTCGGCAACCCCTGCACCCATTTTGAAACGCTGAGGTTTGGTGCCTTTGCCCCGACTTTGGCAATCATGAACAAACTTTTGATCTTTTACTATCTATTTCTTTGCAAGATCTCGCAATGTTTTGCGAAATTCTTTTATATGCGCATCAAATAGCAGAAAACATGTCGTCCAAGTTACCGGTAGTACTGTTGTTAACAGCAGTTCTGGTGGCATCTGTTGCAGTATCAACTATTCCTGCATCAAATGCATTGATACAGAGAGACTACTCCTACCTAAATGATAATCACTTGACAGTGAGAACCGGAAATACAAAGGTATGTGGGGATCACTTGTGCGCACCAGGTGAATGGGATAAATTGCAAGCATCAATCAATTCCGCTCAGCTTGGTAATGCAACTAAGAGCACAACAACAACCACGACCACAGCACCAACAACTGGTGGATCATCAGCTATGTGCACTGCAGTAAAGGCTGCACTCACTAGCGCAAATGCAGATCCAACCATCGCACAAAAAGTGCTGTCAGCATTAGGTTGCTAAACGGTTAGTATTTCAAATCTCTTTTTTTAAAATTTCTTCTTCTCTAATCGAGATTCAAAAGTTAACGTCAAAACCGCCCATGTCGCCTGGGCCGCCGTCTCCGTGGCCAAAGTCTCCGCCACTATAATCTCCACCCTGTCCCATATCATGGCCGCCGTCGTGGCCCATGTCTGTAGAACCTGTGTCATACATGTATTGGTCAGGTATGAAACTCGTCATCGCAAGACCCATGAAGGACATCATTGAGGAAAACATCATCATGTCCATGATTCCCATGAACATCATCGCAGGAAACATGGAACGGTTGTTGTCAATGTGCTGTTGCAGCTTTTCCTTGTCCCCTCCCTGCCAAAGAGTTACCAACTGATCCCAGTTTTGTTGCAGCTCAAATCTTCTTGCTTCCAGTTCTTTTGACCCCTTTTCTGTAAGAATTAATTCTTTTTTTGGACCAAAGAACCCCTTCTTTTCAACCAGAACAATTAATCCGTTATTTTCAAGTCGTTCAAGAACTGCATTCAAATCTTCGCCTTCAATTTTTGTCTTTTTTCTTATCTTGTCAAATTTTTTGGCTCCCTGTTCTATTGCACTTAGGACTATTACGTCATTTGGGACTTCTTCCATAAAGTATCAGCGCATCCTTGTGGCTATAAATCGTTCTACAGCAATTCTATTAAGAGGAATATTTCTACTAGGATTGTGGAAAGCGATACACATTCAGACGAACAGATAAAGGAAATCTATAAACTCAAAACCATTGCAGTTGTTGGAATGTCAAAGAATCCTGAAAAAGCAGCTCACTATGTGCCAAAATATTTGTCAGAAAAAGGCTACAACGTAATACCTGTCAACCCTACAACTGATGAGATTCTTGGGAAAAAATGTTATCACACTCTTGCAGAGATTCCGGTTCATGTAGACATTGTTGATGTTTTTAGGCCATCAGAGCAGGTGCAGCCTGTAATTGAAGAGGCAGTCAAGATAAAACCCAAAATAATCTGGCTACAGGAGGGAATACACAATCCAGAAGCTGAATCCATAGCAAAAAAGGTGGGAATAGACGTGGTCTTTAACAGATGCATGCTTGCAGAACATCAGAGACTATTCTAGGACATGACAGAAGAGATTGCAAAATTCTATGATGCACTCTCTGACCTAGTAAAGTCATTTGAGCAAAAAAATGTCACACTCAAGATGACTCAGGACTTGGATTCTGGTATGGTTAAGATATATGGAGAAAGATCAAGCGCTCTTACTCGCGCAAAGGCCGGACTAGATGAGGTTGCCGAACTTGCCTATGACACTGCAGAGCATCACCCATATTGGAACTTGTTGTATGACGGCTCGCAGATTTTAAAAATTGTTTTGGAAAAGTGGAATGAGGACTTGACAGAAGATGAGCTCAAAGAAATAAAGTGGTATGCAGAGAAGATAAAAGATGCAACGGCAAATGTATCAGGCAACCATCACCACTAATTCACAACAGAGATAAATAGTAAGAGAGGCGAAATGAACCATGCCAATAAAAATTGGCCTTATCGGTAAAACAAACACTGGAAAAACCACATTTTTCAATGCTGCCACACTGTCTGGCGGAGAAATTTCGACTTATCCGTTTACAACAAAAAAACCAGAGCGTGGAATGGGAAATGCAATAACTCCATGTGTTCACACTGAACTTAGCGTCAAGGATAATCCGCAAAACTCGAAGTGTCTTGACGGGTGGAGGTTCATACCAGTTGAGCTCATTGATCTGCCAGGTCTGATAAAGGGAGCCTGGGCTGGAAAGGGGCTTGGAAACCAGTTTCTTTCTGTTGCAACACAGTCTGATGCGCTCTTGCATGTAGTTGATGTGTCAGGAAGCGTGGATGCTGCTGGAAGGATAACCGAGGTTGGTCAAGGTGATCCAATCGCCGACGTTTCAGACATTGAAGAAGAATTGATAATGTGGTATCAAAAACTGCTGGAAGGAAACAGAGACAAGATATCAAAGCTTGTCAATGCAGAGACAGAGCCTGTAATTGCAATCACTGATGTATTTCGCGGAATAGGGGTAAAAGAAGCACATGTAAAAGATGCCCTCAAGGTAACTGGACTTGAAGACAAACATTTTGATAATTTCAACATGGAAGACAGCAAAAAATTCTCTGCCCATTTGAGGAAAATATCGAAGCCTACACTGATAGTTGCAAACAAGATTGACCTTCCAGGTGCCGACAAAAACTTTGACAGGCTTCGGGAAAAATATGTTGATACTATAATTATACCTGCAAGCGCAGACAGCGAGCTCTCGCTTAGGCGCGCAGAGCAGAAAGGCTTGATAAAATATGTTCCAGGCTCAGAGCAGTTTGAGATACTACACAAAGAAGCACTTGGAAAAAGGCAACTTGAGGCATTGGAGTTTATCACAAAAGGAATACTTGGAGAATACATGAGGACAGGAGTCCAGTTTGCAATCAATGTGACTGTGTTCAAGCTGCTAAAGATGAACTCTGTTTACCCCGTGGCAGACCCTGAAAAACTATCTGACAAAAAGGGTAGAATACTCCCTGACCTTATTTTGATGAAGGACGGGTCTACAATAGAAGACCTGGCAAAAGAGATTCACTCAGATCTAACAAAAGGGCTTCTCTATGCAAAAGATGTAAGATATGGAGTAAGGCTGCCTGTCAACTATCAGCTTCGTGACAGGGATATAGTGTCACTAGTCAGTGCAAAGACAAAAAAATCCTAGATGCCGTCGCCAATTTTTTCCTGTTTTATCCATAAAACTTTGTTCTTGTGATCAGTTAGCATAATTCCTGCATCTGACAATTCCTTTCTGACTGCATCTGCCTCTTGAAATTTTTTCTCGCTTCGAAGTAGGTTGCGCTTGTCAATGAGTGCATGAATCTTTTTTCTCTCTTCTTCTGTAACCTTTGAAATCTTCAAGCCCAGTACATCAAGCATCTGTTCTAGCACTGGCAAGACCAGATCTGAAATAGGTTTTGTCAAACGTTCCGATGCTGCAATCTGGTTTGTGGCCTTGACAAGCTTGAAAAATGCTCCGATTGCAAGCGACGTGTTAAAATCGTAATTTAGCGAGTCAAAAAATTCTTTTTTTGTTTCTGTTACTATTTTTTCAATTGATTCAATGTCTTTGCTATCTGCAGGGCCTTCTCCTGACAAGATCAATTCATAATAGCAGTTTTCCACCTGGCGCCATTTTGTTATAGTTTCTTTTAGCATGTCTTCTGCATAATCAATTGGTTTGGAATAGTGTCCTGCAAGACAGAAGAGCCTGATTATGTTTGCACCCCACTTTTTTAGAACAAAATCAACAGACTTTGTATTTCCTAAAGACTTTGACATCTTCTCGCCGCCTATTGTGACCATCCCTACATGCATCCAAATCTTGGCAAAGTTCTTGCCAGAGTATGATTCTGACTGGGCAATCTCGTTTTCATGGTGCGGAAATATGAGGTCTCTTCCTCCACCATGTATCTCAAAGTCAGTTCCTAGATACTTGAGGCTCATGGCAGAGCATTCTATGTGCCATCCGGGCCTTCCAGCGCCCCAAGGGCTTTGCCATCTGGGCTCGTCATCTGCAAACTTCCACAATGCGAAATCCAGTGGATCTTTTTTTGTATCATCCACCTCAACACGAGCGCCCGAGACCAACTCGTCTATTTTTTTCTTTGACAGTTTGCCGTAATCGTGAAACTTTGAGACTGAAAAGTATACCCCATTTGTTGATACGTATGCAAAACCTTTCTCAATGAGTGTTTTGATCAAATCAATCATAGATTCTATGTGCTCTGTTGCCTTGGGATACATGTCGGCGCGTTTGACATTGAGATGGTCAAATTCTGTGAAATAATTTGAGATGTACCTTGAGCTTATCTTGTCTGCTGAAGTGCTTTCCGAGACTGCGCGGTTTATTATCTTGTCATCGACATCTGTGAAATTTTGAATGAACTTTACCTTGATTCCTTGTGATTCCAAAAATCTTCGGAGCGTGTCAAAAACTATGATAGTCCTGGCGTGTCCTATGTGGCTGTCGTCATATACAGTAACTCCGCAGAGGTATATTCTGACACCATTTGATGTGTCAAGTTCCTTTTCTGTTACTGACAGGGTGTCAAAAATTTTCAAACCTTATCCTCTTAAAGAACGCATATTTTGGGTGTTATTCTTTTGTGCTCGCTTCTTTTATGCATCTGGTAAATTTTATCCACATTTGAGATGGGAATCTCTGTGAGTTTTGCAGTGGCTTCAACTGAGAGATTCTTCTCAAACATGCAATACAGAATAGAATCAATCTCGTCATATGTCATGCCAATCTCTCCTTCTGCTGTGTGTCCTTCCCACAAGCGAGGACCGCTTGGTTTTGATATAATTTCTGATGGAATGCCGAGGTATCTTGCAAGCTCCCGAATCTGGGTCTTGTACAAAGAAGCTATTGGTAAAATGTCTGCCGCGCCATCGCCGTATTTTGTAAAATATCCAATCAGAAACTCACTCTTGTCGCTTGAGCCAAGAACAAGGTAGTTTCTGGCATTAGCGTAATAGTATAACATGCTTGATCTTATTCTTGCTCCGAGATTGCCAAACGCTAAAGGATTCGGCTCGATATATTTTGAATATTCTTTATGTATGAACCCAATGTCAACTAGCTTGTATTCTATATGTGAACCGTCGACAATTTTTATCGCATCGTTTGTGTCTGATTCTGGCGTAATTTTAGAGTCTGGCATGATGAGTGCAAGAGATTTTTCTTTGACATATTTTGCGCAAAGCATGGCAGTTACTGCAGAATCTATCCCTCCACTTAGGCCAAATACAACACCATGTGCCTTGCGCTCTTCTGTCTCTTTTAGCAAAAAGGCGCCAATTTTTTCTTGAACTTGCCTGTAATCTATTTTTGTTATCTCGTCTAGTATCTGTGTATTCAAGCTCTTGTTAGAGTGATATGCCGTAAAGAATTAAACTTATCACAGGTCTAGATAAATTCCGTCGTTTTTTACTTCAACTTTGTATGTCTGAAGCTTTACTCCTTTGATATAATCCAAAAGCTCTCCTGTCTTGATGTTGTAATGCCAGAAATGAAGCGGGCACTCTACAACATCTCCTTCTAGTTTTCCCGGCGCAAGAGAGCCGTCTTGATGTACACAAACAGAGTCTAGTGCATGAAAACCGTTTTGATTGAATATGGCGATTTTTTTGCCGTCAACTACAAACTCTCTTCCTTTTCCTGGAGCGACATCATTTTTTTCAGCCACTTTTTTCCATGCCATGTTTCCTAAGCCAAGATCATCCAATATTTAGATTGCCATTTTTGAGGCTGGTAAATTAGGCAATACATTGATAACATTTTATATCCCTGAAATTTGAAATTTCACATGAGTCAGATAAAAGATCCCGGTTTGGCAGAAAAAGGAAAAATGTCATATGAATGGGCACGAGATCACATGAAGATTCTCACTAATACTGTTGAGCGATTGAAGAAATCACAGCCCCTGAAAGGAGTAAGACTAGGGGTATGTTTACACATAACAAAAGAGACATCCGTTTTGATAATGGGTGCAAAAGCACTAGGAGCTGATGTCAGCGCATGTGGTGCAAACCCACTTTCCACACAAGATGATATTGCTGCATTTCTTGCAGATAATGGAATTCACATTTATGCTTGGGAAGGACAGACACCTGAAGAATATGATTGGTGCATAGAACAAATGTTGAGCCACAAGCCCAATGTTCTAACAGATGACGGCTCTGACTGCCATAGCAAAATTCACGGCAAAAAAGAATTTTCCACATGGCCCATCTTGGGAGGCACTGAAGAGACCACAACTGGTGTTATCAGACTAAAAGCACTTGAAAAACAAAAGAAACTCAAGTATCCAGTCATTGCAGTCAACGATGCTTACACAAAACACATGTTTGATAACAGGTATGGTACAGGGCAGAGCACAATTGATGGTTATTTCAGATCAATGAACCTGCTCTTTGCTGGAAAAAGAGTAGTTGTCGCAGGATATGGATGGGTAGGAAGAGGTGTAGCTTCTAGATCACACGGCCTTGGAGCCAAAGTGTATGTAACAGAAATTGATCCTGTGCGAGCGCTTGAGGCACACATGGATGGGTATGAAGTCATGCCAATTGAGGAAGCAGCAAAAGTAGGAGACGTGTTTATCACTGCCACTGGGCAGACAGGAGTAATACGAAAAGAACACATTCTCAAGATGAAAGATGGCGCAGTACTTGGGAACGTGGGACACTTTGATGTTGAAGTTGATGCAAAATTCCTTCTAAACGAATCAAAATCAGTAAGAGAGGTTAGACCAAATCTTGACGAATGCATGCTGAAAAATGGCAAGCGCGTATACCTTATTGGAAAAGGAAGAATTGCCAACCTTGTTGCAGCAGAAGGACATCCACCAGAGGTAATGGCGCAATCATTTTCAAATCAGTTACTGTCTATGATTTACATAAAAAAGAATCACAAAAAGATAGGAAAGAAAGTGATTACAGTCCCGCAAGAAATCGACAAGCAAATCGCAATAGATGCACTAGCTGCAATGAGTGTAAAAATCGACAAACCAACTGCAGCTCAAATAAAATATGCTCAAAGTTGGGCATAGCTTAAATCACGCGCAAACTCTACCAAAATAATGAAGCGGGCAATTATTACAAGTGCATTGCCATATGCCAATGGCGAGATACATCTTGGGCATGTCGCTTCAACTTATCTTCCTGCTGATATTACTACAAGATTTCTCAAAGCAACCGGGACTGAGGCATACTACATATGCGCATCAGACGACTATGGAACACCAATTCTAATCCAGGCTGAAAAAGAAAAAAAGACTCCGGAAGAATATGTAAAGATCTGGAACAAGAGAGATTATGATGATTTTAGTTCGTTTGGCATAGGGTTTGATTTTTTTTACAGGACAAGCTCCCCTGAAAATGTCTCCTTTGTACAAGACACGTTCAAAAAACTGATGGAAAACGGCTACATATACGAGCAGGAGATAATACAGTTTTACTGCAATGTAGACAAGAAATTCCTGCCAGATAGGTATGTGATAGGCAGGTGTCCATACTGCAAGGCAGAAGACCAGTATTCAGACCTGTGCGAAAAATGTGGGCGAGTTCCGCAGGAAATTGAGGAACCAAAATGCTCAATCTGTAAGAACCCTCCTACAAAAGAAAAGACCAAGCATTACTTTTTCAAACTAAAAGACTTTGAAAGCGAGCTGAATCAATGGCTTGACGCTGACTCGCACTTGCAAAAAGACGTGAAAAAATATGTCCAAAACTGGATAAAGGATGGGCTGGTAGACTGGGACATTACGCGGGACATCAAGTGGGGTGTGCCGATACCGCTTGATGATGCCAAGGGGCAGGTCTTTTATGGTTGGTTTGACAACCACCTTGCGTACATATCGTCTGCACTAAAATACTTGGAGGGAAAGGGAATTGATGGAAAAGAGTTTTGGAACTCAGCCGACATTTACCATTTTATAGGCAAAGACATTGTGTATCACCACTATCTGTTCTTGCCTGCAATGAGGATTGGAATAAAAAAAGAGTTCAAACTGCCAGACTATATCCCAACAAGAGGGCACCTCATGCTGCAATCAAAAAAGATCTCAAAGAGCCGAAATTGGTACATTGGACTCAAGGACTTTCTGCAAAGCTACCCTGCCGATTATCTGAGATTCTATCTTACTCTTATCACGCCATATAGCCAGGATGACCTAAATTTTGATTGGGATGAATTTGCTGCCAGAATAAACTCTGAGCTCATAGGAAATGTGGGAAACTTTGTCAACCGCGCACTTGGGTTTACAAAGAAGAGCACAGGAGGGGTTATACCGCCTGCCGAAAACCTTGATTTGGCAGACAAGGAAGCGCAAGACAAGATAAAAAATCTGGCAGGAGATCTTGTGCCACTGATGGAGGACAATAACTTGGACCGCGCACTCAAAAAGATCTTGGAGTTTTCAGCACATTTCAACCAATACTTTCAGAAAAAAGAACCATGGAAGGGCGGTGAGGGAACAAACAACTGTATATTCATCTCGGTCAACGCGGTGCGCTCAATTGCCATATCTCTCTCTCCATTTTTGCCAGAATCCTCACAGAAAATATGGTCGCAACTCAATCTGCAGGGTGCCGTGTCTGAACAACCTTGGAGTTCAATGTCTGATATTGCAATAAAAGAGGGTCATATGTTGGGAGAACCTACCCCGCTTTTCAAGAAAGTAGAGGCTGCCGACATTCAAGTACACAAGTCAAAACTTGGAAAATAATGGCACTAGACTGGATCTCGCGTGACGGAAAACTGATACTTGGCGCAAGAATCATCAGAACATTCTCTTATGGGTTCCTAAGCGTAGTTTTAGCAATATATCTCAGCATACTTGGATTCAACGAGATTCTCATAGGTATTGTCTTGACTGCCACCTTGGTAAACAGCATAATCTTCAACCTTGTCTCAAGCATGTATGCCGACAGAATAGGGCGCAGAAAGTTTCTGGTTCTTTACGCATCTTTGATGATTGTATCTGCAGTCATATTTTTTGTGACAAATAACTATCTCGCGCTAATTGTGGCAGCACTTGTTGGCACAGTAAACGTGACAGGGTCAGAGGTTGGGGCATTTTTGTCTCTTGAGCAAGCAATATTGCCGCAGACAATACGCGATGAAAAAAAGCGCACATCTGCTTTTGCGATTTATAACATGCTAGGCACATTTGCCATGTCAGGAGGCGTACTTGTTTCTGGACTACCGCATATTTTTTCGCAGCAGTTTGGGCTTGATAAAATAACTTCAATCAAGATGCTCTTTGTTGCATATGCTGCATGTGCGCTAGTTTCTCTGATAATCTATCTTGCACTGTCTTCAAAGATTGAATCTGCATCAAAGAGCCAAAAAACTGTCATGCCGCATCAGAGCCTGTCACCGAAATCTCGCAGCATCATCACGAAAATGTCATCGTTATTTGCAGTTGATTCTTTTGCAGGGGGATTTGTCATACAAAGCATCGTCTCTTTTTGGTTTTACACAAAATTTGGAGCCGACCTGTCCACAATATCATACATATTTACGGCAGCAGGAATATTTACTGCGCTGTCATACTTGCTTGCAAGCAAGATTGCATCAAGGGTTGGCCTTGTAAACACAATGGTGTGGACGCATATACCGTCAAACATCTTGTTGATACTTGTTGCGTTTGCACCAAGCTTTCCGCTTGCTATTGTGTTGTACCTTGCAAGGATGAGCATATCGCAAATGGATGTACCTACACGCCAATCATACCTGATGGCTGTAGTGGCAGAAAACGAACGTGTTGCGGCAGCCGGCATCACTAATACGTCAAGAAACATTGCACAGGCAGTTGGGCCCTCACTTGCTGGTGCCATACTTGGGCAGCTCTTGTCAGCCCCCTTTGTCATCGGTGGTGTGCTAAAGATTGCGTACGACGTGGGCTTGTTTCTAAGCTTCAGAAAGATAAAGCCGCCAGAAGAACTCTAGGTAGTTGCTTTTAATTTTTCAAGATATGCCATGATTCCAGTATAATCGATTTTGCCAAATCCTTCTTTTACGGCATTTTGGTATAGTTCATTTGCAAGCCTGGCTACAGGTAGACTTGCACCAAACTCCTTGGCTGTATAGTTTATCTCATCAAGATCCTTTTGCATCACACTCAAAAAGAAACTTGGCTCAAAGACTCCTTTTGCCATCTTTGGCCCCTTGAGAAGGCTCATTCCTGTCTTAAAGTAGGTAGAGTTTAGGACCTCAAGGAAGAGAAGCGGATCAAGACCTGACTTTTTTGCAAGTATGATTCCTTCTGATATGGATAACGCCAAAATTGCAATCTGGAGGTTCATTGCAAGCTTCATCGAATCAGCTGCACCGTTGGCACCGATGTAAAATGTTTTCTCACCGATTGAATCAAAAACTGCTTTGCATTTTTCATAGGCTGTTTTTTCTCCTCCTATCATTACCACAAGCTGCCCCTTTTCTGCAAGCGAGGGACCTCCCATCACTGGGCTGTCAATCATCTGTATTCCATACTGTGCATATTTTTCTGCAATTTTTCTTGATGATACAGGATTGATTGTGCTCATGTCTGCCACGACAAGTCCGTCATGTCTTCCTTGTATGATGCCATCGCTTCCAAACGCTATTGATTCTACAGCAGATGCATCCTTTACAATTGTTATTACAAGATCAGATTTTTCAGATACTTTTTTTGGGGACTCTACAACACTTGCACCCAATCTCTTGAGTGGCTCTGCCTTTTCTTTTGTCCTGTTGTAAACTGTCACTGTATGTCCTGTGCTAAGAAGACGCGTTGCAACTGCACTGCCAAGCAATCCTGTACCAATTATTCCAACATTCATGATATCCTGTTTTCCATGACATATTTTTCTTTATTGGATTATGTAACAAGAGCTTTGAATCTGTCGTCATTGAAAAGAATGTCAAAATCTTTGTCCTTGCTTGCCTTGTTGGCATACTCTGGGTCAAGAACTATGGCACGCTCAAGCAGTTTCAAAGCCTCTGAAATGTTTTTTTGACGTGCCCTACTGCATGCCTTGTGGTATAGTACACTTGCGCTCTCTGACTGTGGAGGCTGAATCATGTCATAGCAGATGACTGCTTCGTCATACCTCTGGAGATAATGCAATGCAAGCCCCTTGTTTAAAAGACAGACTGGGTGGCTTGGACTTTTCTTCAAAGCCCTATCGTAGGCCTTGATTGCATCCTCATACTTGCCCAATTTTCCCAGTGCGTTTCCCTTGTTGAGAAGAGCATTGAGATGGGTAGGGTCTACCATGAGAACCTTGTCAAAGTAAAATATTGCGTCTTTTGGCTTGCCTCGCTTTGCATGCCCAAGGCCAATCTTGTATATGTATTCTAGGCTAATCTCCTCGTCATCGGAAGAAAAACTTATTCCGTCCAATACGTTGTGTATTGTTTTCTAGCTGATAAAATCTATTGTATGTCAAACAAACTGATAAAGAACTTCAATCTAGATATTACGTGGAAAAAGTCAGAGCATGCCCAATCTGTCCTAACTGCGGTTCTAAAAAATTTGACAGGCTAAAATCTGAAGAAACCGTGGTAAGGTGCGTAAACTGTGGAAAGGAAATGTCAATCTAGGTTTCTAAAGGAAATGCGTAAAGGTCAATGTCTTACTTGTGTGAATGATTCTAAATTCGGATGTGCTGAAATATTACTATGTGATATCAGGCTTGAAAAACTCGCTGTTTTCTTTCTCAAACGAGTCTGCCTTTTCTTTTACTTGCTTGATTGCAGAATATAATCTAAATAACAATTCAGTGCTAGGGTTGGTAGATTCTAAAAGCCTGCGGTCTATTCCGTACTCTTCCATCACTTTCCACATTTCATCTGTGGTTAATTCGGAACTCACTGTACTCCCATCAAATCACAATTACAACAGTATTTAAAAATTTTCTATGTCAAAACGAAAATCTCAAAATCATATCCGCATCTTGAAAAATTTTGGCATTCTCCAAATATGGAAAACATTTTCTGTTTTTGCATGCGATCTGAATTTTAGTTGTTTTGTTAGAATAGAAATCAATTGAAAAATTTCGTTTGGCTGATTTTGGCCTCTGACAGCAATTCTTTGACAACTTGGACTATGTCATTGATGTCAAATGGCTTGTAAACTATGGCTGAAGCATGCAGTTGTTCTAATCGCGTTGCTGTTGTGGGGGCAAGGTCAGACGTGACCATTATTACAATGGCATCCGGATTGCTTTCGCGAATTTTTTCCAGTGCATAGACACCATCACCGTCTTGCATCACAACGTCCAAAAATGTAATGTCTGGCCTGAGGTTATTGTACAGCTCAACTGCTTCCTTGCCGCTTTGTGCCTTGCCTACAACCTTGAAATTTTTTAATGCTAAAAGCTCGGTGAACAAGGCAAGGATATCTTGATTGTCATCTACCACTAGGGCACTGATGTTCTCTCTAATTTCCCCCAATGACATATGCATGGTAAATTTCCTATTTAAGGTATCTTTTGATTTACATTTTCTTTTTTTCGAGAACTATTTTTGTTATGGAAATTACGCCGTAATTGATGAAATGTCTGGATCTTGGTACGGTACGATATTAAGTGTACTGTACATTGAACCCCATTGATATTCAAATTGGGTCTATTCCTGTACTCCTCATCCATTTTCCCATAACTGGGCAATATCTGTGGGAATTGATATCGTACGTTTTTATTTCGATCATCTGAAGGTCACCCATGGCAAAAACTTGGAAAGATTCTGATGTAAAGGTAGATTCAGTAAAAAATGAGATTATTGCAGTAATTGGATATGGAATTCAGGGCAATGCGCAAGCAAACAACCTGAAAGATTCCGGATTTAATGTCATTGTAGGTTTAAACGAATCAGGGACTAGCTGGAAAAAAGCAAAAGAAGACGGACACCATACAATGTCAGTCAAAAATGCATGTGAAAAAGCCGATATCATTCACATACTGATTCCAGATATGGTTCAAGCTCAAGTTTACAAAGAAGAAATTGCACCGCACTTGAAAGCAGGAAAGGCACTTTCATTCTCGCATGCTGCTGCAATACACTGGGGATGGATAACTCCACCAAAAGACGTTGACGTAATCATGGTGGCCCCAAAAGGTCCAGGCTCTAAGGTTCGAGAGACATACCAGCAAGGATTTGGAACGCCTGCCATTGTAGCAGTTTATCAAGATTATACAAAAAAAGCATGGGATAGAACACTTGCAATTGCAAAGGGAATCGGCAGCACAAGAGCCGGAGTCATTGAAACAACTTTCAAAGAAGAAGTTGAGACTGATTGGTTTGGCGAGCAGGTGGACCTGTGTGGAGGCTCTGCATCCATGGTGATGACTGCATTTGAGACCTTGGTTGAAGCAGGATACCAGCCTGAGATAGCATACTTTGAAGTGTTGCACGAACTCAAACTCATTGTAGATATGATACAGCGATACGGAATATCTGGAATGTATAGGCGTGTAAGCGAGACTGCAAGATATGGTGGCCTGACGCGCGGCCCGATGGTGATGGACAAGGATGTCAAAGAAAAAATGAAAAAAGCGCTAAAAATGATTCAGGACGGAACGTTCAACCAAGAGTGGACAAGCGATTACAGGAAAAATGGCAAAAACGCATTTGATAGGTACATGAAGGAAATAGACTCGCATCAGATTGAACAAGTGGGAAAGAAAATGCGACAGATGATGTGGCCAGGCTCTACAGAATAGTTTTTAATTTTTCTTGATCTTTTCAAGGTTGGATTGGATAAAACCAATTATAGTGGGCAGTGGAGTTCCAGGTCCAAAGTTTCCAAGGACTCCTGATTTTTCAAGCTCAGTCTTGTCATCTTGTGGTATTACGCCACCGCCTATCACTAGAACATCATTGATTCCTTTTGCCTTGAGTGCCTTGACAACACGCGGAAACAATGTCAGATGAGCTCCATTTAGCAGGCTCAAGGCTATCACATCGACGTCCTCGTCCTCTGCAATCTGCGCTATTCGCTCTGGTGTGGCAAACAAACCTGAATAGATAACTTCCATGCCTGCATCTCTAAATGCCCTGCACAATACCAGGGCGCCTCTGTCGTGACCGTCAAGTCCGAGCTTTGAGACCAGAATCCTAATTCGCTTTGTCTGGGCCTTTTGCGCCATAATTTTCAAGTTGTAGGCGGGTCTTAAAACCTTTATTCGTTATAATGGATTGCTTTGTAGAAATCTACCAGAATATTGTGAGCATATTCAGATATGCAATGCAATTACAATATTACAACATGGTGCTAGGTTTTAGGTCAGCATTTAGCATGGGAATAATTTTATCATTGTTGCTGGTGCCAGTTGCAAATATAGATCCTGCACATGCTTTGACTTTAACTAACTTGACATCATCTCTTGGCAACACCACTGCTACACTTACCACTAGTATCATAAACGCAACAGCGTCAACCAATGTTACTGATACAAATGTATCTGGCTCTGTCAACAATACGTTAGGACTGCCACTTCCTAATGAAACCATTCCAATTAGTGTATCAAGCAATGTGGCAGGAACTGAGATCTTTGCCAACGGCACTCTGATAACATCGGTCAACGGAGTGAACATGTCATTTTACTTTGATCCCAAGGGTCCGGGAAAACCCGCTGCAGGTAATACGGTGTCTTTGACTGTAGATGCAGATAGCTTGTCAGGAAGCCCAATCTCAGGTCTGTACATTGAGCTACAAGACACGACTGGAAAAGATATTGCCACTGGCTATACTCCTGTAACCTTTTCGGTAACATCCGGACAGCAGTACATTGTCTATGCAAACAATTACCAGAATTTCCAGTTCAACCACTGGGATAATGGTTCAACTAACCCATCAAGGTCAATCACACTAACGCAAAGCACAACTATAACAGCATTCTATTCTACCGGTACTACATCTACTGCACCGCAGCCTCCTACAGGACTTTCAGCTACTGCAGTCTCCCCATCTCAGATAAACTTGAGCTGGACTGCACCCTCTAACAACGGTGGTTCTGCAATAACTGGATACAAAATTGAGAGATCATCTGATGGAGGTTCGACATGGAGCGTTATCGCATCAAATACAGGAAGTACAGGTACTACTTACTCTGATACCGGTCTTACAGCAGGCACGGCTTACACTTACCGTGTGTCTGCAATAAACTCCGTCGGAACAAGTTCTCCTTCCAACACTGCCTCTGCCACAACTAACAGTAGCGGCGGTGGTAGCACATCAAGCAGCATTGTACTAAACAACGTCCAGTCAACATCAGGCACTGCATCGTTATCTCCATACCAGTTTACCCTTTCAAACTTCAATGTCGGCACAGGCAGTGACCTTTTACTCGTAGTTGGCGTGAGTGCAAATAACAATAACGTGGCATCTGTTACATTTGGCGGAATGCCACTGACGCAGGCAGTGTCATCATTTAACAACAACGATGCAGAATTTTGGTATCTCAAAAACCCTAGTGGAACAGGAAATGTCGTGGTTACAATGTCAGGCTCTACATCGGCCGTAGTAGGCGCATACGCCTTCTCCGGAATAAACCAAACACAACCCATACCAACACATGTCGCAAAACACAACACCTCTGCAGGCAGTCCAACAATCTCAATTACTACTGCATATCCAAACGATTGGGTACTTGACTTGCCGTCAATCTATGGTGGCTCAACACTAGGTTCTCCAAGTTGCACGCAAGAATGGAATGGCAATATTCCAAATGCAATCACGGGAGCATCAAGCACGCAAATCGTGCCAGCCCCTACGACAACCACCTGCAAATGGACTGCAAGCAATAATGATCTGTATGATGATGTTGCAATTGAGGTAAAAGCAGACACACAATCTGGCACCACAAACACAGCTACACCACCAAGCTCTCCGACCGGACTGACAGCCAACACCGTATCCTCGTCCCAGATAAATCTAAGCTGGTCTACTCCATCATCTAACGGTGGTTCTCCGATAACTGGATATGAAATTGAACGTTCAACCAATGGAAGCGCATTTTCAGTCTTGGCGCAAAACACCGGCAACACTAACACCACATATTCTGACACTGGACTTGTTCCAAGTACCACTTACACTTACCGCGTATCTGCAATAAACTCTGCTGGAACAAGTTCTCCTTCTAATACTGCATCTGCCACCACCCAGGCCAGTGCAACAACTGCACACTTGAGTCAAGTACAATCTGGCCTTGTTGCATCAGACTCGCTAACTAATGAGACCATGTCGCAGCAGCAATTGCAGGCAAATCCTGGATACTGGACATATTTTGGCTCTGCTCCTCCGGAGCATGCACCGTACAGCTTTAACAGGGATACTCAAGGCCTTCACATAGGTGTACAGGCGCCAAAGGATGGTACATGGGCTGGATTTTTTGCAATGAGCCAAAACCACAATGCAGAACTATGGAGTGCAAAAGTAACAAACCCGGTGAGGACCATCTCATCAACCCAAGATGGTTATGAAAACGGAATGTACGTGCAGACCTCAAATGGACTGATAAACTATGTTACATGTACTACGCTTACAAACAATCAGGCAACCATCTGGGCTGTGTTCTCTGCTACTGGCAACACAAACCAAGTCACAAGTGAAACACTGCTGTGGGTCGACAACAGCGCCAACCAGCCGCTAACGCATGACTGTACCATAATAACAAACGGCAACAACTATCTCAAAGTGTATCTTGATGGCAACATGGTATACACTAGCAATAATCTAAATCTGCAGATGCCTGAACCATTTAACGACTTTCTTGAACCTGAAACTTCGTATGCAGGACAGGAGTTGGTTGGCACATTTACCAACTATTATGTGACAACAAATGAAACTGCCAAGGTGATTAATCTTCCAGTTACTGCTGCAAGGGTTGATCTTGATGATCCATCTGGAAATGTTCTTGCCACAAGTCAGGTCATGGGAGGTACTGCCACACTTGATGTTGGAAAATACAACTTTCCGATTGCAGGTGCCATCAAGGTGTATGATTTGAGTAATGCTGTCATAGAGTCGAGCTCTGAAAGTGTTTATGGCGGCGATGTCTATTCGGGTTCATAAAATCAAGGATCAGGCAGTTTTTGAAAAACCAAATCCATTCTAATTTAATTTTTATCCAGTTATCTTAAACCAAAAGCCTTGTCAAAAAGTAATTGTGATATATGCCGATACCTTGACAGACTCTGTTCTTTATGGATTTGGTAAAGGATCTAAAACAAGGAAAGAGGCGCGCTATTGCTCGAGCCATATCGATGGTTGAAAACGATGAAAAATCGGCAAGAGATTTGATTAAAAAAATATTCAAAAATTCTGGCAAGTCTTTCACTATTGGAATAACCGGCCCTGCGGGCGCAGGAAAGAGCACGCTCATAAACAAGACAAGCGTGCAGCTTAACAAGCTTGGATACAAGACTGCAGTTCTTGCAATAGATCCTACAAGTCACATAACAGGAGGCGCCATTTTGGGTGACAGGGTACGCATGACTGAATCAACTGACTCTGGAACGTATATTCGAAGCATGGCCTCAAGGGGCGCAACAGGTGCGGTATCGATGGCACTGCGAAACAGCATACGGATACTAGAGTTTGCTGGGTTTGATCCTATTATAATAGAAAGCGTTGGGGCGGGGCAGACCGAAGTAGACATATCAAGACTTGTTGATGTAACCGTTGTGGTCTTCAATCCAAACACAGGCGACAGCATTCAGACAATAAAGGCAGGACTGACTGAGATTGGGGACATTTATCTGATAAACAAAAGCGACTTGCCTGGGGCAAACCAGCTCTTTGACTCTGTAAGAGATTTCATAGGAATGTCAGAGAGCAATCCTGTAATCATGATGACATCGACCAAATCAAACAAAGGAATAACGGAATTTGCAAAAAAACTTCAAGAATTGATGGGGGCAAAGAAAAAATCAAAGAAGCAAAGGGAGGAGCAAATCCTTGATGCGGAACTGCGAGATATTGTTTTAAATAATGTCAAAAACAAAGTGAGCAACATGCTTGATTCAAGCAACACTTACACTAGATACCTAAAAAAAGTTCAAGAAAAAACACTTGATCCTTTCGAGGCGGCAGACAAGATATCAAAATTGATAAAGTGATACTATGGATAAGATAAAGACTGATTCCAACATTCCGGTAAAACGCTTCTATGACTCTAAAGTAAAACCAAAAAGTAGGTTAGAAGAGCCGGGAAAGCATCCCTTTACAAGAAGCATCCATCCTGGAATGTACCGGGACAGACTGTGGACTATGAGACAGTATACCGGTTTTGGTACTGCGGCCCAGACAAACCAGAGGTTCAAGTATCTTCTTGAAAGGGGGCAGACAGGCCTTAGCATGGCGTTTGACTTGCCAACTCAGATAGGGTACGACGCAGACGACTCGCACGCAGAAGGCGAGGTAGGAAAGGTAGGCGTATCAATAACATCGCTAAAAGACATGATGACATGCTTTAACGGAATACCACTTGACAAGGTGAGCACATCTATGACAATCAATGCAACTGCTTCAACACTGCTTTCACTTTACATTGCAACAGGAGAATCGCAGGGAGTAAAAAGCGAGCAGCTGCGCGGCACCACACAAAACGACATCCTCAAGGAATACATTGCAAGAAACACCTACATCTATCCGCCAAGGCCATCTATGCGATTAATTGGTGACATGATAGAATACTGTTCAAAAAAAGTACCACAATGGTATCCGATATCGATATCAGGATATCACATGCGGGAAGCAGGATGCAATGCAGTACAGGAGGTTGCCTTTACCCTTGCAAATGCCATTGAGTACATTGAGACATGTGTAGACCGCGGCCTGAAAATTGATGACTTTGCGCCAAGGCTATCGTTCTTCTTTTGCTGTACAAGCGAGTTTCTCGAAGAGGTTGCCAAGTTCCGTGCCGCAAGAAGAATCTATGCAAAAATAGTCAAGGACAGGTTTCACGCAAAAGACAAAAAATCAATGCAGCTCAAGTTCCATGTCCAGACAAGCGGTGAATCTCTAACTGCACAGCAACCAGACAATAATATTGTTAGAGTTGCAGTACAGTCAATGGCGGCAGTACTTGGTGGGTGCCAGTCGCTTCACACAAATTCAAAAGATGAGGCATTGGCATTGCCGACAGAGGCTGCAGTAAAGATTGCGCTAAGGACTCAGCAGATAGTGGGACACGAGAGCGGAATAACAAAGACGGTAGATCCTCTTGCTGGCTCGTATTATGTGGAATACCTGACAGACAAAATCGAGGAGGAGGCACTCAAGTATCTCAAGAGAATTGACAGGATGGGAGGCTCGCTTGCTGGAATAGAAAAGGGGTTCTTCCAGTCTGAGATACGACAAAATGCATACCGACTGAAAAAAGAGATAGACAGCAATGAACGAGTCATAGTTGGAGTAAACAAGTTTACAGATTCTACGGAAGAAAAGCCTGAGATAATGAAGATAGACGACAGCATACAGGTGCACCAGATGCAGAACCTAAAGGAACTTCGAAGCACGCGAGACAACAAAAGGGCAGAGTCTGCGTTATCCAAGATGAAAAGCGCTGCTGAAAAAGAAGAAAACTTGATGCCGTATATCTTGGAATCTGTAAGAAGCTATGCAACACTTGGGGAGATAAGCAATACCTTTAGAGATGTCTTTGGCGTATACCAACCAAAGGAGTCATTTTAGAAATGAGAATAGATCATGTTGCAATTGCAGTAAACAATCTTGATGATGCGGTTAAGGAATACCAAAAGGTGCTTGGAGTAAAGGAAGTGGAGTTTGAAACTGTAGAGACTGAAGGAGTGCGAGTTGCAATATTGCATCTGAATAACTCTAGAATTGAGCTGATGGAGGCAACAAAGGATTCAAGCCCAATTAAGAAATTTCTAGAAAGCAGGGGAGAGGGGCTGCACCACATTGCCCTTGAGACTGAAAAGATAGAGGGAGAGGTAGACAGGATGAAAGGAGACGGAGTAAGATTTTTGGGAGAGGTAAGGCCAGGCTCGCGCGGAACCAAAATAACTTTCATACATCCAAAATCTCTGCACGGTGTGTTGACTGAGCTCTGCTCGCATCCGAAATAATTTATTCTACTAGCTTTAGCGTATCTGATGCAGTAATTATTCCGACAATCTTGCTTTGCTTTGACACCAATACACACTTGGAATATCGTATAAGGGAGACAAGCGTCTTGACAGGTGTTTCATAGTCAACAATGGGTGGGCGCGAATCCATTATCTCTGCAAGCCTTATCTTTTTTCGCTGTGTCTCATCGTTGTCAATTAGATGCTTTACAATTCCGTCTTCTGTAACTAGGCCTACTACCTCATTTCCTTCAAAGACTGGAACCTGGCTAATTGAGAGATCTTGCATTTTTTTGATTGCATCATGTAACGTATCGCTTGTCCTAAGCTTTACAATCTCTTTGCTGCAGATGTCTCCTGCCTTCATGGAAGACTGGCTTTCAAGTGACCACAACACCTCGAATATCTTTCTTGCAGTGGCATAGCTTGGCTGGCATCTCCCAGACTCGATTTGGTTTATCATTGATGTGCTGACACCTGTAAGTGACGCAAGCTTTTGCTGCGTCAGCCCAATCTTCAGTCTTGCCTGCTTTATTGATTCAAGTCTAGGTAGCATGTCGCAGAATGTGATACATACATTCGATATTTCAGCCTTCGTGAGTGAAAATAACGAGGTTTTTGTCTACGATATCTATGAAGAGACATCTAGTACACCGCGGGGTTTCTTGCACCGCAAAGGATTTGGATTTGCGGTTTTGTCAGAGAAAATCGACACAAGATGAACAGTACTCTATTGGAGTAGCTACAAAACTTCTTCTTTACTTTTTATTTTATCTAAATCTGGTAGTATGGAAATTAAACCAAGAAACAAAAAAATCAGATTCATTTGCAGCCGCAGATTTGTGCAATCCAAGTTGATGGATTAGAATTATTTTTTAATACTGCACATTGGTAACATCTAATTTTTCTAAATTAATTGCATATTCTTCTAAAACGCGATAATTGTCCATTTTTAGAAATTGAAAAACGATCTTTACAATTTTTTAGGAAGTTTGATGGATCTATAATTTTACAAAAAATATGTACAGAACATTCTTATAGAATACTCTTACAGTTCAACGCGTTGAAATCTGTTTTAGCTTTTGTTTTGATCATTTCTGCAGTTGTAATGTCTGCTGGAACAATTTCTGGTTTATCGTATAATCAAAATGCTTTTGCAGTTTCTTCACCACCAGATGTTACAGTTACGTCACCTGCCAACGGTGCCTCGTTATCTTCAAGTACTGTAACAATAACAGGTACTGCATCTTCTTCATCAAATACAATATCGACCGTTCAAGTATCAATTGATGGCGAGCCATATGTTGCTGCCACAGGAACAACAAGTTGGTCTTATACTGCAACTGGACTTGCAAATGGTCTCCACTCTATTACTGCCAAGGCAACAGACAGCCAAGGCCTGATTGGATATAGCACAAATGTCCTCACAGGCGCCACAATACCTACAGGTAATGGACAGGAACTAGTCTTTGATCCTGCAAATGGAAATGTCTATGTTGCAAATATTGCTCAAGGTACTATCTCTGTAATCGGCAGCACTACAAATCACGTAATAAGCACGATATCTGGAATCCCTGGACCAACGGGTATTGCTTATGACTCTGTAAACGGTTACCTTTACACAGCAAATTATAATTTTAATAATATCTCCGTGGTAGATACAGCAACCAATCACGTTGTGACCACGATTAGTGCGGGTGGTGTTCAGCCATTTGGTGTGGCATATGTTCCAAACGGAAAGATCTATGTTGCTAACACAGGGAGCAGCACGGTCTCTGTAATTGATCCTTCAACAAACACTATTGTTGGAATCATTCCTGTCGGTGTTCATCCGCAAGATTTCGCATATGATTCTACAAGTCATCTTCTTTACATGACAAACCAAGCGTCTAACACGGTCTCTGTAATTAATCCTTCAACCAACACTGTTGTTGCCACAATCTCAGTAGGTGGCTCGCCAAGAGGCATAGCCTTTGATCCTGCAAATGGTATGATGTACGTTGCAAACTTTGCATCCAACACTGTATCTATAATCGATACTTCAACCAACACTGTTTCTAATATTTCTACAGGTTCTAGTGGTGGTCCAAACGGTGTCGCATTTGATCCAGCAAACGGATTTGTCTACGTGCCAGACTTTGCAGGTACTAGACTAAATGTAATCGATACTTCAACCAACGCTTTCATCAATCCTGTCACACTTCCAAGTGCTCCTTACTATTACTATGCAATATTTGATCCAATAAACTCCGATATCTACATAACCAGTGGCACTAACGTTGCAATAATACAGACTCAGACACAATTTACAGTGCAGGACACAACAGCACCTGTTGTTACAGTCCCAGCACCAATTACCACATCAGCTACTGGTCCATCCGGTGCTGTAGTGACATTTACCACATCTGCAACAGACCCAGATGACACTGCAGGTCCTGTCCAATGCAACACAGCTTCAGGTTCCACATTCCCAATAGGCACAACTACAGTAACATGTACCTCTACAGATACCCACAGCAACACTGGTACTGCATCATTTACAGTTACAATATCGACATTCCTTCAAGAGAAACAAGGTGTAATCCCAAGCCTCCAAGCCATTACGCCTGCAGGCCATGATGACCAGCAAGACTTCAAGCAGGCAATAGAGGCAGTACAAGACAGTGTTAACGCAAGCCTCTGGCAATCAGATGGCATCCATCTAGTTGTAAAGAAAGGCGATAAGGTATTTGACTATGAAAAACAAGCAGTAGATCATCTAACGGATATAATTAAAGAAAATAAAGAGTCATCGTCAACTGTAACTACATTACAAAATGACATATCAACACTAACTGATGTAGACCAGAAACTTGCCACGACTGCAATCTCAGATGCCAACGCTGCTGCTACTGGATTGACTGGTGACCATGCAAAAGATGTACAAAGTGACATTTCACAAGCACAAAAAGAGATGACACAGGCATCAGATGAGATTAGCAAGGGACAATTTGCAGCTGGAATAGAACACTACGGCAATGCATGGAAGCATGCTGAAGATGCAATAGCAGATGCGACTCAGACCAACCATTGATAATCAAAGACAACGATTGTAACAACGTAAACTACAAGTAACTAATCTGAATCAATCGACTCGAAATCAGTAAGGCTAGAACTATCTGTTAGTTCAAGCCCT
>JAGWGB010000019.1 GCA_028867595.1 Nitrososphaerota archaeon | reverse complement strand
GCAGTGCCTCCAAGAGCTATTCGTTCAAGTTCCTTCTGTGCTGCAAAAATCGTATCTCGTGCTTTTGCAATAGCGGTTGCATATGCGGAAAACTCTCCACCCAATGTTACGGGAAGTGCATCCATTAGGTGCGTTCTGCCTATCTTTTGATAACCTGAAAACTCTTTTGCTTTTTTTGCTATTGTTTTTATCAGTTCATCTAGTACGGGAATAACTTGTTTTATGTTGAAAAGAATTGCTAGATGCATAGCAGTAGGGAATGTGTCGTTACTTGATTGCGACATGTTGACATGATCATTTGAATGTAAAACTTTGTCATCTCCTTTCTTTTCTCCAAGAATTTCCAAGGCTATGTTTGCAATGACTTCGTTAGTATTCATGTTAAAAGCAGTGCCGGCACCAGAATTGATTGGCTCTACAAGAAATTGGTCAAGAAATTTTCCAGATAAAATTTTGTCACACGCTTTGACAATTGCATTTCCGCGCTTTGCGTTTATTGCCTTGGTCTTCATGTTGGCAACAGCTGCTGATCTTTTGATCATAACAAACGCCATTATCAAATTGATGTGGGGTCTAAGACCAGTTACGTGGTATTGATTGATGGCCCTTGAAGTAAATGCGCCATAGTACGCATCTGCTGGAATCTTTACCTCTCCAAGTGAATCTCTTTCTGTTCTGTACTCCACGTGCACCATACAAATAAAATTCCTAATATTCATTCCCATTTGAAAAATTACAAAAATATCTCAAGTATTGCCAGAACTTTCACTAATTTTAGTGTCAAAACCCAATAGGTTAATATACTTATAAAAAAGATTCGAGATGATGAATAAACGATACAGCATACTGTCTATTGTTGCAGTAGCATCGATAGTCGGCATTCTGTTCGGTAGCACATATTCAAACACACAGGTAGTAGCTGGTAACGCATTAGGCGTATCACCAGAGACTATTGACAAAGTGACACCACAGACAATTGATTCTGTCACTGCAAAAGATGTACAGAGCGTCGGTGGTCTGGTATTCAATATGGTCGGAGCGGACGCAATTCCACTAGATCAAGTTGCCGCTGAAAAAGCAGCTGGTCGAACCGTTCATGAAGTTACCTTGACCGCACAAAGCGTCGATCTGCCAATTCCTGGCGGAAAGATGTATCATGCAATGACCTTCGACGGCCAAGTTCCTGGTCCAACAATTAGAGTAACACAAGGTGACGTCATCGAAGTTACACTAAATGTTCCATCAACTGAGCTTACAGGTCACAGCCTTGATATGCACGCTGGAAGAATCTCTGCAGTGCCAAACTTTGGTCCTGTGATGCCAGGCAAGTCAAACACATATGCATTTATTGCAAATACTCCTGGTGCCTTCAAGTATCACTGTGAAGGTGTAGGTGTAATTGGTATGGACCAACACGTTCTTTCCGGCATGTACGGAATGACCATCGTTGATCCACTTAACGGATACCACAAACTCCTAATCCAGAGAACTGCGACCCAGAACGGTCAAGTAGTATTGAACAATACACTTGTCAGTCCAGCCGCATACGAGTTTACTTTGCAATTCAACCAACTATACATTGATGACAATGGATCTTACAACCAAGATGCCATGTTCAAGCACCAAACAACTTGGACTGTAATAAACGGCAAACCATTTGGTTATGATCCAGTTGTAACAAAAGTATGGAAGGGTGCTGGTGGTCAAAATGAAGCTGCTCCAATAATTTTACCAGTCGGTCAACACATACGATACTTCGTAGTGAACCAAGGTAACATGCCATTATTCTTCCACATTGTGGGAGGACAGATGGACAGAGTTACACAAGGTAACATGGTACAAGCAATGGGCACTCAAACATGGAACATCGGTGGTTCACAAGATGCAATCATTGATGTAGTCTATGACGAACCAGGAGCATATGTAGTAGTCAATCATGACTACGCTGCAATATTTTCTGGTGCAGCAGCAGTCCAGCTAGCTCAAGCAAGCCCAGCTCCAAATCCATCGGATGCGGTAGCTCCAGCTTCAAGCCTACCTGGTACTAGCATGCCACAGCAGACATTTGTCCACTGTGAATGTACTAACGATCGTGCTGCCCAACTAGGAAACATGACTGGACAGTAAGTCCAAATAATCCACTTTTTCCTTTTTTATTATTAATTTCACACAATGATTATATTCTGTACATAGTGGTCTTCTTGCATGAGTATGAATCAAACAGTTCTCATCTGTGATCAGGTTGACAAAATATTAAATGAAATATTGCAAAAAAATGGACTCAAAATTACATACGAGCCAGAAATAACTCCTGAACAGATCAAGGAAAAAATTGGTAGCTATGAAATTGTTATTGTACGAAGCAGGACCAAACTAACAAAAGAATTGATAGAAAAAGCAACAACATGTAAGATAATTGCCAGGGTGGGAGTGGGTCTTGACAATATTGACGTAGAAGCTGCAAAGGCAAAAGGCATACGAGTGATAAATGCAGTGGAAGGCGCCATGAATGCAGTGGCTGAACTTGTCTTGGGTCTAATGCTTTCCCTTGCAAGAGAGATACCACGAGCAGACCGAGAGATTCGAAATGGCAAATGGCTAAAAAAAGAATTGATGGGAAGTGAGCTTTCAGGCAAGTATCTTGGAATTGTAGGATTGGGTAACATTGGAAAAAAGCTTGCGCGACATGCCAAATCACTTAACATGAATATCATAGGCTTTGATGTATTTCCTATACCTGATGAGTTCTCAAGGGAAGTAGGACTAGTCAAAGCAGATCTTGATACCTTGTTATCAAGTGCAGATTACATTTCATTTCATGTGCCGTTTACACCAGAGACAAATCATCTTGTAAATGCACAAAGACTATCCAAGATGAAAAAGACTGCTTATATCATCAATACATCACGAGGCGAAGTGATTGATGAGGAGGCACTCTACAATGCACTCCAAGAGGGAAAAATTGCAGGAGCTGCATTGGATGTATTTGAGAAAGAGCCTGCTACGGGAAACAAGCTTGCAACACTGCCAAATGTCATATGTACTCCTCACATAGGGGCTCAGACAAGAGAAGCTCAGGCTTTAGCTGCAAATGTTATAGCAGAAAAGATAATAATGATACTTCGTGGCGTAATCTAGCCGTGGGACGCCTAGTACTTGGAGCTTTGTTGTTATTTCTGGTAGTGTTTACTGTATCTCCAGCACTTGCTGACACCGGCGTCATGCCTGTTGTAGCAGGAAAGACATTTCAAGTAAATTACAACGCAAATGGCGTAAAGATACAAGATATTGAAACAAATCCTACATACGAAGAGCTTACCGTATCAGTTCAAGTGTCAAGCCAAAATGCACTACTTGAACTTACAATACCGCGTGATCTGCTAGATTCCAAACAAGGAAATAATGACATTCCGTTCATTACTGTAATTGATGGAACGCTTGGAAATGTCGAAGAAAAAAATCCAACTGCAACTACTAGGACAATATCCATTCAACTTACTCCAGGCAATCAGCAAATTGAGATAATTGGAACATATGTTGCTATATCGGGACCAACTGGCAGTAGTGTTCAAGCTCCATCTCCTGCAAATATTCAAACACCTACGACACCTACACACCCTGAAACACCTTCAAACGCCTCACAAACACCCTCATCAACAACACAACTTCCACCCGCGCCAAAAACTCCTCAAACTGTAACTTCGGGAGAGAATGCAACTTCGCAATTAAACTTGCCTCAAAACATTGTTTTCAAGATACCGTATGTCCCAAATGTAACAATTAGTCTGAGCCAAATTGACTTGGCTGTGATTGGTGCTATCGCTTTGGTAGTGATAATTGTAATAGCAAGTGTTGCAAAAAGAAGACCGTCTCGAATTGCTGCTAAATTATAGATTAGACCTTCATTATATTGGATTCAATAAGATATTTTACTGCATGTCCAAAATCATTGTCTGATATGGAACCGTTTGACCACCATAGTGCGTCATTTTTAAACCACATGGGAATCACTGTCGTATTTTGTTCTTGATAGTTGTTTATGCTGATGATGCCTGAACTGACAAGCTCTGCAATGTGTTCTCCAAATAATACGCTTGATGTTTGATTCTGAACCCAAGAGCCTGCTACCACTTTGAACTGCGGCGGTATTACAATATCTTCTGTGTCTACAAGTTGGAAGCTTGTCATTGCACTGGTTCCTGCATACTGAATCTTGACGAAATAAGTTCCAGGTGAAAAAGTTGTTCTGTAAAATGGAACAGGCGCAGTAATATTTGAGATCGGCTTTGAGATTTCCATGTCGATTGGTGATGATGAGTGATTTGACTGATCTACTATCTCTAAAACTGCAGTATCTCCTGTGACGTTAGATACCGTAACTGAGAAAGAAAGGCTATCGCCATATCTGTAAACTGCCTTACTTGTGGCAATCGAGACTTGGGTAGAAGATCCGTATGATATGCCAATGGGGGCCAGAATTGCTATTGATATTATGACTAGCATTACAAACCCAAGTCTATCCATAATGTCGGCAACAAAGTGATTTCATAATAGGGTTTTGAAACTTGTTTTCTTATGTTGTGGTAACAGAATATTAAGGGGGAATTTGGTAGTGCGGGGTATATGACCAGCCACCAAGAACAAGTCTGGCTTAAGATGTGGAAAGAAAACTCTACCGAGCTTAGAGCAAAAGCTGTGGAATGGAGAAAACAACATGCATTAGAGAGAATTGAAAGGCCAAGTAGATTATTCAAGGCAAGACAGCTTGGATACAAGGCAAAACAAGGTGTAGTTGTAGTAAGAATGCGTGTAGGTAGAGGCAACATGAGAAAGAAGAGACCTGTTGCAGGAAGAAGACCAAAACATCTTGGTGTACTGAGAATAAAACCTGCACTTAGCATGCAACGAGTTGCTGAACGCAGAGTGCTTGAGAGATTTCCTAATCTAAAACTTCTTGGTTCATACTATCTTTTTCAAGACGGTATCTATCTGTGGTATGAGGTCATACTAGCGGATCCATCTCATCCTAGAATCTCTAATGATAAAGAAATGCGCGGAAAAATTGCCGGCCTGAAAAATTGAATACTGCCGCTTTTTTTACTCTAGCACTTGTCTTGGGACTCTCGATAATATTATTTTCAACACAAGCGTCAGGTCAAATACAAATTCACGGTCTTGACCATCCTGGTATAAAATGGGCATGGCCAATCAATACCGACAATTATACATTTTTGGTAAATACGACATCAAACTATGATATGAAGAATGTGACATTCAATAAAGATGCGAAAACGCTGACATTTCTTGGAAACAGTTCTCACACAGGAAATATTGTGGAAATTGAGATACCTAAAAATCTAATTTCAGGAAACTTTACCATTTACCAAGATGGAAAACAAGTTTTCCCAATCATACTAAAGAATGCAAATCTCACTACGGTTATGTTAACGTTCAATGACTCTGGTGGTGTGAAAACTGACATCGCAGGAACAACATATTTGCCAGAATTTTCAGGAATTGTACCTGTGATAATGGCCGCATCTTTTGGAATGTTGTTTCTGACTTGGAAATATCGTAGAATCTAGTAGTATCCATTCATGTAGTCTTCCCACATGTTAGAACGAGTCGTAAACTTGTTGATTTGATAAAATATTCCACCAACTATTCCTGCTTGGTAGCACGCATACAAGTATACTTGCGAATGAGTAGGGTCGGTATGTGTTAAACTAAGAGCAATCATTGTAAAGAAAATGTATGTTCCAACAAATGCAAAAACCCTGCTTAGAAAACCACTCATCCCAACTATGCGTTTTGTGGCAGCTGCCATCATTGTAATGCTTGATGCTATTAAAAATGTCAATCCACCATTTGCCTTGACAAATTCGTTCGCCCATTGAAACACTCCCTCCTTCCAGATGGAATCTTGTGGAGGGTGTACACCACCATGTAGCGCAAACGAAACTGATGTAAATATTGAACCCATCATGAAAATGAATAGGAATATCTTGATGATTCCTCTTCTCACAGGGCTTCGTGGAGCTGCAGGGGACATAACCCGCTCTGCCATCTTGACTCCGTATAACAAACCAATTAGAAATGACGGTATGAACATCAAATCTATGATGATTGGAGACTGCTTGATGGCTTGCTCAATATTTGGTCCAAATAGAAAAGATACCATCAGAGAGAGCGCTGCCGCTGCAACAAATATGCTGATGTCTAGCCAATTTCTACTATGCCTAATTTCAAATAGGTCAGGTCCCCACTCATCCAATGTGATGTTTGCTTTATGAAAGCACATTAAAGAAAGAAATCCAAATGATTTTGCCTAATTTATCAACTCCTTTTGTCTTTTATTTCGAGAGTGTATTTGCTAACAGCATGAAAATTGGAGTTGCGATAATCAGTGTGGGTGCCATTATACTCGGCTTTGGTACGCTGTTCTTTTTACAGGGAAATTCAGTTGTAGGGCCTACCTCGTCTTTTATGTACTCTAATCCAAAATGGATTGGGTATGGAGAATCTATTATTGCATTGGGGTTGGGAATTGCTGTATTGGGAATTGTAACTAGCTTACGACGCCCAAAGTCATAGTGGATCTAACCTTTTCCATTTTTCTAATTTTCTTTGTAATCAAGTTGTCAAGTTGAGTATCTGTGCTTGCTTCTGCTTCTACCACTATGTCATAATCTCCGTAGACCACTCTTGCATCCTTGACTTTGTCCATATGCTTTATTTTCTCTACTATCTCGCCTTCTGCGCCAAGCTCGCATCCAATCAAGATGTATGCTTTTTCCATGAATACTAATCCAAACACAGCTTTAAATTCTTACTTGAACTAAGTTATATCTGATAAATACGTGGCATTTTGCATTGAATCTTGCGTGCAAGAATCAATTCTAGAGTTTTTAAATGCCTGCATTTAACAAACGACATGGGACTTTTTGGTAAGGCAAAACAAAAGGATGCAAACGTAGACCGACTAACTGCCTTACTTGATAAATTTGAATATCCACATCTTGAAAAACTCTGCACTGACATAATGAAAAAATCTCCACAAATGACAAAAGATGAACGCATGGAAAGAACAGAATATCTGGAATTTATCTGGGATCAATATAGGAAAGGAGCAGTAACCTTTCAACAAGTCATGGACTTTGCAACAAGCCAGGGAATTGTGTCAAAAGATTTTTTTGATTAATTTCTAAAAATAAAATCACGTGTGTATTTCTAACGTCTTAAGTAAATTTGTCTTTGTATCATAAACACGTATCAAATGGTTGTTGGTATCAGAAATGTATAATCTATCTTGGTACCATTTGACATCACTTGGTTCGTAAAGTCCAAGCGAATCACAATTTGGATCATCCAATCTACAAATTCCTGATGTGTGTTTTCCAATTATTGTAGATGTATTGTCGTTTACCAAATCTATGCTTCTCAATGCAGAGTTGTAAGTGTCTGCAACAAAAACTCTGTCTTGCACAGCACACAATCCTAGGGGGTGTTGAAACAAGGCCTCATCGATACGGCCGTCCTTGTGCCCAAATGCAAAAAGGCCATGACCTACAAGAGTCCTGACATAACCTGACTTTAGATCTACTTCACGAATCGATGAGGTTTCACTGTCTGCAAAATACAATCTATCATCAAAAAGAGATAGCCCGCTTGGTTGTGCAAGCTGTGCACGCATCCTGTCGCCATCAATGATGTTTTCATAGCCGCTTCCTGCAAAAGGTAGAGCCAAATCTGTCTTGATATTGTATGTCCATATCTGGTGGTTTCCTGCCATTGCGATGAAAATCACTTCGTCTTTTATTGCAATATCCCATGGTGACGAAAGTGGCGTCTCTTTCCCTTTTCCTCCGCCAGACATCCAAGGCCCTTGCTTTCCGGTGCCTGCAACTGTAGATATTTTTCTTGTAACCAAGTCTATCTTTCTTATTGCATGGTTTTCAGTATCCGCAACAAATATTGTGTTGCTATCTTTCCAAACTAATCCTTGTGGTCTAAAAAATAAAGCGCTTGCAAAATCACCATCTGCAAATCCTGTCTTACCGTTTCCTATGATGTGCTCAATTTTTCCCGTCATGTCAGTTATGACAATTCTGTTGTGATTTGAATCTGAGATTGCTATTTTGTCATTTGAAATGGATATCTTACCTGGATATGATAGAGTTGACTTGCTGGGAATTGCATGATGCGCGATCTTGATTGGTTCTTTGGATAACGTTCCTGTCTTGCTGTGTTTTTCTAATAAAGTATCTATGGTATCTTCTATGATTTCCTTCTGCCCCTCTCCTGACTGCTTGTATACTACAGTGCCTTTTGGGTCGATTATTACAATCGTCGGCCATCCAGTAACATCATATCTTTGCCATACTGCCATCTGTCTGTCTACCAAAACAGGATGTGAGATCTCGTATCGCATAACCGCCTGTTCTATGTTCTTTTTATCCTGTTCATTGAAAAATTTGGCAGAATGAACACCTATGAAAACAACTGGCTGTCCTGCATATTTTTTTTCAAGCTGAGAGAGAACAGGTAGAGTATGCATGCAGTTTATGCAGCAGTATGTCCAAAAATCAAGCACGACCACATGTCCTTTAAGTATTTCAAGCGAAAGGGGCTTGTCTGAATTAATCCAGTCAAAACCCTGTGGAAATTCTGAAGCCTTTGTCACATTGGTGTAAAACCTGTCAAACACAATTGAACTTTGAAAAAATCATAATAAAAATTTACCAGATTATTTTCAGCTTATTGTATAATACGTATATGTGACTAAAAGCCAGCTGCTACTGGGTCTTCAGGCTTCATTATTTCTCTTAATAAAATAGTAGCATACGATCCTCTAGAAAGTGTAAAAATAACATACTGTGCATCTACTGCAAAATCTTTGCATGACATGACAGACTGTCTGAAACCTCCCTCTCCGCTCACCTCTTGCATCTCTTTGACAAAAAAGTCTTTTGCGTTTATCTCTTCTTCTTGAAGTATTTTTGATATTTGATATTCAAATCTATTTTTTTTTGAATAAGAATAGCCAACAAGAGGTACTGTTAGTTTTTGTTCTGGATCATTTTGATATCTGCCAAGATTGTCCTCTTTGTCATAGCATACGTCATCTACTTGTGGATGGTACAGGTCTTCTCCCATTTCATATGCCATACTCAAGGTACGATTGAAAATAAATGACTGGTATGCTTCAACAAAAAACCTCCGAAGTGATATGGGTATGGCATGCAACGCTTTGGATGCATTATCATGTTCTATCATCTCTCTTAGAACCAGTCTTTCTATATCCATCTGTGGAGGGACTTCATCAAAAATATTGGAATAGTTTGATTTGTCCTTGAGTCTCTCTCTTATCTTGTTATTTTCAGGTAGGTCGTATTCCGAAGTAAACGAAAGCAATGTATCTACTGCTTGATCAAAGTTTCTCTGCACCATTGCTTTACCTATGAGGTGCGAAACTGCTCTTCTGCTTCCAAATCTCTGGTATCCGTAAAAATTTAGAATCTTGTCATATTGATCAAAACTTGAAATCTTTGAAAAATCTGCATCTTCAATCTTAATCTTGAAACGATTTCCAATCATGTCTTTTTTTGTGAGCGGTTTTTGAACAAAACCAATTTTTTCTAAAGAGTATCTGTTTGTTGTTATGTTCTCGTATGCTCGGGAAACATTCATGTCACACACAAATTGCTCGGTTGTAGCATTTGCGTCCTTTAGTCCTAGTGCCCTTAATCTAATACCTTGTTTTTCAAATATCCCTGAAAGAGCATGATTGGTATCAATTCCAGATTTTTTTAACTTGAAAACTGCATATTTTCCTGATTCTGAGATCTTGTCAAGAGCTTTTTGGCGCAAGACTTCTGAAACAAAAAATTGGTCCTGAGTAGTACGAATCTTTCCACCTGTACCTTGTGACTTGGTGCAGTAGACAGAAATTCCAACTGCACAGTCTAGTTTGGGAACCACTTCTTACTGTATAGTCACTGTGATGTACTGAGATACCGTAAGATCTTGATACCTTGCGCTCACTAGAACTTTGTACGTTCCTGAAAGAGCAAAATTGTCTGCTGACAAGTTTACAGATATGGTTTTTTGCTTGTCTAGTATGATGGACTTGTCAGAGGTAGTAACTACCAAGTCCTGTGGGCTCGCAGTTTGCTGTGTCATTATATCGACTGGGCCACTAATCTGTTCATTTGGACTAAGCGTTACAGTAACAGTTTGATTTTGCCCCCTGTGTAAAGTAACACTTGTGGTTGACACACTTTGAGAAATTGATAGCGGCACAGATGAATCAAGTACGCCAATGTTATTTTCAACCCATTCAGGGAACCATATCTTGTCATGTGAAATTGTGAATGCGAGCACTTGAGCTACACCACAATCTGTCTGGTTACCACAATCTGACCAGTTGGGATTTTTTGATGGTACGAGATACTCAACGAGTGATTCTTTTATTGGATCAAAAACTGCAAGTGTATTTGCTACCTGTTCATTGAACCAAAGTCTTCCTTGGTCGTCAAATTCATTCCAATATGGTCTTGTAATGGGTGTTTTTATCAATCCTGAAGCATTGCCATATGTCGAGGCCTGAGGAACTGATGTTATGTATTTGGTAAATTGTTGAGCTTGAGGATTGAAACTGAGGAACATACTGCTTGCAGTATCAGTTATCCATATGATGCCATCATGTCCAATTGATATTCCATTTGGTGCCAATATTCCTGATGGTAAAGTGTAATTAGAAAACTGTGAAGTCTGAGGATCGTATCTTACAAGTTCTCCTCCAAGCTGATATGTCCATACTGTATACCATATGTTGCCAGATGAATCTGCTGACATGTCACTTGTAAAATTATATGCTCCGGGAGAAAGTATGTCTATGGTCTTTAGGTTGTTTCCTGTTTGGTTCATGCTAAAGATAGAAATTTTTCTTCCAGTAAAGTCGTTTATGACCAGATCAGAACCAACCGGCTTGAGTATCTGTGGAAATGCCTCAGACTGTCCACTTGTTTTTGGAAATACAAAACTAGAGTAATTGCCTGTCTGTTCGTTAAATTTCCATATGAGATTATGCTGTGAATCGCTAAACCAAATGTTTCCATCTGGTGCATTGTATATTCCCCATGTCATTGACTTTTCTCCTTTTTGCCATAATGGGTTGTCATATTCATGAAATGAATCTGTGGTAGGATCAAACTTTGCTATCTTGCCAGTGTTAGTCTCTGTAAACCAGACATTTCCAGATGCATCCGTGGTTATGGATAGAGGTTGTGTGCATAATGTGGGAATCTTGAATTCTTTAATGTATTTGGTTGACTCGGTTTGATTATCACTTTGGCAAAAAGTTGTCCATTTGTCTGGAGAATAATTATCCTCAGGGGTTCCGGTCAACGCTGCTTGAGGCTGCTGTGGGGCTGCCTTGAAAAATCCTGCACCTACTACTGCTACTGTTGAAAGTATGAAAACTGCCATAAAACCAATAGCTAAAAGCTTTTTTGCGTTCTTTTTCACAGAAAAAGGGCGGTTTTTACCTTGTTATATCTTATACGTGTTAGCCTGTTTGACTTATCTGAACTATTTTGTTTCTAGATTTTTCACCTGAAACCAACTTTACAGCAGAACGCGATACCTGAAAGTGTTTGGCAATCTTTTTGATGATCTCTGCATTGGCCTCTCCCTTTTGCGGCTTTGCCATGACCCCTACCTCTATCAAGTCGTCTTTTACCTTGATATAGTCTCTATGAAATGAGACTGAGACCTTGTAGAACAACATGAGAATATCCTACAAGACAAATATTAAACATGCATGTGAGTAGTGCATGTCAAGCGAGGATCTAGAACGACAACAGCTTTTGGATGAGGTCATGAACCGTGGAATTCATGTCTTGTCAAGAATAGAACTTGAGCGTCTGCATTATCTTTTAGAACAAAAAGATTACAGTCATGATCCAAAAGCGCAAAAATCTAAGAAAAAACTTCTCAAAAAAATATCTATTGCAATTTATGATTACGACATAAAATATGGCAATTCATTTAAAACAAGCTAAGAGGAAGGTCAGGCGATGCTAGGTGATACCATTCATGCAATTTTCAATGATGCCCTGTTCATAAAATATGGTCTCGTGGGTCTTTTTTTCAACGGAATGTTTTCCTCGTTTATTCCAATTCCTACAGAGATCACGACTTCAACTTTGCTTTTGGGCGGGGCAAACCCTGATGATGTCTTTGTAGTTTTGACGGTAGGCTCTATAATTGGTGGATACATTGCATATTATCTTGGATATAATGGGCGACTGATTGGAAAATTTCGCAAGGCCACTCCAAAATACGAACAAAAAAGCGTAAGCATTATGACAAAGTATGGATGGAGCACAATAATTTTCTTTTCTCCTTGGATTCCAATAATTGGGGATATAGTATCCATCATAGCTGGCACTAAGAAATACAGCATCATGAAATATTCGATCGCAATGGTAACAGGAAAGATAGTAAAATCAATTGCCATAGTGTTCTTTAGCGTGCAGTTCTGGCACTGGATGTTTCACGTTTTGCATTAGATTAAAGGTATATTACTTGTCTCTTAGGAGTGATTCTTGTTGAATACGGTTCTACCAATTAATTATGAACTAGAGTTTGAACCAGACTTTGCCAAGTTCAAATTCAGAGGAAAAGAGAAAATTCGTGTAAAAATATCAAAACCAACGAAACAGATTGTTTTACACTCGGCAGAACTTGAGATTAATAGTTGTACGGTAATCTGGAACGAAAAAAAGCTAAAGGCAAAAGTAAGACTTGATGAGAAAAATGAAGAACTAATCCTGAGTTTGCCTGAAAAAATATCTGGCAAAGCCATGCTTGTAATTGATTTTGTGGGTACACTAAATGACAAGCTAGTGGGCTTTTACAGAAGCAAATACGAGTACAAGGGAAAAGAAAAACACCTTGCAACCACACAGTTTGAGGCAGCAGATGCAAGACGTGCTTTTCCATGCTGGGACGAGCCTGAAGCCAAGGCAACATTTGATGTATCCCTTGTAGTTGACAATAATCTTACAGCAATCTCAAACATGCCAGTCATATCAAAGAAGAGACTTGGCAAGAAAACTGTATTTAGATTCGACAGAACTCCAATCATGTCCACATATCTACTCTATCTTGGAGTTGGAGAGTTTGAGTTCTTGCAAGGAAAACTTGGGAAAACACTTGTCAGAATTGTTACTACAAAAGGAAAGAAACAACAAGGCAAGATGGCGCTTGTATTCACAAAACAATTTCTCTCATATTTCCAAAAATACTTCAAGATTCCATATCCTTTGCCAAAACTTGACATGATTGCAATTCCAGACTTTGCGTCTGGAGCAATGGAGAATTGGGGCGCAATTACATTTAGAGAAACAGTATTGCTATACGATCCAAAGACATCTTCTACTGACACACTACAACACATCGCAGAGGTTGTAGCACATGAACTTGCGCACCAATGGTTTGGAAACTTGGTCACAATGAAGTGGTGGAATGATCTTTGGCTCAATGAAAGCTTTGCAACTTTCATGGCTACAAAAGCAGTAGACAAGATATATCCTAACTGGGACTTTTGGGATCAATTCCTAATTTCTGAAATGACGGGCGGTCTTAGTCTTGATTCGCTAAAATCTTCTCATCCAATTGATGTCGATGTGAAAAGCCCAGCAGACGTCCGCCAGATATTTGATGAGATAAGTTACAACAAAGGAGGGAGCGTACTTATGATGTTGGAAGATTTTATTGGACAAGAAACTTTTCGAAATGGTCTTCACAGTTATCTGAAAAAACATGAATATTCTAACGCAACAACCGAAGACCTTTGGAATTCTCTGGGTGCTGCCTCTAGAAAACCCGTAAGAAAGATGATGGATACTTGGGTAAGGCAAATAGGATATCCGATAATTGATGCAACTGTTGTTGACTCTAAAATAAAATTATCACAAAAAAGATTTCTGCTTGAAGGTGACAGTAAACAACAACGCGGTCGCTGGATGATTCCAATCTCTGTTAGAATGGAAGACAAAACAATCACAAAGATGATGGATAATTCTACTGCCATTCCATATGATGGAAGATGGTTCAAGGTAAATGACGGACAGAGGGGATTTTACAGAGTAAAATACGGTGAAGACTCGCTAGAACAGCTAGGAAGGCTAATCGAGGAAAAGAAAATATCCAATCTTGACCGCTGGAGCATACATCACGACTTGACTGCATTGGTAATGTCAAATCAATACCCGCTCAAGCACTATCTGGACTTTGTTAGGCATTATGAAGAGGAAGATGACTATGTCGTACTGTCTGATATTGTTGGATTTTTGAACTTTTTATACGTCGCATTTTCAGGTGAAAAATTCTGGGATGAGATAAAGGAATTTAATCACTACTTTATGAGTATGATATTCCAAAGACTTGGGTGGGATTCTGTCAGGGGTGAAAAATCTACGTACGCATTGCTGCGAAGCACGTTGATAAATTCACTTGGAAAACTTGATGACAAAGAAATTCACAATGAATCTCAGGCAAGGTTTTCACATTTACTTAGAACCAACTCTCTGAATCCTGATCTGAGAAGCCCAGTCTATTCAACTGTAGCATGGAACGGAAATTTGAAAACATATCAACAACTAGTCAATATGTATCGTAAGGCTGCAACACAAGAAGAAAAAGTAAGATTTCTCGGTTCGCTTTCAAATTTTAAAGAAAAACAATTGCTTGCAAAAACTTTGGCCTTTACATTATCAAAAGATGTCAGAACACAGAGTTTGTTTGTACCGATTGCAAGAATGGTTGCAAATCCATATGGAAAAGATTTGGTGTGGCCATGGATACGCAAGAACTGGAAAGGTTTGGTTAAAAAATTTGGCGTTGGAAATCCATTGCTAAACAGAATAATTGGAAGTGTATCTGTCATGTCTGACATGAAAAAAGAAAAAGAAATTCGACGCTTCTTTGCAAAACATCATGTTCCTGGAACCGAAATGAAACTTGCTCAAAGCCTTGAAAGAATTAGAATCCATGCAAAATTTCTTGAAAATGCAAGAAAAGAATTTGGTCAATAATTTCTAAAAAAATTCTCAATATTTAATAGTGCCATAAAATCAACAACACTGATGAGCAGCCCGTCTCCACAAAAACTAAAGGTAATCACAATAATGTTTTTTGTGGCAGGAGCATGGGGTCTCTCAATGGGAATTTTTTATTTCAAGGATCCTAATTTCCCTCTTACTGCATTAGGAGTAATAAATTTGGTTCTTGGAATATTCATGGGATTTAGACAAATGCGAAAAGATAACAGTTCAAAAATTCGAAAAAAAGAAAAATAACAGTACTGCACGACATTTGGAACTCCTTTTATAATTTGGTACCATGAAATTTAGAGATGGTTGACATTAGCATAGGCTCATTGCTTAGAACTGAGTGGATTATTCCTATATTTCTAGGCATGATCTTTCTTGCCTCGTTACTTGCCAATAAAACGCGGGTACCGTATACCATGGTTCTGGTTGGTGTAGGAATACTGGTGTCTCTTTTTCACGTGTCTGGAATAGGCCTGATTGATAAATCACGATTCCAGGTTGATCCGAAGCTAATTCTGTATTTTATTGTGCCACCTTTGATTTTTGAGGCCATGATGAAGATAGACCGAGAAAAGTTCAAGACAGTACGAATTTCATCATTAGCGCTTTCTACCCTTGGGGTAGTTCTTGCTACGCTGGTGGGAGGTTTTTTGCTTTCATATGTAGCAGGATTGCCAACTATTGTTGCATTTGCATTTGCGGCGTTGATTGCACCAACAGATGCTGCAATAGTGATTGAGGTATTCAAGAGGATCAAGGTCCCGACTTCACTGAATGTGCTAATGTCATCTGAAGCTAGTTTCAACGATGCTACAGGACTTGTTATCTTTTCTTCTATCATAGCAATAGCTTTGGCGCAGGGCTCTGCTTTGGAAGCAACAGAGACAATAAATCAAATAAACGTGGACATTTTGGGACAACTAGGACACTTTGCAATTGTGTTCTTTGGTGGTATTGCAGTAGGACTTGGATTTGCAATTGCAGCTAGATATCTCATGAAATTAATGAATGAACCTCTACCAGAAACTGCACTCTCTGTAGCTGTTTTGTTCGGTTCTGTAGTAGTCGCAAATGCATTACAACTTTCTGGTCTTGTTGCAGCAGCTGCATCTGGACTATACTTTGGAAATCTTGTCATGAAAGGAAAAGATATCATGAGCGAAAAAGCGCAAGTGTATAGTTCGCATTTCTGGGACATGATAGCCTTTTTTGCAAACTCGGTGGCCTTTCTATACCTGGGGCTAAGTATGGACATAATGGACATGGGAAAGAATTTACCGTTGATAGCTATGGCATTTGGCGCAGTCTTGGCTGCACGCGCTGCATCTACATATCCAATTCTTGCTGTCACTCATAGGTTTACTCATGAAAAATGGCCTAATGCGTGGAGGCACGTGATTATGATAGGGGGGATGAGAGGGGCTCTATCCGTTGCACTTGTGGCAACTCTTCCTGAAAGTCATTTCAAAGACATACTTGAACCTATCACATTCGGAGTGGTACTCTCTTCTCTCATAGTGCAGTATCCGATACTATCGAGATACATCAAGAAAATATTTCCTGAAACTGTAACTAACTGAGTCGCAACTTTGTATTGAGATGTATCAAGTATAAGACAAAGACTAAGAATTCCTACGCAATTTTTAATATTGATGAAATAAGGGTGTCGTAATGATGATCGCGGGGAACTTTAGAACGAATCCATTTTACAACCTTCATTTTGCAAGTATGATGATGAGTTTACCATGATTTTTTCCAAAAAGTGGCACAGTTTGACTCAACTAGACGCATTGCGACACAGCAACAATTTCACATGTCAAAGGATTGTGCATAATTGAACAAAAAAACTCGTCACGTATACGCTAACCATTTTAGGAACTATGCCTATTCTATTATGAGGGGTGCAATTTGGAAATTTTAGAGCGAACCTCAACTAATAGGGTAACTTTGAGATTGCAAAATGAAATTTTGGAAATTCTAAAGCGCGAAGCTGTTCAAAAAGATCTTACACTGAACGCGTTTATCAACAAGGTGCTGAACAAAAATATTGCATATGAAGAAAATGTAAACGCAATCCTAAACGTTGTGCTTCCGTATGATTTCTTTCTGTTAATCATGGATAAACTAAGTGAACGTGACATAAACGAACTTGCAAAAAAAGGGCCTGGAATTGTCAAGAAATTGTTCAATATCATTGGTATACCGTATGACATTGAACATGTAATTCATAATTATTTTATGGTAATAGGAATATATTGCAAGTGGTTTGAATTTTCATTCAAGGCATCGCATAATAAATATAGATTGGTTTTTGCTTCAGATTCTACTGAGAAATGGGTAACATTTCTGAGGTTTTACATAAAATCGATTCTTGAATCACTGAAAATTATAATCACGGATGAATCGCAGCATGATGGCATAATTGTTTTTGAATTTTCAAATAAATCTCATGATTGACGCAATCTGACACAATTTGCATCCAATATCTTACTTGAACAATGATTTAGTGTAGACTTAAATCATCAAATACGTTATTTGGTAGTAATTAAAACTAGATCAAATTGACACAAAACCCAAATGAATCTGTTGGAATTATATCTGAAGGAAAGAGCTATGCTAAACTTGGCAAGCACAAGGATGCAATATCTTTCTTTGACAAGGTGTTAAAGGCTGATCCGTTAAGCCTAGACGCGTTATACAATAAGGGTTTGTCGCTAATTCAATTAAAAAAACACAAAGACGCCATGGCATGTTTTGAAAAAATGCTTGACAGGGATCCAAATCATGTCTTGGCCTTGAACAATTTGGGAAATCTGCGTGCTGAACAACAGCAGTTTGAGATCGCACTTGGGCTTTATGAAAAAGCATTGAAGGCAGATCCAAATAATGTTCCAGCTCTATACAACAAAGGAGTTGCAGAAATAGGAGTTGGGAAATACGACGAAGCTCTGAAATGTTTCAATCATGTTTTATCAATTGATTCTGGCAATACTTCTGCAACTTATTTCAAAGGTCTTGTATTGGGAAAACAGAAAAAACATGATGATGCATTATTATGTTTTGATACAGTGATGGAAAAAGATCCAGAAAACTTTGAAGCTATGTTCTACAAAGCTACTAGTCTTGCAGAACTTGGAAGACACCAAGATGCAATTGCATTATTTGATAAAGTTTTAAAAAACAGTCCGAAAAATGGTACTGTGCTTTATTCCAAGGCAAGAAGTAAGGCAGAACTGGGAGATGATAGGGAAGCCATGGAGTTGCTTGCTCAAGCAATACTGTATTATGGTAAGACAATAAAGGGATGGGCCACAAAAGATTCTGTGTTCAATAGATTAAAGGATGATGCAAGATTCAAAGCAGTTGTGAAATAGTAATGTCCGAAGATTTTCTAAAAGATGTAAAAAAACTGCTTGTCTCAGGAAAGGGAGATGCAAAGAGACTTCGTGAAATACTTGAAATGATAAAGCAAAATGAACCCGTATACATGTCAGACTACAAGTACATACAAAATCTAATTTCTGAAGAAGCTGAAAAAGATAAAACAGAAACCAAAGATGCCACTTCTACCGTTAAACTGGAAGATCCTATGGCACTTCTTAGGATGAGGCTTGCAGAAGGAAAGATAACAATAGATGAGTTTAGGGAACTTAAAAAGACCATAAGCGAATTTTGAACTCGTAAAAGAATGATTTCTTCCCAAATTTTAAATCCAAAAACGGCTATTTTTCACATGTATGCTACACTCAAGCGCAGAAACCACACCTTCATGTCTACAACAATCAAGTATAGACTCCACAATCTTACACTCGTGGATTAAAGTGAGCAATTCACCGCTATTATGGTGATAAGATGGCCACTGTAAATGCTCCTCTACCTCCAGCACCTGTTCTGATGACTTGTTTTGGACACTGTGGTATAGGACTTGGTGCAGAAGCTTATCGCAGACTGTTAATTGACGTGGGAGCTAATCCTCTCAAACCTACACTAAAAGGCGAGAAAGACGAGTCACGTGTTTTGAAGAGATATGGTAGTACAATTTTGAGATTTCCAAATTCATATGGTGGAAACGAGATTCCATTAATTCCACGTGCATTATTGATTGACCTTGATCCAAGAGCAGCTAATCTGATACTGCAATCGTATCCTGATCTTTTTGCACTCCGGGACAAGCATGTTATTCATGGAGCAGGTGGAGCAGCAAGAAATTGGGCAGAAGGTAGAAGTAGATTTGTAAACGAAGTAACCAAAAAATTTGATATGCAAAAGCAACTTGCTGGATTATCTCCTGAACCAGTACGAGGCTTTACTATACCATTTGCAATGGGAGGAGGAACTGGAAGTTCATTTGCTAGTGCATTTATGCAATACATAAAAAAAGATACAAAGGAACATGCTACAATTGCATCATTTGGGCTCTTGCCTGAATTTGGCTGGGATCCAGTAATTTTTGAAGCGGCAGCAATTAACATTGTGATGAATCTTGAATACCAAATAAAATACAGTGACTGCTCTATTCTCTTTTCAAACAAGAGGCTACGAGAACTTGCTCACAAGCACGAGAAAAAAACCGAAAAGTTACAATCAATCATAGATGATCTTCCAAAAGAACATGAAATAGGATGGAAGGACTACAAGGGAATGAACCTCATTGCGGCAAACGCCATATCGATGTTCACTGCATCATTTGCAAGAGAGACGGAATGGGACATGTCAAACTATCGAACATGGCTTGCAACAAAGAAACCAAGGTTTGCAATACCCTGGGTTATTCCAGTAATACCTGAAGAAAAACAGTGGGGCACTGAATTAATGTCTGGAGGAAAAGGCAACACGATGGATGCCATTGTAGAACACATTGGCAAGAGAAATGATGCTGTATTGTTTGACATTGATGAAAACGATATACGCGACAAGGGAGGACAAAAGGACTCTTGTGTGGCGCTAGTCAAGATCAAAGGAGAATTTGACGCAAAAGAAAGAGAGATTCTAAAGAACATGATAAAGGACAGATTCCACATTGAAGAATCCCGAATGATATTTGTCAAGATTCCTATACTTGAAACAGAACAGGCCAACGTTACAATACTTGTAAACACCAAGGCAATAGGGCCAAAAATCTTGGAAATTGCAAGCGAAGCGGAAGCTTCCTGGGATAGTTACAAGGAAGAATACGGCAAATGGGGGCTTACAACAGAAGAGTTCAAACAAAGTCTTATGGATGTTGTTCACCAATTCAGTGCATAGGCCATGGCCGATTTCAATTTTCTAGAACAAATTGCACTTCAGATAAAAAGAAACAGACAACAACTAACTGATGTTGATGACGAGCTTGCAACAATAAACTTTAGAATTCATGAAATACCACTCAAGATATCGACCGAATCAACATTTGCAAAAATGATAGGAGAGAATTATGTTGATGCAACACAAGAACTGGAATCTGCAAGAGAAAAACTCTTGAAAGAAAAAGAAACTCTAACTGCCAAGGTAAATGATGACATTTCTACCTTTATCTCTGATTTCACATCTCCAGATCTTGTGATTCCATTGGAGCCAAATCCGCTGATAGCAGATGGGAGCACTTTTTTCAAATACAAAAACGGGAATACGTTTAAGAATATTTTTGACATACTAAGCGAACTTTTAGGGTTGAGCTCGCCAATACTTGTAAAAGACGTAATGTTCTCTCCTACAGAAATCGTAATCAGAGTAACCGATGAATATGAAGCAAAGCAAAAATTCCTAAGCAGCGTCAATGAAGTGCAGAAGACTCTGTCAATTAAGCGAAGAAATAGCTAATCATGAACGTAACAAACCCTAAAAAATGGGAAGCAAAATAAAATACATGTTGAAAAGTTTGTTTATTCTTTTGATGGGTGTTGTTGTATTGTTGTCAGCATTACCGCTTGTGCATGCGCAGACTTCTAATCAAATTTCAGCCAATTTGCAAAATGGGGAATGGGCAGTACATACAAACAAACAGGTGCAGATTACTGCTGATGTGACAAACGGACTTGATAGGGACCAATCGTTTGCCTACATTGTCCAAGTGTTAGACAAAAATGGAGTTGTCATTCAGCTCTCTTGGCTTACTGGTACGCTTAGCGCTGGTCAATCTCTTAACCCATCGCAATCTTGGACGCCTACGATGCCAGGAAATTACACTGCGCAGATATTTGTGTGGTCAGGAATAGACAACCCGGACGCTCTCTCTCCACCACTTCTCATGAAGATCTCAGTAACATAGTTACACATTAGTTATAATTTGGGAAAAAATAATCTTAAACTGGATGAATAGGCAACGAGGCTTTATCACCGGAATAATTCTTGCTGTTTCTTCTGCAGCTTTCTTTATCTTTATTGGGTTTCCACTTTTTAACCAGCAATCTGGAGATCAAGTAAGTTCTCCATTTACTAACAGTATTCAATCTCCTGATACAATAAGCACCATAGCAAGCGACATAGACTCATGTATAACAAATCCTACATCTGATTGTGACCAGGAAATGCTTCAAGTAGAAAAATTCTGTCAACAAAACAAGGGGCAGGAACAGAACTACCAGTTTTGCTCAGACTCTAGAGTTCAGATATATCTTAACCAAAGGAACATGCAACAAATAACAGTAAATGGCGGCGGAAGCTAATTATCTACTAAAAATTTAGTTTTATTCGATTACAAAAAAATCTATGACGAACAAAAACTAGGTCATTTTAGAATGTCTCGCAGGTGGAAAGTTTTGGTAAGTGATTCAGATCTCATTCTTAAAGTCACCGTACTTATTCCCGCAGCCTCTGCAATTTGTTTCTGAGTAAATCTTTCTCCATTATTTACAGATGATATGTAAAGCGCGGCGGCAGCCAAGGCTATTGGGTTTTTCCCATCTGCATAGCCGCTTTCCTTGGTCTTTGTTAGAATCACCAATGCATCCCTCATACTCTTTTCAGAGATACCTAGGTTACTAGCTATTCTATTGATAAAAAATGAAGAATCGTAAGACTCTATTTTCAAATCAAGATCCTCAATCAACAGTCTAACGTGTCTTGAAAGATCCTTTATGCTTATGTTACCAGCTGACGCAATGTCGGGTATGGTTCTTGGCGTACTGGATTGTCTACAAGACAGATATAGTGAAGCTAATGTCAGACAATCAATTCTCTGTCCCCTAATTTTTCTAGTCTTTGCCTTTCGGTATATGTAAGCTGCTTCCTCAATTATCGGATCTGACAAGCCAAGTTTTGTTCTTACGGTGTTGAGCAGAGTAAACGCAGTTCTCATTCTTGCTTCAGAGTTTCCGGATTTGCTGCGGTTATCCCACATCCTTAACCTGTCAAATGTTTGTCTCATTCCACCAGATAGTGATTGTCCCGTAGCATCTCTGTTTGTTTTGCTAATAATTGTTGACAACCCCATGTCGTTTAGTGCAAGTGTTGTCTTGCCACCAGTCCTGGACTTTGCAAAATATTCTTCGCTTGTGAATGACTGTTGTTCCGGCCCAGAGACCGGGGTTTTTTCAACTAGTACCAAGCCACAGCTGGAACACAAAATCTCTCCAGTAGTATCATCAGTTACAACTGAGCCTTTGCACTTTTCATTTAGACATTTATCAATATCCTGTGAGGACTGCATGTTAGAAATCAGGATAATAATAGGTCGTTTTTCTTATTTAAACACTGACAATTTTAGGTCATCCTAATTTGGCAGGATTAGCAATATTTTTACAAAATGTATTACCACCCAGGAATTTAGAATGCCAGACTTTTCCTTCAAGGAATGCAGATGGCGTTACCAATACAGTGCAGGTTAGCTCCTGCAAGGATTGCACCCGTAAGATCAGCGTTCGTAAGATTAGCCCCAGACAAATCAGCTGTTCCAAGATCTGCATGACTTAGGTTTGCACCAGACAAGTCTGCATTTCGGAATATGGCAAAACCAAGACCCGCATTTTGTAGATTTGCTCCTGATAGGTCTGTTCCTGTCAGGTTGGCATTTGATAGGTCAGCACTTGCAAAATTTGCATTAGAGGCAATTGCGTT
>JAGWGB010000018.1 GCA_028867595.1 Nitrososphaerota archaeon | reverse complement strand
CACCAGCTCCTACAAACAACACTACATCTGCACCACTTCCACCGCCACCAGCTCCTACAAACAACACTACATCTGCAACCTCTACACTACCATTACATCAAACCTCAGAAAATCAAACTAAGTCGGGACATGATACAGAACATAATGGACATGGAAAAAAACACGATGAAGGTACAACATCAGACAAAAATCAACATAATCGAAATTAATCCAAATTCCCTTTTAGCTCTATTCAGAGATATCATCACTTTCAAATCTAATATTTCATAAACTTCATATAGATTTTTGATTGGAGCATAGCGGATGGCCTCAAAACAAATCTCAATAGGCATTGGCATTCCCATGATCGTAGTCGGGGCAATCCTTGCTGTATTTCTTGCTCCGACGCAACCTGATCTTACTGATACAATAGAGTTTGTCGGAAGTCTAATTGGAATTCTTGGTGTTGTAATATTTATCGCAGGATTATTTGCTAGAAAGACACCACAGATTGCTTCCTAAACTTTTACAATCCCTGCTGAAATGAGATATTGAAGACTATCTGCAAAAGTCTTATCGTCAATATGACCTGTTTCCCACCATCTAGCTTCCGTTTTTATCCAATCTGGAATTTTCACAACAGAAGTTCCATTATTTGCAGTTACATTTGCATTTGGCAACCCATGGTTTGTTATGTATATTACTGCTAAAGCAAAATCTCTCTTACTTAGTGCATTTTCAGACCACCAAGTTGTCCTATCCTTTACCCATGCAGGTATTGCTTGTTCAACTTTTCCATATAATGAAAACTTTTGAATGTTATTGTTCTTCTTATCAACTACGTAGATATTATCTGTGCTGTCTATTGCAAGCCCTACAGGTTCTTCAAACTGACCTGCTGAAGCTCCTTCTGATCCCCAACTCAAAATAAAATTTCCATAAGGATCAAATTTTTGAATACGATGGTTCCAAGTATCTGCAACGTAAAAGTTGCCTTTAGAATCCACTGCTATTGCAGTTGGATTGTTAAATCTACCATTCTCAGTTCCACTCGATCCAAAAAAGTTTATGAAACCACCAACATTTGAAAATTCTAATATTTTATTATCTGAAGAAGACGCATAGAAATAGTCCTTTGAATTAAAACTTAACCCATTAAGTGCTGTAAAATTAGCTCCTTCTGTAAGTAAAGACCTTATCTCCCCTGAATACACATCTTGTGTATTAAACATCTGAACAGTTCCTCTTCCAGAATCTGCAACAAACAGATTTCCACTGCTATCTGTAGCTAATCCAACTGGTGTATGAAACATTCCATATCCATCACCATAGCTTCCCCACGCATAAAGGAAGTTACCTTGTTTGTCGAACATTTGGATTCTGGCATTTCCAGTGTCAGCTACATACACATACTTTTTTCCAACAAAAATACCACTTGGATGTATGAATTGACCATTGCCTGAACCTACAGTGCCCCACGATAACAATAATTTCCCGCTAGAATCAAATTTTTTTATCTGGGCATTTCCAGAATCTACAACATAAACATCATTATCTGTATCTGTAGATATGCCAATTGGATTGTTAAAAGACGTTGTACCGAAATTTGAAACATACAAAGGTACACCAAACTGATTGGCATTGAGTAATTCGTTATTGTCAACTGGAGATCCTATAACATAAAATGGAATATCCCTGACAATGCCGCCATAATCTATGTAGAGTTTCCATTGGCCAGTTATGTAATCTGAGCCTATCTTATGTGGTAATATGGCATCATTTGTTATTATTGGTAATGATGATCGTGGATATTCTATGCCATTTGGGTCAATTACCCAAAGGTTGGTTGAATTTGCAATTACCTGTGAAGCATGAATCTTTACATGAATAATATCTCCTGGTCTATAGTTTAATTTGTCAAGAAATACGTTCAACTCTATATTTGGCAATAATTTTGGATTTGCAATTACATTAAATGAACCTGAATTACTTGCTCCGGCATATTGAACTGTATAACTATAGGTTCCAATACTTTTTGTTATACTGTTCAAGCTCAAAGGAGTGTGTACAGAAAATACTTGAAATTGCTGGGTGGTGACATTTCCTGAAGGATCTGTTATTTTTAATGTGCCCTCTGATTGTGTAACCCTAGTGAATAATAATTTGAAATTGACTACGTCACCAACATGATAGGTATTCTCGTCTGTTTGTGCAGATACTCTCATGAGATTAGTGTATTTGTCTAAGAGAAATGGTACTTCCGTTGCCATGTTATAATACTGGATCTTCAGTTTGTATAATCCTGGTGGGTCATAATCTGCAAGTTCTGTCATGTGAAAATTGTAAATTATGCTATGTTGTAGAGCCTTAATGTCAATCCCTGGTATGTCTTTTACAAGATTTCCTTTTTGATCATAGAAATTTAAATGAAATACTTCTGCTTGGTCTGAGCGGGGTGTATAGTATGAAGTAGTAATATTGACATGCATCATATCTGGCTCATAATATAGATCCTTATCAGTGAAAACAGATAACACAATTGGAGTTACCTTGAAGTTTACCGTCTGATTTACATTCTCATATCTATAATTGATAGTCCAGTTACCAAAATAATTATCCCATGCATTTCTTATTATCTCATGTACTACAGTTCCATCTGATTTTACTTGTGTGAGATTACCTGATATTGTGGAATTATCTGGTCTATGGGCTATCCAAGCTATTGAACCGCCGTGATAACCTTGAACCTTTACATTCACGTATATCCAATCATTTGGCCCAAAAGCAGGAGATTTAGGGACAGCGCTGATGATTAATGCATCTGCTTGTTGGTGCATGATAAAAATTATTGAAGCTACAAAAACAAGCACAAAAATTATTTTTTTCACTGTGTGATTTCTCTTATTAATCAGATAAATCATTTTGGTAAAATTTGTTCAGCATGAAATACAATTAAATAAATACTGAATAATCAGAGATCGAAGACTTGAAGGTAAGACTATATGAAATATTTACATCAATAGAGGGAGAAGGAATTCTCTATGGCACTAAGACACTTTTTGTCAGACTAGCAGGATGTCCCTTCAAATGTTTCTATTGTGATACGAAAGAAGCATTACCAATGACATCTGGAAAAGAATATCAAATTGATGAAGCAAAAAAACTCATTGAAAATAATCTGGCAAAAAATACATACAAAGTAAATTTCACTGGAGGAGATCCACTTGCACAATCTGAGGCAGTATCCGAATTGGCAAAATTTGTGCAACAAAAGAAAATTCCAACCTATCTGGAATCGTCTTGTTTTGACTCGGTCAGGTTTGCTCAAGTTTTACCCTATTTTGATTTCATTAAAATTGAGTTCAAAACTATTGATTCTGGATTTGTAGATGAAGCGCATTATTCCAAACTTTTGGAAAATGAATTACAGTGTTTGAGACTTGCTATTGACTCTGGTAAAACAACTTATATCAAAATAGTCATAAGCTCAAAAACCAAGATTGAACAATTCAAACAGCTACTCAAGAACATTTTTGATATAACATCAAAATCTAAAGTTGCAGGATTTATAATACAGCCTACGTATGGTATATCTGAACCTGAGTTGACGCAACTTCTTGATTTTTATGACGCGGTCTATAGTTATTACGCAGAAGTACGCATTGTACCTCAGTTACACAAATTCATAGGAGCACCATGATGAACAAAGAGAGAGTAAAAAAATTAATTCGTGAATTGATCGCTGAGATAGGAGAAGATCCAACAAGGGAAGGCCTACTGGATACCCCAAGTAGAATTGCAGACATGTATGAGGAAATCTTCAAGGGTTATGATGCAGAATCAGAGCTTTCAGTAAAATTTTCTGAGGATTCCGATGTTGTTATAGCAAAAGATATCCAATTTTATTCCATGTGTGAACATCATATGCTACCATTTTTTGGCAAGATTACGGTTGCATATGCTCCAAATGGCAAAGTATTTGGTATATCAAAGCTGGTTCGTTTAGTAGAAAAATATTCTGCCAGACTGCAAATTCAAGAAAGAATTACAAAAAATATTGCAGATGAATTACACTCAGAAGGAGTAAAGGGAGTATTGGTCATAGCAGAAGGTGAACATCTTTGTATGAAAATGCGTGGTGTAAGAAATGATGCATTAGTTACGACTATTGCATCAAGAGGCATTTACGACAAAAAAGAAGCGAGAACCGATGTTCTAGGTCTAATCTATAGTGGTAGATCTCCCTCAAACGTCATCTAGATCTGAAAAATTAAATAATAACGTCTAATGCACGACGGTTATGGGAGTACATAACAACGTTCATGTTCCAAAGGACTCTTGGCCAGCCTTTGCATGGTATGCAATTGAGTTTTTCATTATAATGGCAGTAGGTATGTTGATTGCAGCAAATTCGATGGAATATTTTACTAAACTAGGTTTTGATGAATCTATGACTAATTGGATCTTTTGGGGTATTGTTGGAATACCATACCCATTGTACTATCTTGTTGTGCGTCCACTTCTTTTAAAAAGACCAGCACTAAAAATCTAGATTACTCAGATTTGTATCTAGTCTTATCTATAATGTTAGCCTGAGAAAAAGCCATTTTTCTGTTGTTACATGACTCACATTTTCCACAATGTATCTTTGATTGAGAATAACAACTCCAAGTTTTGAATATTTCATTTCCAAGTAAGTTGTAGCCAATCTTGAGAAGATTGCTTTTGGAAAGATTACCAACAAATGGGCTCCAAATCTTTATTTTCTTTCTCAGACCCTTTCTTATCCCATCAATTTCTCCTTCATTAAGCGCCTTTGTTAGTAATTTAGAAAATTTAGGCCTGCAATCTGGATACCGTTGATCGTCTATATGAGCCCCATATGCTACCAGATCAGCATTTTTTGAAAATGCCCATGCAGAAGCTATTGAAAGAAAAACAGCGTTTCGTATTGGAACCACTATGGAATAGTCAAACTTGGAAGGTATACTCATCTTTGAATATGTCAAGGCGTTTGTTTTTTCGTATAATGTTTTCATAAATTCTATATCAATTACTTTGTGTTCCCGAAATCTTAGTATTTTAGAAAAATATCGTGCTACATTTAGCTCTTGGTTGGCCTTTTGACCATATGAAAATGTGATCCCGTAAATGTCATACCGTTTCTGTAGATAAGCTGCAGTGCATACCGAGTCTATTCCTCCACTAAAAACTATAATTGCTTTCAATTTGAAGGCCGTAATTTCTAGCCAAATAAAATGGTTAACTATGCTACTGTAATGAGTGCAGCTCCACACAAGATCAGGCCAGCTCCAGTTATAATCCTCAATATAGCCTGCCTATGAATAATCTCTCTAAAATACAAAACTCCCCACGAGATTGCAAACAACGTGGCTGTTTGTGATATGGGATAAGCTACGGTAATTCCTATCAAGCCAACAGCCACCAAGACCGATAAGCTTCCCACATTGAATAAACTTCCAGAAATTGTTCCTGCAAGCATCTCTCTTTTTGCAAATTTTCTTGAAAATAACAACATAGGTATTCCAATTGCAAATATGGAAAGACTAGAAGAAAAGAATCCAGTTTGAAGCGAATGGGTTGCTTGCAGTGGAATGACATAAGAACCACCAATTAGACCTGATGCTGTTGCAATGAGATACCCGCTTTTTCGTACGGGCGAGTTTTTTGAAGTATTTGAAATAAAAACTAGTCCTCCAAGCAGTAATCCTATTGCAATAATAGCAAGAATCAGGTAATTGAATTTCTCACCAAAATATAAAATTCCCCATAAAAACGATATCAGAATACTAAACCCCGCAAGAAAAGGCGATGTTCTAGACAGCCCAATTAATCTCACAGAATAAAGAGCAAGTACATTTCCAGCAGTCCATATTGCTCCACTCAGCAATCCTGCTGGCAAAATTTGAAATCCCCATAGAAATCCAATCGGTATTGCAAATAAGATTGCCCCTATCCCTGTGGCGCCCTGCAATTGCCAAATATCCGCAACGTTGACCTTTCTTATGGGAACAAAAAAACTTCCCCAACATATGGCTGCACTAATGGCAGGCAGTAAACCCAATGGATTCAAAACAGTTCCACTGTACGGAGTGCAGTATAACTCGGTTTCTATTTTCTTTCCACTCTAAAGTTTAAGTTGCCGACTCGTAATTCTTTGATATGCAATACCTAAAGATAGAAAAAGAGGACGGAATTGTTCAGATTACCATAGATAGAGAAGACAAGCTAAATGCTATGAGTCTTGATGTTATGAATGAATTTATCTCAGTTTTAGATGAATTAGAAAAAGACTCTTCAAAAGTAATCATAATTACTGGCGCGGGACAAAAAGCATTCTCTGCTGGTGCAGATATTGAATATATGAGTAAGATTGGACCCACAGAAGCAGAAAAATATGCTATTAGAGGCCATGAGGTTCTAAATAAAATCGAAAAACTGGAAAAACCAGTAATAGCAGCAATAAATGGTTATGCACTTGGAGGAGGATGTGAACTTGCACTTTCTTGTGATATTAGGTTTGCGTCGCCAAACGCACAACTAGGACAACCAGAAGTCACATTAGGGATATGTCCTGGATGGGGAGGCACTCAAAGATTGCTACGAATAGTTGGCCCAGCAAGAGCAAAAGACCTTATTTTTTCAGGTAGAAGAATTAATGCAGAAGAGGCCATGTCGATGGGTTTGGTCAATAAAGTATTCTCATCTGAAAATTTGCTTTCTGAAACCAAATCTTATGCAAAAAATATTGCAAAAAATAGTAACTATGCAGTTGGTATCTCAAAAATGCTTGTCAATAGAGGAATGGACACAAATTTGGATACTGGTCTAAAACTAGAAATTTATTCTTGGTCTCTTTGATTTTCAACTAAAGACAGAGAAACACGGATGAACTCTTTCCTACACCGAAAATAACTAGATGACGGTAGCTCCCTTACTCGGCTTGCATATTACAGTTGTACATTCTACACCAACCATGGCAAATCCTCTTTTCATAGCATCTGATATTTTTTTAGGATTAGTAGATGTAGATGCAAATGAAATTACTGATGGTCCTGCACCACTAATTGTTACTCCCATGGCTCCTGCACTGAGTGCATTTTTCTTTACTTTGTCAAAACCTGGGATTAGGTGTTTTCTTGCTGGTTCTACTATGATATCCTTTATGGAATTGCCTATCAAAATTGTGTCTTTTTTCATAAATCCTGCTGTTAGGGTGGATGCATTTGAAAGATTTTTGACATGATCTGATAATTTTACCTGTTTTGGGAGAACTTTTCTTGCCACCTCTGTCTTTTTCTGTGGTACTGGAATCTTTGGAATGGCAACACAGAGAATCAAATCTTTGGGAGGAACAACTTTTATCACATCAAGTGGGTTTGTTCTCACTATGACAAATCCGCCTAGTACAGATGCAGCAACATTGTCGTAATGAACTGATCCCGCACTAGCCAACTCTCCCATTCCAGCATATTGAACTAAACTATTTCCATCTAACTTCAACTTGAAAAGTGCATTAAAAGCAACTGCAGCAGCAGCTGCTGATGCAGCACTACTGCCCATTCCAAAACCAGTTGGAACTCCTTTCTTAATTTTTAGGACAAGACCTGTTTTTATTTTGAATTTTTTAGCCATCTCTTTTATTACAAGCCCCGCAGAGTTTTTTTCAGGTTCAACAGGAATAGAATCAAAGCTTTGAATTCTAATCCCATTGCCTTCTTTTTTTAACTGGATTTGATCATAATATGCATCCAATGCTAAACCGAAAACATCAAAACCTGGACCTAAATTTGCAGTAGAGCATGGAGCTTTCACAGTTACGCTTTCAACCATAGTCTTCCATTTCCTCTCCCATGTTAAGAATTCTGCTCAACGCAGCTTGAAGATTAGTCATACCATCTCCTGTAGCATTTGAAACAGGAATTAACCCCTGAGCAAATCCACCTAAATTCAAACTCCGTAAAAGATTAGTAGCAAGAGTATAGCTTTCACCGTCAGATTCTTTTGCAATGGCTTCTTCTAGATTAGCCATATTTGTTGACCATTTCAATATGTCTTTAATCTTATCTTCGATGAGATCTATCTTTGTTACCACATTCACTTGTGGTAAGCCTAGACGTAGCTTGACAGATGTTGCAAGTAATGCTATTGATACAAAATTAATTGCAGTTGTAATTAGTGACCCATCATGAAGAAATATTGATGTTTTTTGTTCTGTGTTTAGGTTTTGTATTAAGAAGGGTCCGCTGGCTCTGTATGCAAATAGCTCAATTTGACCGGGAGTATCCACTATTAGATAATCTGGATTCACATCATCGACCTCACGTTGTAATTCATCTATCTTGGATGCAATTAGATCATTTGCCATAATCATAGATCCATTTGGGCCTAGATCATACTGTTTCATTATTGAGACAATGTCTACATAATCTCTCACATCGACATCGCATGTATATGGGAGATTCTCAACTCCAGGATCCAAATTCAACATTCCGACAAAATGGCCATTTCTAGTATAATAGTCCAAAATCTTTGAAGCCAAAAGAGACTTCCCAGATCCTGCAGTTCCTACAACAAAAATTGCTTTCATTTTTGATCAGTTATTCTATTTCGAGAGCTTATATTTCCATCCATGAATATAGCATGCAATGAACTGGAAGCTACTGGCGTTACCTGTAAGTATAATACCATTTTTGATTATTGCTGCCACGTTTAATGTTAGTCTTGCAAATTTGCTTGCCGTAGGTATGGTTCCATTTATTGGAGCAGCAATTGCCATGGCCTGTAAACTATTTACTCAAGGCTTAAAATTCAATTATCTAGTTAGAAAATTTCTAGGACCAATCGACGCAAATTGGAGGACAATTTCGGTGAGGATAGGAAGTGAATTTGTCACATCGACAACCCCGTCTTTTGTGGGAGGTGAATTGGTGAGAATCATGTGGTTGAACAAAAAAGGTGTACCGATTGGAAAAGCATCCTATGTTACAATTGTAGAGATTGTAACCGAAGTCTTGATAGCCGGAATATTTGCTATTACGGCGGCAGCATTTGCTTTTACATATGGAGCTTATGTTGTAGGTATAGCAATACTTGCAGTCAGTCTACCTGTTACAGGTATCTGGTCTTCGCTATTTTTCTTATCATCCAAAAGGACATTCCAAGTTCCGGGAGTAATCTCAAAAATTGCCACAAGAATAGGAAAAGAACGTTCTTTGAAGTATATTGAAAAGACCAATCTTTGGATGAAAGAAATCTGTGATATGAGCAGAGAAACACGACATAATAAACAAATCAAAAAAGCCTTTGTAGTATCAATTATAATTTCAATATTTACTTGGTCACTCTATGGACTTTCATTTATGTTAATTGCAAATGGAGCAGGTTATGTAATTCATTTCTTCCACTCTCTAATGGCTACAATGGCTGCAAATGCAGTGGGAAACCTCCCGGTAACTATTGGTGGCTCCGGCTTGACCGAATTTGCCATATGGGCATATCTTGGACATCTGAATACCCTTACGTATGAAGCTACAAAGAACAGCCTTCAATGGAATATCATTATTGCTTGGAGAATTGCAACTTATCATGTTGGACTAGTAATAAGTTGGCTATTTCTCATGAAGGTAGTTTACCCAAGTATCAAAAATCAAAAAACAGCATAGAAAGCACTTTATTTTCATCATTTTAATTTTTCATCATGGATTATTCAGATAAAGTAGTTGTAATAACTGGCGCATCAAGCGGTATAGGCAGAGAGTCTGCTCTAAAATTTGCTAAATTACATGCTACAATTGTACTAGTTTCACGAAACAAGAATAAACTTGAAGAGGTAGCAAAAGAACTCTCCAAATTTCAAACTCAAGTTCTTGTGTACGTCTGTGATGTATCTCAAAAAGAACAAGTAGCTCAAATGAGCAAACAAGTTTTAGAAAAATTTAGTACTGTTGATATACTAGTTAATAATGCTGGTTTTGGAATCTACGGTAATTTCAATGATCTTAAAGTGGAAGAAATAGAATCTCAGATGGCAACTAATTATCTTGGTATGATGTATTGTACCAAGGCCTTTCTACCAAGAATGCTAGAGCAAAAATCTGGTCATATCGTTAATGTGGCCTCTGTTGCTGCAAGCTTTGGGATTCCAGCGATGGCAGGATATTGTGCATCCAAGTTTGCAATGTTGGGCTTTTCAGAATCTTTGTATCATGAATTGAAAGGAAGCGGAGTAGGAATAACAGTGGTAAGTCCAATAATGGTAAAAACTAACTTCTTTGATCATAATTCCTTTAACAAGATGCCAAAATACACCGCAGCTCTTAGTGCTACTACAGTAGCCAACGCAGTTGTGAGAGCTGCATCCTCACCTAGGCTTGAGATTGTGACACCTCAAATTGTAAGGATAGCCATATGGTTTAAACAGACTTTGCCTTATCTGATAAACCCAATAGTTGGCAAAATATTCAGGAGATAAAAACGAAATAAAATCTATTCCTATTCGTCTTCAGATTCATCAGAACTGGCAGAATCCGAGTCCACATCCATTAACTCAAGGCCAGTAAGCTCAAACTGATATATTGCATCCATCTCTATCTCCATCTCTTTTTTGAGAAATTCGACGAGTTTCTTGCTTAAAGGAGCCTTGTAGACATTTATTGTAAATTCATAAACTGTTCCTTTCATGAGATCTGCTGGCTTGACCTTCTTTGGAAGATTCATGCCTTCGGCAATTTTTCTCCCATCCTCAAGAGCTTCATAAAGCTGAGCGTCTATTTTCATATCCTTGTCATATATCTCAAGTATGTAGCCTGTTCTTGTAAATGACTCTGGTTTTCCAAATTTAGCGTTCTTTATCTCATCTTGTGCCCACTTTGGAATTTCTTTAGTCATTTCTATTCACCCGTACAATCAGCCCTGTTTTTCTTTTTTACTTGATTGCCACCAATCACGGTATTCATCATGTTTATCTTCTCGTGTCTTCTCACGTTTATTTAATCTGTATTTGATATCGCTTACCTGTTCTCTGGTAGCAAATAATCCGCATTTTTTACAAATGAAATGTTTTGTGTTAGGATCAAATTTCATCTCCACTTGAATTTCTTTGGCTGCACACTCGGGACACTCGGTCAATGACGGCGATCACAAGAGTTATCCATAAAAGCTTTTGCTAGTTCTGGTACGCGGTCTATGTCTTCATCCCTATTTGGTCAGTTCGCCCATCGAAAAATGCCGCGTACCAGAATTTGAAATTATCTTACAAAAATTATAATTCTTTCTAGTTGCCAAGCATTTCGGAAATGATCTCTGTAGTTTTTTTGGTACCATCTCTATTGTAATTCTTGGCAAATTCTATCAGGTTTTCATGATATTTGTTATAGTTACTATGTATCTTAGAAATTGCCTTTACTGTTTGTTTGATATTTGTGGCAAGAATGCCAAGAGTTCTTTCTTCTGCCCATTTTATCTGATTTGTATGTTCGTCATATACAGGAATACCTATGATTGGTTTTGCTTTTGCACCTAATATTTCTCCCATTGCTGTGTGAGAACCATTTATCACCGCATATTTACACAAATTCAAGACACTATCCTTTTCTTGCTCGGAAAGAAATCCTACATCTATCTGAATCCAGTCTATCTGTTTTTCAAAAGCTTCAGAAATGGAATATGTCTTACCATCTTTACCTAATACCTTATCTAAGGAAGGGTCATTTTTTGCATGTGAAACAATTCTTCGTTCACCATTCATTTCATTGGCATGAAAGATTTTTCCATATTTGTTAGCAGTAGCATCATTTGTAGATTTATTACCAGTTATCATCCAGTATCCAAAACTATCTGTACTTTCAATCAGTTTTTCCAAGTCCGACTTGGGTCCATGACTAATTACCTTCCCGTCCGAAAAATGGCCAACATACACTATTTTTTTCTTTAGCCTTTCAGGAAAATTCAGATTATATTCACATATGGTATATGGAGGAGGAGAATCTGCAACAATTATCTTTGAAGCTTTTGCAATATTCTTTGATATATACATCAAGCCTGGATAGAGGAAAGCCCTTGATGCCCAAAGACGAGGTCTATATTGATTTGTAACAAAGATGGATTTGACATCTCTCTTTTGTGCTATTATGTTTGAGCCAACATCACCATCATTGATAACTAGATCAAATTTTTGTTTGTCATACAACTTTCCTTCATCAATGAGATATCTTGCCATTACAGAAACAAGAGGAGGTCGTCCTGCAACAGGAAGAAGTAAATTAAATAAAGATAAAGTGACACTTGGACCGCATTTACCATCTATAGGTGTAGGAATCACTATGTTGTGGAGTCTCTCTTTATTTGTAGAGAATTTCTTAAGAAGTTTTTGATAGATCTCGCCACTGCTTGAATAATGAATCTCTAGTTCATCACCTATATTTTTTTGAATTGCATCATCAAGAGCCATCATTCTAGTAAAATGCCCGTTTCCCCAAGGATTGATGAATCCTCCTATCTTTTTCATGCAGCGACTAAATGAATCCCATTTAAATTCTCAATGATTGGTTCTCAATGAATCAATCACATCGTATACATTTTTTGGTCCCACAGTTACAGATATAGATTTAAGACTTTTCAATGCCTTAGTTACATCACTCTGAATCCTCTTTTTTGAAATATTCTTTTTGGAAAACTTTGATTTACATAGAGTTTCTAAATTTGTAAGATATTTCTCTAATCCTATCTGTCTAGAGTTTTCTATTATGCTGGAATCCATGCCAGCAAGTGGAATCCATGGCACTAGTCCTTTTTCAAAAACAGCCTTCATATTGTATTCTACAAACCATACTGGTAATACGAAGGGTAGTATTGATAATGCTATATGTCTTATTTTTTTTGAACAAGCAATGGACATTGTAATATTAGTTGCTATTAGAATTTTGGTTAGTTGATCTTGGATTTTTGGAATTTTACAAAAATAAAGCTGGATTTTTTCTTTAACAATTGATGTCAACATTCTGTTTATCATTTTTGTTATCTTAAGAAGATCTGAATCATTTGAATAACATATGACCATTTTTGCATCAAAACCCATCTTGATACATTGCAGACATGTTATTGCCGATAATTCATCATACATACAACAAAGAAGAGTCTCCTTTTGAGAATTATATGGAATTCCTCCTAATCCCTTATCTACAAAAACACAGATGTAAGCATAAGATTCTGTAAGATACGTGTAAAGTAATCTGGTATGGTCTATCTCTGAACCAGCTTTTACTTGAAGATCAGCAGATTTCTCAATCAAGGATGCAGTTGCTGTGACTTCCAAATCTTTTGCCAAATAATGTGAAGATTTTCCTTCAACCTTGATGTAAAATTTATCGCCCCTCAATAATAAATTCATACTAGTACCTGTAATTGTTGCAAGTGTTGTTTCAAAATCATTTTCAACTTCTTTTGCAATAACTATTCGTTCAATTCCAAACAATGAACCAATTGTTGAAGAAACAAGAACGGGATCGCTTGTTTCTATTATTAGCAGCGACTCATTTTTTCTTATACAAATAAAACTCTGTTTTTTGATTTTCAGCATATTTGATATGTTTGCTTCTAAAGCATCTATCTTGTTTAATGAGAAAACAGACGGAAAAACAACTAACACCGTTTTCTCTCTCATTTTGTTTTCATTGCGTTTACTCATTTATAATTCTAGGATAGAATCCAACCTAAATAATTATATGACCAAAATGAATGTGTTTTCGTATGCATAGTGTTACTGCTGAGCAAATACAGCAGTTAAATGAAACATTAAAGACTCCTCAAGAAGTTCTCAAGTGGGCATTAGATACTCTTCACCCAAGATTGGCTTTAGCATCAAGCTTTGGAGCAGAAGATGTTGTTGTAATTGATATGATGATGAAAATAAATCCAAAATCTAGAATCTTTACACTCGATACAGGTAGATTAAATCAAGAAACATATGATGTCATGGATGAGATAAGAAACAAATACAACACGAATATCGAGGTAATGTTTCCAGATTCTAACGAAGTTGAACAAATGGTTCGAGTAAATGGCATGAATTTATTTTATCAAAGCATGGGGAATCGTAAGTTATGTTGCGGTATTAGAAAAGTTCATCCATTGAAAAAAATGCTCTCAACTTTGGATGGCTGGATTACTGGACTAAGAGCAGATCAAACTGAAGTTAGGTCATCTGCACAAAAAATTGAAATTGATCCGCAACACGGCGGTATTATCAAGTTAAACCCGATAATTGATTGGACATGGGACCAAACTTGGGATTATATTAAAAAAAATGGTGTACCATACAATAAGCTTCATGACAAGGGATATCCTAGTATTGGATGTGAACCTTGTACACGAGCAATAAAACCAGGCGAACCACTACGTGCGGGACGCTGGTGGTGGGAAACAGATCCGGAAAAAGAATGTGGATTACACGCGGAACACGGAAAATAATGTTCTAGGTATGTGATATGGGTATCGCACAACCACATGGAGGCAAACTAGTAAATAGGATTACAAATACGAGCCAAGATAATCTATTTTCAGTACAAGTCAATGCTGATCTGGCAAGCGATATTGAAAATATAGCTGATGGTATATTCAGCCCACTTGAGGGATTTCTCTTGAAAGAAGATTTTGACAGAGTGATCACAAAAGGAAGGCTGGCAAATGATCTTCCTTGGACAATTCCTATAGTACTTGATACTGATAAAGAAATGGCCACAAAGATGAAAGATGCAAAAGATGTTGCCCTAAGTGTCAATGGTACCAATTTTGCTGTCTTGCATGTAGAGGAAATATACACTTTTGATAAAAACAAAACCGCTATGGGTATCTATGGCACAACTGATGAAAAACACCCTGGAGTGGCAAAAACAATGTCAATGAAAGAGTTTCTGGTTGGGGGCAAAATTGATTACATTAAAAGACCTGACGAAACACCAATTCGAAGATATCGAAAAACACCACGAGAAACAAGAGATCTATTTGAGAAGGCTGGTTGGAAGACAATAGTAGGTTTTCAAACTAGAAACGTGCCACATGTTGCCCATGAAATGCTTCAAAAAGCATCACTTAACACCCATGATGGACTCTTTGTTAATCCTCTAATAGGTAAGAAGAAATCAGGTGATTACAAAGATGAAGCAATAGTTTCAGCCTATGAAACTCTGATCAAATATTATTATCCGCAGAACAGATGTCATCTTGCTACTCTGCATACCGAGATGAGATATGCCGGTCCAAAGGAAGCCATTCATCATTCTATAATGAGGAAAAACTTTGGATGCACTAATATCATAATTGGCAGAGATCATGCTGGTGTAGGGACATATTACGATCCTTTTGCATCTCAACAAATATTTGACAATTATCCTGACCTTGGAATTGAACCCATATTCTATCCAGCATTTTTCTATTGTAGAAAGTGTCTGTCTTTTGCAAGTGAGAGAAATTGTCCACACGGACAAGAATTCCAAGAACAGCTAAGTGGTACTAAACTTAGGAAACTGATACTTGAAAAACAAAGCCCTTCAGAATACATGATGCGACCTGAGGTATTCCAAATACTCGTAAATTCAGTGAATCCGTTTGTTGACTAGAGTCCACATCTTTTTAATTGATAATCTGTAGCCTGTCTTCATTGTAATTATCATGTAATTTGATTGATCGATGATACGTTATAGTTTCCAATATTGTAATTTTTGAAAAATATGGTTATGTTGTTATAACCCTAAAAAACAACAAAATCATGCGAGGTATAATACTTGCACTTTTACTAATAACTCCATTTTTGCCTGTATATGCACAACAATCTACAATGAACAAATCTGTACATTATGATACAGTCGAAGTTCCTTATGAGGCGTTCAATGTTATAAGAGATAATGCTACCGTCATCAAGTTACCACATGAACATGTCACCAATTGGCAACTTACAATAGAAAATAAACTCACATATTCAAATCCCCATGGAAACGCAATAATTAGACTATATGAAGAACCGAATGAAACAAAATTCATCGAAGTTGGTATGGGAAGCCCTCCGGACCACCGACTATGGATAGCAGTAAACACACCAGAAGATGGATACTTTTTGATTCATGATGAAAAGACTGGTGGATGGAGTCCAGGCCAGATTGTAACAGTACAACACTCTAGTAATGGTGGACTCTCTGCAACAATAGGTCAACAAGTACTTGTTGATAATTTAGACGTGGCTGGGTTTACAGTGAGAGATATCGAAGTAGCTGGACTGGATTCTGCTTCTGATCCACCTACTACCTCATCTGGAAATGTTGCCATAAACATTGTCTCAGGAGATCCTGCAGCCAATCCAATCTTTTACATGCCATTTATTGTAGTTGGCGTGACCGGCGTCTTGATTGGAGTTTTAATAAAGACTAAGAAGAGATAGTTCTGTAATAGTTGCATTCTCTTTTTATCTGACAAACTGTACACATTGGAGATATGGGTTTGCAAATGTTTTGACCATACATAACAAAAATGTCATTTATTCTAATCCACTGTTCTTTTGGAATCTTTTTCATAAGCTCAATCTCTGTGTCTTCTGGAGTTTTTGTTTGAACTAGCCCCAGTCTGTTTGAAATTCTATGCACATGTGTATCTACAGGTATGGCAGGTTTGTCAAATGCATAAACCAGAACGCAATTTGCAGTCTTTCTACCTACCCCGGGCAATTCAATTAATTTATCTAATGTTTGCGGTACCTTGCCGGAATATTTTGAATCTATTATAGAAGCTACTTCAATTATGCGCTTTGCCTTTACATGGTAAAATCCTGTTGATTTGATAATTTTCTCAACATCTGAAACCTTTGCTCTGGCCAAGGCACGTGCCGTCTTATAGCGCAAAAATAGTTTTCTAACTACTGCAGATGTGTTCTCGTCTCTAGTTCGTGCTGAAAGTATGGTGCCAATAAGAATACTCAAAGGACTCCCATTTTCAGCTTCGCGCAATTCACGTAATGCAGTCATTCGGGGGGGCTTGACCGTATTCATGGTATTCAACATGCCGTCAAGAATTTTTCCTATTTTGTTCAATTGATACTATGATCGAATAAGTATTATTATATCTGTTCCAAGGTGAATACAATATTGGAGCTTACAAAAGAAGAAGAATCTGCACTGAATGGGAAATACGGCGAAACTCTTGCACTTGCATATAGAATTCTTGTAGCAATAGGCGAAGCTACTGCAGCTGATAGACTGATTCCAGTCGAGTGGGCGCATCTGTCAGGAGTAAATTACAATACAATAGGTGATGCAGGAAAAGATTTTCTTTCTCATCTTAGTCAAGATGCAAAATTCAAGATAAGAACTACTCTAAACCCTATGGGATTTGATTCTGATAATGTTTCCAAGTTTAATCTTGATGAGGAATTTATACAAAAACAACAGAGCATCAGACAGTCGTATGAAAAGATGGGTGTAATTCCGTCTTTTTCCTGTATTCCATATGAGATTTTTGAGCTTCCAAAAAAAGGCACTCAAGTTTCCTTTGCAGAAAGCAATGCAGCAATTTATGCAAATTCAATTTCTGATCTTAAAACCAACAAAGAAAGCGCGTTTAGTGCTCTCGCTAGTGCACTTACTGGCAAGAGCCCACACTCTGACCTCCGAGACGAGGAAAACAGAAAGCCAAACCTAACCATTAGGATGAGGACTGAACCTGTGGATGAGCTTACCTATGGTTTACTGGGATATTTTGCAGGAAAAGAAGCAGGAAACTCAGTTGCTATATCTGGAACAAAAGGACTTGACAAACGCAGTTGCAAATCATTGTGTGCAGGAATGGGTACGTCCGGTAGATGTGGGATGTTTACTCTGGGAGAGGGAGAAGGTGAAAAGATGGATTTTGATCACAAAGAAATGGTAAAGGTCAAAGATGAATTAAACACCTCAGAATCAGGAGATATTATTACACTTGGCAGCCCACAACTTGGGCTAGACGAGATATCTGACTTGGTGGCAAAGCTAAAGGGAAGATCATTTACAAAACGCTGCATGATCTTCTGCCCCAGAGCAATTCAGGGACAAATTAGAAATTTTGGATATGATAAAGAACTTAACAAAGCAGGCGGAGAAATATTATACGATTGTTGCACATGTTTAACGCCACTTGTAGACAAAAAAGATGTCGATGCTGTTGTAACAAATAGCGTCAAGGGAGCATACTATCTAAAAACATCAAATGGTGTAGGCGTCAGCTTGAAGAGTTTACACCAGATTGTTGAGGAAGAAACAAAATGAATGTCAAGGTAATTGTGCGGGGAAAAGCCAACGGTACTGTACTCTGCGCACAAAAACCAATAAATTTTCTTGGTGGCATAGACAAAAAAACAGGACGGGTAAGAGATGAAAAACATGATCTTTTTGGAAAATTCCTAGGAGACAAAATACTTGTCTTTCCAAATGGTGTGGGCAGCAGTGTTGGTGCGTATACCATTTACTCGCTAAAATACAACAAATCTGCACCACTTGCAATGGTCTGCCTAAACGCAGATATCACAACTGCATCAGGTTGCGCAATTTCAAATATTCCATTAGTTGTTGCTGAAAAGAAAGATTACGAGTCGCTAAAAGATGGCCAAGAAATTACAATTGATGCAATAGATGGAAAAATTCTATAGATTAACCCGTGTTATGGAACCTCTGGGCTTTGTCTCTTTGAACACAATTCCTTCAAATTTTGAAATTACTGTACTTCTTTGCTTCCACCAATCCTGAGGTGCTCCAGCCTTTTGACATGTATGCGAAAGAAATTCTTCCACATTCCATCCATATTCGACAGGTACTTGGGGAAGTAGGAGGCCTGCTCCAAACTCCCATCTTACAACAAGCCCATCTCTACCAACCTTAATTGCAGATAGGTATTCTGATGGATCTTGTACTTTTATTATCTCAGGAGGAGTCAAAACTGTCACTTCAAAAGAAATTTTGTCCAACTCGTCATATTCTACAGGCGGAAATCTGGGGTCTTCTGTTGCTGATGCTATTGATGCACTTACAAGAGATTGGTATAGCTTTCTATCTGGAGTAGGAAACCCTATGCATCCCCTAAGATCTCTATCTTTGTTTAGAGTAACGAAAACTCCAGAATTGAAAGAAAATCTTGCTCTTATTTCATCTGAAGGTGTTATTTTTTTTCCAGTCTTGAGATATTCTGTAACGACTGTTCTTGATACTTTTACCAGTGTTTCCCCATCATAATCTGATATGGAATTCATTTTAATCTCTGATTTAGTTTATCTACAAATTCTTGCAGTTTTTCGAAATGGGTTCCTTCCCAATAGATCTTCTTACAATCTCTGCAAACCCAAAATTTTTCTTGCCTTTCATAAATTCCTGAGGGAACCTTGTTCATAACCCTGATTTTATCAATAGCTTCAAGCTTTCCATTGCAATCTACACATCTTGAGGAATTGCTATCGATAGCAAAACTGGAAAGGCCAAGCTTTGTTGCAATCTGAACAATCTGTTCGACTTCATCATTGCCTCTAATGAGAACTGTAGCAAGGCCTATTTTTTCAGCACTTTTAGAAAGATTTTCATCCTTTGTAACTATGACGCGTCTCTGTTTTTCTCCCATCTTGATCAGATCTGAATCCTCAGCTGACGACTCGTATCTGGAATCATAGCCAAGAAGACGCATCTTTCTTGCCAAGTTTCCAAGCATCCCATCTACAATAAAACTAGGTTTATGCGTACTCAATATGCTTGACCTGTACCTGATTCTACTATGTGGCTATCTCCTGCAGGAAGTGCACGTATAAAATCATCAATATTGAATGCCTTAATGATGTCTTGATTCTCTGCATATTTTAGAAATTCTAATCTTATCTTTTTTGCAAGTTCTGTCATATCAACTCCTGATGGTTCTATAATTACATAAATGGAACATCTCATCTTTACTGCTACTGGTGGACCGCACATGATCGTATAATTGTCACCGTTTTGGTACAAACCAACTGCAAGTTGAAGGTTAGACACTTGAACAAAGTTTCTGGTACCTTCTATTGGAAATGCCCCCTTTGCAAGAAACTGGCCAGTGGGTGCTGCCATCTTGATTTGGTTGGGGGTTACCCAATAAGCATTCAATCCATACAATCCTTCTCTCCAAGCCCTGCTGAAACAGACCGTAGCTTGTGCTGTTTCTGTTACACTTGATGCAACACTATTTTCACCGTCCTTTAGGATGAAAAATGGTGATCCTACTATCTCTGCGTGAAAGACCTTGTCATTATTGCCCAAATGTTTCCTTATTACTGAAGAGTTAGAAGAGGCATCGCGCCCGCCAATTGCCAAAAGGCCATCTGAAGTAAAAAACCACCTATATCTTTCATACCACTCTTTCTTTTTCTGTATCGCAAAAACAATAGAATTTTGTGCTATGCTAGCTTGTTTTTTGAACGTACCTAGATTCTTTTCTGCCTTATTTTTTTCTAATTCTATTGTCTCAATTGCTCTTAGTTGTCTTTTTGATTCATTAAACAATACAGAAGCTATTGCTTGAATTGATGACTGCAGACTGATCTTTATCTTTTCGCCATTGACATTTATCATTGGTATTCCATTCTCTTTTATCAGAAATGAACTGTGTTCTTGCAATAACAATGGAATTTTTGAATCCTCGATTGACGTGATTCCAATTGATGCAGAGCCTACCAAAGCCTTGGCCACCTTGGATATTGATTCTGCTCTCTGCTTGACCAGCAAAATTGCTTTATTCTGCTCCTCAAGTTTATGTTCAAGCTCTGTTATTTTTTGACTTACAGTATCGGTTTGTGATGTTTTTCCCTGTTCTAGTAAATTTTCAGAAAACAACGAATCTAGTCCTTCCATAAAGCTAGATACCTTAGTGGCGTTTTTTTGTGAAAAATCTCCAAGTGGTATAGGATATACATCTGCACCTTTGCTGTCACGAACAACATAGGCATCGTGGTTTCCATTTGCGACTTTTTCAATCATTTCTTTTGTAACCTGATATATCTTAACAATCTCCTCACTTGACAATGTATTTCCAAGTCTTTGAGAATCTACACCTGAGATTTTCATTATCTCTTCTGCATATTTGGAAGGTAACCCAAGTGTCCTTCCGATCCATCTTACTGCTACAGTAGAAGCTGACTTTATCTCTTCCAGATCTTTTTGAGTTACCTTGAAAATATTCAAACCGCTTGATGGTGGAGGTACATATGTTAGACCAACTCCCAGCTTTCTATGCCTTACATCAATTGAATGTAGTAGTGACAATATCTTCAATTCCTTGTTGCATAGTATTATGTTGCCATCCCCAAAAAATTCTCCAATCAGAATGAATTCTTGATTAAAACCACTAAATGTAACCTGTACTATTCTTTCGTTATCAATCTGTTTGATATCTATTATTTTTGCACGCAAGAGATCATTTCTGAGCCTCTTTACCAATCTGTTTTCTTCCATTTGACTTATTTTTATATTAGTAATCCAAAATCCAAATGTGGAAAACATGAGCAATAAATCAGGTTTTTCGGGATGATGCAACTTGAAAAGTAAACTGTTACGAGTTATGCCGTAAATATTACTTACATAGTAATCCTTTGTTTTATTGGATATCTCGTTTACTAGATAGCAAAGCTCGATTCCTGCAAGGGTCATACCAAGCTGCCATCCTTCCAAAATTATACTCTTTGCTATTTCTAGGGTTTTAACCAAACATTTTAAACAGGAACTAGCTGAGTGAGTTTGAAAATTTACTTGGTAAGACATCCAAAGGGCAAAGACAACGATAAGAAACCCGAGCCAAATGACAACCCAGCAAAGGACGCACCTCCAGAGGAGCCGCGACCTGTAGATACTGATGAATCAAGGATAAAGCGCGGCCTTGACAAGGTGTTTTGGTTGCGGGTTGGATTGGGCATACTGGCAGGAACCATTTCTGCTATATTTGGAAGCCCACTAGATACTAATGAGAGAATATTTATCGGATTTGGAATAATGATTGTGTTGTTCATAGTATCATATGTTATTGCCAAAGCCTTTCGAGTTCCATTATTGCCATCAGACAAAAGAAAACTCGCCACTACAGGATATGGAAGCTATTTCTTGATGTTCATATTTAGCTGGATTTTAGTAAATACAATAATCCATGCAGACGTTAGTTCCATGATAGTACACTAGGTGCTTGTTAATCATTCGATTGCTCAAAATCTAACTGATAATAATATAACCACGCCTTTTTCTTGCAGTTTAATTCTCCTATGACAATTGCATGTCATAAAATCCATCAAACAACCCTATCATCCAAATACCGATCTCGAATCAATGATGGATATGTTCAAGGAGATAGTAAATCATTGCATAAGACTTGGCCTTGATAACAATATCTCCACTCTAAAGAAATTCTCGTCAATGTTTTATCATGAGCTTGACATCTATCAGATCCAATCAAAATACAAGCTTACAGCCATGTCACAGGCATGTGGAAGGCTTTCACAGATGAAAGATTCTATCAAGAAAGGAAAGACAGTAAGGTCACCTTTTGTCAGAAAACCGTTTCTGGTATCCTGTTATGGATTTAAGATAAATGGAATGTTACTGTCAATCCCAACAGGAAACAGAAATTACGTCAATGTTATACTTAATGATTATACCACAAAAAAACTATCAGAGGACGGCATAAAACCAAGGTCATTTACAATCACACCAGACTTGTTGTCAATCTGCATCAGAAAAGAGATACAAGAGATTACTCCTCAAAACGTTATAGGAATAGACCGAAACCTGAGAAATGTAACAATATCAACACCTACAGATTCTATTATGTACAAGACAGGCAAGTTACTATCAATCAAGGAAAACTCACAGTTTGTACGAGCATCTTTTAGAAGAAATGACAGACGAGTGAAAAACAAATTCTTTACGCAGCAAAGAAATAGGCAATCAAGTAGAATACAGCAATTCTTGCATAAAATATCAAAGGATATTGTATCAAGGGCGAAGCAATCAATCGCAGCTATAATATTTGAAGACCTCAAAGGAATCAGAAAATTATACAGAAAGGGTAATGGTCAGGGAAACAGATTCAGACGTAAATTAAACTCATGGTCATTCTACGAACTGCAAAGACAAATCCAATACAAGGCAGCATGGGATGGAATCCCTGTAATGTTTGTAGATCCTAAACGCACAAGCAAGCTCTGTCCAATATGCGGAGAGCAAATCCAAGAGGACAGGCTACAACTTCGTAAATTGTTGTGCAATAATTGTGGCATATCCATGGACCGTGACGTTGTCGCATCCATGAACATTGCACACAAGGGGTGGAGTAGATTTTGCCATCCTAGAGGGCTTTCAGGTGAAGCGATGAAGGGGAACCCGGGCAACTTTCAGCCGGTAATCCTCAGAGTAGATGGAAGCAAGTTAGCTTCGACATGATCTCATTTGAGAACCGAAGAGTTAACAGAGTCCTAAAATACCAAATAGAATTTCATACAAGCAAAGATGTGGAAACATAAAACTCCTGGCATTCCAGACGAGCTATTTGAAAGAGCAGAAGAAGTGCCAATTACAAAAGAAGAAGCCCGAGTAATACAAATTAGTAAAGGTAGACTTGGAGAAGGCCAGATAGTATATGATATTGGATGTGGAAGCGGATCTGTATCAATAGAGGCGGCTTATCAGATAGGACAGTCAGGAAAAATTTTTGCAGTCGATATTGATCCAAAAGCGATAGAACTTACCAAGAAAAACTTGGCCAAGTTTGAAATCTCAAATGCTACAGTTATTTTGGGAAATGCATTAGAAAAAATTTCAGAGCTTCCTCTAGCTGATGTTATATTTATAGGAGGAACAGGCGGGGAAACATCTGACATACTAAAACTATGTGAAACTAAACTCAAGCAGGGAGGACGAATAGTGATAGGAACTATATTGATTGAAACTCTTTATTCCGTACTTTCAACCATAGAAAAACTCAAGTTTTCATCTATAGACATAACTCAAGTCACTATATCCAAGAGTCGTAAGACATCTACCGGCACCATGATGCTTGCCAGAAATCCAGTTACTATAATTTCTGCAACAAAAATCTAACAACGCGTTTTTTTTGATGTTTGTGCCTATTATGGCACAAACACTGTTCCATAACGAGTGTAATCATATTCTAGTAGCTTTTCAAAAAGCTAACGAATAGAATCTATTAGAATATTTTTTTCTATTAGAAAGTCGATTCTACCAATAGAATCCTATTAGAATTTTCCTACTAACAGATTTGTAGAATTTGGTATTATGCATTAGATTTCATAGGTAGAATG
>JAGWGB010000017.1 GCA_028867595.1 Nitrososphaerota archaeon | reverse complement strand
GCCCAAGTTTTGCATATTTTGCAGCTTCCTCTACGTCCTTTACACATACTACTGATGTCATCCCCAAACTCTTCAGTCTAGGAACCAATTCCTCAATCTCATGCTGCGGTATCCGGTGCTCACTGTGGTTGATTAGCGAGCCCTGTACCTTGGATTTTTTTAAAAGCTCTGGAACTGTAAAACCAGTGGTGCTTCCAACCTTTGCATTGTCTACATGTTGTGCAAATACGGTAACTGGAAGTTTTGCAACTTCTGATACCAGGTGATTTGGTGGGCATACAACAATTTTTGTTCCATGTTTTTTTGCAACCTTGTAGGCTGCTTCTGCAAGACGAGATGAGTTTGAATCGGAAATCTCTTCATAATTTTTCAAGTTGATTATGAACAATGTCTTTTCAGATGATTTTGTTATCACCTCTATATCAGAGTTCCTTGCCTGCATCTTCTCAAAATTATTATAGGATGTAATCGCAAAACGAGTAAATGAGAAACGAATCGCTGTTGCTTTTGCATCCGCTTCAAAGCTTGGTGGCAAATGCAAAACACCTTGACTTGCAGGGAGAAGATCTTGCCAAATCTACATTTAAAAAAATACTTGAGAGCGGAGATACGTACAATGTGGCAGAACTTGAAAGTTGGTTTGCACAACAGACCCATGCGGCTGAACAGTCAGTGCTTGACAGGATAATGAACATTGCACACTATCAGAAATCAAAATTTGAGGCAAGCAACAAGTTCAGGATGATATCAGATGGCAACGAATGCGGATGCGGGGGAGGGCACTGATTACTTTTTGATGCCAAGCGTTCTGTTCTTTAGTCTAAGGTAAGAGTTGTGACACTTGCGACATCTTGTGGCAGCCATTGAGTTCTTGGCACCGCAAGAGAAACAGACTTTAAAGTACAATCTTGCCTTCTGGGCAATCTGTTTTTTTAGTGGATCTGTAATTGGCATTTCTTTTTCTCCTATTTACCTGCTATTTGTTTCTACCCTTTCCAAGCTTGCCTGCAAGCAGCATCGGGACCTCGGCAGGCCTTTTGGCTACCGGCACATTTGCCTTGGCGTACATTGATACCTTTGACTCTGCAGATCCATAAGTTCCGTATATGATGGCACCTGCGTGGCCCATTCTCTTCTCTTTTGGAGCGGCTCTTCCTGCAATGTATGCCACAACCGGCTTGTCAAATTTTGTGTCTATGATGTGCTGTGCAAGCATCTCTTCTGCATCCCCGCCTATCTCTCCTACCACAACTACTCCATCAATATTGGCACCGTCCCGTATGGTGTCAAATGCCTGAATCAGAGGTGCGCCGTTGATGGGGTCACCACCTATACCAAAGCATATGCTTTGGCCAAAATTTGCAAGTGTAAGGTTGTGCGATACTTCGTACATTAGAGTGCCACTTCTTGATATCACTGCAATGTTTCCAGGCTTGAATGGTGATGCTGGCATGATTCCAATCTTTATGATTCCAGGTATTATCACGCCAGGCGTATTTGGCCCGACTACAATGGCGTCATTCTTTTTTGCCAAGTCTACTATAGTCAGTGCATCTTTTACAGGGACATGCTCTGGTATTGCAACCAACAGCTTGATTCCTGCGTCAAGTGCTTCTACTGCTGCACTTAGGAAATATCTTGCAGGTACAAATATTATTGAAATTTTTGCGCCAGTTGCACCTACTGCATCTTTCATGTTTTCATAAATTGGGACTCCTTCGATTTTTTGTCCGCCCTTTCCTGGTGTAACTCCGGCTACAATGTTTGTGCCATATGCTAGCATCTGTTGCGTGTGAAATGAACCAAACTTTCCTGTAATTCCTTGAACTATGACTGGCTTTTTCTTGTAATCCTTGTCTCCTTCTTTTCCAATTAGCAAATCAAAAAGATCAGCCATTTTTATTCACCTCAATTACTGCCGCATTTATTGCTTCTTCGATAGTATCAAACATCTTTGTTCTTGATCCTTTCAGCATCTCTTTTGATTTGTCTGCCTCTGCACCAGACATTCTTGCAAAAACTGGCACGTCTATCAACTTGTTGTCATATGCTTTGATAAACGCGGTTGCAACAGTTGTTGTCTTGACAATGCCTCCGTAAAGGTTCACAAGAATTCCTTTGACCTTTTTCATCTTGCTTATCAAAGTGAGTGCCTCGTATACGGTGTCTGTTGTTGCACCTCCTCCGACATCAAGAAAACATGCTGGCTTGCCTCCGTTGTCAGACAGCATGTCTAATGTAGACATGACAAGACCTGCACCGTTGCCAACCACTGCAATGTTTCCATCAAGCTCTACAAGCGAAAAGCCGCTTTTTTCAGCCCTTTCCTCAAGTTCTGATACTTCTTGGAACTTGCGTAATTCGTCATGCCTAAACATTGCATTATCGTCAATTATCATTTTACCATCAAGGGCAACAAGCGAGTCGTCCTTGAGTATTGCAAGCGGGTTTATTTCTGCAAGCTCTGCTTCCTTTTCTACTGTAATCTTTGATAATTTTTGTAGTATATCGACAAACTGGGTTAATGCCTTGTCCTTTAGGCCCATTTCTTTTCCAACTTCTTCTGCAGTTCTTGAATCGACATTTCCCAATCCTACCTCACGTATTATTTGGTTCTTGACTGATTCTATTTCCACTCCTCCCTCTGCAGATGCTATTATTGTATAGCACCGCTTGCTTCGATTCAAAAACAATGAAAGGTAAAGTTCTTTTTTAATATCTGCCATTTTTTCAAGCAGTATGGCCCTTGTCTTTTCTCCCTTGACCACTTTTTGCATGATCTCAGGATACTTTAGCTCAAACTCGTCAGAATTGTGACACTTTTGTATGGCACCAGCTTTTCCTCTACCACCAACTGCCATCTGCGCCTTGATTACAAACGGAAAGCCAAGTCTTGCAGCATCTTTCCTTCCCTGCTCGATGTCTTTTGATGTAAGTCCTTGTGGAGTGGGAATCGTATAGCCTGCAAACAATTCTTTGGCTTGATACTCAAGTAAACGCATGGAAAAGTCTCATTTTCATGGTCTTATAATCTGTATGCTGCGCATCTGGCAACATTGTAAATGCTAAAAAATTATTGCGTTAAATTTTCCAGTCTTGTCCTTTGCCTTGATTTTTTATGCGTTTGAGTGATTTGCAATTAATATTTTTGCGATATCGCCTGATTTTGTGTACTTGAAATCTTTTGTAAATATATCATAAGATTGTAATTTTGTGATAATGAGAGTTAAAAATGCCTTATTTTAATCTAGAAATGTTTTGGGGCAAGGGCCATGGCAAGAGGGTATCCGTTAGGGTACTCGGTCACTCTCCAAAACATTTTACTGTTATAGACTAACGGAACCTCAGAATGGGATAAAAATACCGGTATAATTGCATTGTGCTGATTTTTGATGTTGAAGATTATTATTTCTATAACTTTTGCTCATTTGGATGAAAAGGGAACATATTCTTATAAGTTGGGGCGCCATAATATGGTGATTCTAGAACATGAAATCAGAAGATTTCTGTGATCTGATACTTTCAATTGATAACAAGGTGCGATATGTCGGAGTTTACCTCAACGAAATTTTTTCTTATAGGCTACAAAAAAACACCGAGCAATATTTTACTGACGATGAAAATTCGATATCTGTCAAGACAGAAGTTGTGCGGGCTTCACTGCGTAGATACTTGGCAGAAAAAGTAGGCGAGCCTATCTATGCAATGACAAAATATCCAAAGGTAAGCCTGATAACTCTCCATTTTATGGGAACAAATCTTGTGCTGATAAGCGTCGAGCCTGACGCAAACCATGATCATATCATCGGAAAGGCATTGGAAATGCTAAAGGCGAACGGTCCATCTTTAGAGTGACCTTGCAATTGCTTGCACCAAAAAACGGTGAGGTTTCATAATGAACGAACACATTCTTTTCAATAGGAATGCTGTACTCTATGTGTAAGTTGTAGATTCTTACCAGGCGGCAAGCACCGGGTTCGTCCTGGTGACTTGCTGCTTTGTTTTTTATCAACTAAACTGTTCTTCAAGCAAATCTACGCAGGAAAGCAATAGATCTCTGCTTTTCTTTACAAGCCATCCGGGAAACTCCTCAATGGTAAAAACAAACTGTTGCTGAAAACTTGGAGGTATGCCGCCGCCAGATGTCAACACTTGGACAATTATGTAGCCGTCTGTCAGGGTGCAAACAGTTTCCTGGTATGATTCGCCTTCCTCTTCCATAGTTGTTCTGTATAGCACTATGGGAGTCTTTGTTCTTCCAACATGGGCTGAGCCTTTCTTTAGTAATACCTGAAAGTGAGATAGTAGCCATCCGTCAAGAGTTATTTGTTTTGGCATAAGACCCAATCACCGTTTAATTATTTAATTGAAAGGATAAAACCCCTACTCAATAGAGATTTGGATCTTTTGACCATCAAGATCCTCATCCTTGTAACTTTTTGCAGTATTTGAAAATTCTACCTTTTTTGTCCTGACAAGGAAGGCAAGATCTGCCTGCTTTTCCTTGACCATCTCTAGCGAGTCCTCATCAAGGCCCAGTATGTATGCCGACCCCAGTACATCTGTGGGGTTGTACCCGCGCTCTTTTCTTAACACCTGTAACCGTCTTGCGATATCGCGAACAAGTCCTCGCGCCATCATCTCGCGGTTTCTTGATGTGCTGATAAACACTATGAGAGAGTCGCGCCTTGCCATTGCATATCCTTCCTGCTCTGAAATGTCTACCACAAAATCGTCTTTTTCAAGCTCAATCTTGCTGTTACCAAGGTCAAACGTGAAAGATCCGCTCTTGAGCAACCCTTCTACAATCGCACTTGGGTTTGTTTCTGAAAATTTGGAAACAAGTTTTCCCATGTCTTGCTTTGCCTTTGGGCCAATCTTTTTTCTTTCAAGCTCAACTTTTGGGGATACTGGGAGGTTTGCCTTGATTAGGTTTGATAAAAGTTCGAGCCCTTCTGATTTTTGTATCTCTACTATTTGGTATTTTTCTACATTGAGCTGCGACAAGAGCAATTCTGAAAGAGACTCTAGTTTTTGTTTCTGGGACGGCTCGACACAAATGATTGCCTGGTCTAGTGGCCATCTGCGTTTTAATTTTCCTTTCATTCTTGCTGCAGCAGAAACAGAGACTGATTCTTTCATTAGGTCAAATGCTTCTTCAATTGATTCACTGACAAGCGACTGCTGTGAAACGGGAAAGTCCTCTAGCAGTATGCTATTTTTTTTGGAAAACATTGATGTGTAAAGATACTGGGTGGTAAACGGGCAGATCGGATGCAGCAAGACATCTAACGTTCTTAAAATTTCATCAAGTGTTGCATAAATTGCAAGCCTCCTGTCCCTTGCAGACTCGTCCTCTGTCCACAACTCTTCTCTTGTGATTGGAATGTAAACCTGGCTGACGGAATTTATGATAAAATCATCAATTGCCCTTGCTGCCTCGTGAAACCTGCACTTGTCTTGAGATTCTATGACAGCAGAAATCAGTTTTTGAAGCTTGGACAGAATCCATATCTCGGGCTCTTTTAGGAGATTCTTGTCTTTTGCCCACTGTACGGTGAAACTCTTGTCGTACTTGTCGTATTCGCTGTTTTGTTTTAGGTAAATGTGCAAGTGGTAGAGTGTGCTGAGAATCTGGTATGGCCTTGAGACAAGCTCGTCTGTGCTAAAGTTGAGAGGCTCAATTGGGCTTGACTTCCACATGAAATACAGGCGAATCAAGTCGACAGAATATTTTGTTAGCAACTCGATTGCATCAAGCACGTTTCCCTGGCTCTTGCTCATCTTGTTGCCGTTTTTGTCAAGGACGTGGCCCTGAAACAGAAATGATTTGAAAGGCGCAACTGGCGCATCATTGAGTATTACGTTTTCAATTAGCAGTGTGTACGCCCACCCCCTTGTCTGGTCTATGCCTTCTGTGAGAAACATTGCAGGGATGTATTGTTTGTAATCTGCATCAGTCAGTGATGCATATGGTGCCGCTCCGCTGTTGTGCCATGTATCGAGCACAAACTGTTCTCTTTCCATCTTTGAGTTGCACTTGTCGCATTTTATTCCAACCCTGTCTATCCATGGCCTGTGCAGCTCAAAACTTGGACCGTCAGGCAGATCCGTTGCTGATTTTACAATGTCATCTCTTGAGAAAAACCATTTTTGGTTACCGCAATTTTTGCAATTCCAAAGAGGCAAGGGGCATCCCCAGATTCGCTCCCTTGAGATGCACCAGGGGTGCTTGTCCTTGATTATCTCGACAAATCTGTTTCGTGGGGGCTCGAAAAAATACTCGACACTTTCTGCAGCCTTTACTGCCTTGTCCCCAAGTCTGTCAAGAAAATAGAAAAACCCTCTTCTTGCAAGCCAGAGCAACTTGTGCTGTGATCTCCAGCACAGGGGATACTGGTGTTTTATCTTTCCAATTCTTACAAGCGCATTTTTTTCCTTGACTGCACTAACAATTTTTTCATCTGCATCTCTGACAAAAAGGCCTGAAAAAACTCCTGCATCCTTTGTAAATTTTGCCTCGTCATTTATTGGGTTGAAAATAGGTATCTTTCTTTTTGTTGCAATCTCAAAGTCTTCTTCTCCGTTTGCAGGAGAGAGGTGTACAAGCCCGCTTCCTGTCTGCACATCTACAAATTCTTCTGAGACTACAATGTGGAAATTTGGAAGCGACGCACGTTCCTTGAGGCCAGGTATCTCATCTAAGAGAGGATGGACGTATTTTTTTCCCTCAAGAGCAGAACCCTTGATTTCTTTGACAACTGAATATTCGTCGACCTTGGCCTCCTTTGCAAACTCTTCCAAGCGGCTTTTTCCAACAAGCCATGTCTCGTCTCCAACCTTGATGTAGACATATGTCTCGTCTGGATTTACTCCAACCATTGTGTCTGTGACAAGTGTGAAAGGCATTGTGGTCCAGACAACAAGATACAGGTTTTCATCCTGCAACTTTACCTTGTAGTATAGTGAGGGGTCTTGAACGGTATCATATCCTTGGTTTACTTCTGCATGGCTCAACGATGTCTGGCAGCTTGGGCAGTATGCAACAACCTTGTAGGCCTCTGAAAGAATTCCACTTTCATTTGCCTTTTTGAGGTACTTCCATTCGCGCTCAATGTACTCATCTTTGTATGTCCAGTATGCATTTTTTTGGTTAAATGCCATTCCAAGCAGCCTGTCAGACTCGACCCACTTTTCATTGAACCTGTGTACAATTTTTTTGCACTCTGAAACAATTTTTTCAATACCTGCTGACTCGATTACCTGCGACTTGCTTCCTGAAATTCCAAGCTCCTTTTCGGCCTGTAGTTCGACTGGCAGTCCTTGTGTGTCCCATCCTGCATTGAAGATTACCTTGTAGCCTCTAAGCGTCATGTACCTGTACCACAGGTCCTTCATTATCCTGCCGCGAAGATGGCCTGCATGCGGTATGCCGTTCATTGTAGGTGGGCCTTCGATAAATGCAATTTTTTTTGTCTTGTTTGCAGACTCGAAAATTAATTTCTCCAAATCGATGTTTGCTGTCTGCTGTTTTACTTCCTCTTCGATTTTTTTTGGATTAAATTCGCTTGATATCTGCATTGACAGATGATGGTAACTTTGCTGATTTTATAAAGGTACAAAAATGCTAGTTGCATTGAATGCAAAAATGCTAATCTTTGTCAAATGTTCCTTTCACCATCACACGACAAATATTACGACCATATTTTGATTGACCCTTTTTTGTACTTGTCATAGAGTCCTAATTTGTACAACTTGCCCTCTAGTTCCTTTTTGAGTTCCTTTGGAACTACAATGTGGAGAGGAATGTCCTTTCCGTCCATCTCTCTGCTCGTAAGTGCTCTAAGCTGGGCATCTATGTTGGGGTCGTCCTTGACGCTTGTTTTTACCTCGCCAAAATGCCTCAGTGCTCCCTTCATGCCTTCTAGATCAGGACTGTAACCGTCTCTTTCAACAGGCTTTGCAAGCTTTCTGTACTTTTCATCAAAAAGTTCTGGCATTTCTGCCATGTCTATGTGTGTTATTGTTATTCCCTGGGATTCCAATGTGTTTGCAAGTGAGTTTAGCAGTTTCTGGTGTTCTTCTGATGTCATGATTGAAATATTGAATCCTAGTAAATTTAGGCGTTTCAAGGAGAATTAGAAAATGACATCTCGCCTTACTATAATCTCAGTAGCTGCCTTGGTATTGACTGCATCAGTGTATGTCTTCCTTCTTATTCAAAACGAGTCGATACGACCACAAGAATGCTCAGGATCTGAATCAACTAACTGCATCTATAGTTTTTCTATGGAGTTGGATAATGAAAACAGGAACTATAGTGCATTTCAAGTCATTAACACTGTAAGCAAGCCCGTGGAATTTGGTGGCATAAAATTCGTATATGTTGGCAGTAGCACGCCTAGTGATGATGGTATAAATTGTGATACTGCATTTCCGCGTGCAATAAATTCAACTTTTGGCCATCATCCTCCAGAAATTGTAAACTATGGTGGATACTTCAAAATAAACGAGACAAGGCACTTTACTGCTACATTTGCAAATGGTCAGACAAAATATCTTACACTATGTTGGAACGGTCACGCGACACCTAAAGTAATACAAATGTCTGATTCCGGTCTTGGGGGTCCAATGTTTTGTCCGCAAAAAACCAGTTGGTTTGATGAGAACAAGACTGCCGGTATAATTCAAGATGAGTATTGTTCTCCAAACAGTCCGTATTACGATAGATACATTGCAGAGACAAGATAATTGAAAACTCTCTCATTTTCAAAAACATTATTTTATTAAAATCCAAAATTAGGAAGGGAAAGCCTAGCTACTTTCCCTATTCTTCTATGTGGCTCTAAAAACGAATGCTAGATACCCTATCAAAACGCCCGCACTCATCAGCCCTGCCGATTCATAAAAGGTGACTGGATTGTTTCCTCCCCCGTATCCTCCAGCCTCTGCATTGATTCCAAATATGACTGCAAAGCAGGTGGCCAGCATTATGGCTACTGCTATTGGCAGGAATCCGTCATGGCGTTTTCTTTGCTGTATTTTGCCAGACGTGTCATATGTTGACATTGTCTGGTATACGTTGTTCATAGATATAGGGATATGCCTAGTTTTTAGCACAAATGTGCAAATAAATCCTTAATTAATGCATAAATGTTCATTATTACATGGGCATTGACGATCTCGACAGGCGCATACTGGAAGAACTATTGAAAAATTCCAAACGCTCGTATCGCCAGCTGGCAGACGAGCTGGAGATTGCACCTGGTACAGTTCTCAAGCGCATAAAAGACATGGAATCAAGCGGGATAATCAAAAGCTACTCGATAATGATAGACCACAACAAAATCGGCTCACAAATTATTGCACTAGTTGAGATAATCTCGTCAGGTGGCAAGCTGGAGGAGATGGGGAAAAAACTATCGAAGCTACCAAACATCTACGGGGTTTACGAGACTACTGGCTCTCCTGACGCTATAATAATTGGGAGATTTCGGGACACTGATGAGCTTGGCAAGTTTGCAAGATTTTTGTTAGGACTGCCGTCTGTGAGCAGAACAAATACGCATGTTGTACTGAATACGGTAAAAGAAGACTTTAGAATTCTGCTTTAATTGCATTCTGAAATTTTTAACTCAGTGCTATTTTGGAATCCACTTTGATGTGTATCTTCTCGCCTGTATGCTGGTGGTCGTTGTAAATCATCTTGGTCTTGATTCCTTTTTTGTTCAGGTATCCTTCAAGCAATAATGCCCAAGGTATGGAATGTCCGCTGTTAACCTTGGATTCTATGACAAAGTGGTTGCCCTGCGGCTCATATCTGAGCTGGCCTGAACACGTAATGTCAAGCGTTGAATTTACAAGCGAGATTACATCGTCAAGTGTCTTTGATTGGATATCAAGCCCGCTTTTCTCCAAAAATGTCAAAATATCGATTCCTTTTGCACGTGAGTTTAGCACAGAATTTAGAACAAATCCGAGGCCGTTCTCGTTTATCAGTTGGATTACTTTGAGGGTTTCCTGCGCATCGGATTTTGTCATGTCTGCCAAATTGTTTATCTTGATGCCGTTTTTCCAGGAATGCTCAAATGACTTGACCTGGTTTGTTCCAAGCACATCGGTTGAGAGAAATATTGCACCCTTTCCGTTGCTGCCGTTGATCATAAGTATTTCAGAATCATCAAAAGTAATCACATTGTGGGAAGCTTCTGCAGTCTTGAGCTTGATTCCAGACGGCAGATTGTGAAATGTTTCTGTACCGACCAAGTTTGAAGGAATTATTATCTTGATATCGATATCTCTTCTTAGTGCAGACAGCATTTCTGCCTTGCACTGTGAAAATAGGCCAAGCCCCCATGAATCCACCACTGCATGAATTGATGTCTTGGAGCCTTCTATCATTGACTGGAGTTGCTTGAACACATAATTTTGGGACAAGTGGAAATATCTTTTCTCTTCAGAACCTCTTGCCTTTTTGCTGTCTTCGCTGAGCTGCTTTAGTTTTGTTGTCAAGCTGTTCATGGCGTTTACTTTGTTGATCTGCTCCTGTATTATCTCATCAAATGCGTCTTCTGGAGCTATTGCAGTACACATTATGGGCTTGCTTTTTGATATGATTGCAATCTTCTTTTTTTCAAGCTTGAGCAGTGTGGGATAAACCTTGGTTCTTGGCAAATTGGAATAATACGCAAGCTCGCTTGCAGAAATCGTACCTTTTGTAATGAGTGTGACGTAGGCCTGCGCCTCGTACTTGCTGAGGCCAAATTCCTCCAAGCTTACTGCTAAATCCTGTCCCTTGACCATGGCTGAACTTGACTATCTGTAAGGTAAACTCAATAGCTAAATTCATTGAACAAAGGTTAGAAAAAATACTACGCTGTATCTACTCACCACGTTACTGTGGTGACATGTATTGCCGTAACATGGATTTGATATATCAAAATTTGATCTTGTATTTGAAAATGATAAAATCAAAATGGGTAATCGAAGATGAAACAAAAAACCAGGTTGTTCGTGCAAGCACGATAAAACCTAGAATTGACTATGCAACAGAGATTGTAGATGACATTTTAGAAGTCTTGGCGCAAAAAAGAATCGAGCTAGACAGGTCTAACCTAGATCTTTACAGGCAATCTGATGGTACTGGCAAGTCTCTCAAAGTGCTTGAAAACAACGTAAGGTACGAGCTTGAAGTCTCATACGCTGTTGAATCACTCAGGCAGATAAGGCGAAGCCTTGATTCTATTGTAGGCATGGGAAATGTTCCAACCGTGCTTTCTCCTACAATATCAATTGTCAGGACAATCAGGTCTAGGATGTTTTCGTTGATACCTGTGCTCGACTTTCAACTAGGGGAGCTCTCACTGCTTTTGGGCGGTGTCATAATAGATGCAGCCCATCTAGCAAGCACAAACCTTGACTTTGAAAAGGCAAACAATGAATCAAGAAGGCTACTAGATGAAGCGAAATTGATTGCCGACTCTAAAATATGCAAGCAGTTTCCTAATCTAGATTTCCTGTAAGGCCTCGACATGATACATTTTTCAAAAGATGAACCCGAGCCTGACTTGTCCTATCCGCTTTTTAAAATAAAGACACTATCGTCAAAGATTGGAAAAAAAATTGAACAAAAAGACAAAAGCGGGGATGAGTTCATTGAAACGCTCTCAGTTGAGGAGCTAAAAGACCTAAGACAGGTAATCTTGGCATCAGAGTATCTTCTTACTAAATATCAAGATAAAAAGGACCTCAAGGAATTCCTCGAAGATTTTATTGGTATTATAATGCACGCCGCAAACTCAGTAAACGGAATGAAAGGCGAACTTGAGGACCTTGTGATATCAGCAGAAGTGGCCTTGCAGCAGATTCAGACCCTTCATCATGAGGTTACCCAAAACTTGGCCTTGGGAAGGGATGTGCAGACAAAGATGGATGATTTTGATATTCCTATATGCGCTCAACCTGTAAAGGCCGAACCTGTATTCGTGCCTGCCACAGTGTTGCCTGCCGAGCCTGTATCAAGTTCAATTAATTTAACAAATCCTGCTAGACGAGCTAACACCAGTGATTACCTTGAAAGAAGCGCAGTTGAGATATAGTTGGTAATATTATGAGCCTAGCCCCGCAAGAACTTGAAAACAGTGCAAGCAAATTTGCCGCCGAAGCGATAAAACTTGATTCGCAAGGCGCACGAGGAATGGCTATATCAAACTATCAGAGAGCCATCGAATCTCTTACAAAGTTAATCCATCTATATCCTGAAAATAAACTAAATAGAGTATACCAAGAGCGCGTTGCAGCCTACCAGAACCGCATCAAGGCACTCCAGATGAGCAATGTCGAGGTGGAACCTGTTGTAGACCCCAAGGCAACTCCAGAAGAGCAAAAACAGTCGCTTACAAAAAATGAGCTTGATTCTCTTATAATGAAAGAAAAGCCAAACGTCAGCTGGGATGAAGTGGTAGGGCTTGATGATGCAAAAAATGCACTGCGAGAGTCCATTGTATATCCAGCCAAAAGGCCAGACCTCTTTCCACTTGGATGGCCACGAGGAATGCTTCTTTATGGTCCGCCGGGATGTGGCAAGACAATACTTGCAGCAGCTACGGCAAGCGAGATTGACGGCTATTTCATTAACGTTGATGCAGCATCCATGATGAGCAAATGGCTAGGTGAGGCTGAAAAGAATGTATCAAAATTATTTTCAATGGCAAGAGGGCTTGCCGAAAAAGAAGGATTGCCAGTAATACTATTTGTTGACGAAGTAGACTCGTTACTTGGAAACCGTAACAGCGAGGTAGGAGGAGAAATTCGTGTCAAGAATCAATTTCTGACAGAGATGGACGGCATAAACGGAAAAGGAAAAGACCTCAAACTCTATGTCATAGGTGCAACAAACAAGCCATGGAGCCTTGACTGGCCGTTTCTGAGAAGATTCACAAAGAGAATCTATGTATCACTTCCAACACTTGAAGCTAGAATTAATCTCTTTGACCTTTACACCGCACCCTTGCAAAAGGAAGAAAAGGTCAAGTCTGCTGAACTTGCAAAACTAGCTGATGGCTATAGTGCAAGCGATATCAAGGATATCTGCCAATCTGCACAACTAATGGTCGTAAACGATTTGTTCCACTCTGCAGAATTCAACGAGCCTGTTGCAGGAGAAGCACCACCAAAGCCACGCGCCATCACCATGAATGACTTTAAAGAAATAATCACCAGAAGAAAGCCAAGTGTCAGCATGGAGATGATTCGCGCCTACTACAAGTGGAGCGATCAATTCAAAGCTCTCTGATTCAAACTCATTTTTTGCCAAGGTTTTCCATTTTAAAAATAACTACAGCGAAAAAATAAAATGTGGATCTGCACAAAACTTAAATTCTCATTGTTCTGCAGTTGCTGAGGGTCACAGAAATTCCAACAAAGAACGCCAAACATGTGCAAAAGTTTGGTAAGCTTGTTTTGGAAGATGGCACTGTTTTTGACGGAATAGGTTTTGGATACTCGACGGTTGTATTTGGCGAGGCAGTATTTAACACCGGGATGGTGGGATATACCGAGGCATTGACAGACCCGTCATACAGCGGGCAAATTCTTACTCTAACATATCCTCTTGTGGGAAACTATGGTGTACCTGACATCAACGCAAAGGACAATGATGGTATCAGGAAATACTTTGAATCCGATAAAATTCAGGCAAGGGGGCTAGTCGTACATGAACTCTCGCTTACTGCAAGTCATTGGAATCTCTCCATGACGCTAGACGAATGGCTATACAACGAAAAGATTCCAGGCATATCTGGAATTGATACACGTGCTTTAACTACAAAACTTCGCACACATGGAGTTATGATGGCAGCGCTTGCCGTGTCAGAAAAAGAGATTGACGAGCAGGAACTAAAAAAGAAGCTTGCATCTGCAAAAAAATACAATGATGAGGAATTTATGGAATCTGTGTCGGTAAAAGAGCCGCAAGTTTATGGTAATGACAAAGAGTCTGTTATAGTAGTAGACACTGGCGTGAAAAATGCAATCTTGAGAAATGTAAGGAACCTTGGGTATAAAGTGATACGAGTACCGTGGAACTATTCGATAGAAAAGATTCTGTCTTACAATCCAAAGGGAGTCGTGATATCAAACGGACCTGGCGACCCAATAAAATGTGCCAAAACAATGGAGACTGCAAGGGAGCTAATTGACAAAAACATTCCAACCCTTGGCATATGCCTTGGGGCACAAATACTTGGGCTTGCAGGGGGCGCAACCACATACAAGCTCAAGTATGGCCACAGGGGACAGAACAAGTCATGCATAGATTTGGACAACAAGCATGTGTATGTCACAAGTCAAAACCATGGATACTGCATTGACCCAGAATCTCTGAAAAAGACTGATTTCAAATTATGGTTTTCAAACACTGATGATGATACTGTTGAAGGTATACGACACAAACAAAAAAAGATCATAGCTGTACAATTTCATCCCGAAGCTTCACCTGGACCTTTTGATTGCATGTTTGTTTTTGAAGAGCTCAAGAAACTGATAGGGGAGGAAAATGCCAAAAGATGAGTCGCTAAAAAAGATTCTAGTCCTTGGCAGCGGGGCAATCAAGATCGGAGAAGCAGGCGAAAGTCACTAAAGTGACCGTCAATTTGACTACTCCGGTTCTCAATGCCTCAAGGCAATCAAGGAAGAGGGAATCAAAAGCATTCTTGTAAATCCAAACATTGCGACAATACAAACTGATACAAGATTTGCAGACAAGGTGTACTCGATTCCAGTCAATCCGCAATATGTTGCATCAATCATCGAGTCTGAAAGGCCTGATGGGCTGATGCTTGGGTTTGGTGGGCAGACTGCGCTCAACTGCGGAGTAAAGCTGGATGAAATGGAAGCACTCAAAAAATACAATGTGCGAGTGCTTGGAACACAAGTCAAGGGAATCAAGGCAACTGAAGACAGGCAACTCTTCAAGGATTCCATGATAGAGTGTGGCGTCCCTGTACTGAAAAGTAAGACTGTGTACAACTTTGAGCAGGCAAAAGAGATTGCAAATGAGTTGGGCTATCCTGTAATAATTCGTGTTGCATATACTCTTGGCGGAAAAGGTGGCGGAGTTGCACACAATGAGATTGAGTTGCACGAGATTGTAACTCGTGGACTAAATGCAAGCCTTGTAGGACAGGTACTAATCGAGGAATACGTTGGACACTGGAAGCAGATAGAATATGAGGTCATGGCAGACTATGACCGAAATAACATCATAATATGTAACATGGAAAATGTTCTTTCCATGAGGGTACACACTGGGGACAACATTGTAGTTGCACCGTCGCAGACACTTGATAACCATGAATACCAGATGCTAAGGTCAGCTGCATTGCGTGCTGCAAAACATGTCGGCATTGTAGGGGAATGCAACATCCAATTTGCACTTGACATGGATTCTGACAAGTATGTCGCAATAGAGATGAATCCTAGACTTTCACGCTCTTCTGCGCTTGCAAGCAAGGCAACTGGATATCCTATAGCTTACATGGCAGCCAAGATTGGCATGGGCTACAAGTTGCCGGAGCTTGTAAACCACATAACAAAGACCACGACTGCGTGCTTTGAGCCATCACTTGACTATATAGTATGCAAGCATCCGCGATGGGACTTTAGCAAGTTTGAGCTTGCAAACCGCCACCTAGGGCCTACCATGAAGTCTGTAGGCGAGGTTATGGCAGTGGGTAGGTGTTTTGAGGAATCACTGCAAAAGGCAATACGCATGCTAGAGATTGGAAACGATGGACTTGTTGCAAACAGAAAACAAGACGATACATATGACGTAGAAGATCTTGAAAACAGATTACAAAAACCCGATGACAAGATACTATACTATGTGGCTGCCGCGCTACGCCAGGGAATATCAGTTGAAAGGATATACAAACTCTCTGCGATTGAGCCGTGGTTTATTGAAAAAATAAAAAATATTGTTGATAAAGAAAAAGACCTCAAAGAGTCCACGCTTGACAAAAAATCATTAGAGGAAGCAAAGATGCTTGGATTTTCTGACAAGCAAATTGGAAGGCTTGTGGGAAAAGAAGAGATGGAAATTAGAAAAACACGAAAAGAATGGAACGTGGTTCCAGTGGTAAAACGAATAGACACTCTTGCAGCAGAATGGCCTGCACAGACAAACTATCTTTACATGACATATGGCGGAGGAGTAAATGACTTTGATGTAACCTCTGATTCTGAAAAAATTGCAGTACTTGGCGCGGGACCATATCGAATAGGAAGCAGTGTAGAGTTTGACTGGGGAACTGTAAACATGGTGTGGGGACTGAAAGAAAATGGAGTAAAGGAGGTCTCTGTCATCAACTGTAATCCTGAAACTGTATCAACAGACTATGACATTTGCGACAGGTTGTACTTTGAAGAGTTGACATTAGAACGCGTTCTTGACATTGCAGAATTTGAAAAAGTAACTGGCATAGTTACAGCAGTAGGAGGACAGACTGCAAACAACCTGACTCCAAAACTTGCAAAAAACGGCATCAAGATAATTGGAACATCTTTTGAAGACATTGACAGGGCAGAAAATAGGTCTAACTTTAGCAAGGTTCTCGATGACCTCCACATCAGGCAGCCTCCATGGCAGGCATTTTCGCAGCTGTCTGACGCCAAGAAATTTGCGCTAAAGGTGGGATATCCAGTTCTTGTCAGGCCGTCATACGTACTAAGCGGTGCTGCAATGAAGGTTGTCTGGTCAGAGGAGCAGCTCAAAAAATATCTCGAGGAGGCAACAAACGTATCCCCTGATTATCCTGTAGTAATTACAAAATTCATGCTAAACTCGCTAGAGGCTGAAGTAGATGGAGTCTCTGACGGCAAAAATGTTGTAATTGGGGCAGTAATTGAGCACATCGAAGGCGCAGGAGTCCACTCGGGTGACTCGATGATGTGTATTCCCCCATGGAGTCTTAGCAACAAGGTGATAGAGACAATACTTGATTACACAAACAAGATTGCTACCGCATTTCAGATTAAAGGGCCGTTTAACCTACAATTCTTGATAAACTCTGATCAAGTATATGTGATTGAGCTTAACATACGAGCTTCTCGTTCCATGCCGTTTGTGTCAAAGTTTGTCAAGATGAATTTGATAAGCCTTGCATCTCGTGCGGTTCTTGGCAAGACACTGCCACATGTACCAAAAGACAGGTGGCGCAAGATTCATTCTTACGGAATAAAGGTTCCACAGTTTTCATTTATGCAGCTAGAAGGAGCTGACATTATCTTGGGAGTGGAGATGCAGTCTACAGGAGAAGCTGCATGTTTTGGAGAGAGCTTTTACGACGCACTTGCAAAAGGATTGATGTCATCAGGATATGCACTTCCAAAAGAAGGCTCTGTCTTGATTACTGCGGGAGGATCAGAGAACAAGGAAAAACTCTTGCAGACGGCACTTCTCTTAAAGAGCCTCGGATACAAGATACTTGCAACAGAGCACACTGCAGAATTTTTGTCTGACAAGAGAATTGGAGATGTTCAAGTAGTATACAAGATAAGCGAGCCGGAAAGAAAACCAAACATCGCAGACCTGCTGTATGAGAGAAAAGTTGATTTTATAATCAATGTGCCAAGCACATCCACACTTGAAAAATATGTTGGAATGCTTTACGACGAATACCAAATAAGAAGAAAGGCCGTAGAGCTTGGAATTCCTGTACTGATAACAACAGAGCTTGCAGATTCGTTTGCAAAGACACTTGAATGGCTGCGCCACAACGATACTACGAAAAAACCTCTAGAGCCTTATGAAAAGATAGAGTAGACTACACGTGAGAAATCAAGTTAATCTGTGAACGCTGTCTATCTTCTAGCGTAAGTTAATCCGAATCCAACAGTTGAGGTTCTACTTGTTTAGGCAGCAAGAATGCCTTGCACAAAATCATTATCATTACATCTGTCAGTATGGACGAGCCATGTTTTCCAAAATCATTAGTTCCAACGCTGGCAATATCCTCTAATGCCACTGCATGAGTCAGCATCCATTTGTGAGTACCAAACTCAAATTCTTGTGCCATGTGTATTAATTGGGTTTTTTAAAATAAAACACTTAGGACACCTAGTTAACTAACAATGTTAACTGTTTTCAAATTAGACGAGTTTTGTACTGTAAAACAATTGCGTTTTTCTCTAGAGGACTCTTGGTATGGTTGACTCGTTGCCAATTATGGAACCGTCAAGTGTGGCAATCTTTGCAGATATTGGAGTCTTGACAGCCTCAATTATTGGAGAGATTGATCTTCGATGACTCTTCTTGTACGTGGCGTAAAAGTACTTGTTAAATGATGGAACTATTGTTATCTCTATCTGTCCGTGGGCAGAAGGAAAGATGCAATTTTTCTCTGCCTTCATTGAGACCCACACTCTCTGGCCGTCAAGCACGGAACCCTCTTGAAAGTAAACCGGGTGGACATGGCCCATGATTATCTTGTTTACATGTGACAAGTTCTCAGACGGCATGACATGACCATGGGTCAAAAGAACATCATCGATTACAAGTCCTGACGAACTGGAAATTGAGACCCAGTCTGGTACAAGCTTTTGTATGTTGCCATCATGATTTCCAGGAATCACAATTGTTTCAATTTTTTTTCCAATCTCAAAAAAAAGTGGCACTGCATTCCACTCTATCTTCGATATTGATTCAACACTGGACTTGATGTCACCCAAAAGTAACAGGGAATCGGGTTTTTGCGATTCTATAATTGATTCAAGACTCTGTACTGTCTCTGCGATAATCTCCTTTGGATCGATATGGATGTCATTTGCGACAAGCTTGCTCTCAAATCCTATGTGCAGGTCAGTCACGACAAGGTAACGTTTTTCATTTTCCAGTATCAGTGCAGGCTGTGACTTGACAAGTCTTGTCAGTACCATAAGGTAATATCGAAGTTTTGAAATTAAATTCTTGTGAAAAGCAGGGGCGATGTTGATTCTATCGTATCTTCAATGGGGGTAAAACTTCACTATTTTGAGCCAAGCGGCAGAAAGGTCTGGACCGTAGTGGGAAAAGATAATGAACACTGGCTTGACCCAGAAATGGGGTTTTGCTCATGCGAGGACTATTACTATAATGTGATGGGTGCTGGGGGTGAGTGCTATCATCTCAAGGCAGTAAAGTCAGCAAGAGAAAAAGAAAAAGTTGAGACCGTGAAATTTTCTGATCTAGAGTTTGAGAATTTTATCTCTGCTCTTGTCAAAGACTTACTGTGAACAGGTCTTCCTTTGATACGCCCTTCCACAGCCCAATCATGCCTTCTGGCTTGACAGGTTCCACCTTGGTTATTTTTTGAATCTTGATGTGGTCGGGGTTTGGGGGCATCCAAAGCATTGCCATGTAATCACCAGCTGTACCCACAGCATCGGGTTTGGCTGCAACTATCTTGTCCTTTGAAAATCCCTTTGATACTAGCGCATCAATTGCTTTTTGTTCTAGGTCTCGCCTTCCATGCACAAAAAGATAAACTGATTTTGCAGAATCTATTGTACTCATGATAAGGTGAGCTTGACGATTCTTAATCAAGGTTACTGTCTGAATTTTTTTTGCAAGACCGCCTTTGACTTTTATACGAGTCAAATAAAGAAAAATCATTGACAAATATTCTAGTTGTAGGTTCTGGCGGGCGCGAGCATGCCCTTGGATGGAAACTGTCTCAGAGTCCAAGCGTTGGAACTATATTTCACGCGCCGGGAAATGGCGGGACATCGAATAATGTCAACATCGATGTAGACCAGATTGAAAAACTAGCACAGTTTGCAGCAGAGAACCACTGCCTGACTGTTGTAGGCCCTGAAGTTCCACTGGCCGCAGGAATTGTTGACGAATTTACAAAAAGAGGGCTTGAGATATTTGGGCCTACAAAGAATGCCGCACAACTAGAATCAAGCAAGGTCTGGGCAAAAAATTTCATGAAAAGAAACGGTATTCCGACTGCACGCTTTGAGATATTTGATGATGCAAAAAAGGCAATAGAGCATGCCATCTCGGTAGATTATCCTTTGGTAGTAAAGGCAGACGGGCTTGCCGCAGGAAAAGGAGTCATTGTATGCAATAATTCCAAAGAGGCAGTGTCTGCAATTGAAAAGATTCTAGTTGAGAAGAGCTTTGGTGCTGCGGGATTGCGTGTTATATTGGAAGAGAGAATCGATGGAATAGAGGCATCGTACATTGCAATCTCTGACGGAATTGTAGCATACCCAATGGCAACAAGTCAGGACCATAAAAGAATCTATGACAATGATATGGGACCAAACACTGGTGGAATGGGTGCATATTCACCGACTGGTGTAATTGATGATGCACTGGCAGCCGAGATCCAAAAAAACGTAATTGAAAAGACTGTATCAGCAATGAAAAAAGAAGGCATCTTATTCAAGGGATTTTTGTATGCTGGAATAATGGTAAAAGATGGCAAGCCGTATGTTTTAGAGTTTAATGCAAGGATGGGAGACCCAGAATGTCAACCAATAATGGTACGTATGGAGTCCGACCTACTTGATTATATCAAGGCAAGCATCAATGGTACACTGTCGTCTCTACCCAAGATATCATGGAAGAAACAGAGCGCGGTATGCGTAGTCTTGGCTTCCAAGGGGTATCCTGATTCTTACCCAAAAAATGAAGAGATCAAGGGACTTGATGGACAGGATGGAGTTTCTTACGTCTTTCATGCAGGAACAAAACTCGCTGATGGCAAGGTCTTGACAAATGGTGGAAGAGTGCTTGGAATTACTGCAACTGGAAATACGCTGCAAGATGCAATTTCTAACGCATATGCTAGAGTGGCAAAGATTTCTTGGCCTAGCAAATATTGCAGAACGGACATTGGCAAAAAAGGTCTTGCTTTTAGATAGTAAGTTCCAACAGAACCAGAGCTCGCAACTATTTTGTTCTAGAATTAAGCTCAATAATATTAATAACCCTCAAGGAGTTTATTACAACACACATGCAAACACAACAGTTAAACACCTACAGAAAGGTTCACGTTGATCCAAAGATCGAGGCCAAAATGATAGGTGTTTTAAGGAAGAGTGGACAACCGTTTAGAGCAATATCCAGAACAGAATACTATATTTCAAAAAAACAATGTGATATACTTTCAAAGTTAAATATTCCATACACAAAACTGTAAACAGTGTCTAAACATCTGCTTTAAAATAAAGTAAAACTTCATTATAAATTACCAACTAGTTATAACAACGGCAATCCTATACCAGATCAAGACATTGTGGATGTGAAAAATTTCTTCATTGATAGATACGATGGATTGAGTGTTGACAGTCCATCTGAAGGATATTGGAAGGAGGATGGTTTTGTTTATCAGGATACAAATCTGGAATTTTCTATTTTCATACCTAAGACTAGATTTGATAGAGAGATAAAAAAAGAAATTCCAAAACATATTGAAAAATTTAAGCGAGATTTCAAACAACTAGCCATACTTTGTTATTATCATGATGTTGGAGCAACCTGATGATGATAATTATCTAAACCTCAAATCTCCAAGTAAACTAATCCTTGATTTTTAATAAACATGTGACCAAAATCAGAAGAAAGTTATGTCGCTTTCTGCTAACTACCTGAGGTCTTCCTTTGTACTGTATGATTTTTGTTCCGTCTTGAAGACCTTGATGTGGTCATAAATGCCAAATGAGAACAATATGTATGACCAGAGAAAGAGTATGTCTATTGGATGTCCTGTGTATATGGAATCATCAAGTGAAAAATATTGAAAACCTGTATCAGCTATTACCTCTAAAATAATTCCAAGCAACATCAACGTCCACATAAAATTCACTCTGCCTCCTAAGAATAACATCATTCCAATAATTGCAGGAACAAGTACGATGACATCTGCAACGGGATATGATGCGCCCAGCACTATTGAAAGCTGGTCTTCGCCTGTGTTGTTGTCAAACGTCATGTAGAGGTTTGGCACAAGCACAGCTACTCCAAACAAAATGGCAACTGTAACCATTTTCTTGGTTATGCCGTTTTTGAAAGGTCTTAGATAAGATATTACAAAGATGAAATATGCGGGATATCCTGCCAGGTAGAACACATCTGCAAGTGATGGAAAAGGTTTCTGATGGTAGAAAAGCTCAAGCACCATCCAGACCGTCTCTGCTATGAACCACGATGCTGAAAATACTACGAAAGAGATCCAAGCTTTTCCATGACTTCCTTTGATACCGTGTTTTTTTGCAGAGATTATGGCTAAAACAACCACTGCTCCTGCTACCGGCTCAAATATCCAGTTAGTAAAAACGGTGGCAGTTTCTTTACTTATGAGTTCAGAAACAAGGATTGCAAGTCCTGTTGAAACCAGTGAAAATAACATAAACCGCTGTTCTCTTAATTTTTCTATGGGTAACATGACAACTCACTCACTAATTCTCGCAATGAACATGTCTATGCCTTTTTGAGTCTCAAATCCTTCGAGTTGTTTTTTTATTGATTCTATGATAGTGCCTGAACACTTGCCATAAATGTCATCAAGTATCTTTTTGAGATATTCTGGATGCTCGTAACAGTCAGGAAAGTAACACTTGTAATCCCTATACAATCTGCCTATTATCTCATCATATGCTGGTTTGCCTATGCGCAAAAGTATGGTCTCTATAGCCAAAGTCACAAGAGCTTTTCGTACATCATGTTCATTTGAACTCATGCCCTCATCCACTCCTGATCCGATTTGCTACATACTTAACTGTTCTTGGTTCTTATTTGCATGAATTGATGTTTTTCCGAACAGGCATTCTAGAGTTTTTAATTATCTGAATAAATTATCTCATCTTCTGTCACGATGCAGTCAACCTTTACATCATGGCTGTCATGAGGAACTGATTTTACAATTTGTTTTGAATATGATAGCGCGATTTTTTTTGAGCGCTTGTCATGCAGGTACCTGTCATAATACCCAAACCCATATCCCAATCGATATCCTTCTCTTGTTAGTGCAATTGCAGGCACTAGTATCACTTCGAGTTTTTTCATATCTTCGCAACGCTCCTTTGGTTCCATCACAGAAAAGTTACCAACTTCAAGGTCTGAAAAACTTGAAATTTTTTTAAAGAAAAGGTTGTCTTTTTCAACCTTTGGAAGGGATAATTCTTTTCCGGCGTTAAGTATCTCTTGTAAAATGTCTTGCGTGCGTACCTCGCTTCCTACGGAATGATATCCTCCTATTATGCGGGCATTTCTGTAAAAAGCGATCTTTCTTAGGTTGTCCTGGATTTTGCTACTTGCTATCTTGATAAAATCAGGTGAGAGACTATCTCGTTGGTCCAGTAGCTGTTTGCGTAGACGCGCTTTTTCAACGGTTTGTGACAATTCCTTTACTAATTGAAGCTGCAGTTATGGTGTTTTTTAAAAGCATCGCTCGTGTCATAGGGCCGACTCCGCCAGGAACTGGTGTTGCATATGACGCTTTCTTGATGACATTGTCATAATCTACGTCTCCTGCAAGTTTGCCATCAAGTCTGCTTGTTCCGACATCAATTACAACTGCGCCGTCTTTTACCATGTTATCCGTTAGTGTAAACTTGCTCCTGTCCCCTACTGCACTGATTATGATATCAGCTTCAAGACAATGTGACTTGAGATCTTTTGTCTTTGAATGGCATGTAGTTACTGTGGCATTTTTTTCAAGCATCAGGTGGTACAGCGGCTTTCCGACAAGATTGCTTCGGTTTATGATTACCACGTCCTTTCCAGACAAATCAATGTCATAGTAATCAAATAACTCCATTATGCCAGACGGGGTACAAGGCTTCAAAATCGCCTTTCCTGATGCTAGCAGTCCCATATTGTATGGCGTTAGGCCATCAACATCTTTTATTGGTGAAATTCTTGATATGATTGAAAACTCGTCAAGATGATCTGGCAGCGGGAGCTGGACCAAAATGCCATGGACTGTCTTGTCATTATTTAGCAGGTCAATCAGACTGTCAAGTTCCTTCTGAGAGAATGACTGGGGTAACCTATGGTCCTTGGTGGCAATGCCTACATCTGCGCAGTCTTTTTGTTTGCTTGTTACATATGATGCCGAAGCCTGATTGTCCCCAACCAAAACAGTTGCAAGGCATGGCTCTATTCCTTCTTTTTTTAGCTCTGTAGCAGCTGCTCTGACCCTGTCTTTGACAGAGTTTGCAACTGCAATACCATCAATCTTCTGCCCGGTCAAACATGATTGAGTAATTTGCTCGATATTTAATCTTTGGAACTTTTATCTGCCAATGTTCAAGATGACATGATGACTCCAAGAGAAGCAGAAACCTTAGTACGAAAAACCATTGATAAAATAAAAAACCATGAAATCGAATTACACCAAGGATGTGTTGCATGTCATGTTATATTTACAATAAAACAGAATGCTGGAAGATCAGAACAAGATGCTGCAGACCTACTATCTGAAATTTTGACACACAACCCGAAACTCAACTCAGAATTCATTACAGTTGTAGAGCAAATACACATGAAAGAGAGGAGTATGGGAGGGGCATTTGCCATGCGAGAAAGAGAGTCAAAGGACAGCTATCTTGAAACATATTTTTCAAATGTACTTGACGAGCTCACATCTGATCTCCGTTTTGCCTCACACGAAGTGATTCTGCGAAAGCTACTGCTAAGCTACTTGGCACTATATCTTGCCCAAACAATTGGTGTGGATTATCACGCGGCAACAGAAGAAATGTACTATCTCTTAAGAAAAGACGATGCCAAAAATTCCAAGATTGCACGCCTCATCGCAAAATTTGAAGAAAAAATAAAAAAGCCAGATTCTGACATCAGTTAAAGTCATTAATGTCATGCTACAGCTCTACTCTGTTGAAGATAGAGTTTGACACAAAAGAATATGTAAAAAATCTTGAAAAGGGAAGATCTTATTTTTACACATTCATAAACCAGGAAAACATTGCAGCGGGAATTCTCAGGCTAGCTCCAGGTGAGGAAGACACGCAAGAGCCTCATGACAGCGATGAGGTTTACTATGTGGTAAGAGGCAACGGGTTCCTAAACGTTGGAGGAAAAGATTATGCCGTATCTGAAGGAATGTCATACTTTGTGGCAAAAAACATTGAGCATAGATTCCACGGTAATACAAAGGAACTTGTAGTTGTTTATTTTTTTAGCGGGCCTGACTCTTAAGAGATTGCAGTCTTTCTACCCTTGGTCCTTATCTTGCCTTCTGCAAAAAGTCTGACAGCTTTTGGATATATCTTGTGCTCTTGCTTGAGTATTTTTTTTGAAAGACTTTCTTCCGTATCAGAATCTTTTACCTTGACTATTGCCTGCAGTATTATGGGGCCTGTGTCAACTCCCTCGTCAACAAAGTGTACTGTGCACCCTGAATATTTTACACCGTACTCGACTGCCTGTTTCTGGGAATGCAGTCCTGGAAATGCAGGCAGGATTGCAGGATGTATGTTAAGTATTCTGCCCTTGTAATGTTTGATAAATTCTGGGCTCATTATTCTCATAAACCCCGCAAGGCAGACAAGGCCGTTTTTTGGTGTTACGTTATTCTCCTCAAGTGCTGCTACAAGCTTTTGGTCGTACTCCCAACTGCCTCCCTTGAGTCCAAGGCTTTCAACTACTGCAGTCTTGACGCCAAGTTTTTGTGCAATCTTTAATCCTTTTGCATCAGGCTTGTTGGATATTACAATTGCAGGTTTTACTGGAATCTTTTTCTTTTTGATTGCGCGCAAAATTGCTTCCATGTTAGAGCCGCGTCCTGAAATCAGGATTGCAAGATTTATCATGCACCTTGGGTTTGTTTTGTACAAATAAACATCTTACTCTAGGATCAATAAAGATCGCATTTGAATCACTTTAGACTAGATGTTGCACTCGATCAATCTTGTAACTTATATCTAATGCATTTCACCGAAATTTCAATTTGAAGCAAGTTGTAAAAATGACTTCGAATGGGATTGTATCAACCCATGATGGGATTCAGGTCAATTTAGACCCAAAGAAAGGAACAGAAAATGGAATCACGTTTGTCTCACACGCACACATAGACCATCTGCATAGGCAGAACGGAGGGTTGGTTCTTACATCCAAGCAGACAAGCGAGATTGCAAAGGTTCGTGGATACTCGATTGAAAACTATCGTGAAGAGTATGAAAATTTCTCGCTAATT
>JAGWGB010000171.1 GCA_028867595.1 Nitrososphaerota archaeon | reverse complement strand
CTGATAAGTCACGCTCGTCATGACCATCACCACGACATTGTAAAGTGTACAGAATGTGGAATGGAGTTTATTCACGAAGCAGACAGACTTCATCATGCCAGAAAAGAGCACGAAGAAAAAATGGCGCGACGCAGCCACAAGACAGAACACAAGCACGAAGACGAGACATCCCCTCAGGACGAAGTTGATAAACACACAAGAAACTTTAGCGATAACTTTTGATTTTACAATCAACGAGGTGTACATCAAGGCAAATGTTTCAGGGTCATTGCAATGATTAAATTAAAAGTTCTAGTTGTAGGCCTAGTAGCAAGGATTGGCAAGTTTGACCGAAAATCCATCTTGGGCCTTGTTTTTCTTCTATCCCCATACGTTGTCGGTGTCATAACTCGCCAATCCGCCTCACTTGATGGCACACTTCCAAAGCGATTCCCCACTTGTGACACTTTCATCCATGGTTTTTGCATCCCAACATTGTATGTTCCCATACCTCTAGGAGTG
>JAGWGB010000170.1 GCA_028867595.1 Nitrososphaerota archaeon | reverse complement strand
GGAATGGCATCTATGGACAAGAACATTGCCTGAAATTTGGTGTGTTGAAAGAAATTATACCCCCGTTGGGCTAAGGTTGCACCTTCGTCCAGTTATGCCGCTAGCCTGCCAGAAATAAGTTCAACCGGGCGGGCAATCTCAAACCTTGGCAAGGAATTGCCACGCCCCGATGATGGGGCTCGCAATGACGCTGCGCAAAAAGTCATACTTATTGCAGCAGCGGACTGCACAGGTCATGGCGTTCCCGGAGCAATGGTATCTGTTGTGTGTTCAAACGCTCTTGACCGCACTGTTAAAGAGTTTAAGATTACGGAGCCGGGCAAAATTCTTGATAAAGTACGAGAATTAGTGCTTGAAACTTTGAAAAAAGCGAAGGCAATATTCAGGATGGAATGGATATATCCCTATTAGCTATCAGGAATCAGCCAATAGCTAATAACCTGAGTTCGGGATAACTTCATGTTAGTTATTTTGTTTATAACTAATTGAAAGACAGCTAATTAA
>JAGWGB010000016.1 GCA_028867595.1 Nitrososphaerota archaeon | reverse complement strand
TGTGGCCTGTTAGCTTGTTGTGGCCTGTTAGCTTGTTGTGGCCTGTTAGCTTGTTGTGGCCTGTTAGCTTGTTGTGGCCTGTTAGCTTGTTGTGGATGATGATTGTTTGAGTTTGGTATTGGTCGCATTTTACTCCATAATACACTCATTCTGGCCCGGTATCCTTCTCCGTATTCAAGTTCTGATGGAACAAGAGTTGCAGGATGTACAAATCCTTGACTTCTTATTGCAATTGTTCGTTCTACTGCTATTTGTCGTATGTAGTCCCAATCTGCAGATGCAAACCCATCTACTGGCCCAACCAGTTTTCCGTTGTGCATGCTAAAAACTAGTGCAGATACAATAGGTATTGCATAATTGATACTAGCTGGAGAGTTGATCTTAACTGGCATTAAAGGTACATGGTGACTTCCTCTTGTATTTCCAGCCACAAGATGAGGATTGTTGAATGCGGATCCTACTTCTTCTGTTGCTGGAAAATCTTTTTGAGTTCTAATGATGCAAATCGGATCATCCTTTCCAACATAAGTACCTGCAATATTGTGCAATCTATCAGTTGAAGCAGCAAGAATTGGTTGGTTATCTCGCGTATATACACTTGAAACAACATATCTTCCTGGATACATTAATGCCGCTTCAAGTGTGGGCTTGTCTTGCCACATAAGTAGTTGAGCTACTTTTCCCTTCTCAACATCCATAACATTGATCTTTACTCCACTTGCAAGATTTTTGTTTACAATGAGTCCAGTATTACTTAGTGTGTCTACGAACATTCTATAAAATGGATAATTAAAAGCACCTGGTTCTGTTTTATCAGCTGCATAGATTGTAAAGGCTTCATTTGGCCTTTCTTCAAATGTCATCTCTGCTACTCCAGGGCCCATTCCTTTCACATTTCCAGAAAATGAATTCTTCAAAAGATCTTGGCCTGCACCATAGAGGCCCTCGTTTTTAGCTACTTGAGTAGCAGCTTCAAATGCCCTCCAAGCAAGTTGGTGTATTTCTCTATTGTCAGTGCCCCTAGTGTGCGTCATGACAATATGTATATCGTCACCACAATATCCTATGTATGAATCAATCAGAAATCCTTTCCCATTTCGGATCATTTGAGATCTTACTATGTTTCGGACTGCGTTCAACAAGCCATCGCTTGGTCTTGTATGGCCACCAATTCCACCTACATCAGCTTTAATTACGGTTACAGTGATTTTCAATCTGTTTCTACTCATAAAATTCCTCGATTTATAGTATGTGAAAAATCATCTAACCAAAAGTCATGACCTCAAATTATTGAAAATTTACTAAAAACAATTTCAAAAAATCGAAATGGTAATAAAGCCCAAGTCTTCAAAGGTTCGGTATGAGCGCTGCAAGCAAAAAACCACACTTGAACATGATCGTTGTAGGTCACATCGACAACGGAAAATCTACCACTATGGGTCATTTCCTTATGGATCTAGGATTAGTAGATGAAAGAACTATAGCTGCTCACGCTGCCGAGTCAGAAAAGACTGGCAAGGGTGACACTTTCAAATATGCATGGGTTATGGATAACATAAAAGATGAAAGAGAAAGAGGTATTACAATCGACTTGGCATTTCAAAAATTTGAATCTCCAAAGTATTTCTTCACTCTGATTGATGCACCAGGACACCGAGACTTTATCAAAAACATGATTACAGGAGCATCTGAAGCTGACTGTGCAATACTCGTGCTTTCTGCAAAAGAAGGAGAAACAGATACAGCTACAGCTCCTGGAGGACAAGCACGTGAACATGCTTTTCTGTTAAGGACCTTAGGAGTAGGACAATTGGCAGTAGCCATTAACAAGATGGATGACAGTAATTATTCTGAACAGGCTTTCAAAGTAGCAAAAGAAAAAGCAGAAAAATTACTCAAATCAGTCGGATACAAACTTGAACAAGTACCAATAATTCCAGTTTCAGGTTGGAAAGGAGATAATTTAGTCAAGAAATCTGCAAACATGCCGTGGTGGACAGGAAAAACACTGTATGAAGCATTTGATGATTTTAAACTCCCAGACAAACCTACTAACAAACCACTGAGAATCCCAGTTCAAGATGTATATACAATCACTGGAGTTGGAACTGTGCCAGTAGGTCGTGTAGAGACAGGAGTTGCCAAGCCCAACATGAAAATAGTTGTAATGCCATCAGGAGCTACGGGAGAAATCAAAAGTATTGAAACACATCACACACAAATGGAATCAGCTGAACCTGGTGACAACATCGGTTTTAATTTAAGAGGCATAGAAAAGAAAGATATCAAAAGAGGAGATGTGATTGGTTCTCCAGATAATCCTCCAAATGTTGCCAAAGAATTTAGAGCACAAATAATAGTCATTCACCATCCGACAGCTATTGCGCCCGGATATACTCCAGTAATGCATGCTCACACAGCTCAAGTCGCAGCCACTATAGTTGCCTTCGAAGCAAAGATTAATCCACAATCTGGCGCAGTAGAAGAAAAGGATCCAAAATTCTTGAAGGCTGGTGATTCGGCAATTGTTAGGATAAAACCAGTTAGACCATTGCCTATAGAGACATTCCAAGATTTTCCTGAACTTGGAAGGTTTGCACTCAGAGACATGGGCGCAACTATTGCTGCCGGTATAGTAAAAGAGATCACTGAAAAATTTACAAAATAGTGATCTGAATGACTCAAACAGCCCGGATAAAACTAACAAGCACGAGTTTACAAAGGCTGGATGGAGTATGCAGTGAAATTAAAGGCATAGGGGAGAAAACAGGAGTCAAAGTCAAAGGTCCTACACCACTACCAGTAAAACGACTCAATATCGTAACACGAAAGTCTCCATGCGGTCAGGGAACTCATACGTATGAAAAATGGGAAATGCGAATCCATCGCAGAGTTATAGATTTGAGTGCCGATGACCGAGCGATAAGACAACTCATGAGAATAAAAATACCAAATGACGTCTATATCGAACTAACACTCAAGTAGCTTTTGTTAACCTTAAATTACAGAGAGTTTTTTGATCAAACATGTCTGAGCCCATGCAAGAAAACAACGTACAAGAAGAAAAACCAAATAGTTTTAGCGTCTTCTATTCATGCATGAGATGCGGAACTAGGGTAAGTCAATCTGAATTAACACGACTGCCTGAAATAAAATGTATCTGCGGATTTAGGGTTTTTACCAAAGTTAGACCGCCAGTAGTAAAAACGATAAAAGCTTACTAATCATTCATTTTTCCATGGTATTTATGAGCTCTTTGTAAGTGAGTTCTCATTTCGTCCATACTTGAAAAATATAGATTACATTTTTTGCAATCATACATGGTGTCATCATGTGCAATTTGCTCATGATGCATTAATTCCTCTTGTTGGCCAAACTTTCTGCCACATTTTGAACATTTGTGCCTTTTAAAAAAATCCATTTTTATCCTAGTTTTGCTTTTTGTGAATCCCAACATTCTCTACATAACTGTCCATCAATAGACCATTTTACTTTTGGATTGTATCTAATCATGCCTAATTTTTTATTACAAATCTTACAAAATTCTTTAACATTCTTGTATTCCTCATCCTTTTTATCAAAACATTTCTTGCAAAGCAGACCTTTCATTTCCCATTGATATCTTGGCTCCCACATGTCTGGAACGTCCTTTTCTTCATTACAAATAATACATTTCTGTCGTAAACTTAATTCATAGAATCGTTGCATCTGCGTGACATAACAATCACCGCATAGAATGCCCTCAATCTGCCATTCATTTTTTGGTTTATGCTTATGGCTGACTGATTTTTTACAAATAGTACATACAGTTGGTTTTGATCCGAAAAATATCATGTATATCAAAATGAACCCAATCCATTAAAAAATGTGATGTAATTATATAAAATGGAAAAGAAAACCTTTTGAGTGTTCTTTTATAATTTACCTAGAGCTTCTTCAATAAGTTGGCTTGGGTTAAGCATGCCCTTTTGTTTGGCAATGTGCTCAATCTTACCATATTGTTCTGCTGTGAAGCAGATTGGCATTGAACGATCTTTCATATTTTCTCTGAATCCTTATGATTTAATATCTTTTTTGTTGATTATCAATGATCGCTTGGAGATCTTATTCTTTGAAAACGTATCTGCGTTGTCCGCTCATTTCGGGAGTTTTTTCTACTCCTATCAATACAAACTCTTTCTTGCTATCCAAAAGACTTTGGCTTGGATCTCGTTTATTTTCATGAATCTCTTCGTATTCCTCAAGTGAAATCTTTATCCTATTTCCTATCTCGGATTCGAGATTCATATCTTTTACAATTTCTTTGTATGTTGGCATGATTACACCACTGAAGACCATTGCGCTACTACCGCTTCCATACGAACCGAACCCGAATCTTTTTCCTTCTAAATCAGTTCCCTTTTGAAATTCAAATTCTAGGCAACTTCTAAAGCCCATGTACAGTGAGGCGGTATACAAATTCCCTACTATTCTAGATGCAATCAATGAACTTGCTAGCTTTGAATCGTAAGCTTCTTGAAATTCATCAGTTTGTGTAAAGCGTTTAGTGAATTCATGATCCTTTGCCATGAATTCTTCATCTGCAAGAACGGATTCAATTGTTCCACGAGGATCTTTTGGTGTGGGTTCTTCCATCCCTGTTTTTTCAATGATCTTTTTCCAATATGGCATATTTCGCCATTCATGTCTTAACAGATATGCAAGTGCTTTCTTACCCATATTGCTGTATGGCAAATGCATATTTATGAAATCGATGTAATCTAAAATGGTCTCTCCTTCCTTTAGTTTGATTAAACCTGTGGAAAGTGCTTTTTCCTTGTATGCCATCAGTGCTTTCTTTACTTGAATCATGTAGAGTAAGTTGGAATATTGCCCGTTGACAATTGGAGTTTCTTTGCCAAATGGCCTATAGAAATCATATTCGTTTTTGATTGAAGTGGATGTCACTTTAGGATCAAAAGTCATTATTCTTGGAGTGTCATTGAGTAACATTGCTACAGCACCTGCTCCTTGAGTATATTCTCCACTAGAACCAAGATCATATTTGGCTATGTCCGAAACAACTACAAGTGCATGTTTTCCTTCTGCTTCCCCTGCTCGTATCCAATTAGAATTGTCATACAATGCATATGATCCACTAACACAGGCAAATTTACACTCGATTCCACCACAGTGTTCAAACGAATCGTCACCGTATACCTGTTCTAACATACCTATGACATAGGAATTCATTGCTTTGGATTCATCTAATGATGATTCAGTAGCTACATAGAGCCGTCCAATATCTTTTGGAGCAAGTTTGTTTCTTTCCATTATTCTCAAACATGCGTTAGCTGCCATACATGCGGGATCTTGATTAGTATCTACCATAGCCATCTTAGATATGCCCAATCCGCGTCGAAGTTTATCTGGGTCTAGACCACGCGCTTTAGCAAAATCTTGTGCGTCTACAAATAACCTTGGAACGTAGATGGCTATGTCATCTATACCTGCAGCCAACAGCTACACCTTTGTTGTAACAAATATAAGCATTGTGAGGGTCAATTTTGATCTCATAAAATCCTAATTTTTATTCACTTTTTCGAATAAATTGATGAAAAATATCTCAAGACTGTAGTTTCGATTTAAAAATCTCATCAAACACAGTATATGGTTGCGCCCCAACCACTTTTGTAACTGAATTATCTGGACCTATGATGAAAAAGTCAGGGGTTCCAGTAAGACCTAGATTGTTGGCATCAGAAACACTATTGCGAATGATTGGAATGTACTTTGATTGAGATACGCATTGATTGAATTCGTCTTGATTTAGTCCTAGCTGTTTGGAGAACTGTATCAAGTTTGTAGCAGCAGCCCATCCAGTATTTTCGCCGGACCAGTTAGTATACAAAATATCATGATATTCCCAGAATTTGCCTTGTTCTTGAGCACAATGTGCTGCATTGGCAGCAGTGACAGAATCTTGTCCAATGATAGTGAAATCTTTGAAGTACATCTTAACCTTACCAGTATCAACATAATTCTTTACAATATCTGACTCAGTATTGTGAAAAAAATTATTGCAATAAAAGCATTGGTAGTCTCCAAATTCTATCACAGTGATTGGAGCATTATCAGAGCCTAAAACAGGAGATAAATTAGATGTTAGAAAATTAACCTCTATTTTTTGAGTTGTGTTTTGCATATTTTCTGATGATGGTGTTTTTATCATGGTCTCTTGTCCATGTATTAGAAAGAACACGGCTATAGCAGCTATTGCAATGCCTATTCCGATTCCCATTGATGGTAAGTGAACTTTCACAATTCTTCCAGACTCCAAAGTCTATTTAGTTCTTCTTAAAGAGTATCTAAATAAAGAGGGCAAGTTCTTATAAAAATATGAAACGTGTTTTTGTAAATGGATATGGATCAATAGGAAGTAGAATAGCACAATTCATCGCAGATGATAAAGATATCGAGGTAGTAGGGGTAGGAAAGTATTCTCCAGATGATAAAGTTTCAGACGCCATTGTACGGGGTTTCAAAGTATATGTTCCAAAAAACAAACTAGATAATTTTAAAAATTTCAAAATTTCTGGCACTATCGAAGAAATTATTTCAAACTGCGATCTTGTTATAGACGCATCACCTGGAGGGGTAGGATACTCCAATAAAAAAACTCTTTATGAGCCGCTAAATAGTCGTGCAATATTTCAAGGCGGTGAAAAGATCACTGGAGAAAAATCAGTAGCACCATTTATTTTCAATTCCAGAGTGAATTATGAGAAGGCGTTTGAAAAACAATTTGTCATGCAAGGTAGTTGTAATGTTACTGGTATGGGAAGAATTATCCAACCTTTGAAAGAAAAATATGGAAAAAAAATAAAACGCATGGATGCAACTCTACTTAGACGATGGGCAGATTTGGAAGATTCAAAGACAGTGATAAAAGATTCCATAGAATGGACCGTAAAACCTCATCATGATGATGATGTAAAAAGCTACATGGGAGTGGACACTCCATTGTTTATTCGAGTTTTTAAAGTACCTACAAGACAAATGCATGTGCATTTAATGGATATTCGATTTAATGGTCCTGCACCAAGCACATCTGAAATAATTGACCTCTACAAAAATGAATACGGTGTTGCTACATTATACGGTGTAAAAGGAACAAAAGACATTCGAGATTACGCAGAATCAATTAACTTTAGTTTCAAAGATACCAACATGATTCACATACATGCTGATCTCACCGAAGCCCAGGACGATATGATTAAAATAACATATTCTGACGATCAAACCGGTATAGTAGTACCAGAAAACCACCTTCTAATGCAAGCTATGCTATTCAATAGATCTAAAGAAGAAGCATTCAAGCATACTGAAGAATTATTCCATATGCAAGAAAAAAAGAGAGCGCTTGAAGAACATTTCAAAAAACAATAAACTCACATTATTTAAAAAGAGCAAAATGGGGATTAAGGTAGATTAAATCTCAAGGTTGAATCTAAAGAGAAAAATAAAGAATTGAACCATCATAATGTACTAAACCGAGCTCAATTAGCAGCAAAACAATCAGTGATCACACTCGCTGCAATAGGGGTGGCAGAGCTAATTGTAACCATGTTTACAAACAGTACAACGCTGACAGCAGATGGATTGGACTCACTTGCGGATTCCATGATTTCGTTTATTGTATGGTTTGGCATCAGCATGATTAGAAAACCTAAAAATAATTTTTTCCCGCTCGGATATATCAAAGTAGAAGTATTGGCAGCCTTTACCGCTGCAATCATAATTGTGGTTCTTGGCGCGCTTATAACGTATCATGCCATTGGAGTGCTATTCCACCCAACATCGATTCATTATCCTGAAATAACCATGATTGCACTTGTTTCTGCAGGCTGCATCTCACTACATAGGGCATTCCTTATCAGAAAGATTGCAATTGAATCAAATCTCATATCGTTGAAACTTGATGCAAAGAACTCAATTAAGGATGGTACTGCATCTTTTGTAGGATTTGCTAGTGTGCTAATTGGAACTTATACAAGCTTCAAATTCATGGATGCCGTAGGTGGAATAATAATCGCAGGATACATATTTTTGATGGCATATACAGCTATTCGCGAATCCACGCTTGTTTTGATAGATGCAGTGGATAATCCACAAATGATAGATAAAATTAGAGAGTTTGTACTTTCAAAATTTAAAATCAAAACAAGAGAAATACATCTAAGGCCTATAGGAAAAGAGTTTATCGCAGAAATACACGTCGTCTTTCCAAACACAACAAGTCTTGGAGAAGTAAATCAAATTATTAAAACAATATCTGTAAACATAAAAAATGAGATGAGATTGGCCAGAGTGATTATAATACCAGAATCAGAACATGACTAAGTTCTAGGCGGATTTGCAAATCTATTTTGCGGATTTTTATGATAATCGACAGGTATGCTAGAATCTTTTTGTCTTCCAGTTAAAATTCCTATTACAATGTCATCTTTTTTGATGATTTCTTGTTGCATTAATTTTTTAATACCTGCAGGAACAGCACCGGAAGCCATTTCACAATCAAATCCATTGAGTCCTACTAATGACATACCGTCAAGCATTTCATTGTCTGAAACTTGAGAAACTACACCGTTAGTGAATTCCAGAGCTCGTAGTCCTTTCAAAATATTTGCAGGTTTTGCAATTTGAATCGCAGTTGCTTTTGTCTTTGGCTTTATGCCTTTTGCATCCATAAATTCATAGTATTCTTTAATCAAATCTATGTCTGGTTTGCCTTTATTCCATCGCAAGCTTGTTTCTTTGAATTTTCCATTGTAAAGCGAATACAACGTATTTGCACCTTCTGAATTGATGACTGCTATACGTGGAATTTTTTTAATCCATCCCCACTCGTATAATTCCATTAAACTTTTCCCACAACTTGAAGTGTTACCCAGAGCCCCTCCAGGATATACAATCCAATCCGGAGCATCCCAATCAAGGGATTCGAGAGCTCTGTAAACGATTGTTTTTTGCCCCTCTATTCTAAACGGATTTACAGAATTAACAGTATATCCTCCTACTTCTCCTGCTTGTTTAAGTGAAGCCGAAAGGGCGTCGTCGAAATTACCTTTGATTTCTATCACCTGAGCTCCGAATTGAAACGCCTGTCCTAGTTTCCCAGGTGCCACTTCACCTGCAGGTATGTATACGTCGCAGTCCATGTTTTCATTCGCTGCATACATGGCAGCTGATGCAGACGTATTTCCAGTTGAAGCACAAATTATTTTCTTTATGTGAACAAGCTTTGCATGTGTAACTGCAGTAGTCATTCCATTATCTTTGAAAGATCCGCTAGGATTGTATCCTTCTGGTTGAAGCCTCATATCTTGTACTCCTACATAATCTGAAACTTTTGACATGTGGTATGGTTTTGACAATCTACCTTCTGAACCATCAAGGGATACCAAAAATTTTGAACATTCATCAATATTCTCAGTATCAATCTGACAAAAATTTAATAATTCTCGAAATCGCCAAACACCACTTTCATTAAATATGTTATTTGCATGATTTCTTCTGCTGTAGAACACTTCTTTTAGGGAAGAAGGCGGTTTGGAACCATACCTTACATCAAGAAGATGGCCACGTTCACACTCTATGCGTATGTCTGTAATAGGATATTCTAAACCACATACTGGATCAATGCATTTTTGAAACGCGGTTGTGTTCATCATGAAAAATTTAGATGGTAGTTATTTAAAGCTACAGAACTTCAGATATCAACCAATTAACAAGTATTTGTGAAAATATGTGGGAGAAGTGTACAATTTAACCATCAACATAAATGTCATGCCACTAAAAAAGTGATATGAGGTTACCCATTATATCATATGGATCTGCCATCCTCATAATTTCAATAGTAATCCAATACCTAGCAAAGCCAGGCATTGAAAACTGTAATTCAATGGTCGGCAGTGTAACAATGTATACCTCATCTGATTATTCCCTCGGTTGCCATATTTTATCAACCACACAAACTGGAACTATAATTACTGAAATTATGGGTGTGATAGTAATACTAGCTGGAGTATTTTCAAAACCAAAAATTAAATGAATTATTTTTTAGGTCCAGAACGCATGTGAAAGTTCACACAACATTTGCATTCTTTTAAAATGCAGTCTTTTTCAGATACATGACCGCATATTCCACATTCACAATGAGCTTGCATATGTTTTCTGAATATATATGACATTTAACCAATATGAGGGTTATTTTCTGATTAGACGCTCAAAATGAGCTATTTTTTGATTTTTTTATTCTTTGTAGAGGGTTTGCTTCTTTCAGCTTTTGCCTTTTCTTCTGCATGTCTAGCTTTTGCTTCTTCTGTTTCCTTGCTCTTTTCATCTACAGCTTTCATCACGGCTTGAATCAAGGCGTCAAGATCGCTATCTGATACTGCAGGTTCAACAGCGCTTGCTATCTGGTTAATGGTGTCAGATATTGCAGAACTTACTTCTTCAAAACTCTCAGGGTCTTCATAGGCCGCATTATAAAGGGCCTTTAATCTTCTCACGTCCGAAAGTAGCTGATCAGTCAGGGTTAAACGATACTTTTTACCATTTAACGTTATTTCCTGAATTATCATGCTTGGACTCTTCATCCTACTTTCATAAAGTTTTCTGTAAACAGTAAATCCTGGACTTTGGATGGATAAAATCCCGCACGGGTAACATTGATTCAAGCATACAAAATCTCATGATCGAAAACCATGCTGATTGTTATTAGTTACGACTAGACTAATATCCGTCTTAGAGAAACCTTCCTTATGGAATCAAAAAATGTAATAGCGCAAAGATTTTTCGTGACAGGGGTTAGTTTGGTTACCTCTCATGGTCCAAATGGTAAGAATGTCATGGCTGCAGAATGGACTATGCAAATTTCTTACAATCCGTTGCTAATTGCAGTATTCATTCACAAAGGATCCAATACGCTGGATAATATCAAACACACAAAGAAATTTGGAATTAATGTGGCTTCAGAAAAACAATCTGCATTAGTCAGTGTTGCTGGAGGGTATTCAAGAAAAGAGATAGACAAATTGAACATCTTGAATTTATTCGATGTAATTGAATCAAAGAAAACTGGACTGCCTATGATACGTGGGTGTGTAATTAATGCCGAATGCAAACTAACTACAATAAAGAAAATTGGCGACCACTATATGGTTGTAGGCAGAGTTATTTCAATAATATATGATGAAACAAAGAAACCTCTAATATATCACCGTAATAGATATTTTCAAATTGGTCCAACAATAGCTCCAGTAAGACGCGAGGTGACAGTTAGCAAAGGTATCTTTGACGAATTTTGTTTGCAACGTGGGAATAAATTCATCTTAAAATGTGTAGGTGTACTTGTGAGATCAAAAGATAAAATTTTGATTTTTAATGATGGGCATAAATCTTCTAAAACAATACCATACGTTTGTCCACAAAAAAATACAGATAATAAAAAGGAACTAGAAAATCATTTAAAAAATGTAAAAATAAAGATAGTTTTAAAAGAAAATCCACAAATAAAAAAATTGATCATAAAACACAAGAAAAAAAATCAGCGAGTTAATTTTGTATTGTTCAGAGGTATTTTAAAAAAGAGATCAGGACCACTTGCTTGGAAATCGTTTAAGAATGATCTTTTTTTGAAATCGCTTGTTAGATGACGATATAGTCTAGTGCTACCGCATCTGCAAGTAATGAGGCATGTCTAGTGCTAAGTATGTATCCGTTTTTGATATCTGTTGTTTGGACCCATCTATTAGTAGAACTATAATGCCTTTTTTCCTTCATTTCTTTTTCAATTTCTTGTAGATCGAATTCTCCTTCTTCTACCTGTTGCGTTCGTATGTGTTTTATTGTAACTAAAATCTTCTTTACCTTTACCCGTACACCAAATCGCCACACATGATCAGAAGTATCATCTTGCACTTCCAATAATTTTAGTTTGATTTCTTTAGTCCCAAGGGCATCATGGCTTACTAAACTTCGTTCATCTACAAAATCTTCAAAACTCATATTTTGATTATGATACTCGTCATTAAAGAAGTTATTGAATCTTACATTCTATTTCATATGTGTGTTTGATTTAAGGATGTGGTAGATTTTTGTTATTTTTAATATGGAATGGCATGAGGCTGTCTTTTAGATTTAATTGAATTCTTTTTCCATCCTGCAGTGCATATGTAGTACCATCATAGGTACAAACAAAATTAGTTACTGGATGTGATTCGTCCCATATTTTATAATATTCTCTTAACTCTCTAGGTTCGTATTTTCCTTTGCCTATTCTTTTTTTTGACAAAAATTTGAAAGCGATTATCATTTTTCTTGTTTGATAAAGCTCAAAAGTGTGAATCCATTTCAGACATCGTAAGATCTGATCATATGGAACATAAAGAGTGGTGCTTGTTCCGGATTTAGCTTCAATGGTGTAAATAGTGTTATCTTTCGTGCTTACCGCAAGTATGTCGGGCAATCCGACACTAGGCGAACCTAGTCTAAACGCCTTCCATCCATCCATTAAATTGAATCTTTTAACTAATGTATCTTCCCAGTTATATCCACGTTGTCTCCTGGTTCTAGCTATTCGCTGGTTATCGGTTCTAGTTAGAGTAGATTTTAGTTCATTCTCAATTCTTGATTTTGGAATTCGTAGTGTATCTATTCTCATATGGTATCAGATAATCGTTTTAGTAATAGACTTGCTGGTAATTCTAATAATACCAAGTTGGTTATTTTTCCTCAACCATGATTACTAACTATCAAAATGCCCGCATATAGTACAACCTTATGATTAATATGATATGACGAAAGTTGATGAATATGTCTGATCAAGATCCATTCATATATCTAAAATACAAAAACTATGACGATCTTCTCAAGGTGATCCTATACTCTTCTCAATCCATGTTAGGAGCAGTTCCACTCATTTATCACATAAATTATAATGGTCAAAATGTAGTCTTTATTCAAACTGGATCAATAGGCGGCATAACTATACATTACTTCCTGGCATCAGAAAAACCGAAAAAAAAATTCATCGAATTAAAACGTCTTACAGGAGATTTTGCTTTTGTTGAAAAAATTGGCAATGACAGCATGTCTATCTACATCCCAATGTTGGAATTGGAATCTGTTACTCTCAAATTTCCATAGAAAAGTCCAACAGAATTGTTTATTGATCTATTCTATTGTTTTGAAGATGAATTTCTCACTGCCATCATAATCGCATTTTTCTAAAACAAGTTTTTGACCTATTTCCAATTTATTTGGTTCTAAAATTTTTCCCACTAGTCTTATTTGGCCTTCTAATTCTGCAAGACAAAAACATTCACCATTTTCATACGAATATTCTAGCAGTATTGCGTTTCGTGATACTTGTCTCCATGTCACACCACTAAAACATTTATTACAATATTCACTAGGCGGCCAAACAATTTTTTGGCATTTTGAACATTCACTGCATACAAAATTATTGTTTTTCAGTTCCTCTTCAAAACGACTCATGATTGTAATATTAATACAGTTGAAGAGGTAGCAGCAGCTGACATGTTATGAATTAGAGCAGTTTTAGCTTTTTCTACTTGTCTTTTACCCGCAGTTCCTTGAAGTTGTTGATAAGACTCTATTGTTTGAGCTATACCTGTAGCCCCTAAAGGATGACCGGTACCAAGCAATCCTCCTCTTGGATTAATTTTTTTATTGTTTGTATCATGTAAGTTTTTGACAAACTCTGCAGCTTTCCCCGGCTCAACTAATTTTAAATCTTCAAGTGCCATAATTTCACATATACTAAAAGCATCATGTACTTCTGCTACATCAATAGTTGATGGAGAACTATGTGACATACGATATGCGTCTTGAGATGCTAAAGACGTACTATACATAGAAGAAAGATTTTTGCTTCTTGCAAATCCTGCAGAAAGTGTTCTTTGGCCAATTCCTGTTATCCATACTGGATCTTCAGTGAATTTTTGAATCACATCTTCTGATGCAAGTAGAATAGATGCTGCACCATCACATGGCATGGAACAATCTAATAATCTCACATTGTCAGTGAGATTTTTTGATCTCATTACTTCTTCAAAAGAATAAGAACGGTCAAAATAAGAATAAGGATTGTCCAGGGCATTCCGATGGTTTTTAGCTGAAACGTAGGCAAGATCTTCCATTTTAGTTCCATGTTTCCTCATATGCGAACTTGTAAAAAGGGACGACCAATAAATTGGATGTCTATACTGTCCTCGCGATTTATCCCAGTTCAAAACTAGTCCAGGACTGTTACTTTTTTCTGCACCCGTTACTAGTGCAACATCTGCAAGTCCTGATGAAATATAAGAAAATGCCGAAACTATGCAATTTGTTCCTGAATTGCATAGACTTTCTACCGAATGGGAAATTTTGGGGGAGATTCCTGCCAGTTCAGAAACTATACTCGCAAGATATTTTTCATTAGCATTAGTGGAAGTTAAAACCACATCGATGTCTGTTTGACTAAGGTTTTTTGTATTATCAAAAATTGGTTTGATTGATGAAATCATGAGGGATTCTACAGAAACCTCAGTTTTAGCAAATTTGGTCAAACCCGATGAAACAATACCAACTTTTCTCAAATTACATATCACGTTCCAAGGAAGAGACAAGCAATTTGAATGATTCTAGAACATTTCCAACTGGATTGAATTGAAGTATTGGCAAATCTATCCCTATTTTTATAAATCGTTCCAATTTCTGAGATAATTCTTTTGGGGCTCCACATAATGCTAGTGAATTTACCATTGAGTCTGAAACAAATCTATGATTATCGGTCAATCCTGATTTTTCATATTCAGTAAATATTTCACTAGTTTCTTTTTCATATCCATTTTTTGCCAGAAACTCTCTGTATGTTTTTCCTACTGATACATAAAATGCGATTGTCTTTTTAGCTCGAATTATTGCTTTATCTGCATCATTTGAAACACAGGTTATCACTTGACATGCAACATCAATTTTTCGCTTATGTTGCATTTTTACAATAGTCTCTTGCATTTCAGCAAATGGTCTCAAGTAAAATATAACTCCATCACCTATTCTCCACGTCAAATCTATCATTTTCTGATTGATTGCAGCAAGATAGATTGGGATTTCATCTCTAATTGGTTTTATCAATAGGCTGAAATTTTCAAGATGAAAAAATTTACCGTTATAAGTAACTTTTTTTCCAGATATGATTTGTCGTATTATTTCAATATATTCCTGCATTCGTTGTAGAGGTTGCATAAATTCCATACCGTGCCATTGCTCAACAATTGCCTGACTACTAGTTCCCAAACCTAGAATCAGCCTTCCATTAGAAAGAGTGTCAATAGTAGCGGCATTCATTGCAATAAGCGAGGGAGTTCTAGAGTATATGTTGATAATAGACGATCCAATCTTTGGTTTCTTTGTGATTTGTGCTATAGTTGACAGCATAGAACTGCACTCCATCCCCCATGTTTCTGGAATCCATATCGAGTCGGGGGTGTAATCTGATAAAATTTTCGAACATCCTAACACCTCATCAATAGATAACAGTGAACCAAGACTGAAACCAATTCTCAATATGATCACTTCATGGCGAGAAATTTCTCATAGTGAAGATGATTCATCTGATTTGTGCATTCATCCATATCTTTATGTGAATCAATTGAGTGCCAAAGTATTTTGTTATATCTAACAGCATGTAACCTATTTAATCGAGACAACGTAGGAAAAGTTGTATTTTCAATATTTCCAACTTTAGGAAGTAGATCTATTATATTATTTTCAAAGTAATAAATCCCAGCATTCATCCAATAATTTGATAATTCTGGTTTCTCTTCAAATTTTTCAACAAGTTCACCGTGAAGATGCACTATACCAAAGTTGGTTTTTAATGGAATTACTGCAATCGAATTGGTTTGTTTCTTAAGTTCATTCAAATCCAAATTAGTTATGACATCACCATTTATTACAAAGAAATTTTCGCTACCAACACGCTTACGAGCTTTACGAATTGCACCTCCAGTACCAAGTGGAGATTTCTCTATTGAAAAACTTATGTCGATGTCCAAATTCCGAGAATTTAAAAAACTGACTAATTGGTCAGAACGATAACCTGCACATATTATAAATTCGTCAATTCCAAATTTTTTGAAATATCGTATCTGCCATTCTATTATTGGTGTATTGCATATAGGCACAAGAGATTTTGGAAGATAGTCGGTCAACGGTCGTAATCTCTTCCCCATGCCCCCAGATAGAATAACTGCTTTCACATACAAATACTGCATGACTTGGAATTAAAAGATTTGGAAAATCAAGAATAAAAAACAAGTTGTTCAATAATCTTCGAATAACAATGCGATTTAGGTTTATTTCAAATTGTTTACAACATTTCATTTTAATTCAACATGGAAAAACTCGATTGATAAAAAATTAATTTTTTTGATCTTTTCGTGAATTTTCGGTTAGATAGTAATGTAATTCAGTATAGCATTCTACACAATATTCATTGTCATCAGTATGTTCGCAGCAGTATAGTTTTTTAGATTCATGCCCACACTTTACACAGATATTCATATTTTATTCAAATTCTCACGTGTCTGAATATTGGTTTTGCATGCTTGAGAAAACATGTTACATGTTGATAGTTTTTTTAGATCTTTTAATTTTCAGTCCGCCCAAAAATGCAATTATAATTCCTATGCCTAATACAGGGCCAAAATCTCGTATGCTTGTAGTACCTTGAGTGCCAGCCATGGCTAAGATAACACCCGTACCAACAATAATCATCATTCCGCCTATCACGATTAAAACGCCGAGCGTTTTTGATACTTCATTCCTAGTAATGAAAAACGACGCAATCAACATCGCAGATGGTATTATTCCAAATATTGAACCTCGAGATTTATCATCCATTTGAAGAAAGCCGGTTTTTCCTTCAGAACTCGATACAGGTCCTGCTACGATGACATCAATGCCATAAACAGACAACAAAATTATAGATATGATGGACATTGCAATGGCAACTTTTAAAGCCATGATTTAGCTCGTTTGTGAGAGGTAATAAACTTTCAAAGCATTTTTGTTAATAGAAAGATGAATATGCCTAACGCAATATTCTGAAGAAATTAAAAATAATATCTCCGTATATCAATTGAATGATAAATCCAGAAGCAATATAGATCATGTATGGGATTCCAGGTGTGACCCACATGTCTTTTGATGAACAAAATTCTGCGTTATCTGCATTTTTTAATGAAAAATCAAACTTCTTGCTAGAACCATTTGATCTTTCTAACGAAAAGCTAAACTTCGGGTTTTTTGTGCGGTATCCTAGAAATATTGCAATTACTTTATTACGTTTTGCTTCATTTTCAAACCCTTCGAATATATTTTGATGCTTTGCCAACGCTGCCAGATTTCTTGAGATGTTGAAAAATACTGGAATTGTAGAAAGTATTACAGAGTTAGTCAATGTAGTAAATGGGGTAATCAAGCCGTTGGAAATTGAAAATTCCGGTACCAATACTCCTAATACAATCAATCCAAATGCATCTGCACCACCAAAAAACCCTAATCGCCATATTAGGATCACAACAGGTGCTATGATTAGTGCAATTCCCGTATTTGTAAGAAATACCGTCATATTGGGAGTAAAGAAAATAAGGGCCACTGCTATGCCTGCGAAAACAAGCCACAAAAAATCATTAATTTCTCTATTCTTAAAATCCGAATATGTGGCATACCCAAGCATGAATATTGATAAAATTATCCTCAAATAATCAATTCCGCTTTCCACTGCCATCAATAAGACACATTGATTCTTCAATAAATTATAAGATCTCAAAATTATTTGCCGATATGCCTGAAATATTTGAAGCTGATAACAATAGATTATTTTTTAATATGAAGAAAACATGTCTGAAAGTGAATAAAACGATACTTTGCAGTATTATTCGCACACATATTGATTACCGTTTTCAAATTCTCTTAAAATAAACAGGAGTAATGGTAGATAATCTGTGGCATATGCAATGAAAACAATGCCTATTCATATCAGATTTGATGTATGGCATAATTACAGGTAAAAAAACTTGCAAATATACATTAAAAATAGAATCATACAAATCAACTATCTCCACTAATACATCTGAAAGAGTATCACAAAATGATATGTTTTGTAGAAGATGACAACATAAACGTCTATTCCATTCATTATATTACAACGGAAATAGTTTTAATCGAATTCCAAGACGGTTTGATATACTTTAATAATTTTTAGGATAATTCAAGAATATCGTTTGTTTATTCTGCACAAACATCTTCTCATATTCCTCATACGTTTGTAAGACAATGAGATGAATTCCAGTTTGTTCAATTATGCCGAGAAATCTGTTCAGGTCAAGATGAATAGACTAGGTATTGGAGCACTTGAATCGATCTTCTTATATACTCATAGCGATCAGATCCGATCCTCGATGTCATTTACTACAATTCGAGAATTAACCCATACTGTTAACAGAATTATGTTTAACTTTGTAAATAATGGAGCGATGAAGATTTGAATATCGAAGAGGATTTAATTTCTGCACTAAAATATTTTGGATTGGAGGGAGATGACGCAAAGATCTATTTGGGATTATTAAGAACTGGAGAGGTGACAGTAGGAAGTTTATCTGTAAAATTAGATGTAGACAGAGGAAAGACATACAGAGCACTGAACAAACTAAGAAATTTTGGTCTAATTACAACTACACTATCTAATCCCACAATATGTAAAGCCGTAGATCCACAAGAAGCACTAAAAAACATAATTCAGAAAAAACAAGACGAAATTACAACTATGGAAAAGCTTTCAAAACAATTAATTGCAAACTTGGATGAATTAAAGCGACCTACTCCAGCTACTGAGATATCCTCATTTTCCATAATACAGGGACGATCAAATATTTATTCACGAATAGGGAAAATGATAACGGAATCGACTGATGTGGTGTATATAGTAACCACCGTAGAAGATATCATGCGTATGTATCATACTGCCATACCTGAAAAAATAAAGGAATGCATCAAGAAAGGAGGAGAAATAAGAATAGTGACCGAGATTGAGAATAAACAATCTATTCAACTAGTTAATAGATTAGGTGCTAGTGAAGTTAGACTTGGAAAACTTCCCTCTAAAGGAAGAATAGTTGGAGAAAAAGATAAACAAATCATAATGTCAGGATCAATGAAAGGCTCCATGGATCTGAATGATGATACAGATTCTATAGTTCATACTAATTCCATAGAAATAGTAAATAATATTTTTAGTCTCTGTTCACATTTGTGGAAAAAGGCCAGGCCATTAGAAGTAGCATGCCAAACTATCTGAGTCTTTTCAAGAAATACCCTGTATCGTGAACTGCATCAGATGGGATAAATTCGTTCAAAAACACAATACAGGGTCTTATATGAGAATTTTAGTTATCAAAGTGCGTATTGAGAAGGATATTGATAATAATAATTCTCCTTGCCAGTTTTGTAGTAATTAGATCTTATGCTGACGATGTAGGTACTTTTGGGATCAGACTTGTTCCAAACAAGATGATTGAGAATTCAAGCGGAGTGCTGGAGGTATTTGCTCTTTATAATGGGCACATATTTCCTACAAAAATAAAGAATATTGCATTCTCATCTACTGATTCGGACATAGTACAAATCGAAGGTTTAGAAGATAACGATACGGGTTTTATAACACATATAAAAATTAAAGCGAACAGCCCGGGAACTGCAAACATAGTGATAGCTGCACCAGGTTTCACATCACAACAATTCCCAATAACGGTATATGATGATGAAATAGCACCCGCCAGTTTACTCATAAAATCTGTTCCTTCTACATTCTCAATCAATTCAAGTCCAAAAACAGGATATTTCACAATAGAACTAACCAACAAAAACGGATTACCTGTAGATGCTAAAACCGATATTCCGATCACTCTTGCAACGACCAATAGCAAAACTGTTAATTTAAGCACGTCGCAAATCATTATAAAAAATGGACAGTATTACGCAATAGGACAATTTACTGTAGGCCAGACAGGATCAGCTAAAATATTTGCATCCGCTTCTTCATTTCAACCCGTAAGTACCACAATTATCGTAACATCATCAAATGCTCCAATCATTCAAGCCTATGTGTATCCTGCAAAAATTAATAATTTTGCAACATCTAATGCATATGTTGTCGCACAATTACATGATAATTCCGGAAATGAGATATTGGCAAAAGAAGACATACCAATCTCCATAACTATAACAAATTCAACAGTAACTGGTTTAGTAAATACTAGCCCACAAGATCAACTCATTAGTTCCAACAGTCCATTGATCATAAAGAAAGGAGATTATGAAGCCTATTCTCCAATCGAAGTGCATGCAGGATTAAATGGCACATTCAACATAAAACTATCTGCACCTGACGGATACGTGGTATCAAATCACACGGCTGTACCTCCAGGGTGTTCTGAAATTTCAAGTTGTATCCAGCCTGCTAGTACCACGTTATTATCAACACCAATACAATTAACGACCGTAACATCACAATTTCTTGATGACAAATCTGCAAAGTTAGACATATTGCCTGTACTGGCAACTGGAAATAGCGAATTAATAGGAATAATGCATTTAGAAGACGCTCACGGTAAACCTATTTTTGCAAGCAGGGACTTTCAAATTGAGGTTGATTCATCAGATTCTAACTATCTTTCGATAAAACCTGTAAGTATTAGCAAAGGACAAGGAGTTGTACCAGTTTTTGGCAAAGTCGGAAATACTGCACCGCCGTCTCCGCTATCACTACATATTGTCACTTATGATGACACAACAATACCAATTGCAATAAATTCATCATCTGTAAATTCTTTCAAACTAGTTTCAGATTCACTTGTGCCAAAAATTTTAAGTCAATCAGAGTTTCCGCTTGCGTTATATTTAACAGATTCAACAACCATGCCGACATATTTTCCAGATAATTACATACCTACAATATTGCCTAATGACTACTTCCATATCGACTCTAAGAAAATATCAAGTGGAGATGCAGTAGATTTATTCAATGCTCAGTCATTAAGCGATGGATCTACCACTTTAAACATCATTGCAGGTAATTTTCCTACCAGTGTCTCACTAAGTTCTGTTAGTTCTGCACCTGCTAAAGTGGACTTGAGCTATCCAAATCCATTGCTTGCTAATTATGATAACCTTATGGAAATACAAGTACTTGATTCTAATTCTAGTCCAAGATATCCAGATACATATACTAACATAAAGTTAGTTTCAAGTAACGATTCCATAATACAATTGCCCTCGAATATCACCATTTCTAAAGGCGGTTATTATTCTACTTTTGATATAATTCCAAAGTTGCCTGGGAGTGCAACAATTTCGGTTTTGGGAAACAATTTCCCACTTACTACATATCCAGTAAAAGTGGAAAACATAGCTCCGACTTTAACCATTAATTCATCATCCACAGTGTTACCCGAAGAGACATTTCTTGCAACTATAAAAACGGAAAGATTTGGCATTCCTCTTCAAGATATGCACGTAGATTGGAAAGTGTCTGGAGCTACCGTACAGAATGCGGATAAAACAACAGACAAGGATGGCACTGCCACCATAGCTCTCATGTCTGGATCTTCAGGCATGATCAGTATTAGTCCCACCATATCAGGACAAGGGTTCAATTCGCTAGAACTCAAGGATACAATCAAGATAAATTCAACTCAAAATATAACAAATGGAACTAATAATACATCTAGCTCATCCGCAGTACCATCTACCAAATCCTTTAAGATTAATGGCGTTGATCCATTACCTTTTGCAGTGGTGGGAACAATAGCAGCTGGTGGGATATTGATGAAAAAGAAAAATGTTCACCTATTCAAAAAAATCTCTAGCGTAAACAATATTATAAAATAAAGTAACTCTGAGTAAATAAAAATTATTTAATTTCAACAATTTAATGTTAGTACAATAAAATCAAACACAAGTCTGTTCAAACTGAACATACTAGAAAATATCCTTGACACATATCAATATGAAGTATGTTACAGATGATTCCTATGAATGACAATGTAATAAACCACAGTTGTGACATAAAATGAACAGTAATTTTGTATTGAATTTGAAGAATAGGTTTTACAAAAGTGGCAATTCTAAAATTTCTCGAGACAGCATACTGTTTTCATCTTCAGGAAGCCAGAAAAATATATCCTTAAACGAGTGCACAATTGAAGACATACTTCCACATTTACTTGTCTGTTCATCCATAGCTACAATAGAAAGTAAAGAGAAGATGTGGGTTGCAACTTCTATGTTAATGAGATTTCTTGAAACGTTTACAAATAATTTGGTTGTAATGGAGGACGACGTACCAATAGGCACACTTGGAGGACGAGAAGTTATAAAAGAATTTTCAAAGAATCGTACGCCTTCATTTTTTTCTGATGTAATGGTCCAACAGGTTATGAATGAGAACTTGTGTGTTATTCCACCAAATACTAAAATCGGTGATTTACTCAAAAAAATGCAACAAATACAGAGCGATTTTGCACTAGTCAAGAATGAAGGCGGGGAGTACTCTACAGTTTCTGCAAGACGACTGTTGGAGGCAGGAGTGTTATGTAATACACAAATGAAAATTTCAGACATACCTCTAAAACTAATTCCTACTTTTAATCGAGATGATACTATTGACACAATTATAAAGCAAATGATCCAAAATGAAACTGAGATACTAGTACTTGAAAATACTCCTCAGTTTGTCAACCCACAAATAATATTTGAAAAAATTGTAGAATTGAATTATCTTAAGAATATAGATAATTTTTTTGATTTAAAAGCAATAGCCCTCAATTTAAAAAGTGGAAAGATAATTTCTGAAAATACAACGATCCCAGATATGTGTAAAATTATGTTGAGTATGAAATATCCGTTCATCATGACACTAAACAACGTTTTAGCGCCATGGGATCTGATAATGGAACTTAGTTAGGAGTAAACATGTTCGACAAATATGAGGTCACAATAAAATGGAATTAGATCAGCAACAATCCGACAAAGAAAGATCCATCAGACAACTCAGATTACAATTGTTATCGCTAACAAAAGAGCTAAATAAAACAACAGAGCAATTACAATTATTAGAAATACATGAGTCAAATTTTGACGGGTCGCTTAATGACAAAACATCTCCTGAACAAATAGGAGAATTGATCATAAAGCAAAATAAAATATCATATGAGATAATTACAATCAAAAAACGAATACAGAAACTAAGTGCAAAAACTATTCTAAAGACAGAATTAATTGTATTACCCATACTTGCAATTTTAATATTCTATGGAATTAGTAATCACTATCAAACAAATTCATCAGACATGCCTGATCATATAAAAACGAGATATTTGATAGAGAATTTACAAGGACAAGCGGATAATGTGCACAAATACTGGAATATCGCTAAAGGAACTCCATTGACAGTGAGCATAGTGAATCCAGATAACATCAGCCCCGAAAAAATAAATGTCATTAAACAAGCTATACTTTCAAAAGAATCTGTATACATCAATAACGCCCTTCTCGGGAGATCTCCGTCTAATGAAAAATCGGAATATTTTTCCGGTTGGGAAGGCGCCCTAGATGGGATTCATAATACTAAATTTTATGTTCCCAGTCAGTTTAATATCATAGAATCTAATAGTGGTCCTGGTCAAATTGTTATAATTTTATCGCATTTAGAAGATCCAGATGGATATTCAGGATATACTAGATCGGTTGTAGATGACTCTCAAATCTTGAAATCATTTATTACCATTTATGATGCAGACAAGATTACCGATAACCATTTAGCTGCAATAGTAAGACATGAGTTTGGTCACGCATTAGGCTTATCCCATACAAATAATTCTCAAGATCTAATGCATGCAATGATTCAAACAGACTATCCCTACATATCGGAATGCGATATTAACGAACTACAGTCATTATATGATGGAAACACAAACGATAACAACTTCTGTAATGCTCAAACATCCACCTAATCTAATAATACTTGATGTAGAAATTTAACAAAAATTAAAAAGTTCTTCCTTTTTGCAATCTACACAAAACGTCAAAATATGCTTTAATTTGAGCATGTGAAGGATTTAGTTCTTTGATTGCAGATACATCAACGTTTAGCTTCTCTAATTGGTTGTAAATTTCTTTGTCTTCAATAGTGTCAACTAACGCTTGTAATGAAAACGGTTTCTTCATTATTTCAGTAATTTGACCAAGTTGTTTTATCGAATCTAGAAAAGTTTCATGAACGTAACCCGAAGCAAAGATGATTCTTTGATGAGAGTTTACTGCTAGAATTTGTTTTGCTACTTCAATGCCATTTGCTTTTGGCATCTGGTAATCCAAGACCACAACATCAAATGGAGTAGAAAAATTATCTTTATGTTGTTGTTCAGACTCTATCATGTATATTCTGAGGCATTGTTCTCCATCGTTACAACTTATGACATTGTGACCTTTTGCTTCAAGAGCAAACCTGTATTGGTCAAGTAGATCAGATTCGTCATCAGCTATAAGTACTTCCATGATTCAATTCAAGATATCAACGGTATATTTTATTTGCGGGAGTTTGTATATTTCGCACAAACATGCATTAATCTATCTGGCAGGAATTCTAAATTTAACTGGGAACTCCCTCTATCATTCCCAACATTAGGTTCCCAGTTTTAGTTTTTTCCCATAAACATGTCCATATTGGAACTATTTTTGATTTGTAATTTCCAGTTCAGTTAATATGTTCTTATTACATTTTATAGTATGATAAAAGTCATGCATGTATTGGTATTTGCTGTGATTCTAGCTGTCATTCTTTCTACACAATATGTTGCAGCTTCAACCGCTCAAATAGATGCAGGATGGGGAAACAGCGGCATGTCTGTGAATCCATCATCTAACAAAATTTACGTGAATAGCTATGTATTTGGTTTTGTTACTGCGATTAATGGATCCACGGATAAAATTGTGACAAAAATACCACTTGAGCAAAATGGATTGCTTATTGGTTCAGGGCCCGCACATATAGATATCAATCCACTTACGAACATGGCTTATACCACAAATAGATTTTCAAATGAAGTCTCGGCAATTGATTTGAATACAGATAAGATTGTGACAAATATACACGTACAAAGTAATCCATGGGGAATAGCAGTAAACCCAACAACCAATCTTATCTACGTTACAAACGTGATATCTAATTCAGTATCAATAATCAATGGTTCGGATAACAAAGTATTAGAAAATATGCCAGTTGGAAATGGTCCGTGGGGAATAGCAGTAAATTCATTTACTAATAGAATCTATGTGCCAAACAGTCTTTCAAACTCTCTTACTGTCATAGATGGAAGTACAAATAACATAATTTCTACAATTCCAGTAAATGGTGGACCATGGGAAGCAGCAGTAAACCCAATCACTAATTTGGTTTATGTGACTTGTTGGAATGATGGTTCCATATCAGTAATCAATGGGACCACTAATAGTTTGACTACAATAATACCCACAATGGCAGGTTCTTCTGCAATAACAATCAATCCTATAACAAATAGAATTTACGAAGCCAACGAACAAACTGGAACAATATTTGAAATAGATGGAAATTCAGATAAAATATTAGATGAGATCAATTCTGGTATATCAGCAAGAAACATAATAGTAGATTCTCTCACTAACAAACTATACGCGTCAAGTCTTTTTTCAAACAATATTGTTTCAATACCTCTTTCCAATTCTAGCTACTATCCTAATCAACTGTTAACAAACCAATCTGATATTACATACCCTAAGATATCAAATAACAATACTGCGCTTAGTATCGCACTAGAACAATTACAGCAACTAATTGGGAAAAATACCACGTTGGGCATTACTCCACAAGAGCTTCAAGAATTAGTAGGTAAAAATACCACTCTGGATATCACACCGGAACGATTACAGCAATTAATTGGTACTTCAAACAATACTTCATCAGGATATCCTTCCAACACCACGTTGGGCATTACTCCACAAGAGCTTCAAGAATTAGTAGGTAAAAATACCACTCTGGATATTACACCGGAACAATTACAGCAACTAATTGGGAAAAATATCACTCTGGATATGACTCCACAAGATCTGCAGAATGCACTATATGGAAATTCTACTCTCAATGTTAATGCAGATCTGTTGTTTTCAAAAGGCGATTTGGAGAATCTAACGGCGTCATTAAATGAGTTTTCAAATCAGACCAATAACTCCACACAAGAAAATGATTCTAGTATGAATCTTCTATATGTTACCTGTACTATTAAAAAGACTGATTTCGGTAAAATTTTTGAAAACTTTTCAATACCATTATCGAATTGCAAGATTGCAGAATAAATGCAAGCATTAGGAATAGATTCACCCTACAAGTACTAGATTAGCTTATTCGATATGGGCAATCAGTTATTTTTAAAGTATGAAATTGTAGAATTAATGTCAGTGATTAAAACAAGACTTGTTATTTTGTTTTAAGCAATGATGTGATAACATGTATTCAGACATAGAAAAATCCAAATTACAATTGTGTTTAGTAGCTGGAGTTATCAATCATGCCATAAAAGAAATGGCATCAACGACTAATTTCGAATTCTCAAACATAGAAATAACATGCAAAGAAAGAAAGAAGATAGAATCTTTGCTATCGCTTTATAAAAAATTAACATTGAAAAATAATGGATTTAATGCAGAGTCTGATCAATTATCTGTAGAAATAAAATTTGGATTATGCAACTTTTTTTACAATATAAAAGAATTTGAGAATGCACTTGAGATATTAGAAGAGATAATTAAATCACAACCAAATAACATGAAAGCAGTTTACTGCAAAATACTCCTTCAAGAATCACTAGGCATGTTTGAGCAAGCACTAAAATCTTGTGAGAAAATATTGTTTGCAAATCATAGCGATCTTAATACATTACAGAGAAAAGGAATATTGCTTTTAAAATTGAAGAGAGGTAATGAGGCAATCATATGTTTTGATAAAGTGTTAAACAGAAACCCAAATCATGAGCCAACATTATACAACAAAGGAATCCTTCTTTCAGAGATGGCAAAACGGGAGGAAGCGATAGTATGTTTTGATAAAGTAATTGAGATAAATGCACGACATGTATTGGCATGGTATAACAAAGGACTGTTGTTATCTGAAATCAACCAACAAAAAGCAATAGTATGTTTTGATAAAGTAATTGAGATAAATCAAGATCATGTTCCTGCATGGTATAACAAGGGATTCATGTGTGAAATGCTAGAGCAGTTTGATGAGGCAATCTTATGTTACAATGAGGTTTTACGCATTAATCCAAATCATCTTTCTGCGTTATTTCACAGAGGAATCATACTGGAAAAGGTAGGACTTGCAGAGTCTGCCTTGGAGTGTTTTGACAAGGTATTGAATACAAATCCAAAACATATGCTAGCATTATACAACAAAGGAATCCTTCTTTCAGAGATGGCAAAACGGGAGGAAGCGATAGTATGTTTTGATAAAGTAATTGAGATAAATCAAGATCATGTTCCTGCATGGTATAATCGAGGAATATTGCTTTTAAAATTGAAGAGAGGTAATGAGGCAATCATATGTTTTGATAAAGTGTTAAACAGAAACCCAAATCATGAGCCAACATTATACAACAAAGGAATCCTTCTTTCAGAGATGGCAAAACGGGAGGAAGCGATAGTATGTTTTGATAAAGTAATT
>JAGWGB010000169.1 GCA_028867595.1 Nitrososphaerota archaeon | reverse complement strand
TAAAAAAATATGATTTTGCAATAACAAGATCAGTGATAAGCTACCCACAGAGACAACCGCTAATGTATTATAGCTTGGATTGGACTGACTGGATAAATTTGCTAAAATCACACATGTAGTGTCGTCAAAACCTATTTCAGATCTTTGCCATCAAAATTTGCAGGCCTGCTGCGAAGATTCTGGATTGACCTTGACAGTACGAAATCCTGCTCTATCTCAGATTCTGTTGGAAACTTGAGATTTGTGATTCTTTTCATGTATTTGAATATCTCAAGTTCGTACGTATCCTTTTTTGGAATATACAATGCAAGTTTCAGATTGGCAGCCCCTTCATAATCTTCCTTGAATTGTTTATAGTGTTCAGAAATCTTGAGAGTTTTCAAGAAAACCCATGTGGTTGACAATATGCGTGACTCACAGTAAAGAACAAAGTCATAGTTAGGTTCTCTTTCTACAAACCTGATTTTTATCTCATCGTCTGGAAAATATTTTATTATTTTGTTCCA
>JAGWGB010000168.1 GCA_028867595.1 Nitrososphaerota archaeon | reverse complement strand
AAACCATAGCATGTAGTGATGTATGGTTTTCTGACAAGGGGTGATTTTACCATCCTGCCCTTTCTTATGTCTTGTTTCATATGTGCAAGTCTTGCTGCAGCCTGCGATATCGCATTAAGCTTGTAATATGACGGGATGTCATATTGAGCTAGCTTGTTGTAGGAAAGAAGGGAGAGTCTCTTCATATTTGATGTGCCGTTTTCAAGGCCTATCGCAATAGCCTTGTTTACCATCTCCCTAAAGATCATCATCATGGAAAGTGTCTCTTGGGTTGGATGGTATCTTTGTTTAATGGATTTTACTGCATAGGACACAATACCGTAAAGTACGGTATAGATACATAAAAGTGATTCTCAAACCGAAACTGATCGCCTTACAGACGCAGGGTTATCGGATATCTAGTGGAAACTGATATTTAGTCTTCGTAAATTACACAAAACTTGCGGGTCTATGGCTCAGCCAGGTAGAGCGAGGGACTCTTATGATCATTTCGGAGACATCCCTATG
>JAGWGB010000167.1 GCA_028867595.1 Nitrososphaerota archaeon | reverse complement strand
CACGTATGCATGTAGAATAATTGTAATCTGTGCTATGACGTGGGGATCTGTAGTGTCAATGGAGGAGATAATGCATCAGGATTTGTTACTCCTTGCCACACAAATATCTGAGCAGTATAAGTTCCAGATGTTTTTGGTATCCATGATTGACTCAAGCTCATGTTTTGATCAGGTAGTAGTGAACCAGTTATCCATGATAGGGAAAGCGTGATTCCATTGTTGTCTTGAATTTGCACAAGATATGCAAATGATTGATCTTTGTTTACTTTGTTTGTGACATCCGATACGATTTGTACCTGTTGACCTGTCATTACCTTGTCAAGAATCTTTCCGGTAGAATCAATCATTCTTGCATTGCTGACAGGAACTCTTTCTAGTGGAGGTAGAACTGTGCCAACTGTAGTGGTTGAAAGTAATCGTGATTGATCAGTTGAAGAATATGGAGGAGGCAACGTCCTATCAATATATTCTCCTGTGACAGTATCTCCATCAGATACATGTAATCTGT
>JAGWGB010000166.1 GCA_028867595.1 Nitrososphaerota archaeon | reverse complement strand
TGTCATCAAAATCTATTTCAGAGATTCGTCATCAATATTTGCAGGTCTACTCTGCAGATTCTTAATTGACCTTGACAGTATGAAATCTTGTTCTATTTCAGATTCCGCTGGAAACTTGATATCCGTGACTCTTTTTATATATTTGAATATCTCAAGTTCATATGTTTCTTTTTTTGGAATATATAGTGCAAGCTTCAGATTGGCAGCCCCTTCATAATCTTCTTTGAATTGTTTGTAATGTTCAGAAATCTTGAGAGATTTTAAGAAAACCCATGTAGTTGACAATATGCGTGATTGACAGTAAAGAACAAAGTCATAATTAGACTCTTTTTCTACAAATCTGATTTTTATCTCATCGTCTGGAAAATATTTTATTATTTTGTTCCAAATATTGCCAACCTTTTTTCTTCCATCAAACATTAGGAAAATTGTTGGTTTAACATCATACATGTGGTATCCAAGACCTAGAAAATCATCAAACCAATCGATTTTAGTGTCAACCATACAAA
>JAGWGB010000165.1 GCA_028867595.1 Nitrososphaerota archaeon | reverse complement strand
CAACAACTAGTACGGTTACAACAAGCGGCGGAATCACACTTGCCAATGTCCAGTCAACATCAAGCTCAACATCTCCCTCAAACCCTATAATGCTTGCAGACTTTAATGTCGGAACTGGAAACAACAGGCTGCTTGTTGTTGGTATCAGTGCAGACAATGGCAATGCAGCTTCTGTAACATTTGGTGGTGTACCACTGACAAAAAAAGTATCCACTTTTTCCAACAATGATGCCGAGTTTTGGTATCTGAAAAACCCAACTGGCACTGGAGCAATCGTAGTTACAATGTCAGGCTCTACATCTGCTGTAGTTGGAGCATATTCATTTTCTGGAGTAAACCAGTCAAGCCCATTACCTACTAGTTTAGTAACCCACAATTCTGCTGCCAGTAGCCCTGCTGTATCGATTACCACAAAATTTGCAAATGACTGGGTCTTGGACCTGCCATCAATTTATGGCGGTGTAACTCTTGGCTCACCAACCTGCACATCGCAATGGAATACAAACATGC
>JAGWGB010000164.1 GCA_028867595.1 Nitrososphaerota archaeon | reverse complement strand
ACTGCTTTTCTGCATACTGATGCAAAGACAAGGGGCATGGTATTTGGCCTCATACCTGCAATTCTACTCATATTGTCATTCTTTATCACACGTAAAGAAGCGTCCAAAGTTCTAGGCATCTTGATAATCATAGGAGGGGCATTGATGGTGGTGGGAGTCGGAATAATATTTGCACTACCTAACAACAACATACCCTCTGCAGCAAAGGGAGAATTTGGCGGGGTGGTTGGGATAGGTATAGCCATCATGGCCCTTGGCGCAATCAAGATTCGAAAATCCCGATAATCAACTGTCGTGCAATGACTCGTTGTGTAAAGTGTAGTCAAGATTCCAATAAAACATACAATTGTGAGCATACTGACGATGAAGAATATTGTGTAGAATGCTATACTGAATTACATTACTACCTTACTGAGAAAAATTCTAATGATAACACTTGAGTTTTCCAAATCTTTTAATTCAAATTGGAAGACACTATGTTTATGAAAGCCATACTTCTTTCCGGCGGATTTGGT
>JAGWGB010000163.1 GCA_028867595.1 Nitrososphaerota archaeon | reverse complement strand
CGATAGCCTATAGTTTACGATATCCTCCAGACTCTTTCCAAGCCAAGACTCGGGCAAGTCCATAACTAGCGTGTTGCCATGAACTGGGGGCACCATTGGCCCTACCAAGACCTTTGGATACCCGTAAGAGCCGACAAAAACTGAAGGCGGGCTGGATCCTTCCACATAGTTTGAAGAAAAGAGATTGGCATATTTTGAAAGATATTCGTTCCAGTTAGACTCTATGGCTTTTCTTATGTCTGAGGCAGTTCTGGGCAACTATTTCTCAGAGTACTTTGTGATTAATATATCTGACATGATCACTTTTGAATTATATTCAACCGTTCTACAACTAGGATCAAAAATTGGCAGATGCAGAATCTTTTGGAATTGAAAAAGGCTACGGTAGACAGGCTGTAGACTGGATGAACGAAGAGGCAAAGAAATTAGATTTGAAATTCGAAGCAAGGCTGTACGATTATGAGATATCAACCAAAAATTTTGGCAATTTTGAAATGTTTTCATGGATTGGCGGTTC
>JAGWGB010000162.1:250-519 GCA_028867595.1 Nitrososphaerota archaeon | reverse complement strand
CGTAAGAAGAATAGAATATGTCATTATTATTTCAAGGCAACTGTGGTAATCAGTACAAAAAACAATCAATTTTTGAGTAATGATATAATCTTTCTAATGCGTCAACTTTAGACCTAAGATCAACAATGAAAATCAAGATAGTAAATATTTGGATCTACATCTTAGGTATAGTCCAATGCAGATTGAAACTATAGATAGAGATTCGAAGCTTATACGTAATTACAAATTCAGATTATATCCTAACAATGTTGTCAAAACTCGTTTTAACG
>JAGWGB010000162.1:0-240 GCA_028867595.1 Nitrososphaerota archaeon | reverse complement strand
ATGATATGCAATTTGTTCTCACTGAATTAAAAGAAAAAGAACCTTGGTTAAAACTCTACCATAGTAAAATGCTTCAGATGATACCACACAGAATATCTAGTGCAAGGAGATCGTTGATCAATAAGAAAAAAAGAGGTAATAAGGTAGGACAAATACGTCATGCAAAACAAGATCAATGGAATACCTTTGTCTACAATCAATCAGGATTTAAGATTGAAAAACATGGCAATACTGATCTAC
>JAGWGB010000161.1 GCA_028867595.1 Nitrososphaerota archaeon | reverse complement strand
AGCCTAGATTATGACAATACTGACTTTGATACATTTTCTTTATCTGAGATCAAAGAAAATATGGATAAAGAGTATTTTGAGAAAATGGTAAAGAAAGCAAAACAGTATATACATGATGGCGACATTTTTCAAGTTGTACTTTCAAAAAAATTCAATTTCAATGCAAGTGGTGATCTTCTAAGGGTCTACAAGTCACTCAGACAAATCAATCCTTCACCATATCTTTACCACATAAAGTTGGACAATAGAACAATGATAGGTTCAAGTCCAGAGATGTTGTTACGTGTAACTGGAAACACCGTTGAAACATTCCCCATAGCTGGAACAAGACCAATTACAAATGATGAAAAGAAAAACGAATTCATGAAAGAGGAATTATTACATGATGAAAAAGAATTGGCTGAACATACCATGTTAGTAGACCTAGGGCGTAATGACATTGGACGAGTTTGTAGGTACGGTTCGGTGTATGTCAAAGAGTTGATGGCAGTGAAGAGATTCAGCCACGTACAGCACATCGTGA
>JAGWGB010000160.1 GCA_028867595.1 Nitrososphaerota archaeon | reverse complement strand
ATCCGACATGAAAGAAGCATCATTTGTAACACTTGGCCAGCCAACAGACTTTCTAAAGGTGGATTACAAATCATTGCACCTAAACAGGAGCTCTGGCGCAATCAGTGGAATAATAAACAACACGTCCCAGCTTGATATCTCAAATGCAACGGTTCTTGCAATAGCTGAGAGCCAGCATGCAAAGGTGCTTGACGTAGTCCAGAGCAAGGTCATTGGTAAAATACCTCCAAACGGTTCAGCATATTTTACACTGACACCAGTTGATTCCGTCTCAAGGGAGGTGGGCTATTACAGCTGCTTTGTGGCAGGCCAGCTAGAACAGAACTATACCTTCACCGACGAGACGGGAAAAACGGTGCTCTTTGAGCTTGGGGGAGACGGCATATTCAAAGGCGTATACTACAACTCAACCGACCACTCCCTCAATTTCAACGCGCGTGGGGTATTCCCAACTGGTGGCTACGCAGAATTGATGTTCGTGTCGGATCCTTCTTCCCTGAAAAACGTCCAGAAACTGACAGCTACAA
>JAGWGB010000015.1 GCA_028867595.1 Nitrososphaerota archaeon | reverse complement strand
TAGAAGCGCTTTCTGCTTATACCAAAATTCCGCCAGAAATGATAGGGGTGGGAAATGGTTCTGATCAGATAATTGATTTAATACTTACAAACTTTGCGTCAACAAAAACAAAGATCTTGACATCAGAACCTACATTTGGTTTTTTTGAAGAAAGGTGCAAGCTATACGGAATCCCAACAACCAAAATTCAGTTCGGCGAAGAGATGAACCTGCAACTCAAAGACTTTCTTGCCAACTCAAAAAAGGCAGATATGCTGTACCTTGACTCTCCGAACAACCCAACAGGGTTCCAGTTTCCAAGAAAACAGCTTGAACAGCTGGTCAAATCATTTAACGGACTTGTAATCATTGACGAGGCCTATGTAGAATTTGCAGATTATTCTATTGTTGATATGGCAAAAAAAATGAATAACCTGATTGTACTTAGAACACTTTCAAAGTCATTTGGGCTTGCAGGACTGCGGCTAGGCTACTTTGTGGCAGACAAGAAAATAGTAGATGCCTTTTCAAGGGTTATACAGTATCCATATCCTCTCAATACTATTGCAATAGAGGCAGGAATTCTCGCTCTAAAGAAATCAAGATACTTTACCGATGTAATATCCCTTGTAAAAAAGGAACGTCTACGCATAATTGAGAAGCTAAGAGAGATGAAAGTTTTTACAGTATTTGATTCCAACGCAAACTTTGTTTTATTTTCGGCCAGCGGTGCAAGCAAGCGAATTCACAAGGCACTCATAGAACAAGGTATAGTGATAAAAAATCTCGGAAACATTGGAAAATATGAAGGATGCCTGCGGGTTACAGTTGGCACTCAAGAAATGAATTCAAGATTTCTAACTGCAATACGTGATTTGTTAAATTGACCCTAAAAAAAATGGATGAAGGCATCTACATAGATGTACAAAAGACAGATAAAATCAAAAAACTAGATGCTATAATATTTGACTGCGACGGAGTGCTAATTAACGTTTCAAATTCCTATGACCTTGCAATAAAAAAAACTGTAGATTTTATAACAAGCAAATTTGCCTCAATAAAACTTCAAGTTACAACTGAAATGATTGACAGCTTCAAAAAGACAGGAGGATTCAATGACGAAGTTGATGTGACATATGCACTGATACTTGTGGCAGTAGCATCCAAGAAAACTGGCAAAAGTTTTCCTGATCTGGTATCAGAGGTTGCAAAAAATGCAGATCCGACAGGAATAGTTTCGGTTGAAAAGTATCTTGATCTGCTAAAAGTAGACCTGTCTGAGATAAAAAAGAAACTTGTCTACCCAGCAAAAAAATTTGAGAGCCCGCTTTCCTCCTTATTTGATGAGATGTTTTATGGAACAGACTTGTACACCAAGCTCTACAAAAGGTCCCCCCAATTCTTTGATGGCATCGGATTGATTGAAAACGATGTTGTACTTGTGACAAAGGATCTTCTCCAAGAACTACATCAAAAATTTGACAACAAGATTGCAATTGTTACAGGAAGAGGAGAAATATCTGCAGGACATTCACTTGGGAAACTGTTTGACGAGTTTAATTTGAAAAATTCACGGTTCCTAGAAGATGAGCCACGAGAGATGGCAAAGCCAAACCCAGAATCGCTTATTTCATCAATTAACGGAATGCATGCCTTGTGCTCAATGTTTGTGGGAGACTCTATGGAGGACTATATCATGGCACGCAAGGCAGACGATTCTGGAAACCCTACTTTGTTCTGTGGTATATATGGCACAAGCCAAGACCCCGAATCAAAAAGGAATTTCTTTGAGCAAAAGGGTGCTGATTTGGTACTTGAATCAATCTCTTTGCTTCCGAAGGCATTAAATCTAGTTAGGGCATAAGCCACTTCTCTCTAGGGGATCTCATGAAATCTAGGATAGGTCAAATTATTAGAAAAACCAAGGAGACGGAGGTATCTGTATCCGTTAACGTGGACGGTAGTGGTAAGATCTCTACAAAAACAGGTCTTCCATTTCTTGATCACTTGGTTACATCTTTTGCAAAGCACGCCATGTTTGATCTCAAATTAAACGCCGCTTCAAAGGATGGGATAGATCACCACCTAGTTGAAGACACTGCAATAGCACTAGGAAGTGTCATAGATGAATCACTTGGAAACAGATCAGGAATCACGCGCTTTGGATATGCATCAGTACCTATGGATGAATCTCTTGCCGACGCATCACTTGATCTTGTAAAAAGGCAATATCACATAATCAATCTATCACTATCTCGAGATAAGATCGAAGGAATCTCTAAAGAAGATCTTGAACACTTTTTCCGCTCTCTTGCACAGAGCCTAAACATGTGTGTACACGTGTCAGTCAAATATGGAGAAAACGATCACCACAAAATAGAGGCCGCCATCAAGGCACTAGCGGTAGCACTACGGACTGCAGCAACTCTAGATAAAAAACAGAAAGGTACGCCCAGTACAAAAGGTGTCATGTAAATGGTTAAAGTGGCAATCTTTGATTATGGTGCAGGAAACATATTCAGTCTCAAGTCGTCTCTTGAAAAAAACGGTGCCGAAGTCAATGTAATAACTGATTTGGACAAAATGAATGGTTACTCTGGCCTGCTCTTGCCAGGTGTAGGAAATTTTGATCCTGCAATAAAGAGCCTCAGCGCATCAAAAGTTGCATTTGAGGATCTGGCAAAAAAACAGGTGCCAGTTCTTGGCATATGCCTTGGAATGGAGATGTTCTTTGAAAAGAGCGAGGAGGGAAAACTTGGTGGGCTTGGAGTTTTGGGAGGCGAAGTCGTTATACTTCCAAACAAGCTCAAAATTCCACACATGGGCTGGAATGACCTTCAGGTAAAGAAACCAAGCATACTTTTAGAGGGGGTAAAGGAAGGTTCCTGGGTTTACTTTGTCCACTCGTATCGTGTAAAACCAAAAGATGAGAATATTGTAAAAGCAGATTCTGATTATGGAATAAGCGTTCCTGCAGTGATAGAAAGCGGTTCTCTTTTTGGCACGCAATTTCATCCAGAAAAGTCTGGTAAAACTGGCGCCCAAATGATAAAAAACTTTTTGCGGACGTGCAAAAAGTGAAAGTCATTCCGGCAATTGATATCATGGAAGGCAAAGTGGTGCGCTTGGTCAAAGGTGATCCAAAAAATAAGACAGTCTACAGTGGTAATCCAGTGGAAACAGCCAAGAGGTGGGAACAAGCAGGAGCAGACATGTTGCATGTTGTAGACCTTGACGCTACCTTGGGTATTGGCTCTAATCTTCAAACAATAAAGCAAGTATCAGAAGCGGTCTCGATACCTATCGAGGTTGCAGGAGGCCTGCGTACTGAAGATCTAATAGAGGATGTTCTTGATTTTGCACCAAAAGTGGTACTAGGTACAGTGGCATTCAAAAATAGAATGATGTTGCAGAAAGTATCAAAAAAGGTTGGAAGCGATAGAATTGTGATATCAACTGACCAGTTAAACGGAAAGATAGTGGTAAGCGGCTGGAAGGAAAGTACTGAGGTAAGCCTCATGTCTGGAATTGAGGATCTTGTGAGGTTGGGTTTCTCTGAATTTCTAATCACAAGCGTTGACCGAGACGGAACTCTCAATGGTCCTGATCTTGACTCGCTAAAAAGAGCATGCGGCATCAAGGGGGCAAAAGTGATTGCAAGCGGAGGGATTTCAAAGCTGCAGGATACCGTTGATGTAAAACAAGTGGGTGCTGCAGGCGTAATACTTGGTAAGGCGTTATATGATAAAAAAATCACAATCGAGGAGGTCAAGGCAATAGCATGACCTTGACAAAGCGTGTCATACCATGTCTTGACGTAGATAACGGTAGAGTTGTCAAAGGAATGCATTTCAAGTCAATAAAGGATGCGGGAGATCCAGTTCTTTTGGCGGAAAAATACAGTAACGAAGGTGCAGATGAACTGATCTTTCTTGATATTACTGCATCAGAACAGCAACGAGAAACCATTAAGAGTCTTGTCAAAAAGGTCGCACAGGTAATTGACATTCCATTTACTGTAGGAGGGGGAGTCAAGACACTCCAAGATGCAAGAGACATTCTGCTTAGCGGCGCAGACAAGGTGGCAATCAATACGGGAGCAGTAAAGAATCCTGATGTGATCACTAAACTAATGGAAATTTTTGGCAAGCAATGCATCGTAGTTGCAATGGATGTAAGACGTAACTATGATATCAAAGAGGGAAAGCACATCTTTACTTTAGATTCGAAAAAGTTTTGGTTCGAAGTATACATTTACGGCGGAAAAACTCCTACTGGACTTGATGCGATAGAGTGGGCAAAAGAGGTAGAAAGGCGGGGTGCAGGCGAGATCTTGCTGACCAGCATAGACATGGATGGCACCAAGGAAGGATATGACGTCCAGCTCACAAAAGAGATAGTCAATGCAGTAAACATTCCGGTTATTGCTTCTGGTGGGGCAGGAAAACCAAAGCACATGCTTGATGTGTTTTTGCAAACTAATGTGGACGCGGCTTTGGCTGCATCAATATTTCACTACAAAACGCATTCTGTGGATAGGGTAAAAGAATACCTTAAAGAAAATGGTGTTCCTGTAAGAATATAGTAAAAAGGGTGATGTGAGACGAAAATGAAAATTTCAGAAATCGATTTTGCAAAAGGAGACGGTCTTGTTCCTATTATAGTTCAAGACATTAACACAAAAGAAGTTCTGACACTGGCCTATGCAAATAAAGAATCTCTTGAGCTAACTCAAAAGACTGGAAACTCTTGGTTTTGGAGCAGATCTAGAAACAAGCTCTGGATGAAAGGTGAAGAGTCTGGCAACGTGCAAAAAGTAAAAGAAATTCTTGTCGACTGTGATTCTGATGCCATAATATATCTAGTCGAGCCTTCTGGACCTGCATGTCACACAGGCGACAGGGTGTGTTTTCACAACCAACTGGAAAAATAATCTAGCAAGGGCTTATTGGTTTTAGATCTTCATCTGCTTGGTCACCAGGCACCCACTGGTTTATAATTTTAAATGGTATCGAACTGTACTGAGTTCCCTCAAAAACTATTGTCCAGTTTCCAACCAAGTCCTGTGCAGAGCACAACTTTTGCGCTTTCTGAGTATTTGGTTTGAAGAAATAATTAAAATCGGATTTCATTGTGCCGTTAAATGGAACTTGGGTAAAGATTCCGCCTTTGGAATTGATTACTACTATTTTGCCTACATCAGTTGGCTTCAAACCGGTAACTGTCATAAACACGTTATCGCCTAGCCTGTATGTCCCGTTATTTATTGAAAATGGTCCTGAAGTCATTCCGTGCAAAGTGCTAGTGTCAGACTGTCGTTGATTGTATAGGTATATGGCGCTTGCTGAAATGGCTATTACTATAATTACACCAATTATCGCGCCAGTGGCATTTTTCTTTTTTGCACTCTTGGGCTTTTTCAATTTCCGTCTAACATTTCTTAGGCATCATTAATATCTCTTCTAATTGTAAAAAATTCATAAAATTTCTAGATCACAATAATTTTCAATATTGCAAATCAAATTTGGATTGATCTTTTCTATATTAATCCATAAATTTATATTAATTTTTACTGAATTCAGTAGATGTTAAAATTAAGTGATACTTAAATTAATATTAGGATTTTTTATGTATTATCTTACAAAGTCAGAATTATCTTGGCAAAGATAAAATCATTACAGTGCAGGGAATGTAAAAAAGAGTATACTCCTACATTTAGGTACATTTGTGAAGAATGCTTCGGCCCTCTTGATGTAAACTATGATTTTCCCACAATAAACAAAAACACATTTGCAAATCGTGAACATACATACTGGCGCTACCATGAGTTACTGCCAATAGAATCAAAAGCAAACATAGTAAGCATCGGTGCCGGACTCACTCCACTCATTAAAGCAGACAAGCTAGGTGAAAAACTTGGCCTAAATAATTTGTACATAAAAAATGATTCTGTGAATCCCACTTTTTCATTCAAAGACAGACCGGCAGGAGTTGCAATTTCAAAAGCAAAAGAATTTGGTCTTTCCGCAGTTGGTTGCGCTTCGACTGGAAATCTTGCATCCGCTACTGCAGCTCATGCTGCAAAGGGAGGTTTCCCATGCTATATCTTTGCTCCAAGTGATATCGAACATGCAAAAATTACACAAGCACTTTCCTATGGTGCTAATTTCATAGCTGTTGATGGAACATATGATGATGCAAATAGGATTGCAGCTCAGATAGGTGATAGCAAAGGAATAGGAATTGTAAACATAAACATGCGCTCTTACTATGTTGAAGGATCAAAGACACTAGCCTTTGAGGTTGCAGAGCAGCTTGACTGGAAGATGCCTGATCAACTAATTGTACCGGTGGGAAGCGGAGCAATGCTAAATGCCATATGTAAAGGATTTGAGGAACTTGAAAGACTGTCTCTAGTAAACAACGTGTCTGATATGCACATGATTGCAGCACAACCGCAGGGCTGTGCTCCAATAGTAGATGCCTTCAAGAAAAACAAGAATGATGTTACACCAGTCGAAAGCCCAGATACTATTGCAAAAAGTCTTGCAATTGGAGATCCAGGAGATGGACAATACGTGTTAAAACGATTAAAACAATACAACGGCTATGCCGAAGAATCATCAAATCGCGAGATCTTAGATGCCATACTATTGCTTGCAAGAACTGAAGGAATTTTCACAGAGCCTGCTGGAGGCGTATCTGTGTCAGTTCTCCAAAAGATGGTAGAAGCAGGAAAGATTGACAAAAATGACTCGGTTATATGCTATGTAACAGGAAACGGCCTGAAGACCACTGAGGTAATGATGGAAGTATTATCAAAGCCTCAAACCATGCAGGCAGACGTGGCCAAGATTGCGGCTCTGGTGACCTAAATATGGCTAGCATCAAGTTTACCATACCTTCAGTTCTCAACAAGGGCGGAGGAGAGAAAAAAGTAGACATTTCGGCTACGACCCTCAGTGAAGCATTCAACAGAATCTCAGAACAACTAGGCGATGAATTCAAACGCCGAGTCCTAAACCCTGATGGTACTCCTCGTTCTCTCATTAACATATACGTAAACGGTAAAAATATGAGATTTTCAGGAGGAATGGAAACATCTCTGAAGGATGGAGATGAAATTTACATACTTCCAGCAGTAGCAGGAGGATCTGAACTGTCTAGCAAAGAGCTTGAGCGATATTCCAGACAAGTCATGCTTGAAGAAATTGGCTATGAAGGGCAACTAAAGCTTAGGAACAAAAAAGCATGCGTGGTCGGAGTAGGAGGACTAGGCAATCCAATAGTAAGTAGACTAGTTGCCATGGGTGTTGGCAAGATAAGGATAGTAGACAGAGATGTCGTGGAACTGTCAAATCTGCATAGACAGACCATGTTTGATGAATCTGACGTTGGACAGGTTAAAGTAGAAGCTGCTGAAAAAAAATTAAAAAAAATGAACTCTGATGTTACAATAGAGGCCTTACCTGTATCAGTAAACGATTACACCGCTTTGGATATAGTAGAGGGATGTGATGTAGTAATAGATGCTCTTGATAGCGTAAACGCAAGATATTCACTTAACAAGGCTTGCGTGAAAAAAAATATCCCATTTGTAACAGGAGCTGCAGTTGGTGTTTCAGGACAGGTGTTTACCATTCTGCCAAACAAAACTGCTTGTTATCATTGTGTGTTTCCATCACTTGATGAAAACTCTATGCCAACATGTAGCACAGAAGGGGTTCACCCGTCAATTCTTTCTATTGTGGGAGGAATTGAGGTTGCAGAAGCTGTCAAAGTGTTGATTGAACGACCTCCAACTCTTGCAAACAAATTGCTCTACATAGATCTAGACAATTTGGATTTCAGTACTGCTGAATTCAAGAGGGTCGACGAATGTTCCATCTGCGGAAAAGGCAAGAAAGAAGAACTGCCGCAACAAGAATTGATAATTGAAGAGCTCTGCGGCCGTAACAGGGGAAAAAGGACATTTTCAATTACTCCGACAAAGATGTTTGAAATTGACGTGCCAAAGATCACAAACGTTGCATCAACAAAGGGATTCAAGGTTCAAAATCAAGGTGAGCTCGGCCTTTCCATCTCAACAAACGATATTTTTGTGAGTTTCTTAAAGAGAGGCTCAGCAGTCATTGTAGGAGAAAAGGACGAAGACTCTGCAATTGCACTCTACAAAGTACTAGTAAACGCATAAAGGTATTCTATAAAGTCCTAATCACGGACATTAATTTTAAGAAAGGATCTTCCATAGAATCCAAAACTTTTTTTGCTTTTTCTTTATTTGTTGAATTTTTTTCAAGCACTCTTTTAGCTACCTGCAGAATATTTTTCGAACTTGTCTCTCTTCTTACTAGGCCTATTTTTACTAGGTATTTTTCAACATAGTTAGGTACTGCATCATAGGATATTGTTGGAATGCCCATCAAGGCCGCCTCTGCAGTCATTGTTCCGCCTGATCCTATGAAAAGGTCGGTAACTGAGAGAAGAGATTTACCATCTACAACCTTGCTCATAATCTTTATTTTATTGCCAAATTCTTTTTTGAGCTTGTCTATCTGAGGCTTGTATCTTGCCAAGACTATGATGTTGTATTTCCCAGACTCCTTACCGAATTGGTAAATTATTTTATTGCTGATACTAGTTTTTCCAAGAACATATGCTGCAGCTGATTCTTCAAGCCTAATGACTATGGTTTTTCTCTGTTTGCCTACATTGACTGGTTTAATGGTTGACTTGTTTTTTACTATAGCAGCAGCATCAATTGCTCTGTACTGAATTATATCGTTTTTTGAAATTCCATATCTCACAAATTCTTCTTTTGGTATTATCCATGGAATGAGGAGCTTTTGCACAAATGGTAACGCAAGTCTCATCACTGCTTCTGCATGAGGCGAGTCAGAAAATACTACATGCTTTATTCCAAGACCAAATGCAACTCTTGCTGCTTCAGGAGAACAGAAACTAACGACTAGATCTGGAGAAAATTTTGATACGATATCAGTCAAGCGATCAATTCTATGTGTACTAGCTTTGAGCTTTTCTTCCCTGTCAGAACCGCCATGTTTTCCTACTATCTGAAGCCTAACATGCTTTATCTTTGCAAGATCTACCACTTGGCTATAATTTCTCGATGTACACAGTATTTTGTGATTTTTTCCCAGTTTTTGTGCCATTGGACCGAAAAATAGCAGTTGTTTAGGTGTTAGTATATCAAACCAAATTTTCAAACATTTTGGATAGAATCTGAGGGTGGAAAAAGTTTTTCTTAGCCTACACTCTTAGTTCGCATGATTTGGCTGCCACAAAAGTTGTTGTTTACGGACTTAGTACAGAAGGATACATGGTTGCATGCCAGATGGCAATAAAGGGAGCAGATGTCTTTATTGTAGATGAATCAGCACATATGGCAATTTCTCTCAAGGCCGAAATAGCCAAAACATATCCAAACGTCACATCCCTAAAAGAAGACGAGCCTCTACTTGGTGTAGAACCAATTGATGTGGCAATATCTCATGCTGAATATCTTTTCTTTGCTCCAAGAATTAGAAAAACTGGACAGGAAGCAAAAATGGAGATTCACTCAAAATTCAAGGATGCCACATCCCCAATGAAAAAAGGTGGATCAGTTATCTATGGTCTCCCAACGGGAATTGGTGGAAATAACGAAACCATATCGCTTTTGGAACACATAACAGGACTTGAAATGGGAAAAGGAATATCATATTTCTATTGTCCACTTTCAAAAGGGTACGTCCCAGAAATTATTGGTTCGTTTAACGGCAAGGCTGATGAAAAACTTGGCAAGCTACTAGAAGTAGAAAAAAAGGCAAAAAAGTTTGTGTCAATGTCTTCTGCCGAGATCATTCATGCAATAAAAGTTCTAACTCAATTTTCAAGTCTAGCAAGCATTCTTGAAGTCTGCAAATTTGTTCAAGACCCTATTACACGAAATGATCTTGTATTTACTGACTACAAAGACTTGTTTCTGGATGACATGACCAATGGACTATATGATTTGAGGTCACTTGGTACATCTGTTGAAGGTGCTGGTACCATGATGTATTTAGTAAATGGAAGCATCAAGGGGATTGAAGGGTATGTCAAGAGGCTTATCGATGAGATCAGGTCTACACTGAAAAAGAATGAGCTTAAAGCAAGCAGGACAAGAGTAGTTTTAGTTTGGACTCAAGATTCCTATGAGATGAGAGGTGACAAGGTTGACATGCTAAATTCGCTTGTTACTAAACTTCGTGACTATATAGGAGATGTAGAGGTGTTACAGGGGCCAAGCCTTGATCTTTTCCACAGCGATAAAACTACTATCATAGTTGCATGCTCGAAAACTGATTACGATAAGGTTGTCAAAAACGGAAAAGACTCTGATGTCATAATCATTAAAACTAATCCCCTATGTGAGATATTATAATAAAGGCATACAATAAAAGGTGGTAGACTTGTCTGACAATGATAACGAAATCGAGGATAAGGAAAACACATCACACAACAAAGAAATGAATGAAGAGATCACTGAACAAGAAATTGAAAATATTGAAGAATTAAAAAATAAATTGGAAAAAGAAAAAGAAAAGGCAAGTTCGCAAGAAAAAAAAATCCAATATTTACTTGCAGATTTCGAAAATCTAAAAAAAAGGACCGAATTGGATGTCCAGAACAAGGTAAATTCTATTACTGATAACATGATTTTGAAATTCTTATCAATTTATGATGATTTTGTTCGGGCGCGAGATGCGTTATCTAAACAAAATGTCACTACGGAAGGCCTAGATGCTATTTTGAAAAACATGAATTCCTTCTTGTCAGAATATGGCGTAAAACCCATTGAAGCATTGGGCGAAGTTTTTGATCCTAGATTGCATGAGGCCATTTCAATAAAAAATGACCCAGAACTTGATGATGATGTCATTACTGCAGAACTGCGTAAGGGATATATTCTAAAAGACAGAATTATTAGACCTAGTTTAGTAGAAATATCTAAGAAACGTATCAAAGAGATGAACTAAAATGGCTAAAATTATTGGTATTGATTTAGGAACCAGCAACTCTGCTGCTGCAGTCATGATGGGTGGAAAACCTACTCTGATCCCAGCTGCTGAAGGAACCACAATTGGTGGCAAGGCCTTCCCATCGGTGGTTGCATTTACTAAAGATGGCCAGCTTATCGTTGGTGAACCAGCAAGAAGACAAGCAGTAACAAACCCAAGCGGAACCGTAGTTGCCGCAAAACGTAAGATGGGCACAGACCACGCCTTTAAGATTTATGACAAAGAATACAAGCCACAGCAAGTCTCTGCCTTTATTTTACAAAAAATAAAGAGTGATGCAGAGGCATTCATTGGAGAAAAAATTGACAAAGCAGTGATAACAGTACCTGCTTACTTTAACGACAATCAAAGACAGGCCACCAAGGATGCAGGACAAATAGCAGGATTGGAGGTAGTTAGAATAATCAACGAACCTACTGCAGCAGCGCTTGCCTTCGGACTAGACAAATCAAAACAAGACATGAAAATAATGGTCTTTGATTTGGGAGGTGGAACTCTTGATGTGACAATAATGGAAATGGGTGGGGGAGTCTTTGAGGTAATGAGTACCTCTGGCGACACGCAATTGGGCGGAACAGACATGGATAAGGTCCTCATTGATTATATTGTTGATAATTTCAGAAAATCATCTGGTATAGATCTTACCAAGGACAGTGCTGCTATGGTAAGAGTAAGAGAAGCTGCTGAAAAGGCAAAGATAGAACTCTCGTCAGTATTTGAAACTGATGTTAACCTCCCATTCATATCATATGATCCGTCTGCTGGACCAAAGAATCTGGAACTGAAAATAACCCGAGCAAAGTTTGAAGAGCTCATAAATCCTATAGTTGAAAGATGCAGGCCTTCGATGACCAAGTCACTAGAAGATGCAAAATTGTCACCGTCTGATGTCAGTAAGATAATTCTTGTAGGTGGTCCAACAAGAATACCACTAGTTAGAAAATTTGTAGCCACTGTAATGGGCAAAGAACCTGAGGCAGGTGTAGATCCAATGGAGGCTGTAGCGCTGGGTGCTGCCATACAGGCAGGAATCATTGCAGGAGAGGTAACTAGTGACATTGTTCTTTTGGATGTTACGCCGCTAACCCTTGGAGTAGAAGTACTTGGAGGATTACGTGAACCAATCATAGATAGAAACACAACAATACCGACTTCAAAAAGTAAAACTTTCACAACCGCTGCAGATAACCAAACTGCTGTGACTATTCACATCGTACAAGGAGAAAGACCTATGGCCTCAGATAATGTCTCGCTTGGAAGCTTTAACCTATCGGGCATTCCACCTGCACCAAGAGGAATACCGCAAATCGAAGTCAAGTTTGACATTGATGCAAACGGAATTCTTAACGTTACTGCCAAAGATCTTGCCACTCAAAAAGAAGCAAAGATCACAATTACTGCAAGCACAAAACTTTCTAAAGACGACATTGAGAAAATGAAAAAAGATGCTGAAACCTTTGCGGAGCAAGACAAAAAGAAGAGAGAAGAGGTTGAAGTGAAGAATGAAGCAGAACAATACATCTATGCAACTGAAAAATTGATAAATCAAGATCTCAAGGATAAGATATCTCAAGATCAGGGAATACAGGTAAGTAATGCAATAAAAGATCTCAAAGACGTACTTAACAAGGAACCTGCTGAAATCAAGCCAAAACTTGATGCTTTGAAGAAAATAGTAAATGACATTAGCACTGAACTCTACAAAAACGTGACTCCACCTCCAGGACCTGGCGCACAGGGATCTGCCGAACCTGGTGCGCAAGGACCTACAGGATCTTCAGGCCAAGCCGCTGGGGGAACAAATTGATGTCGTATCTGAGAACAAATAACGCTGTACAATCATGAGTACAAAACGTGATTACTACGAAGTCTTGGGCGTTCAAAAAAATGCTACTGCGGACGAAATAAAATCTCAGTATAGGAAACTTGCCTTAAAATTTCATCCTGACAGAAACAAATCTCATGATGCTGCAGAACACTTCAAAGAAGTGTCAGAAGCCTACGCTGTATTATCTGATACTGAAAAACGCAAACTCTATGACAGTTATGGCCATTCAGGAGTTGATGGCAGGTATAGCACAGAGGATATCTTCCAAGGGTCCAAAGTCAATTTTGAGGACATTTTTGGTTCTGGATTCGAGTCAATCTTTGAGAATCTCTTTGGTGGAGGTGGTAGAGGTTTCAGGTTTGGCGGTTTTGATTTCGGATTTGGTGGTGAAAGAGGGGCAGATTTGGTATATGATACAGAAATTACATTAGAAGATGTACTTAGAGGAAAACAAGAAGAGATCGATCTTCCAGGCGAGATAGAATGCGGAGATTGCAAAGGTACAGGTGCGACTCCAGGAACATCCATGAGGACATGTTCTGTTTGTAACGGCTATGGACAAGTAAGGACATCTCGTAGTAGCGGCTTTTCTACATTTGTCACGGTTCAGCCATGCAATACTTGTAAAGGTCACGGTAAAATAATAGAGAGGCCTTGTTCCAAATGCAAGGGCTCTGGAAAACAAAAAGGAACGCGACATTTTTCATTTGAAATACCTTCAGGAATTGAAAGTGGGGAATATAGGATTAAAGGTCAAGGAGAATCAAAATCAAGTGGAATAAGCGGTGATCTAATTGTTAGAATCCAAGTCAAACCACATGGCAAGTTTAAACGTGATGGAGCAGATTTATTTTATGACGAAAATATTTCCATGATTGATGCCACATTGGGCAAGAAACTGGTTGTACCAACCCTTGAAGGAACCGAAAAAATTGACGTTGAAGCAGGTAGCCAACCAAATACCATAATAAAATTAAGGGGAAAGGGTTTACCGCATCAAGGAAGTCGGAGCAGAGGGGATCAATATGTTAGACTTGTTGTCAACATTCCGAAAAAAATTGATAAACATCAGCGTAAACTGCTTGAAGAGCTACAAGACCGTCTAAAAGAGGAATAGCTTTTGAGAATTGCTTTAGATGTAGATGGCGTACTTGCAGACGTGATTCACTCTTGGCTGTCATATAATAATAAAACCCGGACAGTCATACTAAAATCTGATATATCCGAATGGGATTTTTGGAAAAAATATAACATAAACAAATTTGATTTCTACAAGGAGCTCTCGACTTGTTGGAAATCTTGGAAGGATATACCGCCAACTGAAAGCAAAATTTCGTATGCATCAAAAGAACTCTCAAAGATTGGAACTGTAGATATAGTAACGGCAAGAGAAGATTCTACGCATGATGACGTAAAAAATTGGCTCAAGATGCATGATATTGTCTTTAAAAATTATGTGGGTGTTGCCGAGGGTACAGAAAAGGCAAAACTTGATTATGATGTATTCATTGATGATTCGCCTATAAATGCGGAAAGCATGTTGGCACAGGAAAAGTCAGTGATACTATATGATCAACCGTGGAACACTGCCTTTCCTGATCCTAGGGCAAAAAGAATCTATGAGCTAACAAAAGCAATAGATGTCATCGAAGAAATCAATCATTCCTAGTTTCTCACCTGAATTCCTTGACATGTATGCAATGAATGCTGTATGGATTAGAAATCAACTCTACTTCACATAAAAAAGACACTTATTCTGGCGTTTTAATTTTCACGTTGCGGGGGTCGCCTAGCCTGGTCAACGGCGTAAGGCTCAGAACCTTATCTCTTAGGAGTTCGTGGGTTCAAATCCCACCTCCCGCATTACAAAATTTTTTGGCGATTAATGAAAAATTTATAATCCATTAGCCAATTGTTGGCATCATGAAAAGGGTAGAGGCTGTGGTATCTCATGATAAACTTGATTCTGTGGTTGAAGCATTAAAGAAAACAGGTGTTGGTGGAATAACTATTTTTGATGCAAAGGGATGGGGAAGAGCAAGCAAGATAGCAAAAGACGACAAATCTCCTGGCTCATACCAAAAATTTAATGTAAAAAGTTATGTTCTTACAGTGGTTGATGATTCTATTGTTGACAAGGTAGTCAGTGCAATTATCAATGCTGCAAGCACTGGTTCTGTAGGTGACGGAAAGATCTTCATTGATAATATTGATACTGCAGTAGACATAGGAAGCGGGCAAAAGGGGGTACATGCAATATGATGCTGATTACTTTGAATCTGTATTCATTTTAGACTTGATTTTAGACTCTAACAACTGATTTATTTTTTGACCGTCTACCTTTCCGCGAAGATCTTTCATCGCAAGTCCCATTAACGGCCCAATGGCTCTTGCCCCTTGTTCTTCTATGACCTTGATGTTAGATGATACTAGTCTATCTAATATGCTGTTTAACTCACTATCATCTACTGTATTTATCGCATTTTTCTCAATTGCGTCCTCTATGGAACTGGCTTTTCCATTCATTACACTCTCAAAGATCATCTCAAGTGATTCTTTTGCAATTTTTCCATCTGCCAAAAATTCAAATGCTTTTGAAATGTCGTCTTTTTTCAATAATTCAGAGTTCAGACCACGCCTTTCAAGATTTGTAATGGTCCCACAAAGTACTGATGATGCAAAATTGGGAGAGATTCTCTTGTCCTTACATATTAATTCGAACAAATCAAGATATTCTGAATCAAATATTTGCAGAGCAAGTTGCGGATTCAAGTCATATTGTTTTTGGATCTCAAGTAAACTTTCCTCCCATGATTTTGGTACCTTCTTTTTAGCTTCTTCTATCTCGTTTTTACTTACAATGATTGGAGGTATGTCTGTCTCCGGATACATCCTTGATGCACCGGGTCTGGGCCTAAGGTAGACTGTTTCCCCAGTAAGTGTTGCAACTCTAGTTTCTGCAGGTACTCCAATCTTGGCATCCTCTATCCTCTTAATTATTGACTCAATTACTACGTCAAGTTTCCATGATTCCCCTGCTAGAATCAAAAAACCGTCATTTTGTTGTACGTCAAGGATTTTTTTCACCTGCTGTATCTCAGTTTCCTCTATTCCATAATTTGGAAGTTCGTCCGAATGAAAGACACCGCCCAAACCAAAAAATCTTACAAGTTCGCCCAACTGCTTTCCGAGCCTGATTCCAGGATATGGTTCAAAACCAAACATGCCTGCAAATTTCTTTACTTTGATGGCTTTTACAATTGCGCCATTAGCTAATGCTTTTTGAATAGTTTTTGACTGGCAATTCCTAAATGCCTCTGTTACGTCTTTTACATCCATTTCTTTGGCAATTCTATCAGCATCAATTTTTTTCAATTTCTCTTGTATTATTTTGAGACCGTGCTGTCTTTTGGCTTCATATTCTACCACCTTTTCAAGTTGATCAAGTTTCTGAACTCCCTTTACTTCCACTACGCCGCCGCCTTCAATTGAAACATTGACATCCTGTCTTATTGAGCCAAGCCCTCTCTGAACTCTTTTAGTTGCCCGCAACATGCGTCCCATCGTCAATGCAATTTTTTTAATTTCTTGGGGAGTGCCGCTTACAGGCTCGAGTGCTATCTCTACTAATGGTATGCCTAATCTATCAAGAGTGTATTCTCTAAGATCGGGTAAATCGTTGAGAAGCTTTGCAGCATCTTCTTCTAAACAAATACTCTGAACACCAATATTTTTTCCATCAACTTCAAGACTTCCTCCAAGTCCAACTAACATAGTCCTTTGAAACCCAGATGTGTTTGAACCGTCTATAACCAACTTTCTCATAACATAAACTTCACTGAACACATCTGTTTTCAATGCAGAAGCTATTATCAAAGAAGTCTCTTTTGCATCAAGGCTTACATCATGAGGAGGTTCCTCATCTTGTTCTACAAGACAACTGCTCTCGGGATTTGCATAATACAGTATGGTCTTTTGTTTACTAGTTTCAAATAACGCACTAGGATCTAATTCCCCAAGCTCACTTCTTGCTATTCTTAGTTTTCGTGTAAATCTTAGTGGATATTCTGTTGATTCTATTGCAGAGCAATTGCAAAATAATTTTTTTCCTGTCCCAAGCTGCTGGTGTATCTCCAAGCCAACCTTGAGTCCGATCTTATCCATCTGAATTTCAGACACTTCTAATTTTATCGTCATACTTGTTTTAAATCTTAGTCTGAAATTTCTAAAGATACGTTTTCTTTCATCATTTTTTCCATTTCGTTGATATCTCTGGCATTGCCCGCTGCCCACATGGCTTTAACAAGAGCAGTTTCTGGGATCATATTTCCAAGGGGAACTACGCCGAGATTTAACAAATCCCTTCCGCTATCGTAAACTGTCATACGTACAATTCCGTCTATGCACTGTGATGTCATACCAACAAACAGTTCTTTTCTTTTTGCGTCTTCTATGGCTTTGTACATTACTTTGCCTACATGTCCAAGACCAGTTCCCTCAAAAATTATTGCCTTGTAACCTGAACTAATCAGGTGATCCATTATTGTAGGATCAAGACCGGGATAATATTTCATTAGCATCACTTTGTCGTTAAAATTAATTTTAGGATTAAACGTTTTTTTTGGAGAATTAAACAGTGGATTTTTTTCAATGCTGCCTTTTTTTACGATAAAAGCAGGAGACCCGCCTACTGTCTGAAACGCATTTCTTTTACTTGTGTGATTCTTTCTCACTCTTGTTCCCCAATGGCAAGCTACTTCATCATCGCTTTCTGAATTGTGCATTACAACAAAAATCCCACTAGTATCAGTTTCTACTAAGAACTTGGCTGCTGATATGAGATTCAATGCTGCATCTGATGAAGGTCTATCTGAAGACCTTTGAGATCCTACTAGCGCCACAGGTTTAGGAAATCCTGATAGCGAGAATGAAAGTGCAGCCGCAGTGTATTGCATGGTATCAGTTCCATGGGCCACTATGATTCCTTTGTATTCTGATCTTGCACACGAGTTGAGTTTTTCTGCAATTTTTATCCAATGTTCTGGCAAAAGATTTTCAGAATATTCTGAAAATAACACTTCGGTATCTATGTTAGCTATCTTGGATAGTTCTGGCACACTTGCATTAAGCTCGTCTGCTGTTAATGCTGGAGTTACTCCTCCAGTTCTGTAATCTATTCTGCTTGCAATGGTTCCACCCGTTGATATCAATAAAATCTTGGGTAACTTTGGATTAGTCTGTGAATGTGAAACGATTTCTTTCTTCATGGAAGGGTGGGATTCTATTTCTATCTTGGATATCTTCCCAATCTCTAGTCCTATGTTGTAACCATTTTTTAATTTAAGAACAATGTGTTCATCATCACTGTATTCGTATCTTGGCATCAAAATTCCTGAGTATGTTGAATCCGCCTGAACCTTAACTAGACTTCCTACTTCCACGTTGTTCTTCTTTAGTAATTCTAGGCTTTTTCCACGATACCCACTATAGGACATTTGCTAGGGTTAGAATTGTTATTTTATTAAAATTACCTGTAGTAGGGCACTGCTACCTTTTCGCCTATCTTGAGTTCCTTTTGGGTTCTGACCTTTCGGACAGCTTCTTCAAAGTGTCTCATGGTTACTTTGGCATCAGCTGCTTGCTTTTCTGCTTCCTTTTGGTCAGGATATTTAGCAAGAAACTCGTGTATGACAAGCGAAACTGCAGTATTTGCAATAGATGCCACGTCTGCTCCGCTCATTCCGTCACTTGATTCTGCAATCTTGTCCAAATCTACATAATCAGGATTCTTTACGCCGTTTACCATTGGCTCTCTAACTACCGGAATGTCCTTTGCATTGATCTCCAATATCTTCTTTCTTCCCTCCTTGTCTGGTAGAGGCACCAAAATGATCTTGTCAAATCTACCTGGTCTTAATAGTGCAGTGTCTATCATGTCTGCTCTGTTTGTTGCAGCCAAGACAACTACGCCACGGAGACTTTCTATTCCGTCAAGTTCTGTTAGTAACTGACTGACTACTCTTTCAGTTACAGCTGTCTCTCCACCTATTCCTCTTACAGGAGCAATTGAATCAATCTCATCGAAAAATATTACACAAGGTGAAGCCTGTCTTGCCCTTCTGAATATCTCTCTTATTCCGCGCTCAGACTCGCCTACCCATTTTGATAGCAACTCTGGACCTCTTACTGATATGAAGTTGGCCTCACTTTCAGTAGCAACAGCTTTTGCAAGCAATGTTTTTCCAGTTCCGCTTGATCCGTGCAATAAGATTCCTCTTGGCATTCTGTGTCCTAGCTTGGAATATAACATTGGATACTTCATAGGCCACTCTACTGCCTCTTGTAACTCTCGCTTGACATTTTCTAGTCCTCCAACTTCTTCCCAGCTGACATCTGGATTTTCAATGAATACTTCGCGCATTCCAGAAGGTGTTACTTCTTTGAGTGCATTCTGATAATCTTCATCATTTACAATTAACTTGTCAAGAGTTTCAGGAGGAAGTTTTTCATCTTCCAAGTTAAGTTCAGGCAATAGTCTTCGCAAGCACTTCATCGCTGCCTCTTTACACAAATACTCCAAGTCAGCACCCACGTATCCGTGGCTTATTGCTGCAATCTTGTCTAGGTTTACATCGTCACTGAGAGGCATGTTTCTGGTGTGAATCATTAGTATGTCTTTCCTGCCTTTCTTATCTGGTACCTTGATCTCAATTTCTCTGTCAAATCTACCTGGCCTTCTTAGTGCGGGATCAATTGCATTAGGTCTGTTTGTGGCAGAAATTACTATGACCTTGCCTCTTGCTTCAAGTCCGTCCATCAATGATAATAACTGTGACACTACTCTTCTTTCTACTTCGCCTGTTACTTCTTCTCTTTTTGGAGCAATTGAGTCAATCTCATCAATGAATATTATTGAAGGCGATTTTTCTTTGGCCTCTTTGAAAATTTCCCTGAGTCTAGCTTCGCTTTCACCGTAGAACTTGCTCATGATCTCAGGACCTGAGATGCTGATAAAGTGAGCATTGCTTTCATTTGCAACAGCTTTTGCAAGCAATGTTTTTCCAGTTCCAGGAGGTCCGTACAAAAGTACACCTTTTGGAGCTTCAATACCTAGTTTTTCAAATATTTCAGGATGTCTTAGTGGAAGCTCAATCATCTCTCGAACTTTCTTAATCTCGTCTGTTAAACCGCCAATGTCTTCATAAGTTACCTGTGGAACACCACGCAAGGTTTCTCCCTTTTCTGCAATGTGAAATACAGTCTTCTGGGTTACAAGTACTGCATCAGCTGCAGGTGTTACACCTATTACTTGAAAAGTAAGCCTTCCACCAAAATATGGAACCATTACGTTGTCGCCTTTTATTAGAGGAACGCTTTCCAAAGCATCCGCCAAGTATCTTTCATCGATTGGAGGAATTGCTTCAAGTGGAGCAACTACTACCTTTTCTGCTGCCACAGCTTTTATCTTGCGAACTGCAACAGTATCTCCTATTGCAATACCTGCATTATTTCTTACAAGTCCGTCTACCCTGATTATTCCCTTGCCTTCATCAGATGGATAAAGTGGAAGGCATTTGGCTACAGTCCTCCTTTTACCTTTAATCTCAATAACATCTCCAGTGGATGCTCCAAGCGAGTCCATTGAATCATAATCAATACGTGCTACCCCTCTTCCCACATCTCGTGTGTATGCCTCAAGTACCTTAAGGGAGAGAGTGTTCTGGCTCATAGTTTAAACAGCCTCAAACTAATTTTTATACCTTTGTTGTCTTTGATCCACCACACTAGATCAGAAGATTAAAATTTACAAGGAAGGGCAAATTCGATGCTTTGGGTAAAAGACCACTAGTGAGAAGACGAGGTAGGGGCGGAATGCAGTTCCGTGCAGCTTCTACTGGCAAGTTATCTCCTGCAAAATATCCTAGATTTATGCTGTCTGAACAGCATGAGGCAGAGGTAATTGACTTGCTACATGAGACTGGTCGTGATGCTCCTCTTGCCCGAGTTAGATTTGATAATGGGAATATGTCTCTTGTACCATCAGTTTTAGGTACCAGAATAGGCTCAAAATTACAATTTGGATTAAAGTCAGAAATCTCTTCTGGTAATGTAATTAGCATACAAAACATACCTGATGGAACACTGGTATGCAATGTAGAGCGACACTTTGGAGATGGAGGTTCTCTGGTAAAATCTGCAGGATCTTATGCCACAGTATTTTCTCATGGTAATGAAGGTGTTACACTAAAACTTCCGTCAGGCAAGTTTACTACTTTGCATCCTCAAAACAGAGCCATGATTGGAGTGCTTGCTGGTGGGGGTGCAGGTGATAGACCATTTATGAGAGCTGGAGTAGCTTGGCGCAGAATGCGTTCTAAAGGACACAAGTATCCAATAGTAAGAGGAGTTGCACAGGCAGTGTATGTTCACCCACACGGTGGTGGAAGACACCAACACGTTGGTAGAAGCTCAACCGTTTCAAGAAATGCCCCACCTGGAAGAAAAGTTGGTAGCATTGCTGCAAGAAAGACAGGAAGAGCTAGAATTAAAGAAAGAGATTAGATCCTCAAAGCTAATTAATAGTTGAAACAAAGCTAAATTTATGATCTTAAAGCAAGTTCATCTTTATGTTAGCGGTAAGGTTCAAGGAGTTTATTTCCGACAAGGAATGAAAGAAACTGCAGAAAAAAATAACGTGAAAGGCTGGGTCAAAAATCTTCCAGATAAAAGAGTTGAAGCGGTATTAGTAGGTGAAGAATCCAATGTGGACGCTGTAATCGACTGGAGCCGTTTTGGTCCTCCTGGGGCAGTAGTGGACGAATTGAAAATAGTAGATGCAGACGATCCTGAAAACTTTGAAGAATTTGAAATTCTTCCTTAGCGTATATTTGAGTAAGCTTCTGCAAGTAGATTTTTGAGATCATCTAGATTTTGTTCTGGTCTTACCTCGACTTCTCTCACAGGTTCCTTCCTATCTCTTCTAATTTTTGCAATGACTGATTCTCTCTGCGGCTCGACATCTGCAAAGTGTCTAAATGTCATGGATTTGCAAAACACTATTCTATGCATGCGAACGTCTTCTATCACATTGTCACCAAGTGAAAAGCAGTAATTCCGTATCTCCTCAAACAGCGGTTTAACTTGAGACGACAACTGTTTTTTAAAATCGTCATAAGTTCTTGTGTGACCGGAAATTAAACCATCCATATCTTCATCTTATCGATGGAATATTTAGAGGTAGTAGCTCTGCCAGTTCCAGTCTAGGCAAATGACCTCATCCCAAGTCAAGCAAGATCCGCCACGTAGACGACGCAGCGTGGATACTCTACCTTAGGATTGCTCCCTCCCGGACCTCATCCCTTTCGGCAGTTAGAACTTGAGAACCATCCCTTCGGACAGTCTCAGTCCTGCATCCACCCGCTTCGGCGTGATTTCATCTCCGCAAGTCAAGCGAGTATCATCCATCTAGAGATTTACCCAGCAGTTACCGATCTCTGCATATAGCCGGTTTCAGAGGCAGGGCACGGCTAGCGCCCCAATCTTCCCTACTACCATTATACCATAATGATAAGATCTTTATCTGCATTAGGGTTGGCCTATTCCTAAATTCAATAACGTACTACACACGGCACATGTCTCACCTGTACATTCTGTTCCGCATTTTGAACAAATCTTCCATTTTTTCCCAGTTTCTTCTTTTAACTTGGAAGAAACTTTCAAAATTGACTTGAACATGTTATTCTTGATCCCAGCTCGGTTCTTTTCCAGCAAATTGAGAAAGTCACGTATTTCTGTTCTGATTCCCTCGTTCATATGAGGACATTGTTCTGACTGGAACGGAATATCGTTTGTAAAAGCATAGAAGACAATCTCATTTTCATAAATTTCACAAAATGGTTTTATTCTTCTTGCCTTCTTGTCTGTTGGATCTGGACTCATCCATCCAATCTTGTTTGTGTCTCCTGAAAGAAGATTGATAATAAAAGTCTGAATAAAGTCATCCATGTTGTGACCTGTCGCTACTACATCCACTCCTAGCTCCTTTGCGCCAAAATCAATTGCACGTCTTCTTAATATACCGCATATGGAACAAGAAGAAATCTTTTCTTTCTCTCGCATCTCGAGTGATTGTTCCAGCGTTGTGCCGAAAAGATTCTTGTACGAGTAGACGCCGTGTTCTATTCCTATCTTATTGCAAAAACTATGCACTATGTCTAACGCTTCATCCCTATATCCCGGAATTCCCTCATCTATTGTAATAGCTCGAAGAGTAAAATTGTGATTCAATGAAATTTGTTTTAACGTATGCAGTAGAGATAACGAATCTTTTCCTCCAGAAACAGCAACACCTACCACATCTCCTGAATTTATCATCTTGTACTTTGATATGGTTTTGGCAGCCTTTCGTATGATTGATTTTGAAAAACAATCCGAACAAAGGCTTTCTCCGGAATATTTCCTAGAATAAACTACTGCATTTTCACAATAGTCACAATTCATATCTTTTTCTTGTTTCTCCTTAATTTAGCCTTATTTTACGAATTTTCTCAAATTGTGATAAAGCCAGATTTCACGGCAGACAGAGCTATGTTTAGTCCAAATAAAACAAAAGTGACAACATATAGTGATATCATGGTGCCTTTGAGAGCTCGCTCTGACATTTTTTTCTCGATTATGCTGTGGATGAATTTTCCTCCATCAAGGATGGGCAAAGGTAACATGTTGAATATTCCTATGAAAAATGATAGCATCCATAGCCATAACAAGAACATGAACACTTCTGGACTCCAATGTATGTAATAGGGAACAACTGGCTGATAGGAAGGCAGCGCCGCTCTCATAATTCCAAGCATTCCTTTTTGGGGATCGTCTTTTGATGGAGTAACTACTACTGGAATCTGAAGAGTTTGATCTGATCTTGTGACCGTTACAATTGCAGTGTCTCCAGGTTTTAGCTTAACTTTGGCAAAGTCCTGCGGGAGGGATATGTGTATTCCATTTATCGCTGTTATAGTGTCGTCTTTTTGTAGTCCTGCTTTTTCTGCTCCTGAACCAGACTCAACGGAAATCACTGGAACCCCTAGTGGCTCGGTATAGAGTATGTTTCGTATTCCATCTGGCATGATCAAGGCAAATGAGGGATTGAAAAGAAGCAAGCCTGCAATTACAAAAGAGAATATGACGTTTGACGTTGCGCCAGCGCCAATTACTCTGAGTCTTGATATTTTTTTGGCTCTGGCAAATTCTTCTTCATCTGGCTCAACAAAACCTGCAAACAGTGCAATAAACACCGCAAAACCTCCCGTCTTTATCTTTATTTTTTCAAGAGTTGCTACTATTCCATGTGCACCTTCATGCATCACAAGTACAATTGGAACGGCAAGAAGAAAATATGCAATGTTGGTGCTTGATTGAATAGTAACTCCAGGTATTAGTACCGTCATTTCTGCAAACGAGTCTGGTTTTACAAAAAAGTTTGAAAGATTAGAAATCAGATACCAAAATGCAGCGCCCATCATTATGAATCCAAGTACAACGCTTGCGTTTGAGAAAATTCTTGTTGCTCTCTCCGTCCTGCCCAAAAGTCTAGTCAAAAGTAACTGCACATTCTGATTTTTGTAGGTCAGGCTGTACGGTTTTATCTCAAATCCGCGTTTGTCTAGTTTTGAGACTTTGGCAATAGCAAATACAATGACCCATACAATTAACACATAGATTATGGAATTATGCTGTAAAAATTCAAATGCCAAATTAATTGATATTCTTTTTTAGTGAGGCAATTTATCAGTTACTATGGGAATTGTGATAGTCTCAACATATCCTGACAAAAAATCTCTAGACAAAATTGCAAACATTGTAGTTCGCAAACGACTAGCAGCATGTGTTAACTATACAAAAATCAACTCTGTGTATGCTTGGAAAGGAAAAATAGAAAACACTGTAGAGTTTTTGGCGCTCTTTAAAACTATAGAAAAATCAAAAAAACTACTCAAAGAAGAGATTGAAAAAACACATCCGTATCAAGTTCCAGAAATTGCAGAGATAAAAATGGATTCAATAAATATGTCGTATCAGAATTGGCTTGTTGATTCAACCCGCAAGAGCAAACCTGAGAAGAGAAACAATTCCTCCAAGAAATGAAATTCTGAGTCCCACGTCTGTGGTTGAATCGACTGCATATACTTCTACGCCTTTTCCTTCGGCATGATTTAGAAAAGCAATAACTTTATCCTCATCCTGATTTTCAAAAATTTTATCCGAAAACACTAGGGATTGTACAGCCCCTGCTTCATTTGCCTTTGCTGTCTCCTCAAAGCCCATGCTGAATTTGTTAATTTTTTTGTTTACCATAAGCATTATCTCATCTAAAATAGCAGACACTTTTGCAATCTTACTTTTTGCCAGGGCCTGCTTCATCGTATCCGATTTGATAAATGTGTATATTCCATCTTCGCCGCTTGAATCTATGCCGTCAATCACACGTATGTTGTGACCTTTGGCAGAAGGAGAATCAGAAAGAAAGTTTCCTAATCTCTTTTTTGTCTCGCCAGGTCCAAATATTATGATCTCGTCTTTTTCTCTTATTGTAGATGATATTGCGCCTTGAACATCTTTGAAAAAGTCTTCCACATTAAATTTTGATTTATATCGTTTACCGCTTGCACCAGAATAGAGATTGGGCATTAGCTTAAGATGAGTTCCAGTGAGCCTACCAATGCCGCAATCACTAGTATCTATTGCAACAAGCAAAAAGCTTCCTGCGTCTTTCTTTCCAAAAATTAATTTTTTTTCAATATCGCCCCAATTTTTTTTGATAAGCGTTATGGGTTCGCCAATCTTCAAAGTCATAGAATGATGTGAACCTTTGGTAACATACTCGTTGTCTGATTCTGCTATTATTCCTTGAACTTTTAATCTGTCAACGACATCATCAACAGAGATCTTTTCAACATCAAGCGCAATACGAATTTTGATCCTCTCGCCTCTATCGGGTCTTGAAAAGTCTTTGTCTTGTTTTATGACACGCGTGGTATCTCCTACCACTTTGTCGCCTTTTTGCATGACTCTGCGTAATGTAAAAAGATCATCTGACTCTTCAGGTATGAGAGCCACTGTATTGTCATCTATTTTCTTTGTAATCAATTTGCATTCTATAGGAATTCACAATAATAAAAAAGAAGTAGCCTAGTTTGTTAGCTCGTCAGGCTCGGCATGTTTCTCTTCTGCCTTTTTTCGCAGATAGTTTTGAACCCATTCCTGTGTCAAAACGCCTGCCTCAGTCAAATTTACCAGTGTATTGGTTGATGCCTCGCCAACCACCTTTCCCATTGTGCGTCTGACCTGTCTCCATTTTAGATTAGTATTGCCGCTTTTAGATGAATAAATTATGCCTAGGACTTCTTTTGCATTTACAAAAGTCATGTCACGGATTTTCTTGAGAGTTACCTTGTCTGCTGCTTCTACGTAGATTAGGCCAGGTGAAGTTTCACGCTCTGGAAAGACTTCGTAATCTTCCAAGTAACTTTCAGGAATAAACGAATTGCAGGTACTAAGTATTATAAAATTCCTAAAACTTTCAAGCGCGCAGGTTGCATCGATTGAAACCATTTGCTTAGATTTCGTAACCGCCTTTTATCAAGCTTCTTGAAAGACTCAATTAGGAACAAGAAAAATTACTTGCTGCAGGCGTTGATGACCAAATCCCTTTGATTTGATGAGAAGGATCTTGAGTTCTGAGCCTGCACTTGATTTTTATGAAATAAGAAATTCTATCATATCATGAAATCACTTACAGAATATTTGACGCTCAATGTCCAATCCAGACGAGGGTTTGTGAATATTACTCCAGACGTACGCAAATTAGTACAGAAGAGCCAAGTAAAGGAGGGATTATGTCTAGTCAATGCGATGCACATAACAGCAAGCGTGTTTATCAACGATAATGAAAGCGGTTTGCATCGAGACTATGAAAGATGGCTTGAAGAATTAGCTCCACATGAACCAATATCAAAATACGATCACAACAAAACAGGTGAAGACAATGCAGATGCACATCTTAAGAGGCAGATCATGGGAAGAGAAGTGGTAGTTGCCATTACAAACGGCCATCTTGATTTTGGGCCATGGGAGCAGATCTTTTATGGCGAATTTGATGGAAAAAGACCAAAACGTGTACTTGTGAAAATAATAGGCGAATAACTAACTTAGCGAGCCGCGCTTTTGACTTCCTTCTGTAACTGGTTTGATCTTAAAACTTTCCTCGTGATTCTGAGGACCATGGTTGCATTTGACACAACCCACCTTGAACCCGTCTGAGTTCTTTACATATGTCTCGCAACCGCAGAAACATGTCATGTCTTACACAAACCTATCGGTGATATAACTTTTCAAAACTAAACCTTGCAACACTTTCCACGAGGTATGTCGTGTCCATGAGGGCATTGCCTTGGATGCTTTAACATTGTGCATAATGCATCTGTAAACTGTTCGTTCATGTGATGTTCTATCCCGCAAACCATTTCTTCATTAATGTCCACCTTGAGAGCACTATCCATCAAGACTTCAAGCAATCTGCTGTTTCGCATCATGTTAGAACCAATTTGTTCTCCGTTTTTGGTCAAAGAAACTCCTCCTTTGTTATAGTTTACAAGCTTGCTATCATTCAATTTTTTTAGCATCTGTACCACACTTGGCTGTCGAACGTTTAGCATCTTTGCAATGGTGCTTATCTTTACGGGATCCCCGCCTTCCTTTATGTGCCAGATCGCCTTCAAGTACATCTCCACATGTTCTGCCTCGGCAGTTCCGACAAATAGGATCTCTTGGTCTTTCATAGTATGATCATCTCATAACCTTACTTTACGTCTTTTGATTCTCTCAACAAATATTCAAAGTATTCGCGCGCAAATCCTGCAAGGCCTGAATGATCAGCCCATATGGCAACTGCTTCTTTTGATGCAGGTGTTCCAAGCTCTTCTCCAAGCAGCAAAACTACATATCTCTTATCTGATATAATGCCGCCTCCAAAGAGGCCTTTTTTCAGTTTGACCTTGGAAACGCGTGAGAGTGACTTTAACGTGTCACTGTCAACATCCTCTGATACTAGAATAGTGATATCTACACCTCTGTCATGCAGTAACCTAAGCTTTGGCAATGCTTCTTTTGCCAAAACTTCAGCAACTTTGGGTATTGCAATCAATACCTCATTTCTGCAAGAGTCAACCATTTCAAGAATCTTGGTTGCTATGTTCATGACTCCTGAGACTATCCAGATGTCAGGCCTCTCGCTTGTCCCGCTTTGTTCGTAAAGTGGAGTAAGTTCTTTTAATATGGTATTCTCATTATTGCTAAAATCTGTCTCAAATTGTTGCCGTGACGTTTGCATGGCAGTAGCAGGAGATTTTGCAAAATACTGCGTAGGGCGTGAATCGTCTGAGCCTATCCATCCTTTTTCCTCTAGGGTGCCTAACACTTCATATATCTTCGAGTAAGGAACACCTGATTTCTGGCTTAGATCGGAGGCTGTTATTGGGCCAGTCTTGAGAAGAGAAGCGTACGTCTTTATCTCATAACTGGTAAGCCCTACCCTCTCAAGGGCCTTTCTGGTCTTGTCTGAGAGGCTCATGCCATATCCATCGAGATTCCAAGGTATATATGTCTAGGACTGGTCTGGCGCATACTAGGCACAAGTACTACCGATTCATCTGGTGTCTTGTTGGAAATGGATTAAATACTAATTCTTAAGATATGCCAATAATAGCATGGAACTAATTCAGATATCCAATCTAAAGACTCCTACAATAGGTAAAAAGTCTACTATTCGATTTACTCAAAGTATATGCCCAGACTGCAACATGATACTTGATGCTGAGGTCTTTGAGAGAGACGGCAAAGTATTCATGACAAAAACCTGCCCAACACACGGCGAGTGTGAAGAACTATACTTTGGCTCATACGAGATGTACAGAAAGTTTAGCACATACTGGATGGATGGAAAGGGTGCACATGCTCCTAACGTAATGATTGACAAATGTTCCTGTCCAAATAACTGTGGATTATGTTCTAACCATCTTTCACACAGCGGACTTGCAAACATGATAGTTACAAACAGATGTGATCTAACATGCTGGTATTGCTTCTTCTATGTTAAGAAAGGTCTAGAGGGGGCATACATGTACGAACCAACACAAGATCAAGTAAGAGCAATGATGAAGACACTCAAGGCAGAAAGACCAATTCCAGGAAACTCTATGCAGATCACCGGCGGTGAACCAATGCTAAGAGAAGATATCACTGATGTCATTAAAATAATGAAAGAAGAAGGCGTAGACCACATCCAGATGAACACAAATGGAATCAGATTTGCACTAGATCCAGAAGCAATGCGTGAAGTTCGACTTGCCGGTGTTAACAACTTGTATCTTAGTTTTGACGGTGTGACTCCAAGAACAAACCCAAAGAACCATTGGGAAATTCCTTATGCATTAGAAAGCGCAAGAAAGACAGGAACCACCGTTGTCTTTGTACCAACAGTTATCAAATCAATTAATGATCACGAGTTAGGCGGAATTATTCGATATGCACAAAAGAACCTTGATGTTGTGCATGCAGTAAACTTCCAACCAGTATCACTGACAGGAAGAATGGGAAAGAAAGAACGTGAGAAATACAGAATCACAATACCAGACTGCATACAAAGAATCGAAGAACAAACTGGTGCTGAAGTAACAGTAGACGACTGGTTCCCAGTTCCAAGCTGTATGCCACTGACAAACGTCATTGAAGCATTTTCAAGCAAGCCAAAATACGAATTATCAATCCACTTTGCATGTGGTGCTGGAACATACATCTTTGAAGACCAAGAAACCAAAAAGTTTGTTCCATTGACAAAATTTGCCGATATTCAAGGAATGCTTGAGCTCTTTGAAGACAAGGCAGAAGAGATTCGTTCTGGTAAAAACAAGTACTTTACAATGCTAGAGGTTGTAAGAAAACTCTCAAGCTTTATCGATAAAAAGAAGCAGCCAGCAGGACTTGACTTGGCAAAGATGTTTGGCAATATACTTATGAAGAGATCATTTGACTCGGTAGGTTCTTGGCATGTCAAGGGACTCTTCTTAGGCATGATGCACTTCCAAGACAAGTACAACGAAGACTTGGAAAGACTACAAAGATGTGATATTCACTATGTAACGCCAGATCTTAGAATCATTCCATTCTGTGCATTCAATGTAATCCCAGAATGGTACAGAGACAGAATCCAAAAGAAATATTCTACAACAGTAGAAGAATGGGAACAAAGAGTAGGTGCAAAGCTAGAAGATGGCCTTTACAGAGGAATAATGAGAAGAGGAGCAGGCGACGAGCTTGCAGCAGGATGCGCAAAAAGCCAGATGTTCCACGAAGCATCACAAGCTCTGATGTAAATTTTATTTCATCAAATCTCTCATCTTTAAAATTCTAAAGATTAAGTGCAAGAGCATCATTCACATTTTTAATTGAAAATAGGAATCATTCACGGATTTGTGGGTGGAGGCGGAGGCACAGAAACAACTCTACTTGCTCTAATTGAAGCCCTGATAGAACACAAACATACAGTTAGCTTGTATACTGTTTCAAAACCAACAATTAACCTACCAAAAATCAGAGTTCAATCAATCTTTCCATTTCGCTTGCCCGCTTTTGGCCTGTATCAGAGGTATCTGGAATCAAAACTAACAGAAAAAGCGCAAGACGATGATCTGATAGTGCAAGTGTCTGGAGGACTGGCATTACCGCATAAAAAAGACCAGAAAATCATAATTTACTGTCATCATGATTTTAGAAACGAGACAGAAAAGGATGTCACAAAATACAAGGGCATCTGGTCAGCGTATTACAAACCATACTATATACTAAGCCAAAAATTTGTTAGCCAAATAGGTGACAAAAATATCATTCTTGTAGCAAATTCAAAATTTATCCAAAGTTCTCTTAAGGATAGATTTGCAAAGGATTCTGTGGTAATTTATCCACCAGTTGATGTTGACACATTCTACAATGATGGGAAAAAAGACCAAGAAGTACTTATCATATCACGATATTCCCAGGAAAAGAATCTTGAATTTGCAATAGACGTACTAAATGATATGGATAAACCATGTACTATCATTGGGAATACAAAAACTAAGGTAAATGAGATATACTATGAAAGCCTTGCAACAAAAATCAAGAACTCAAAATCGACTAAAATTTTATTGATGAAAAACATAGGACGTGACAAAGTGATTGAAAAACTAAAGAAATCAAAAGTGTATTTCCATGCATCGCCTGAAACTTTTGGCATTTCTGTTGTTGAAAGCATTGCAGCTGGATGTATCCCAGTAGTACCAAATAATTCTGCACACAAGGAAACTGTCCCTTTTGATGAGTTGCGGTATGAACCAGATAATAAAAAAGATGCTCAAGAAAAAATAAAAAAAGCCCTTTCGGGAGAATATGATAATTTGCTGGACAAACTTAGAGTCTCAACTAGCAATTATAGTAAACAATACTTTAAAGAATCAATTACAACCTTTATTGAAAGCGTTGGAATCTAGTGTTTTTTATTCTGAAATATGATACTTTTTCCATCGCTCAGTATCAAGACTCATATCCATTGTTAATCTTGGTCCAGTATAGTCCTTGATAGTCATGGGTTGGATCTCAGGGGTAGTCAACTTGGCTAACTCAAACATTGAGATCTTTTTATCTCCAACAATATGCACGCAACCGCTCAAGTTTTCTTTGTAAACATCCATTATTCCCCTGGATACATCTTGAGCAAAAAGATATGTGCCAAATCTGTCTACAAATGCACGAGGATACGGCCACTTTTTTTTACCCACAAAATTAGTTCTTATAATCAAATATTCTGGCAATCTATTGACTTCGAATTCTCCTATCAGTTTTGTCAAGGCATAGAAATTTTCAGGATATGGTATGGAACTTTCTTTATACATTCCAATATGTCCATCAAAAACACAAGCTGTACTAATGTAAATGAATTTGGTATTTTTTTTCTTATCAAGAACTGCATCAACTAAATTTTTGGTGCCTTCCACATTTGTACTCCATGCTAGGGTTTTGTTTTCTTCGCATGGTCGTATGTGAGTCAATGCAGCTGCATGTATTATGAGATCAAAGTCGCCTTTTGTTATGTATTCTTTAACGTTTTTTTTGTTAGTAATGTCAAGTTCCTGATGAGAAGGTGTTAATGCATCTGGAAATGTCTTTTTTAGTTCTGTGCCGAGTGCTCCATTTCCACCTGTAATTAAAATGCTCAACTTTCTCCTGATTTTTAAGTAATCTGCATTGTAAATCTTTCTGAGAATCAGTATTGTAATCTATCTATTTTGCCGCTCAATATGTTGGCAACTCTCAAGGCGGTAGTACCATCTCCTAACGATTTATTCCATTCTCGATTATTTTCATGTGAAGTGATAACTTTGACTGCGGTTTCCACATTTTTCGGGTTTAATCCTGCTAGTATGTTGGATCCTTCTTCTATATACTCAGGTCTCTCCGTACTTTCACGTATTGTAACACATGGCTTCTTAAAATACAAGGCTTCTTCTGGAACTGTACCAGAATCTGTAATGAGACAAAATGAGTTTTTCTCTAACTTTGAAAATTCAAAAAACCCAAGAGGTTTTATCAACTCAATATTGCTTGGAATTTTTCTTTTTTTTATCTTGCTTAATGTCCGTGGGTGTATTGGATAGATCACTCGTTTTTTGAAACGTTTACCTATTGCTTGTAAGGACAAAAAGATTTTTTCTAAAGTCTCTGCCGAATCAACATTTTCACTGCGATGCGCTGTAACCAAAAAATATCCATCGGGTTCTAATTTCATCTTCTCCATTATATCGCTGGACTCGATTTTATGTGCAAAATAATCGATGACGTCAATTATTGGGTTACCTACAACGTATATTTTGCTTGGATGTATGTTTTCGCGAATCAAGTTTTCTCTGGAATATGTGGTATATGGCAATAAAAGAGAAGAAAGGTGATCAATTATGACTCGATTTTTCTCTTCGGGCATGCGAAAATCATAGCTTCTCATACCGGCTTCTAAATGAGCTATCTTTATTCTATGATGAGCAGCAGGAATAGCTGCAAGCCCACTATTTGTATCTCCTAAAATTAGCAGTATATCGGGTTTTTCTTTCAATAGTATGTCTTCAGATTTTGTTATAATGTCTGAAACCTCTAAACCATATTTACCAGTTTTTACTTTCAAATCATAATCGGGTTTTCGAATCTCAAGTTCGTCAAAAAACACAGAGTTTAGTTCGTATGTATAATTTTGGCTCGTATTGACCATTACATGATTAAAATTTGTGTCTAACAAGGAAAAAATCCTGCTCAGCCTAATTATCTCTGGCCTTGTTCCAAAAATGGACATTATTTTCATAAGATATGGCATTTTGTTATTTGCCAAATTTAAAAGGTTTTCAGATGAATAAATTTCACAGTTTTACGATTAAACAATTAAGACTTATTAACTAAGTATCAATCATTGCATTTAAGTTGGATTATTCATCGGTCATAAATGACCAAAATATTCTGATAACAGGCGGGACTGGAAGTTTTGGTCACCAAATGATAAAAGAGCTGATGGCATACAAACCAAAAATTGTTCGAATTTTTAGCAGAGATGAAGACAAGCAGTATCTTATGAGGCAAGAGTTTGCTAATGATCCTATAATTAAAAAAATGCAGTTTGTCATAGGAGATGTTAGAGACTATGACAGGCTTTATACTGTAACAAAAGACATTGACATAATATTTCATGCAGCAGCATTAAAACAAGTTCCTACTGTGGAATCTCATCCGTTTGAGGCAGTAAAGACAAACATTATTGGTGCATATAACATTGTCAAGGCATCTGTTGCAAGAAAAGTATCCCAGGTGGTTGCCATAAGTACTGACAAGGCAGTGAAACCAGTTAATGCGATGGGAATGACAAAAGCATTACAAGAAAAAATAGTACTTTCTGACGATCTATCAAAAGACAATACGATATTCTCATGTGTTAGGTATGGTAATGTTCTTGGAAGTAGAGGCAGTGTAATGCCGCTATGGGATTTAAAGATAGCAAAAAAAGAACCGCTTCCCATCACACATCCTGATATGACTCGATTCTTGTTGACATTGAGCCAAGCCATCGATCTAGTATTTTATTCAATAAAGAATGGAAAGGGGGGAGAAATATTTGTCAAGAAAGCACCTGCAACCAAAATTGTTGATCTTGCAAAGGCATATGCACAATTAAGAACGAACAACAAAGACTATTCTATAAAGTATATAGGGATACGTGCAGGTGAAAAAATCGATGAGATTCTAGTATCAGAAGAAGAAATGAGGCGTGTTGAAGAAAAAAAAGATCATTTTGTGATAAAACGGGAAGAAGAATTTGATATGCAATCGTTAAAAAAACATGTTAAAGTTAAAGAATATGGATCTGCTACTGTCACACATCTGAATAAAAATGAGTTAATGGAACTTATGAAAAAACTAAGATGGATTACTTGATTCTATAAATATTTTATAAATATGGAACATACTTTGGTATCTAGGCTATTCTTTTCTATTCATATATGATTTTAGTATGGAACTAGAAACTGATCTGGGCAATATCTTGAACATCGTATCACGTAACATGTGACGACTTCTTATTGCTGTGGACTTGGTCTTTTGATATTCTTTTATGGCAGATTCGTATTTTTTTCGCTTTTCTGGCTCAATCTTATCTAGTATGAACTTCCGTATCCTGTTAGTTTGTGATAAAGAGATGGTAGCCTTTTCTTTTGTAAGCTGTTTTTGATGTACTCGATATTTTGCTAATATCTTTGGTATTAGATGCAGTCTGCAGTTGTGTAAAACACAATATCTTAA
>JAGWGB010000159.1 GCA_028867595.1 Nitrososphaerota archaeon | reverse complement strand
ATATGCATTAAAACTATTTCCAATGATGACTGGCATGATAAAAAAGACACCAGTCACAACAATTCCTATTCCACTGATCGCTGTAAAATGTAGAGTTTTCACGTTTATTATGGACGGTACATTGGTGGTTTAAAAAATTACCGTAACATTCTTCTGGTTTTGCAATCAATTGCAATCAAATTCAATTCAAAATGGTAAGTTTCATTCAATGTTGCATAACAAGCCCCTCCGCGCAACAAAATCAAGGCAATTTGGGTAAAACCAAATTTCTCACCACTTTTTTATTTTGAACAACAATTTTGCATATTTCTTGGAAGAATGATACTGTGAAAATCTACGTCAGTTTTTTAAATGAGGGTTTTCAACTTTCAATGTATTTTGAAAATTAGTTATCTCTCGATTATAATTTGTACTACACTTGGAGTCTTGCTTCCAAATGTACTAGCTGACAGCGGTTACATCGACACAAACAAGCCAAATCTTGGTTGCAACAATCTATCAGGACTTGTCGGACTGCAGCACATGATT
>JAGWGB010000158.1 GCA_028867595.1 Nitrososphaerota archaeon | reverse complement strand
GGATCATTTTGAATTGTTAGGCGGCAACCAAAGCCTGCATCAGGATAACCCTTGTTAAGTTTATCAGTGAGGGAAACGGCTGCATTGACAGACGAGCTTGTCGGATGAGGCTTGTCAAAAAAAGAATGTCCGACTGTTTCTGGTACCACTATGAGAAGAACGATAATTATTGCAAACATGTTAATTGACTTTTTTCGCTTTGAATCCAAATCAATCAATTTCAAACTATTTATCATATATTAACTAAAATTATGATTTTCAGTTCCTGACACTTCGCCTGTTTGTCTTTTGACACACTCGTCGTATCTCTGACAAGCATCGCGGTATGATTCTTCTGCTGCCCTCACTGCTGTATCTATTTGGACCTTGCTTTCTGCTGCATCATGAAGCTCAAAAAACCCCTTTTCAGCATTGTCTTCTAGCGCATTTACTATCTCGCTTGCGCTTGCAGTAGCTAGTCTTACCAGCCCTGATGCAATCATGTGGTTTTGTGCGCTTGCAAGAGCATTGGAGAATGCAAAATCTGCAGTTTC
>JAGWGB010000157.1 GCA_028867595.1 Nitrososphaerota archaeon | reverse complement strand
CAAAGGCGGTGAAAAAACAAATCTTGACACTGTTACTTTTCTTTTTCACTTCTCGATATAATTCAAAACCGTTCATCTTTGGCATTCTTATGTCTATTAGGAGCAAATCATATACATCAGGTCTGAAATTTGAGAGTGCGTCTGTTGGATCGTTGTATACGTCAACTTCGAACCCCTTTCGTTGCAATCCGTTTTTTAATGATGCTGTAATGTCGGGTTCATCATCGACCACTAGGATTTTTACCATCTTAACTATGACACCGTTTCCAAATTTAAGAATTTAGTGTAATCTCTATTCATGAGTTCTTGGTTTGTTGGAATTCTAAATGTGATCGATGCTCCCTTTTTGCTGGCGTTGTTCTTAGCCCAAATTTTTCCATCATGCGCTTCTATGATGTTTTTACATATGTACAGACCTAATCCTGTGCCGCCATGGTACGATGATGTAACAAACTTGTTGAACAGATTTGGCATTATTGTCTCTTCTATACCTGGACCTGAATCAGTTATAGTTATTTCTGTCCAATTTTCATCTG
>JAGWGB010000156.1 GCA_028867595.1 Nitrososphaerota archaeon | reverse complement strand
GGATATTGTAGTAACTCAGGCGGATTCAAAACTTGGGGTAGGAAATGTTGATCCGAATCATCCACAATTGCCACAGGGATTCACCATAACTCTTCCCATGAAAAATATCTCGATGCAATCTATGGATGAAAAGACACATGAAAAACCACTCATGACAATGAATATGACTATCAGCATTGACAAGACAGTGAAGTCAGGCACTTATGGTTTTGCAATAAACATGATGTCCAACAGTACACAAGGATTAGCGGATGACCATGCAAGAGCTTTCTATGTGGATGTACAATAGTAACAAGCGTTTACGCAGAACATTGATTTTTTATTAAATTTTAGGCATTGTTAGACCACCGTATTGCAGTTGACTAAAAAACATTAGAATATCAAAAATCTAAAATGTGGCATAAGGATTTTTTTCGTTCACATTATGAAACGTTTCACTAAAGTCTAGAAATTGGTTTAATCAAGGAGGTTTTTGACCATGATCCTAAAACCGTGCCTAAATGTGCCTGCCCAAGCGGTAATATATTAAGACTTTTT
>JAGWGB010000155.1:290-537 GCA_028867595.1 Nitrososphaerota archaeon | reverse complement strand
AACAACACATTAATTTTTTGATGTATCGCTAAAAATAAAAAATTTCGTGTATCATACAGATTAACATGATTTTTTCATATAAAATTAAGTTAAAGTGAAATTTAATCAAAGCCTATAAGAGCTGGCATCTAATACGATACTAATGACAAATAAAACCACAATAATTCTGGCTGCACTTGCCGCAATTGCAATTGTCTCAACAACTGTCTTCGCTGACATGCAAACCTCTAGCAATAAAGCATATGCG
>JAGWGB010000155.1:0-280 GCA_028867595.1 Nitrososphaerota archaeon | reverse complement strand
TATTATTTCCCGCCACAACAAAACACTACTTCTGTGACTGGAACTGCCACCGCGTCGGTCTCTCCAGATCTTGTTATGATACAGCTGGGAGTTGACACACAAGCAAAAACAGCACAAGAAGCAATGAGTGAAAATGCTCAAGCAATGAATGCCACAATTACTGCAATACAAAATCTTGGCATTGCAAGCAATGAAACCGGCACCAACGGCTTTACCATAGACCCAGTCTATAATCAGACTGGCCCGTATCCTCCATACAACGAATACAAAAACGAGCTTG
>JAGWGB010000154.1 GCA_028867595.1 Nitrososphaerota archaeon | reverse complement strand
GTTTTCCCACAAAGTCTCCAGAACCTGCAACTGTTCAGTTACTTCTTTTATAGTCTCTTCATTCGCATTTGGATCGGATTGCAGTTTTCTGGCCTTTTCTTTTGTCTCGGCAAGTAAGTTTTCAAGCCCTACCTCATAGTTTGATTCTCCATGAAATATTGGATCAACTGGAGTAATCTTGGTGGTTCCTTCTGGCATTGATGAGACTCTATTGAGGTTAAATTTTAACTTTTTACTCTTGACTAATCAAAGCACTAGCCGACAAATTCAATCTTTTAGATTCAGGATTGGGAAATGGTTTGAAATTGCCTTCTGATAGAGAACAAAGACGTTCTTTCCCTCATGGCATTTTTTGCAGATGCACATCTGTGAGACCTTATTTCTGTCACAGTCGTCTGTGAATTCGCATTGTAGACATCCTGCAGGTCCGCCACAGATGGCACATTTTAGATCTACAACCTCAGAACATGCCTGATGTTTGACCCCTAAGCCTTTTGCCCACAACGCAACTTCATTTACTTCGATCTTTTTCTTACAAA
>JAGWGB010000153.1 GCA_028867595.1 Nitrososphaerota archaeon | reverse complement strand
GATATCTAGCATTTTTGTAATGTTCTGGGATTCATTGTATGTTGGAATTATGATCGAAAGAGATTTTGAGCGAATGGAAAGCTCGGTTCTTGTTAACGACGTACCTATATCACTTCTGTTCCTTTTCGAGCCGCATGCCTATTAAAATTTTGAGTCTAATAATCTGCGCTCATATATTTACTGACTGGTACCTAGTCGCGTTGTAAATGTATGTCAAAAGCATTCATGACAAATCCCTTTGATTTTTTCTCAAGCTTGACAAAAGTATAATTGATGTCAAATCAAAAATAACGCATGGCTGATGCAACTCTTAGAACTCATGTGCTACATGATCTGAGTCACTTTGGATTGAGAATTGTAGTAGGAGTATTTTTCATGGTACACAGCCAGCTAAAGTTTGGTAGTGGGTTTGAAAAGTTTCTCTCTGGCATTGGCCTTCCAGCGGAGCTAGCGGTTCTTGTAGGTCTGCTCGAACTGATAGGAGGGGCACTTCTTATAGCGGGCGTGCTGTCTAGGATAGCAAGTAGCCTTATTGCAAT
>JAGWGB010000152.1 GCA_028867595.1 Nitrososphaerota archaeon | reverse complement strand
AAACGAAGACCTTTCAGGTGCTTGCCATATTGCCTGAGCAATCGGATCCTTGCTTGTTCTTCTGTTGTCCACAATTCATCTAGTCTATATGCAATCTCTTTGAATTCATCATCAAGTTCAAACTTGACTATGTTTTTTTTAGGCGAAATAATGTTCGTGGTATCATCATGTTCACAGTATGGCAATATGGTTTTAGGCAATAGTTGACGGTTTTTGTAGAGCAAATCTGCAATTTCTAGAACTCTACTCCTACAGTCAATGCCATACCCTATCTGTTCTATTGACGACTTTATTTTGTTTAGCATGTCACGATCCATGACACTACACGCATCAGGCACCGTCGTTTTGTAGGAATTATCCACTTTGGATGCACAGTTCTCTAAGATGGCAAGTTTATCATTTATCTCAGACATGCTCTTCCAGACTTGAGGATTGGCAGATGAAATGTATTTTTCGACAATAGAGTCTTCAATAAAATCTATAACGCTAACACAGATTTCACTAGTCTTATTTTTCATCCATTTTTCATATGTGTTGTATT
>JAGWGB010000151.1 GCA_028867595.1 Nitrososphaerota archaeon | reverse complement strand
TGCATTCTTTCTGGTGTAGATCATCAACTTTATCATGGTTATTACTATTAATTGCTTTTTTGAGTGCATCTTGATCTTGGACCTTTCTAAGTAGTCTTAATCTTGTTTCCACTTCATGCTTTGGTTTTTTTTCCTTGATATATTCAATACGATTTTCAATAGGTTCGTAAGTTGTTTCTACTAACTGTTCATGATGGATATGCCAATAGTATTCTACTGGAGGCAAAGGATTTGGTTTTGACACTTTACCAAGTAGTACATCACCTTTATCTATTTTTGCTTCTATAAGTTGTTCTGATTTTGCATGAAAACCTATTACAATTCTCACACATGATACCACTTTGGCTCGTAGTCCACTATACATGGATATGATACCCTCACCTGCTTCGATACCCTCACCTGCTTCGATACCTGAACCTGCTTAGATACCCCAACCTGCTTCGATACCCTAACCTGCTTTGATACCCCAACCTGCTTCGATACCCTCACCTGCTTTGATACCCTCACCTGCTTTGATACCCGAACCTGCTTTGATACCCTCACCT
>JAGWGB010000150.1 GCA_028867595.1 Nitrososphaerota archaeon | reverse complement strand
AATATCATATGAAAGATTCATCTCCTTTCTTTTAGCTTTTTTTGACTTTATGATCTTCAGAATTTTTGAGTTTAGGATGTAGATGCCAAGACATTCGGCCATCTCAAGTTTTATTGTTGGCTTTTCCCTAAATTCAACGACTACTCCATTTTCTATTATGGCATAACCTGTCTCTTCCTTCCTATATTTTCTGGTAGCTATTGTAGCCTGGGTGTTTTTTTCTTTATGAAACTGATACATGTTTTTGACATCAAGAGGGGTCAGGTTATCAACAAACCATAGCAGAAATTCTGAATTTTTCTCCAGAATCTTATCTAGATGTACTAGATCTCCACCAGTTCCGCTTTGCGAATCTTGAATAAATCTAAGTGGCTTTTTTGCCCTTTTGTAATTTTCAAAATATTTTTCTATTTGTTTGCCTAAACCATCAAAATCTGCAAGGATGATTATGTCATCTATGATCTTAAATGATGATAGGTATTCCACAATGTGAGCAATTAGTGGTTTTCCATGAACCGGTATCATTGCTTTTGGAATATAGTCTGT
>JAGWGB010000014.1 GCA_028867595.1 Nitrososphaerota archaeon | reverse complement strand
AAGCGTCCTCCAAAGTCTATTTTTAGAAGTATATTGCAATTCTTTAGAAAGTGCTTGCTCTACCATCTTTATTGTGTCAAGCGTAGGGTTTGATGTTCTTGATCTGTTTGCTTTTTTCAATACTGCTTTACTCATCTAGTTTAAGATGTGCTTGCAACTATATATGTAGTACTATAATACGTATACGTACATCACATAGAAATCAGAGCTAAAACAGTGCCAAACAATATTATCAAATGATAAACCTCTGTTTTTTGTACTGATTACCACAGTTGCCTTGAAATAATAATGACATATTCTATTCTTCTTACGACCATCAACTTTTAAACCCAGATTATTTAAGAAAAAACGTTTGGCAGACAAGAAGAGGAACAACCCACAACCAAAAAAAGCGCCAGAACCAAAACGTAGCTACTCAATCAAGCCGCATCTTCTTTCCTGGGCAATCTTTATCCCTACTCTAGTAACTGTCTTCATCAACCTCATACCTGTTGTCTTTCCGGCATTGCTCTCGCGAGCATCAAGTTCGTTTCAGGACAGCGTCTTCTCGCCAAATGTAATCAACCCGTTTCAGCCAGGAGTTCTTGCAGCACCGCTTGTCATAGTGAACATAATTGTACTTGTGATAGGCTTTGCATATTACAAGAGATCAAAGTGCCAGGCCCGCTTTAGTGCCATTGCAAACTTTGAGCTCACAAAAAAGCAAGCACTGATTGGAGTTGTTGCAATACTTGTTATTTTTTGCATTATAGTTAGCGGAACATTGTCAAGTGAGGAGACGTGGGCAGACTATGGCAATGTAAAAAAGAGAGTTGATTCTTGGGATATTTCACAGTTTGGCACAACTTTCGAGCCGCATGTAAGATATTTACTGCTCTCAACATCGCTCCACCTATTTGGAAACATAAGGGTAATTCCGCTGATTGCAAGTGCAGCACTGCTTCTTTTGACATATTTCTTTACAAAAAACATCACAGAAAAAAGGTTTGCAGGCCTGGTTTCCATGGCACTTGTGCTCCAAAGCAACATCTTTGTCTCGTACAGCACCACTGCAACATATGACAACTTTTGGATTCTGCTTTACCTATTTTCTATATACCTAATTCAAAAGTTTTGGCAGCCGTCTGTTGCCCCGTACTTCCTCTCGCTTTTTTCAAAACCTCTGACTTTGTCGTTTCTCCCAATGTCTCTTTATTTCATTGCAAGGTCCACGTTACCTAAAAAAACCAAGATGTACTCACTTGCCACATATGGCGCAATTATAATTGCCATCGCAGCTGTGGCAGTATCATACAACACAGACTTTGCAGGCGGAATCAAGCCGTATGACAACTTGCAGTTCTGGCAGGGCTTTGCATCCATGGCAATGCAGATGAGGTTTGACTATATCGCAGTACTGTTTATTCTGCCCCTTACAGTCATGCTATTTTTTGCATCGCGAAAAGGAATCTTGCACGCAGACTCGGTCTTGTTGTTTATTTTTACAGTATTGGTAACGCCCCCATTTCTTACGGGATTTACACAGCAGACAAACGAGCCCTACAGGTTTGTCTCGCTTGTGGTATTTTTTGCAATAGGTGTAGGAATCTTGTTGTCCAAAAAAACTAGGAAAGCGCCCGAATTATCGTCCAGTACGTAGTTACCTTGTCCCCGTCTGTAACTGGATACCCATCGTGATCTGCTGCCACAAGCACCTTGGGGCCGTCTGCTGTCTTGAGGTTTATGAGGTTCTGAGATACGATGGTTGGAGATGGATGTACAGTGGAATCATTTACTTTTAGGATCTCAACGTCGTGCCCCTGCACGTTTATCACGCTTCTTTGAAACAAGTTCATGTTGTCATCAATTATTTTATTGAAGCCGGCTGGATCAAATATAGTAACACGCAGCGTCTCAAGGTACGCAACCAAGTTCCCTGACGAGTCGTGCACTGCCACCTGTGCATAAATTCCAAGTACCCTGTCCTTCAGCGGTATCTGGCTTTGCGCAAAGGCACTTCCAGTTGACACGGTAAGAGCAACAAGGCATATTGCAAATACAAAGAAGAGTCGCATGTTTTTCAAGATGGGTTCTAGGATAATAAGTTCACGGAAAGAACTGCAGTAGATGCAAGGAAACGCCAAGTCACGCAGAACACCTAACATTATTAAAGGAACCCAAATGAAGATTTCAACGAAGCCCGGTAGTGTAGCGGTCAAGCATAGGGGCCTTTGGAGCCCTTGACCCCAGTTCGAATCTGGGCCGGGCTACTCTTTTGAATTCTGTTAACGGTAAACAAAAAATTCTATATGTAATTCATGTGCTGCATTGGTATCTTTGGCATAAAGTGAGGCAGTATTGTAATTCCTACCAGCACCGGTACAACAAAGAGAAGTATCGGAATTGCAGCAAGCACTATTCCAAGAAAGAGACAGCTTCTCGCCTTTTTCGGGTCGTCGTCACGTATGGCAAAGTATGCAACTATTCCTCCCAGTACGTTGAACGCAACGGGCAGCAAAAACCAAAGGGTGCTTCTTCTTCGAACCTGCATGGTATCCAGATATTGTTACACGATTTTCACATTTAAATTGATGTCTTAGAGATGCAGTTTTCCAAGTGCCTGCTCAAGCGACTTGTGTATTACATAAAACGGAATGTCATTGCTTGTATGCTGTGCTACAGGATACGGATTACATGTCATATATCCAGTGAATCCGAGATTCTGGTGGTACGTAGCTATTGCCTCTGTAAAGCAACTCCAGTTTGTCATTGCGGGAGCAAATACGTCTCCACCTGCTTTGCCCGGACTAGGTCCACCAAATGATATGCTATCTGGTACGTTTACTGGGGTCTTGTCAGTGTACAGCGTTAACGCATTTCCAGAAATGGTATAGTGAGCAGACTTGTCAACCCAGTTGTAGTTAGAGTTTACTGCACGCTCAAACTGTATCACAAAATCACATCCAGTGTTTGACTTGTCAGTCAGCTCCTGCACCAACCCGATATATTTTGCAGTTTGGTTGTGCTGGCCCAGCACCTTCATTGTCATGTTGACAACATGTGATGGCACTGACTGGTCTATTGGCTGCAGCACACAAACTATTTGCTGCAAGGCGTTTGCAGAGCTTGGCACATGTATAGCACCACCCAATATCAAACACGTTACAGCTAAAAAGATTACAGGATTCCACTTAGACAATTTGTGGCGCCTCCAGTTTTAGGTTGTTCTTTGACAGATAGAAATCAACTATGATATCAAGCTCGTTTGAGACAGTCCTCTTTTCAAGATCAGACAGCTGTCTGAGTTTCCTAAAGACATGTTCTTTGAGTGTGGCAGTTGTAAACCCCTTGGCTTTCTTACCCATATACAGTAAGTTTACTGTATGCAGAAATATAAAAAGATACAGTAATTTTACTGTACATTTAATCAAAGGGTTGTGCCTAATAAATCAGGTTTATTAGACTTGCCCTCATCGACTCCTCGGATTAGTGACCTTACGTTATCCATATTCCGCCTCCTTGCTTCAGCTGAGAGCCCTCTAGTATGCCAAAACCTACTGCACACCGCTCTACCAAGTTCATAGAGCTTACTTCACCATGACAACTGGCTATATTACACCAATAGAGATTGTTGCTTCTCATCCACTCCCGATAACCGTTCCTCATGGACAAGAAAGTTGGTGGAAACATTGGCAATGTATAGAATCTTTGCATTTAAAAGAACAAGGGTATGTTGTAATGACCATATGGTTGCTTGAACATCAATTAGATAAAATCAATCAAAGTAAGCTTAAATGAAGACATACGGTAAAGTTACCGTATGGCAAGAAAGGACTGGGTTAGTGCAAATATCCCTGTTGGCCTAGCAGAAAGGCTCGATGAGTTTCTCAAGACCCAAGACTCGTACAAGATGGGCTATACAAGCAGAAACCAGATAATTGTAGATATAGTAAAGGACTTTTTGGCAAAGTATGACAAAAGTGAAAGGCGCAAGTCAAGGAACTAGATGCGGCCAATAATTTTTGTGGTAAAGCCCTCATGTGAGAGCTCAATTTTGTGTACAACAATGGTACCACCTATACATCGTATTAGATAATCTCCTGTCAAGACTGCATCCATCCTGGAGTCATCAAGTATGTTTTCTTTTGGAATGTGATGCTCTTCCAAAAGTTTCATGACATATTTTTTTACAGCTTGCTCTGAAATGCAGTTTTGTGAAAGGAATACCTTCCTTGATACATCAAACAACCCCGTAGATGCTGAGTGGTTGTACCGTATTAACATTTTTGTCGTACTTTCAGATAAAGCTAGAAAACAATTATGGTATTGTATAGTATCTCAGATCTCAAGCTTTGACAACAGCTTTGTAGCAATGCCAAAAAGCACTGCGGCCGCCACAACCAGTACAATCATCTCATAGCCAACTGTACCAGTAAAGTTTCCAAATATTCCAGCCCGCACCACATCCACAAGATATGTCAATGGGTTGAGATAAAACGCAGTACCAAGAATTGGCGGGGCTCCTTGTGCTGGATAAAACGCCGTGCTTACAAAGGCAAAAAACAGGAATACAGTATTTATGATTACGTTAAACCCTTCACTTGACTTGAGCCTAGTTGATATGATTGATGCAATCGAACCAAACAGAATCGCACCGGTAATTGACGCAAAGACGACAAGCGGAACAGTCAGCAGATTAAATTCCACAGACTTGAAAAATAAAGGATATCCAATTGCAGTTATCAATCCCGCAGAAAAAAGCCCTATGATTCCTATGGTATATACATTTGACAGTATGTACTGCGCGCGGGTAAAGGGCCCCACAAGTATCTGCTCAAACATCCCATGCCTCCTGTCATTCCAAATTATTATTCCAGAGATTAGCGTGCTGTTCATGATGTTAAACCCAATCATCCCTGATGCAATAAACGCAGGATAGTCCAGGTTCTTTTGCCCAAACGGAACGTTATGAATCAAGGCAGTGTATGCAAACCCCGCAACAAAGATGTAGATTACAGGAAAGATAACCTGCCATATCACAAACCCCATGTTAAGCGAAATGGTAAGATTTCTGTTTACTAGACGAAATATTGGATGCACTAGGTTTTCACCCCAGAGTTTGTGTCCGAGTTTTTTACTACAGTTAGAAATATTTCCTCAAGGCTTGTCGGTACAACGCTTAGGTCGTCTACAGGGATGTTGTTAGAGTTTAACACTTGGAGTATCTTGACTAGCACTTGCTCCGAGTCAGCAGAGTGTATGGTTATTACAGTTCCCTCGTCGCGTGATATCTCATAGCTTCCAACTCCCTGTAGTATAGATGACAAGTTTTCCACATTTCCTATGTGAATCTTGATAGTTTTTTCCCGCCCAAACTTGTTTTTGAGCTCTTCTGGAGTATCAATGGCAATTATTTTGCCGTGGTTTATGATTGCAATCTCATCGCAGAGGTATTCTGCCTCTTCAAGTATGTGTGTTGTAAAAAATATCGTAAGGCCATCCCTTACCTTTCCCTTGATGTAGTCAAGCAGCCCCCTTCGTGCAGACGGATCAAGCCCTACTGTCGGCTCATCCAAAAACAAGAGGTCCATGTCATGCATGAACTCACGTGCAACCTGAACACGCCTCCTCTGCCCAATTGATATGTCATCGTTTTTTTTCTTTCGTATATCTTTGAGGTCAAATGCAGAGAGCAGCTCCTCGACTCTTTTGCGCCGGGTCTTTTGGTCTACATCCCACATCATGCCATATTTCTCAAGCGACTTTTCCACAGTAAGATTTGGCTCATAGCTTGGCTGCTGCAGTACAACGCCAATCTTTTTTCGCACCCCAAGAGGGTCGCGCGATGCATCGATTCCAAGTATGTTTATCGTGCCGCTGCTTGTGGGGATAAGCGTAGTCAGCAGCTTTATTGTGGTTGTCTTGCCTGCACCGTTTGGGCCCAAAAACCCAAAAATTTTTCCCGATTCCACAGAAAGATCGATTGAATCTACGGCAGTAACATTTCCGTATGATTTTGAAAGTGATTTGGCCTCGATACAGTACATCTACGAATAATTTTCTTGTCCTACTAATCTATCTACTGAAACTTGAAGAAATAGTACAGATCTTCCTTGATCGCATTTGCTCAAAAATTCTTATTAAGATACGATTCCAACTGTTTTTGATTTGTCCGAATTTGATTCATTGATAAATAAACTGCTTGAGCAAAAGCCAGAGCTCTCAAGAAAGGATATCGAGGATCTTATCCAAAAAAAGAAGGAAAAGATTGGTGCAGGTTATCTAACAGACCAAGGAGCCCTCTTTCTTATTGCATCCGACCTTGGAGTCTCACTTTCTGAGCCGCTAAAGGTAGAGATGAGCCTCAAGGATATCTATGTCGGCGCAAAGGAGATCACGCTTGAGACTAGAGTTATGAACGTCTACCCCGCAAGGCAGTTCTCAAGAAAGGATGGTTCGCAGTTCATGCTACGTAACATGACTGTATATGACGGAGACCAGAGAGCCAAGGTAAAGCTCTGGGACGAAAAGGCAAACTTGCCAGGCATTGAAAACCTCAAGCCAGGCGATCTTGTAAAGATAATCAAGGCATATGTAAAATCAGATCTAAAAGGAAACCCAATAATTAATGTCGGCTCGGGTTCAAGTGTAGAACCAAATCGTACTGAAAGCAAGATACCAAGCCTTGATGACATAACAGATGATGTATCAAATGTAAAAGAGAACCAGCAGAACTTGGTCGTCTCAGGAATCTTAGACGGTAACATTCGCACTACAGAGTTTACAAATTTCAAAGGAGAGCAGAGCAAGGCATTGCAGCTAAGGCTCAAAGGAAGCGACGGCAACATAATTCGAGCTGTTCTTTGGAACAAGGACGAAAATTCCATTCCCAAAGTAGTAAACCCCGGCGCAAAGGCAAGGCTGATTGGTGTCAACACAAAGACAGGCCAGATGGGTCTTGAGCTGCACGGAGATGAGGGAACGGTGCTTGAGATAGAGGGCGGAAAAGAGATCACTCCAGTTGTTGCAAGAATTTTGTCTGCCACAAAGACAGACTATGGCAGCAGGCTTCTTGTTGCGGCACTTGAAGATAAAATTGTAAACATTACAGATGCCACTTCTGTTACTGCAGACCTCAAGTCAGGTGATGTCATAGAATTTTTGCCGTCAAAGATGTACGGAAACTCAATTACAATTGAACAAGATTCCAATCTGCAAAAAACTGACAAGCAAAACATTCCAACGCTTGCCGAGTCCAGAACAAAGATAAGAGATGTCAAGCCTTCTGACAAGATCTATTGCATCGAGGCCATCATACTCAAGGCTCCACAAAAGCGCGAGATACAGACAAAGACAGGCGAGTCAGTCTCTCTTTCAGAAACATTTATCGAAGATGATACAGGCCAGATATGGCTCAAGGGCTGGCGAGCTCAGGCAAGGCTTCTTGAACAGTTCACTCAAGGCGAGATAATCAGCATTACAGGGGTTACTGCCAAGCCAGGCCTTGAGGGAAGAACCGAGGCATTTCTCACTGCATATTCCGTCGTTACAAGAAAGAACTAGCCATTCTTGCGGCTGATAATGGACGCATTGGTTAAAAACAGTTCATGATGTATCACCAATGGTTTAGAAAATGGAAGAGCCTTCTCTCACTAATTTTGTCCTTCTTGCAGCCCATCTCCTAGTGGGCTTTACTCTTGTGTTCTTTGCAGCCAAGGCATTTAAGAAAACCAAGTATCCCCCCATGATACTTTTAGCCGTAGGATTTACGCTTCTTGTTCTAGGCGAGACTGTAGTGGAATATGGTTTTGCCTTTCTTGAAAATGAAGGTATTCAGAAGCTAATCGAGGAGGGATTTGAGATAGCCGGATTTATCGTACTCATCATCGCTGTCAAGAAAAGCTGAAAGAAATGGCAACCGATGATGAGATCCTTGCAGTTCTTGCAGACGAGTACAGCAGAAAGATACTGTCAGTCCTGTCAAAGAACGAGATGAACGCCCAGCAGATCTCAGATGCTCTTGGCATCCCCACATCTACCACATACAGGAAGATAAAAAATCTTGAAACCCTAGAATGCGTAAAAAAGACAAAGGTGATTCGCACCCTTGAGGGGCTTGACGAGTCTTACTACAAAAGCTTGGTAGCAGGAATAGATGTAACGTTCAAGGATGGCCAGATCTCTTGCAAGGTTGAAAGGTTCACAATGGACAAAAAGATACAAAGGCTTTGGGAAAAGTTTTCAGAAAAATAATTCTATGTAGGTACAGCTATCTTTGCTTTATTCCAGTTTCTTAAAAGCAACAAAGATACAACTACTATACCGCCCTGGCTGATTTTGCACAATATGTCTATTGTACCTACGTCATCTTGTATTCCTACTACAGGAAGGCTGACAGTTCTTGAGATTACATACAGCCCAATCAGTGCAACTGAGATGAGGCTTGCAATTACATACGGTGCTCTGCTATGAAGTTTATTTTTTATCATCCATACCCCTAACGGCAAATATGATATTGCTGCAGTTGTAAAGAGCATGGTTTGAATCTGACTTCCAGTATCACTTGACTCTTGCATCTGTGAATATGCAGTTACAAAATAGATTCCACTGTTTGCAAGTACAAGCACTGTTGCAATCAAGATAAACTGCTGCACAGATTTTTTCATGATTTTAGTTATGCAACTGTATTTAATTGCCTAACGGCCGTTCTCATCGATAGAAATGGCACTCAGCTTGATATAGAAAAATAACGCTAGTCCCAGAATCCTCTGGTTGTGACATACTGCCTTTCTGCCTCGTATATCTGCCGATACATCTCTTCTTCTCCCACCATGTTTCGCAGTATTCTTGCACCAGTGTCTGCCCCTACTCCATACCCAGACAAAACAACTAGTGCAGTTGGACCAAAGTTTTCCAAAAGAGATGACACTTTCCATGCGCGGTTGAACTTGTGGTTCTCGTCTGCAGTAATTTTTTTCCCTGCAATCTTTTTCTGCACTATCTTTGACAGATCATAGTCAGAATAGAATGTGGCAGTAACCTGCCTTGACTTGCAGTGCGGGCATACAAGTGTGCCTTTTACCTCATTGGTCTCTACTACTTTTTCCCACTTGCCACAGCGCATGCACACAAGCCTGTGCTTTGTCTTTGAAAGGCGCGCCTTTACTAGATCAAGTACTCCCTTGTCCAGATTTGCCGGAGACGAATAGTATTTTGTGGTATGGTCAAGTATTGGCTCGGCAAGCCGTGAAAACCCATCCACCTCAAACCACTGCAGCGATATTGTTCCGTCCCGAATCTTTTCAAGTATAACTGCAGTGCCGTCAAGGTCATACTTGTCATGGAAAAGTTCTCGAAGGGCTTCCTGTGCAAGCGCGGTATTAGAATATCTGTCGTATAGAAACCTTGCAGATTTTCTGTCGTATACTGCCTCCCTTCCTACTATGCCAAACTTTTTTGCAACACACCACGTCCTCCAGTTTACGTTGTGCGTTCCAGAAAGAGATGCCTTTACAATCGATTCCAAGTCATACTTGTCGTTTAGCACAGATATTACAGATTCCTTGCCCACTCTACCGTTTGATGATATCATGATTCGATACGCATCTGACCTCGAGTCAACAAGATATCCGCTCTTTGCAGAAAGCATTGCAGAAAGCAGTGTCGAGAGCGTGGCATTGATTCTTGTTCCAAAGCACACATGCATTACGATTGTATTTCGCACCCGTTGTGATTCTACAACTATTGTCTTCTCATCAGGTACTGCATGTGTCTTTAGATTTTCAATTACTGTGTTTGAAAGTTTTTCCTGCTTGGTCCTTGTCCTAAACTGCCCAACTTTTTTTGCAGTGGTATAGTCTACAGGAATGTTCTCCCCCTCCCAGTATGGAACATTGATTCCAGCAGAACGGACAGGCTCGACATTGATCTTCAGCGAGCTGTCGTCCACATTTAGGATGCGCCACTGGCTTCCCTTCAATACAAAGACATTTCCGGGATCTCCATAGTCCCCGACAAACCTCTGGTCCAAACTTCCAATAAATTTTTTCGATACAGTATCAATTACCTTGAACTTTAAGATGTCAGGAATTGTGGACAGGTTTTCAAAATAGTACCTAAACGAGCGCCCCCTTTTCTTGAATACCATCTCGTCCTTGTCGAAAAAAACTATAGAGCCATTGTGCAGTATCTCAAGTACACCAAAGAGCTCCTCAAGTGTTGTCTTTCGAAATGGATATGCCTGATTTATCATTTTTAGCGCAAACTCCACTGGAACAGTACCAAGCTGCATAGTCATGCCAACCAAGTGGTGTGCCAAAACATCTAGCGCGCCGTCGTGAACTATTTGGTCCTCAATTGACTTTTCCCTTACTCTCTCAAGTATTGCATGCGCCTCAAACTCGTCATCTGCATTATTTGTAACAATCAATCCCTTTGCAGATGAGCCTCTAGAGTGCTTGCTTCTGCCTATTCTTTGCACAAGTTTTGAGACTTGCCTTGGAGAGCCATAGTGTATCACAAGTTCTACGGATCCAATGTCAAGGCCAAGCTCAAGTGATGACGTGCATACAACAATTCCAGGCCTGCCTGACCTCAGCGTCTCTTCTGTCTCTTCGCGCACCTGCTGCGATAGCGAGCCGTGGTGCATCTCTATTTGCAGGCCCGACCTCTCCTTTAGCAAAGATGCAAGATATTCCGACTCGCCCCTAGTATTTGTAAACAAGAGAACAGGCGAGTTTGGATAGTTCTTTGACACATATTCTGTGATGTAATCAACGACGTCTGTTATGGTACCGTCAATATACTTGACCTCGACATCATATTTTCTAATAGAGTGGTCCTCGATTATCTTGCACTTTCTTTTTGTTCCTACAACGAACTTGGCAGCCTCAGATGTGTTCCCTACGGTTGCAGAAAGTCCAATCCTTGTTACTTGAAATTTTGTGTTTGCCTGAAGGCGCTCAAGGCTTAGCGATAGCTGAGCCCCCCGCTCATTTCCCAAAAGCTCATGCACCTCGTCAATCACAATCCATTCAAGTTCATCAAGTGCCTTGAGCATGCCTGCCTGTGTCAATAAAATTATGATGGTCTCAGGTGTTGTAATCAAGATGTCAGGAGGCTCTGCTGCAATTTTTTTTCGAATTGTCTGCGATGTATCCCCATGTCGAATCTGAATTGATAGTCCCTCATTTTCTGCATACTTGATAATTCTTCGAAATACATCGCGGTTGAGTGCGCGCAGTGGTGTCACATATAGTGTCTTGATCTTTCCCTCTTTTTTTGACTTGGCAACCCTGTCAAAGATTGGTATGACGGCAGTCTCTGTCTTGCCAGAGCCAGTCGGCGCAATAACAAGCGAGTCAATCTTTTGATATATTACAGGAACAGCTTTTTTCTGGATCTCAGTTAAATGTTCAAAACCAAGATGAAAAAACTTGCTCTCTAGATCATTCGGCAGATGACGTAGATGATTCTTCTGCGGATTGTCTTGTTCTAGATCGCTCGTATACCATTGCACCAACTATGCCAGCACCAAATAAGATAACTGTGATAATCGGTATCTGATCAAAAATTCCTGCCATAGGTCACCTTACAACCACAGTGATAAATAGCTTAAGTTGTCTCTTCTAGTCCCTGAGGTGTTATCTTATATGCAATCTCTTTTTTTGCGCCAAAGCAAGGCAGCACCTGTGCAAGAAACTTGTTGCCCTCCTTTGAGAGCCTGATCTTTTTATGGGTAAAAATGCCAATTGATTTTTCAAGGTTCTCGTGATACCCTTCTTCAGATCCCCGAACTACGTTAGTTACTACAACTGGAATCTTGTTCTGTATGCATAGCAGGGAAAGAGAGTGCATGTATTGCATGAATTTGATGTGTTTTTCAAGTGCATTTGATTCCTTTGAATACTCGAACGAAAAAAGATCTGTGACAGTATCAATCACAACAAGTCCTGGCCGCATCTCAAACATTTTTTTGAGATTCTCGATTTGTTCTGACGTGTTTCTCACTCTTGATACAATAATGTTGTCCAAAAGTTCTGGTCCGAGTTTCTTTGCTTTTATTATCTCAAGCATTCTTTCTGGGTGAAAGCTGCCGCTTGTGTCCTGGTAAATTATTTTTTCAGTGATTGCGTTGGCGCATATTTGCATTGCAAGCTGTGTCTTTCCTATTCCGCTAGGACCAAAGATGTCAGTGACGATACACGCAGCTATTCCCCCACCTAACAGCTTGTCAAGTCCTGCCAATCCAGTTGAGATCAAATCATTTAACTAGAAAATACCGGAAATTAAATGGTTCAAGCAAGATCGGGAAGGCTTTTATTTACGACTTCAAGCACTGGTGACAAGTGAATTATTGATTGTCGCAACAAGCTGGTAAACGACCTCTGACAACACTTCAAAAGGGAGTAAACAAAAAGGTTACAGTTCGACTAAAAAGCGATATAGAATACAAAGGTAAGATGAACAATGTTGATTCTTACATGAATCTAATCATGACAGATGCAGAGGAGATAAACAACGGCAAGATAGTTGCAAATTATGGTCGAGTTATAGTAAGAGGAAATAACGTACTTTTTATCAAACTAGAAAATGAGCTGTAATGACTCAGATAATGAACGACATGGGTAGAAATTATCTATTTACTTCAGAATCTGTTACAGAGGGCCATCCAGACAAAGTTTGTGATCAAATATCTGATGCAATCTTGGATGAGTTCCTAAAACAAGATCCCGACTCGAGAGTCGCAGTTGAAACTATGACGACCACAGGAATTGTTGTGGTTGCAGGCGAGGTCACGTCAAAGGCAAGGTTTGACATACAAGACGTGGTCAGAAGAACAATCAAAGAGATTGGGTATAATGATCCACAGTTTGGTTTTGATGCAGACTCGTGCAGTGTCCTAGTCTCTCTCCATTCTCAGAGCCCAGACATCTCCCAAGGAGTCACTGCAAATGACAACAAGGAGCAGGGGGCAGGAGACCAAGGCCTGATGTTTGGATATGCAACAAATGAGACTGCAGAATTTATGCCGATGCCAATACTTCTTGCACACAAGCTTACCCAAAGACTTGCAGAGGCAAGAAAGAAAAAAGAACTTCCCTGGGCAAGACCAGACGGCAAGTCACAGGTTACAGTAGAGTACGAGGACGGAAAACCAAAAAGAATTGAGACTATTGTCGTATCAACTCAGCACTCGCCTGAGATTACCAACGGCCAGATACAAAAAGAGATTATTGAAAAAGTTATCAAGCCAGTCTGCGGCAACTTGTGGAATGACAAGATAAAGATTCACGTAAACCCAACAGGACGATTTGTAATTGGCGGACCTCCAGGCGATGCAGGCCTTACAGGTAGAAAGATAATTGTTGATACGTATGGCGGCATGGGAAGACATGGCGGTGGAGCATTTTCAGGAAAGGACCCGTCAAAGGTTGACAGGTCTGCATGTTACATGTGCAGATACATTGCAAAAAACATTGTAGCAGCAGGGCTTGCAGAAAGATGCGAAGTCCAGGTTGCATATGCAATTGGAGTGGCACAGCCAGTATCTCTTATGGTAAGCACTTTTGGGACAAGCAAGATTCCAGAAGAACAGATTGAAAATCTAGTCAGAAAACACTTTGACATGAGACCAGCTGCAATCATTTCTCAACTAAAGTTGAAGAGTCCAATATACCGAAAGACTGCAGCTTATGGACACTTTGGAAGAAACGAGCCAGAATTTACCTGGGAAAAGACCGACAAGGCAGACACATTACGAAAGGCGGCAGGCCTCTAGCATTTTACCGTATTTTGTGAACGTAATTCCAGATATTCTTTCAAGTTTTCTGTGGTTTCCAATATAGTCACCTACCAAGATGCTAAGATCGTCGATGCCAAACTGCGAGTCAGGCGATACAAGTGCTTCATGGTATGCTTTCTCAAAATCCACATGCTTTGTCTTGACGTTTCCAACAAGATCCAAAACAACGCGATTGTAGGATACAGCTTGCGGCCCGACAAGGTCGATTATTTTTCTCGAGAATTTCCTTCCGCTAATTGTTTTCATTATGACTTGGGCAACATCATAGACTGAAATTGGCTGCATCCTGTATTTCCCAGAGCCTGGGACAAGAACAGTGCCTCTTGCAATCTGCCCCAAGAGCATTTGTGATAACGGATCATCTTTTCCCATGATATATGACGGACGAAATATCGTATAGTCAAGGCCAGATAGGATAATTTCTTGTTCTGCCTTGAACTTGGAAATAAAGTATCCCAAGGTAGATTTTTTGTCAACTCCAAGCCCACTCAAGTATATTATTTTTCGGATGCCAGCGCGTTTGCAAAGCAAGATTGCATTCTTTGTCAGGTTTACATTTACTGCTTCATAGTCTTCCTGAGTTGTCTGCCTTCCTGTTCCTATAAAGTGCAGAAAGGCTTGCGACCCCCTGATATTTTTTAAAAGATTTTTTTCTGCTAGGTCTTGCGATATGACTGTTTTTCCAAAATTAATTTTCCCTTTTTTTCTTGCAAGTAACACTAAATCATATCCATTTTCTGCAAGAAACTTGCCAACGTTTCTTCCCACAAATCCACTGGCGCCAGAGATGGCAATCTTATTTTTGCTCACAGACAGGGCACAGCCATCCGACAAATTAATTTTGGTGTTTGTTCTAAGGCTAAGCGTTTGAAGCCTTCTGACTGCTATCAGATTCTAGGAGTGCAAAAGGGAGCATCGCAAAAGGAGATAAAGAACGCATACAGGCAACTCTCTCTCAAGTATCACCCAGACAGAAACAACACCCACAAGGACGGGGAAAAGTTCAAGCAGGTTACAGAGGCATACCAACTTTTGAGGCGCGAGGAAAAGTCAAGGACCAAGACATCTGAGACAGATGTCTCTTCCAACTATACACAATTTTGGAAAAAATATGACGGAAGTACGATGAATGACAACTTTAACTTTGGTCCCAATTTTGCAGGCTTTAAGAATCCATTTGGTGCAAGCACACAAGAAAACTATGATCATTTCAGAGAAAAAGAGTCTTCATTTAAGAGCACGCACATGATACTTTACGGCGGGCTTGGCATTATTGCACTCTGGATAATACTTGAAAGCATTCTAAAATGACCACACAGATTAATACGGGCTCTATTACGTTGACGGGTTATGACCTATCAACTGTAACTTTGATGCATCGACTCTAAGGATTAGCGGCAGTGCGTTATCCACATTCCCCCTCATTGCTTCACCTGCATCACCTTTAGAACTGCCAAGCCTTGGCAGCCCTCGCAGAGATTGGTTCATGACTGCTATTACATCACGATCCTGCCATCTCTGACATGTATCACACCAGAGCTCCCTGTTATGGTCAGGTGTATTCCATGCCCCTTTGTCTTGGAGTCTCTTTCCGCATCTGGGACACAGTCTTGACGTTCCTCTGGTATCTTGTCTTGATAACTGGATTATTGGAATGCCTCTCCATTTTGACTTGTATTCTATCTGGCGTTTGATCTCAGAAAATGACCAGCCGTTCATTGTACCGCGATGTTTTTTCCCTTGCCAGTTGCCTTTCTGATACATCTTTCTTATGTGTCTAATGTCTTCAAAGACTAGGGCGTGTTTGTTTTGCGCAGCATTGTATACAACATCCTGTGAGATCTTGTGCAATAACTGATTTATCCGATTTTTTCTTCTGGTGCCATATTTTGAGTACAGTTGTTTTCTGATTCTGTGATCATCTCGCTTGAAAGACGATGTTATGGATCTTGTATTCTCTGCAATCCTAGCAGCTTTTGATATGTCATACTGCACTACTTGACTGCAGTCTCCTACAGTAACATTTCTGAGATTTCTGTCAATTCCTGCTGTACTGTTACATTGTATTTCCGGTACATCTTTTGAATACGATATTGATATAGCACCTGCAGTAAGAACAAAGGAGTTTATCTTGAAGGTAGCATCATTCCCGTTGCCATGTATCACTTCCCTTGTGTGATGGTTCAATGGAATATCAAAATACTTTCTGCCTCCAAGAGGTATCTTGAAAACATCACCTTCAAGCTTGAATCCATAACATGATATCAGTATTGGTTTTTTCAGATGGGGATTTTTTGTATTGATTCCTCGCTTGATGGATTGTCTTCTGTTTGATAATATACCTGCAGCCTTTGATATTGCGCATAGTTTGTAGTATGAAGGAATATCATACTGGATCAATTCACGATACGACAACTTTGATAATCGCTTTAACGCCCATGCATTATTTTGCAGTCCTGTTCTGATACAGTGATTTACCATATCTCGAAAAGTTTCAAGAAAATCAAAAGTACGTGGATCTGGAACGTATGATTGCCTGACAGACTTGATTGCCTTCAACTGATGATGTATTTTCTTGTTAAAGTTATAGTACTGGTAATGTCATTATCACCTGGCAATGTAACAGAGCTTTAATACGCAAGAAAAAATAATCTCAAATGATGGAGTCTGACAAGCCAAAGGGGAAACTAAGGACTGGCTTTACTACAGGAACTTGTGCTACTGCAGGTGCAAAGGCAGGAGTGCTTGCCATTTTAAACCAAGAAAAAACAAGTTCTGTTAACGTTACGCTTCCAAAAAAATCCAAGATACAGATAAAGATAGAAAGATGCGAGTTTAGCAAAAGTTCTGCAAGTTGCTTTGTCATAAAAGACGGCGGCGATGATCCAGACGTGACTCATGGTGCAGAGATACACACTACAGTATCCATAACAGATGACATAGGAAAGATAGAGATAGACGGCGGCGAGGGGGTGGGCAGGGTGACAAAGCCCGGCCTTGGCCTAGTGGTGGGCTCTGCTGCAATCAATCCCACTCCAAAAAAAATGATAACTGAAAACATTTCAGAGATAGCACAAGACCTTTTGAAAAAAAACGGAATAAAGGTACTGATATCAGTTCCAAAAGGAAGGGAGCTTGCACCAAAGACTGACAATCCAAGACTTGGAATCCTTGGCGGAATATCAATTCTTGGAACAAGCGGAATTGTAATGCCGTATTCTACAGCATCGTTTGCTGCATCAATTAGGCAGAGCATTGATGTTACAATTGCCATGGGAAATGATACTGTAGTTCTCACAACAGGTGGAAGAAGCGAGGATTTTGCAAGAAAAATAGTCAGCCTTCCAGACCATTGCTTTGTGCAGATGGGAGACTTTTCCGGGTATACAGTTCAGCAGTGCGCAAAAAAGGGAATAAAGAAAGCCTATGTTGCAGGGTTCATTGGCAAGCTAACCAAGATGGGGATGGGAGTAAAGCAAACCCATGTCAAGGGCTCAAAGGTAGACATGGAGTTTTTGGCAGAAATTGCCGTGCGATGCAACATACCTCTTGATACAGTTGAGGAGATCAAAAAAGCAAATACAGCAAGGCATGTCTTTGAGATTGTCTCAGGCAAAAACTTGGGCAAGAAATACTTTGACCTTGTCTGCTCTGAGGTCTACAACCAACTAAGAAAGCATTCAGAAGAAAAGTTTGAGATCGATGTAATCATGTTTGATTTTGACGGCAACACCATAGGAAGGTTTCCCAGACAGTAACAGATATGTTCACATGCAAAAAAGACATTTTGTGGATACTGTAGCAATAATTGCAATTACTAAAAACGGAATAGATATTGCCAAAAATTTGAGGGCCAAGTTTCCCTCTTGGCAAGTCTTTGCCCCATCCAAGTTTTCAAATGGCGATTCCAAAGTAAACTGGTTTGAAGAATCTACTACCGCAAAGGTAGGAATGCTCTTTCAAAGTTACAGCGCGCTTGTCTGCATATTTTCTCTTGGTGCAGTAATACGTCTTGTTGCACCATACATGAAGGACAAAAAGACAGACCCAGCGGTAGTTGTAATTGATGATGCTGCCAAGTTTGTCATAAGCATGCTTTCAGGCCATCTCGGAGGTGCAAACAAGCTTGCAGAAGACATTGCAGGACTGATTGGTGCAACTCCAGTCATTACAACAGCAGCAGATGTCAACAAAACTATTGCAGTAGATCTTGTTGGAAAAGAGTTTGGATGGAAGATAGATGACGACTCGACTGTTACAAAGATTAGCGCATTTATGGTAAATGAAGAAAAAATAGGAGTCTTCCAAGACGCCGGTGAAAAAAACTGGTGGCTTCCAAAAAAGGAGCTTCCAAAAAACGTCCATGTCTATTCAAGCATAGACGAGATGGCAAGGTCAGACTGCAAGGGATTTTTGATAATCACAGATAAAATAGTAGAGGACAAAAAAGTGCTCGAGCGTGCAGTCGTGTACAGACCAAAAACCCTAGTGGTTGGAGTGGGGCTGCACTGGGACACTAGTCGCGATACAATCAAGGAGGGTCTAGAGTTTTCCCTCTCAAAGTTCAAGCTCAGCCCCAAGTCAGTTGCCAAGTTTTCATCAATCAAAAAAGAGGCCCAGGTGGCAGGCTTGCGCGAGCTTGCAGAAAGCATGAGTGTTCCAGTTGACTATTACGAAAAGCAGGAGCTTGCCCAAGTTACAATACCAAACCCATCGGAGGTTGTACAAAACTTTGAGGGCACCCCAAGCGTGTCCGAGGCATCTGCCATCAAGAGCTCAGGAGGCACGCTAGTAGTTGAAAAGCAGAAATTCCCCCCAAATCTTACCATTGCAGTTGCAAGGATTCTAAAATGAAGCGAGGATTATTGATAATAGACAGGGGCAGCCACGAGGATGATGTAAAGCAAGAGCTGCAGCACATATGTGATAAGGTAAAGCAAAAGGGAGGCTATCACATGACAAACTATTGCTTTCTTGAGGTAATTCCCCCATATATCGAAGAAGGCATCAAGACATGTCTCTTGTCAGATATTGACGCGCTTACTATTGTGCCATATTTTTTGTACCCAGGAAGAAAAGTCAAGGCAGCAGTAGATACAGCAACAAAGTTTCAATCAAGCACCAAGGCTAGGATCTCAATATCAAAACCGATGAACATGCACCAATCTCTGATAACACTTGTAGACGAAAAGATAGAAAAAATACTTGACAGGAACAAATCTACTGCACAGAAAAAAAATGTAGACGTACTAGTAATAGGTCACGGCAGCAAAGACCCAGAGGCAAGGTCAGCTCTCAAGTATGTTGCAGACGGGCTTGGCAAGACATACAGAAATGTCAACTATTGTTTTTTGGAGATAGAAGAGCCAAACATAAAGCAAGGAATTGAAGCGTGCTCAAAAAACAACCCAGAATGCCTTGTTGTGGTACCATATTTTTTGCACAGGGGCGCTCACGTAAAGCGAGACATTTACGAAGATCTGACTCCAGCTATTGCCCAATCTAACATTAAACAAATATTTCTCTCAGAGCATCTTGGAACTGACGAAAAAATGATCGATCTAGTGCTTGAGAGAGCCGTGGAGGCAGAAAAATGATTACGCAAAAGGGCCAGTCAATTGAAGACAAGAGCATGGAAATAATAGAAAAAGAACTTGGGCCACATCCTTACAGCCAAGATGAGTGGACCATAGTAAAACGCGTGATACATTCTACTGCAGACTTTGACTTTGCCAAGGCAAACAAGATAATTTTTCACAAGCAAGCAATAGAGAGCGGAATTGACGCACTGAAAAACGGATGCAACATAGTTGTAGATGTCAACGGCGTTGTTGGCTTGTTAAACAAGGATAACCTTTCCAAGTTTGGAAACAAGGTGATTTGCAGCATCTCAGACCCCGCAGTTGTAGAAGAAGCAAAGAGGCTAAACAAGACTCGGGCCCAGACTGCGATGCGGCTTGGTGCCAAGGACATTGACGGTGGAATTGTTGCAATAGGAAACGCGCCTACTGCACTCCAGGAGATTGTACAGATGGCAAAGGAAGGCATAGTCAGGCCTGCCCTCGTAGTTGGGATACCAGTCGGCTTTGTCTGCGCCGCAGAATCAAAAGAAGAGCTTGCCTTGACTCAGATTCCGCACATCACGAATGTCGGGCGCAAGGGAGGAAGCCCCTGTGCGTCTGCAATATTAAACGCGCTCTAAATAATTTTAAAACAAAAACTAGCTTCTTGATTTTCTGATGCAGTTGTCAACAAATGTCTTTGCAACGTTTGGCTGTGCAAAGTGCATGTGCATGTATGATGCAAGTGTATTGTATTGTAACATGCCATCTCTTTTTTTGTTTATGCCTACACCAATCTCCATCTCGTATGCAAATGTAGAGTCTTTTGATATTGATTCAAGCTCGGAAAAATGAAACTCGTGGCCTTGCAGACTAGAGTTTGCCCTTGATACGACACATGGCCTTGAGACTCGTGCCTTGGTATAGTTTAGCTTGAGTTTTTTCTGCATTACGGTATCAGCGTCATAGAGTCCAATCATTTTGAACTTTTTCTCCTTGTACCTAATTGACCTTGTAAGGTACATCAGCCCGCCACACTCTGCATATATTGGCATTCCTTCCTCTGCTTTTTTCTTGATCTCTTTTTTCATGGAGTTGTTTCTTTCAAGCATCTCCCCTTTAACTTCGGGAAATCCACCTCCGATATAGAGCCCGTCACATGATGGAACCTTTTTGTCATGAATTGGGCTAAAAAAGACAAGCGATGCACCTGCTCTGCGAAGCGAGTCAAGATTTTCGCGATAGTAAAAATTGAATGACTCGTCTACTGCTACTGCAATCTTTGCTCTTTGTGGCATATTGGCATTCTGAGGCATCTTGGGCAGGCTTGAGGTCTTGGTACCTATTTCAATTATTTTTTCAATATCGATATAATCAGAATATGCTTTTGCAATAGAGCGTATTTTTTTCTCAAGCGATTTTATCTCGCCCACTGGAATCAATCCGAGGTGTCTTGATTCCAAGTTTAGGCTGGCGTCGCGCGGAATTGCCCCGACTATTGGAATTCCAAGTTTTGAGAGTGCTTGCCTGCAAAGGTCTTCATGCTTTTTGCTTCCAAGTTTATTTAAAATCAATCCAGAAATTCTTGAGTTTTTATGAAATTTTACAAAACCCAATGCAGTTGCGGCAATAGAGCGTGCCGCTTTGCTTGCATCAAGTACCAGTATGACAGGCGCTTGAACAATGTTTGATACGTGGTGTGTGCTTGCAAAGTTAGAGCCTCCAGCAAACCCATCGTAGTATCCCATGACGCCTTCTATTACTGATATGTCGCTGCACGAGTTGCAAACAAAGTCTTTGAGTACGCCGCGTCTTCCCATCAGCCATGCATCAAGGTTTCGCGCAGGCCTTTGCGCCACTGCAGAAAGATATGTCGGGTCTATAAAGTCAGGCCCAACCTTGAAGGGCTGTACCGAGTATCCACGTTTTTTGATTCCATGTATTATTGCAGCAGTTATCGATGTCTTTCCCACTCCGCTGCTTGTTCCCGATAGCACTATGCGCGGTATCTTCAAGTTGTATCTCCAGATGCAACCACATGTAAGCTAGTATTCAATTTTCTTTCTGCGGAACAGAGTCTTTTATCAATCCAAAAAGTTGTCGTATTGCAAGTTTTGGATGGCCTGCTGCAAGTTTTATCATGTTTGCCAGCCCAAATTCCGCTTTTACAAAATCCAAAAATTCTTCGGCAGATAGATCATCGATTATTCCAATCTCCTTGTCCCATTCCTCGTCAGAGAGGCCAAGCCATCTATACTGAACCTTTATTGCAGACGCAATTTTTGAGCCTATTGCCTTTCTCATAGACTCTTCGTACGGCTTGAGAGATTTTTTTGATGTATCACCAGACTTGACAGCGTTTGCAGCAACCTCGCCTGCCTTTCTGCCAAACTCAATTGCATACCTAATTCCCTCAAGAACTAGGGGGTTTGCCTGGCCTGCAGAGTCTCCCACCAGTATGAGGTTGTCATCAACGGTAACAGGGCGCAGTCCCTCGTTTGGAATTAGTCCATAATGAAACTCGACAGGAACTATCTTGCCCATCTCATCTAATGGCTTGGGTCTTTTCTCAAGCAGTTCTAGCAGCCTCTGTGTTGCATCTGCCTGCGATTCCGGCTTGCCCACGCCAACTCCAATTCTTGCCTTGTTTTGCCCGAGCGGAAAGACCCATGCATATCCAGCAGGAGAATAGTTCTGTCCCACCATCAGATACCACGTCTTTGGGTCTATTTTTTCCACATAGGCCTCATATTCAGCTCCTGCACCAAACCTCTTCCACTGCGATGCAAGACCTGTTGCTTTTCCAATTACAGAATAAAACCCACTTGCGTCAATGATTATTTTAGAATTAAACACCAAGTCTTCTTTTAGTGAAGTTGCCTTGACTCCCTGTAGTTTTCCATCTTCGGTTATGACATCAGTAACATTTGTACGCAAAAATATTTCTGCGCCAGCTCCTGCAGCCTCATATGCAAGAAACTGGTATGTCTTTCTTACATCAAGCACTGCAACCTCAGGCTCTTTGCTTTTTTTCATTATGACATTATTTGGAGAGTAAAACGCATAGTTTTGAATCGGATTGTAATATTGTGACGGAATCCCAAATGACTTGGCCTCTTTTATCCATGTTACACCGCTTGTCCTTACGCTTTGCCCTATTGCCTCATCTCTTTCAAGCACTGCCACCTTGGCTCCTTTTTTTGCAGCGCTCCACCCAGCAGAAAGTCCTGCAGGCCCTCCCCCAACTATGACAATATCATAATTGTAGTTTTTTGTCATTGGCAATCTATATGGGCCCGGGTTTAGCATAATAACCCTTTTTTCTGATTATGCCAAATCATTTCAAAGCGTCAGATTTTTACTTGCCGCAATAAAACAATCTTTGATGGAAAAAGACGGACTGGTTATTGTTTACACAGGCAAGGGAAAGGGAAAGACAACAGCAGCACTTGGGATGGCGCTTCGCGCATTGGGTTATGATTACAAAGTTTGCATGGTTCAGTTCATCAAGGGCTCGTGGCACTATGGAGAGATGACCTCATCAAAAAGACTAGAGCCAGAGTTTGAGCTTACTGCAGTAGGAAAGGGATTTGTTGGCATCATGGACGACAAGAGTCCTATCGAAGACCATAAAAAAATTGCAGCCGAGGCCCTTGCCATTGCAAAGGAAAAGATTGCTTCGCAAAAATACAACATTGTAATTTTAGATGAGATCAACTATGCAGTAAACTTGGGGCTAGTTGAGCTTGGTGATGTTTTAAAATTGATACATGCCAAGCCTGCAAATGTAAACTTGGTGCTGACAGGAAACCACGTCAAGGACGAAATAGTAGAGGTAGCAGACTTGGTTACAGAAATGCGAGAGATAAAACATCCATTCAAGTCTGGCATAAGAGCAAAGAAAGGAATTGATTTCTAACCAATAACACAAGTTCTGTTGTAAACTTGACTGGCAAATTATTTTCAAATCAGCAACATTAAATTACGTACTAAAAGCTTGAAAAACATGTCTACTGCAATGCAGGAATTTCCAGAGGTTGGAGAAATAGTAGTTGCAACAGTAACTAGAATTATGGATCAAGGAGCTTACGTAACTCTTGATGAATACAACAACATTCAAGGATTTCTGCACATTTCCGAGATTGCCACTGGCTGGATTAGAAATGTAGAAAAGTTTCTCAAGCCGGGAGAAAAAAAGGTACTTCTCGTAAAACGTGTAGACACTAGAAGATCCGAAATCGACCTTTCCTTAAAACAGATCTCGTCGGACCAGAAGAAGAAAAAACTACTGGAACTCAAGCGCAAGGAAAAGGAGAGCGGGCTCATTGAAAACCTAAAGGCAAAGGCTTCCCTCTCCAAGACCGAGTCTGACAAGATTGAAAATATTCTTGTAGACAAGTTTGATTCAATCTATGATGCTTTCAGTGAGGTTGCTGCAAAGGGCGTTTCAGTTCTTGATGGCCTTGACATACCAAGCAAGGCAGTTTCGGCAATCAGCGAGCTTAGCTCAAAAATGCAGATTCCCTATGTTGAGATAAGAGGAGTATTAGATATTACAAGCACCAAGCCTGACGGCATGGACATTATCAAGCGTTCCCTGACCTCAGTAATGGATAACAAAAAAGTAAATGTCTCCATAACATACATCGGAGCCCCCAAGTACCGCCTTGCAATTACAGCACAAAACTTTAAGGATGCTGAAAAAGAGCTCAAGCCAATTCTTGCATCAATTGAGCAGACTATAGTCAAAAGCGGCGGCACGTTCAAGTTTACAAGGGAAGAATCAAAGAAAACACGAGAAGGCTAGACATGAAGTTTCAGATGCGCAAGTGCGACAACTGCAAGCGATATACACTCAAAGACAAGTGCCCCAAGTGCGGCAGCAACACATCAAGTGTCCATCCAGGAAAATACTCCCCAGACGACAAGTATGCAAGATATCGCATATCTGACAGATACAAGTAAACCTACTTGGTCATATTTGAAGAAGAAACTTTTATTGATATTATGCGAGCATCGTCTGGATTTACAGGCTGGCTGTCAGAGTTTACCTGTAGTGCAGCTATCTTATCTACCACATCCTGACCTGCAGTTACTTGCCCAAACAAAGTATATTTCCCATTAAGGAAGCTGGCATCACCGACAGTAATGAAGAACTGCGAGCTGCCGCTGTTTACGTCTTGTCCTCGTGCCATGCCTACAGTATACTCACTAAAGTTCATGTCGCTAAACTCTGGCGGTATTGTGTATCCAGCATCACCCATTCCCCACGTATCCCTTGAGCCGTTCTTGCTGTTTGGATCTCCGCCCTGTATGACAAATCCCGGAACTATTCTATGGAATACAGTTCCATCATAAAATCCAGAGTTGGCAAGTTTTTCAAAGTTGGCGACTGTCTTTGGCGCCACATCGTTGAATAGTTTCATCGTAATGTCACCAAACTTGGTAGCAATTACTGCAGTGTCTCCAGATGCAGTAGAGGAGCTGTTTGTTAGTGTTATCTGGGGTTGTGCAGGTGCCTTGACGGTGGTTACAGGTTGGTTGCTTGGTGCCTGCGGATTATAGTTTGGATTTACTTTGTAGATTAACACTCCAGAGAATACACCCGAGTCAGATCTCTGAAGGCTCGATGACTCGTATGCAAGTTGCAGTGCGCCTGTTCCATTTTGTGGATATTTCATGTTTGCTGCATAGATTGCAGTATATCCATTCTGATAGGTCTGGGACTCGGCATGGGTAGTTGGATCATAGTATGCTACAGGTGTAAATGGAAACATCTGTCCAAGGAGAGTATTTTGCCAAAAGTAATCTGTTGGAGTAAACTCATCTGCTTGGAGGAACTTTGATTCGTCCTCGCCTGCAATCCTAATGAACCACTGCTTCTTGCTCTCATCTCCTCCCCCCCCAAGAACATACAGATTTTGTCCTTGTGAGACAAACTTTTGCCCTACTACATACACAAGAACATAGTTTGCATGCATGTCTTGGAGCATCTTCCATGCATCATTAGGTGAGCTTAGGAACATCTTTGCAATTCCAGCTATCTTGCTGGTATCAAGGGTTGCATTATCAACAAAAGTGATTCTGCCTCCCAGAGTCTGTATCCAGTATCCATAATCCCACCATGACGCCACAATAGAGTTTGGTGGAGTGTTGTTCTTCAGCCAGTTCATGGCATCAGGCCAGTCGCTTGTTGCAATTGCAAAATTAGAGCCTCCGTTGAGTATGGTAGGAGGCGATTTTACTATCGATATCCAGCTTGCACCGACAGGAAACACTGTTGGTACAAGCAACAAAGCTACAACTACAGCAACAAAAGCTATTTTTGGAAATCTCCCAAGGAAGGCAACATTCTTTTTTGTTACGGTCTTCTTTTTCGAGTCTTTTGTTGGCTCTGGCACCATAGGTCGGGTGTCTTTTTTCAAAATTTCTGAGGTTATTCCTGCAAGCCCAATTGATGCAAGTACAATTACAGAGCTTGCAGTTAGCAGCTCCAACCTTGAAAATGTCGAGCCTGCATATGCACCTACTATGCCAAGAATCAGAGCAAAAATTGTCATGTCATTTTTAATGTTAAACGGCAAAAAGTTGTTGCCGTTATTTTTCCTAATCATCAACCATATTCCAAAGCCTGCAAACAGCATCAGGACTGAAAAGTAGGTAAAGTTTTGTGCCAGAGTTGGTGTGGCATGTTCTGCAACAGAGTCAACCAATGGATCTTCTGAGGTCAGAAATGGATCTACTGCATTCATGTAACGGAAGCTTGGTGAGTGGAGAGCACCAGACGCAAATATTGCTCCGCCTGCAATAACACATGCAGCAAGAACAAGAAGCCCGTTGCGTGTCTTTACGTTGTCCTTGCTGAATTTTTGGACAAAAATTATTACAACCATAAGTATGGTAGGCCCAATGAGTGCAAAGCCCCTCTCACCGAACACAAAGCCTGGGCCAGGTCTTGCAAATGCGCCGCCTGATACAGCCATTGTTACTGCTACAAAAAACGGGATTGCCCAGAGCAAGAACTTGTGATCTTTTCGAATAAACGGCAGTGCAATTATAAATATTGCAAGCGGAATTATGAAAAACTCTACGCCTCCCCACGATGCAAACCCAATGCTCAAAAATGATGCCCCTCCGAAGAGTTTGGCTATTGCTACTTTACGATTTTCAGATTTGATTCCGCTAAGAAACAGGTATACGCCAAGCAGACCGTAAAAGAGGCCCAGCGGTTCTGACTTGAACCACCCTATTGTTCCTCTCACAATTATTGGAGGCGAGATTGCAAAGAAAAGGGATGCAAAAAGTCCTGCTGTTGTGCCGCCAATTACCCGTACAAGCGCAAATACAATTACTGCAGTCATGGAACCGAAAACTACAGGAAATATTATTGTGAAATCATAAAGGCTCATCCCACCGCCAAAGATTTTGTAAAGTATGGCATCTGTAAAGTGGAGCGGAACCTGAGCAGTTGCAAATACATCTCTTCCCTGAGGATACCAACTCATGGTATCATGCCAATGAACATATGCATTGACACCGTTATCCAGAAGATATTCAGTTGCCCTAAAGTTAAAGTAAGGATCAAACTCGTTTAGTGCAAATCCATAGTCTGCTGCCTGTGATCTTACCATGGCAGAGATGGAAAAGGATACTGCAAGTATTCCAATTACAAGCAAGTGTCGTAAGTTAAAAGCACGGTTTCCTACCGTGAACAGTTTTCTATCCTGAATCAACCTAGCTTGATGAAATTCACTCTGTTTATTACTCTTTTGTGCCTACGGCTCTTTTTCAATTATCTGTACTTCGCATCCTGTTACAGCACTCTTGAACTCTTGAGCATCCTCGATGCTTCCCACAATTGTACCATAATGCATGGGTACCGCAACTTTTGGTTTTATTGCATTTACTGCCTGTACAGCTTCGCTTACAGTCATGACATATGTGCCACTAACAGGGATCAGCAACACATCTGGTTGCAAATTATTCATCTCAGGTATGAGGTCAGAGTCCCCAGTATGATATATTGTAGTTCCACCAATATTGATTAGAAATCCAATCTTGTTGTCTTCTTTTGGATGAAAGGGCTTTTTTGTGTCAGGATTTATCTTGTCTACGTTATAGGCCCGGACTGCCTTTATCTTGATGCCGTTAATGGTTTTTTCTTCGCCCGGCATGAGGCTTGTCTTTTCCTTGTATTGAATATTGCCAAGCTTGTCCATGCATTCCTTGGCTGCAACAATTGTCGTGTTTTTTGATGAAACCTTTTCAAGATCATCTGGGCTCATGTGATCAAAGTGATTGTGAGATAAGAGAACCATATCTGCTTTGATTGGTTTTGAAATTTTGTACGGGTCAATCACTATCTTGATATTTTTTTCAATCACAAAGCCGTCATGGCCAAGCCACGTTATCTTGATGTTTTTGTACTGTAACATGTTTCTAATATCATCTCTGCCAAGTTAAGTCTTACTTGACTCTAAAACTATTCTATTGCTTGCAAGCGATACAACTGATCCACCATTTTCCTTTATCCTCTTTTTCAGCTCAGCGTCAATTGTAGCTATTATGCCGCCATTTTCCTTTACATACATGACTAGTGCATCATCAACATTAGTGCCAGAAATTTTTATTTTTCCAAACTTTTCAGAAATTTTCAGTGCGCCTAGTGCTGAACTTTTTTTTTACTGGTCCCTTTTGAGATTCTTTTGAGCTCTCCAGATACCATATCTGGCACTAGAAACTCCAAGTTTCCAATCTCTGTATCAAGGCTTGATATGTTTTTTGTCTCTTTTGAGGCAATGGCCATTAGAAAACTAGTGTCACAGATTACCTTAACCAACTGCTACTACACCTGCTCCTATCAATCTCCACCTTTCGGCAAGTCTTCTGCTTATTGCGACCTTGCTGTTTTTAAATAAACAGACAGGCCTTTTGAATTGCATCTCAACAGTCTTGCCTCTCACGCTTGTCACCTTGGATAACAGCGGTGCTGTTCCTATGCTCAACCTAAGAGACTCTCCTGTCTGAATTGAAGACACCTTTATTTCATCATCAGTGCCGACAGCAGTATCAAAAAGACTTACTTCCATTTTTGCGCTGTAAGAGTTTTCAGGCAAGGTTCCGGGCTTGCCAATGATGGAACCTATCAACGAGTCGCTTCTTGTCATGGATGGATCAAGTTTTGTTCCTATTGCAACAAGACCGCCTGGCTTTACTTCATCGACAATTCCTGCTCCCGTTCCAAGCGAAGATATTGTTGTCATGATTGGTTCATATTTTCCAGATTTTTCATTTGCAAGTCCAGGCTTTATCTCAATTTCATCTCCGACATTAAACGTACCCTGTGTGAGGCTTCCCCCTATAACACCCCCCTTCATGTCTTTTATCTTGGCTCCCGGTTTGTTTACATCAAATGATCGTAATACATGCATGACCGAAGTTCCAGACTCTTCTCTTTCTGGAGTTTGTATGGTAGACTCTATTGCGCCTATCAATGCATCAATGTTTAGCTTTGACTGGGCAGAAATAGGAATGATTGGAGCCTTTGCAGCAGTGGTTCCTTTAACAAATTTTACGATATCAGAATAGTTTGCCATTGAATCTTCGTATGATACAAGGTCAACCTTGTTTTGCACTATGACTATTTGCTTTATTCCAAGTGTTTGTAGAGCAAGCAGGTGTTCTTTTGTCTGTGGCTGCGGGACTTTTTCGTTTGCAGCCACTACAAGCATTGCACCGTCTATCAATGCAGAGCCAGACAGCATGTTTGCCATCAGGCTTTCGTGTCCTGGACTGTCAACAAAACTTACAACACGGCTAAGTTCGCTTTCCTTTCCACAGTTATTGCATTTTGGCGTCACAGAATATCCCAATGGCTCCTCGCAGCTCTTGCATTTGTAAAATGCAGCATCAGCATATCCAACTCGTATAGTAATTCCTCGTTTGAGTTCCTCGCTGTGAGCGCTTGTCCAGACCCCAGTCAATGCCTGAATCAAAGTTGTCTTTCCATGATCAACATGACCAGATGTACCAATGTTGACACATGGTTGGTATCCATATTTTTTTACATACCAATCAGGAAGAGTTTCTTTCCAGTGCACAATGAAGCTAAAAATGTGACCTATGTTAACCTATGTTTCAGCGCGTTATTTTTTCTCGGCTTCTTCTTTTGGTTTTTCTTCTATCTTAAGCTCAGTGTCAATTGAGCAGTTTATCTGATACACTTCTTCTGTTATTGTACTTCCGCGTATCAACTTGCGTATTCTTTGGCCAATCTCTGCATTTTGCAATCCTACACCTTGTGACAAAAGTATGTACTTGCGTGCACCGCCGTGTATGTCAGGACGCATCGGAACACCAGACTTGTCGCTGCCTCCTGTGATCTTTAGTTTTCCTGCTTCGCCCACAAGTGCAGCATCAAGCTCCGAGCCTACTTGAAGCCCTAGAAATGGACTTGCCTCCTTTTCCTTAACCTCTTTGGAGATTGTCCTTCCTTTCTTGTCCGATATGTTTAGCTTGAATGTAGCCAAGTAGTGAAAAAAGTTTTTTGACTATTAATTAACGTTTACCTAAAATCTTTTAAAATTTGCAACTCTGCTCTACTGTATTGAAAGAGCAGGTCAAGTGTCCCAGATGTGAAAAGACAATGGTATCGATGCAGGCATGTCACTTGATATGCACAAACTGCGGCGCACACCTTGATTGTTCTGACAAGGGCTCGTTCTGGTAGCTAAAATCCAGGCCTGTCAAATTGAAAGTTATCTACCATAGCTCCGACTCTTTGTTTCATGAGATTTAGATAGTCTTCATACTTTGCCTCAAATCCACAGTGCGGACATTTTACGACAGTTACGTCATCATCAAGTATTGCAACCTTGTCGCATTCTGCACATTTTGCGTCCATGTAATTGCATTGGTCGCTAAACTATATAATGTTAAGGAACAAAATTTCACCAAGCGGAGTTAGTCTAGACCGGTATGACGTCAGCTTCCCAAGCTGAAGGCCGCGGGTTCAAATCCCGCACTCCGCATTTATTTTTTCAAGATCTCCAAGATTTCTGCAAATTCATCTTCGCCAAGCTTTGGCCTTTTTGCAAACATGCTGTGGACAGGCCCTGCACCGTCTTCCTGCTTTCTTGGAATTATATGCACATGGACATGTGGTACTTCTTGTCCGCTTTCTTTTCCGTTATGGATTGCAACAAGTGAGGAGGGTGCCAAACGCTCAACTTTTTCTGTTACAACTTTTACAGCTTCAAAGAGGTCTGCATTTTCTTGCCGTGTCATTTCCTGAATCTTGACATGGTGCGCTGTTGGTATTACAAGAACGTGTCCTCGCACCAACGGAAACGCATCTAGAAACGCAAGTGAGTTTGGAGTCTCGTAGACCTTTCTTGATGGAATGCTTCCAGATACTATATTGCAAAATATGCAGCTCAATTACAATTTCTTCGGGCAAGGCCGTTAAATCTTTTTAGTGTAGCTCTGCTATTGCCTGAGAGATTGCTATTTTGTCTTGCGCGTCTGGCATCTGTTCCAGATATTTTTCAAGGTCGCCTTTTCCTTGTGCTGTTTTGCCTTGCTCTAACCTTGCAATCCCCCTATTCTTGTAGATTGGCACAAACCTGTATGGATTGATCTCTATTGCATCTGTATAGTATTTCTCGGCGTTTGCATAGTCTTTTGCCTTGAGATAATAGTTGCCAAGGCCTCGGTAAGCAAGGTAGCACCTTTGGTTGAGGTCTATGCTTTTTTTGTAATACTGTACTGCGTCTTGGAGGTTCATGTCGTTTAGTATGCCAGCATAAAGACAGGATGCAGTAGAGTTGGAGTGGTTTACCTCAAGTGCATTTTTTAACAATGATACTGCCTCATTGGTCTTTCCCTGCAGCCGCAGTTTTTCTGCATCAAAGCAAAGCCTGTTAGATCTTGTCTTGTTGTCATTTGCAATCTTTGCATCAGCCATTATGTCAGGCGGAGCAAGCAAGAGCATCAGCCTGTCGTCTTCCTGCCACTGCTTGTCAAATGTTTCCTCTGGTATCGCACCAATCTTGTCAGGCTCTGGAATGTAGTGAAAAACAGTTTTTTCTGTCTCGTCATAGCCAACAACTAGAGATGCATGCTGCACAACGTCCTTGATTCCAGGCAAGATCACAATTGGAGGAATCCCCATGTCGATGAACCTACGCAGTTCCTTCATCGATGAATTCAAGATTGTGCTTGCAAGACCGTGTCTTTCAGCAAGCTCCACTCCTTCAATCAGTATTGTTCCCTTTACTCCAGGATATCTCTTGGCAATCTCTTTTGCTTCTGCCAAGGGCAAGTCTACTCCCCAATATTTTGAGACGGCGCTTATTACTAGTGGTAAGCAGATGTTTTCTTCCTGCACTATTGGTACATCAAGTGAGTGGCCAGATTCCATGAGGTAAAGCGCTATCCCAGCGTTATTAATTCTTGGCTGACGTGAAATTTTTTAGCAAGCGTTTTCCGTCTTCGCTCATCTCAGGATGAAACTGCGTTCCAAAAATGTTTTGGTCCCTGTACTGAAACATTTCAAACTTGCACGCATCTGAGCTTGCTATTGTATCAAAGCATGAATCCAGTGCAGAAACCTTGTACGAATGACTCTCAAACACTTTTAGCTTTCCGCTGCACAAAAAATTTTCCTTGAGAACAGTTGCCTCGTGTATGCCGTGCCGCGGTTGCTCCATCTTTCTTATTGTCCCCCCAAGTGTTATTGCAAGGATCTCTGCCCCATAGCATATTCCAAGGAGGGGCTTTTTCTCTGCAAGCGCATAGCGTATCAATTTAGAATTTGTCATATTCATCAACGGATCATTTCGTGTTCTTCCAGATAGAACGATATAGCGCGAGTTTTCAATGTCTTGTTCAGTTATCTTGTCAAATGCAACACGCTTGTGGTCAGCCTTTATCTCTTTTAGACATTCTATGATGGAACCTGTGTAGACAGAGCCGTTGTCTACAACCAGCAGCAACTATCCTACCCCTATCGAGATGTAGTGCAGTTCCGGTATGTTGTTGTTAACGATGATAGCACCCAAGTTTACGGTATTGTTTTCCTGCCACAGTATTATCCTGTTATTTGGCTGTACAAAGTCCTTGACAAAGTTTTCAATTAGTGCCTTTGTGTTGTTAAGATCAGACGGTTGCTGGAACAACATCTTGCCTTCTGCAAAAGTAAGTGGCAGCTGTATTGTTGTCGGAGTAACAACTGTAAGCTTTTCATCCTGCAGTACTGATTTAATTGCAGATATTCTTGAGGACTCGTCTAGTGTGAGCGCGGCAGTTACATTTTCTGGCTCTACTCCACTGAGCTTTGCAAGATAAGCAGCAAATGCCTGCTGCGGAGTGTTTCCCAGCCCTACAAAGTACTCACCATCAAATGCAGCACCGACTGCTGCAATTGTTCCAAGTTGCGTTACAACTCCACCAGTACCCGAAGTGTATACAGGAATAAAGTAAACGTCTTGGTTTCCTATTCGGTACAAGATGTTATCACCATATCTTGGACTCTGCAGTAGTGTCTTTAGCTGCCTAAAATCAGAGTCCTTGTCTAATGCTTCGCTAACAGAAGACGGGCCTAGTAGTTTTGTACTAGAGTTTAGTGGAACTTCGTAAAATTGCATCTTTCCAAGGTTTGGCACATCATTTTGAACTGTCATAAATCCTGCTAGGTTCCTTCCGGCAGATCCCCTAAGTTCTAGCGAGAGCAGTCCAAGATATGTCGGCTTGTCAAATCCAGGAGGCTTGGCCTCTACATAGTATGTTCCAACGCCGTCTGGAACCTCGTAAAAGTCATTTGCCTGGATAAACGTCGATGTGTCAGTTACATGGTAAATGTTGAACATGTCCACTTTCCAGTTGAAGAGCTCTTCGGGATACCTAAGTTGCTTGTCAAGCCATGCGGGTGTATCTATGAACTTGTCTTTGTACTGACTGTAGAACATGTTTGTAAAGAAATCATCGCCAGTCTTTATCATGGTGACATTTCCATTGTATGTATCAATCAATGCATATCCTACCAGTCTCAGATACGGATTACTGACAGACCACGGTACATTTTTTGTATCAAACCCAGCTATGAGTGGCATGAGCCAGTAAGTTTTGTGTCCGTCAGTTACTGGCAGCGAGCTTACCTGCGTTCCAAACAAATTATACTGAAAATACGGATATAGCAACTGCATTCTGTCATGTATGTCCCTGTAACGCATGATGTGTATCGGTTCGGTAGGATACGACAAGAAAAAGTTTGGCTCAAAGAGTTGGCTTGCCGGTGGACTGACATCAAGGCCTCCTGTTCCCGAATAAGTAGCATTATTGAGCTCAGCCGTGCTTGTCCTTCCCACAGGATATGCAGACCAAGTATCAGAAAATAGCCCTCCCTCTCCGTAGTAGATCACCCTTTGTTTGAACAGTTGACTGCTGTCAACTATGGTTCCATTGTGTGCATCAAGTGTAAGAAATCCATTGTCAACGTGTGTGTATACAAAGTGTTGGTTGTACCACACGTTTTCTGCACTGACTGATGACGGAAGAATTGGTTTCATCGATGCAGTCCAGTATAGCGTGTCGTTAAATCTAAGGATGTCATTGTCTTCAAAGTCTACATAGGGTATCAATCCAATTTCCGGCTTGAGTTTTGCAAATGCAGCATCCCAGTCCCATACCCTTACTTTATCAAGCACGTCATTGTTTGCAGCAACATAATTTGAGATCTGGTCAGGCGAGACAGGTGAGATCTTTACGTTATGCGGTACGACAGATATCTGATCCAGCTGTCCCAGATACCTGTTTATTCCAATCTGCTGTGCCTTGTATGGCCCAAGATACTCTATCTTTCTTGCGTCAGCTATGCTGTTGTTTACAACCATTATCGAGCCTGCTATTATTGCTATGACGATTAGTGTAACTATGCGTATGTAGATGTCTCGCTTTGACGGATGAATGATTACTTTGGCCTTGAACTTGTCAATGAAATAAAATGCAATCAGTGCAAAGCCTGCTGCAAAAGTTCCCGCAATCTGGTATTTGGTATTGTAGTCTATCTGCTCTGTGAAAAACATGTTGAATGCGGCCCATATCACTCCTACTCCGATTATTCCCTCAATTGTAGATACATAATCAAGAAACTTTGGTTTGCCGCCTGATGCGTCTTGGATATAGCTTACAATTATTCTCACCATGTTATGCAATCCAACGTACAGTACAAGTCGCAGTCCGATAACAGCTAGTAACGGAGGTACAAGAATTGTCAGCGAAGGAATCATTGGAACAACATGGTTTACTGCATATGCAGGATCAGATGGCGGTGTGACAAACGGAAGTGAAAAGATATTCCATATGCTGTTTATTCCCAAGTCATTTCCTTGTAAGAGGTATGTTACCGCAAATCCAAAAATAAGATTGGTAAAGAATGCACCAAAGAGCAAGACCTTTGTTATCTGCCAGATAACAAAGTTTGGAATGCTTAGTTTGTAATCTTTAAAGTTAGGAATTCCTTCTGCGGCACCATAACTTCCTTTTTTGAGAAATGATAGTACAACGTGTAACGAGTACCAAGAAATAGATGACCTGTTCTTGATGTTTACTCTGATTAGTGCTATAGATGACAAGACAAGTGCGGATATCAACGAAAAGTACAGAGGCTTTGTAAAGAGAGTTCCAAATTCTTGGAAGTTCATGTACAAGACAACGGCTTGGTTGCTGCCCATCACAAAGATCACAATTGCAATTATGGCCGCTATTCCTATCTTGACATATTTGCTTGCGTCACGCGGCGGTGGATTGGCTTGTGTCGATGAGCTGTACAAAATCACGCTACCTTCCTATTTGTCAAATTAATGTCTACCTACTTTTCAGTTCCTTGGCAACTATTAATAAGTCAAGGGAGTTTTTCTCAGACTGTACTAGCTAGTCCTTTGCATATCATGTATACAGCTGCGTATTTCGGCACAGATTTTCTCTCATTTGCATATGGACCATATTTTTTGTTCTTTAGTTTGATTTGGACTGGGCAGTTGGCAATCACATCTACTGTCTCCTCACCAATCAAGCATGCATCCAAAAAGGGATCAAACTCATCAATGTTTTCACACTTGAGCTTGACAAGACCGCTCTTGCTGTTAATCGAGCCCTCAAGACGAAAGATTCTGTGTATATCCATAGTTACCTTGGGGTCTACTCTTGCACCTATTGTTTGTCGCATGCCGTCAAGCTTTACCTGAAACGCAGAATATCCATCCAAAATTATTTGCCTCGATATTTTTGGCATCTTTGTCTTTGAGCCAAACAGGTTAGCTGCGACTCTACCTCGCCATCCAAGCTCCCCCATCTCCGGAAGTGTGGACTTGGAGTTGTTTTGTTTTCGTATACCAAATGTTTCAGGTATGACACCGTTGAACATGATATAGTCCACAAGGTCAGCTCTTTCCTGCGAGCCTAACATCTCATAACTTTTGTTTGTCACCCGTATGTGAAACCCCTCATTTCCTGAAAAATAAACCTCTACTGCATCTTTTATTCCAAAGTCTTCACCAAGTATGCGCACAAGTTTTTTGACCTCTTTTTTAGATTCGTCTATGCAGTTTTTGCATGTAACTGATACAACTTCAGATTTTGCAGAGCCGCACTTTGTGCACGCAACTTGTTTTCCCGGGTTGGCATTGTGGCACTCTGTGCATATTGATATTGAATGATCATTTCTGCACGGCAGCGCCAAGTCTTTTGCATCGATATCAAATATGAGGTCTGCGCCCTGCCAGTCTTTTTCTGACATGGGCATACTTGGAAAAGAATAGTATGCGTTTGAGCAATATACATCAGATGGAGTCTCCTTCATCAAAAGCAGGTGAAGCTCCTTGCTGTCCTTTATTGCAATATGCCTTATCATTCCCCCGTTAATTTTCTGGTAGCCAAACTCTCTTTGCGTTATGTTTTGCGGTATGTGGACTAGGTCAAAGTGATTGAAATAATATTCCTTGATTGCGCCCTCTACTAGAGCCAAGTCTTTCTCAAGCATTTTTTTTCCCTCTTTTTTTGCCAAATTGAATTGGATTTATTATTCCGTCGCAGTCAGGAATTGCAAAGCACAAGTTCTCACTGCGCAGCTTGTCACAAGACGGGCATTGGTATTTTGTCCCCTTGCCTGAAGAGCCTGAGATGTGTTCCAATTGGTATCGAGTTATGCGTTCGTTATAGTCTGGTGCATTTTTAAAAAGTGGAGCTATCTGGTCGGTTGTCTGCCCCCTTGCAAGAAGATATGTCGCAAGCAAAAACCTCCCAGAGTGCGGCAAGTTCTCTCCCTTTTCCAGCACCTCGATTGCATGCTTTACGCACGGAGGATAGTCAGAGGATACCACAATTGCATCTGAAAATTTACTTGCCAGAGAAACCAAGTCTTGAACACGTGCCTTGAATGTATCTGGAATTGATGGTAACGTTATAGACTGGATTCTTGAATTAATGTATTGACCAAGTTCGGTGCGTATGAGCCTGACAGTCTCGTGTGCAGTCAA
>JAGWGB010000149.1 GCA_028867595.1 Nitrososphaerota archaeon | reverse complement strand
ATATCGTATTACGTACAAGCAAGCAATAATTCTTGGCATGACAATGCTGGCAATGGGAATTCAAGGATCTGCTTTTGCCCTGTCAGGTGGTATTACATTGTCTAATGTGACAACCGTTGATATGAAAGGAAATCAGGATGGCGTGTTACATGCAGGGGAACCAGTTGGATTTTCCTCAGTCATAGCAAATCACAGTGCAGGAGAAAAAAGATTCACATATGTTGTTCGAGTGCTTGATCAAGACGACAAGATCCAATCACAAGACGGCATGTCTGCAAACATAGTGCCAAACCAATCACTCACTGTAGTAGAATCCTGGACGCCGCAAAAAGCTGGAATATACACGGTGCAGACAGTCCTTCTCAATGGGTATCTCATGGCAAGTCCACTCACAGACGCAATTGAAACCAATATTGTTGTAAAATAATAAAATGAAAAATTAGGAAAGTTTTCTTATCTTCTGTACCATTCCTACTTTATGAAAGTACGACTTGTGGCCCCGCATGACAAAGTGACGCTTGAACTTTTCATCGAGTTGTTCTAGCGT
>JAGWGB010000148.1 GCA_028867595.1 Nitrososphaerota archaeon | reverse complement strand
AAGAATACGCGTTGATCGCTATTCTTGCAACGGCAGCCATTGTAGGTGTTGGCCCTGCATTCGGATTCTGCCCACCAACATGTGCACCAAGGGCTGATTATACTGCGTCAATGATGAATGGTAGTACGTCAAGTCTTTCGGTAATTCAACAACCGGAGAACATCATACCTATCACGGTTACTACCAACCAAGCGACGTATGATCACAATTCAGTCATAATGGTGAGCGGTCATGTGTTACACCCATATCCTGGTCAGGATGTGGCCGTTAGAGTAACAAGTCCATCAGGAAATGTTGTATTTGCATCTCAGTTAGCATTAGACAACAACGGTGACTTTGCTACTAAAATAAACACAGCTAGTTCACTCATGGCAGAAAACGGTCAATATACCTTGTATGTACAACAGGGCGACGAGCAAGCAAGAACTAATCAAGTTCAATTCCAGCTAGCCGGACAAGCGCCACCACCAGTTGTAGTTCCAGAATTTGGTCCGATCGCAGCTCTAGTACTTGCAATTGCAATAGTATCAATAATTGCAGTATCTGCAAA
>JAGWGB010000147.1 GCA_028867595.1 Nitrososphaerota archaeon | reverse complement strand
AAAGGATGGTTCGTTGAAGATTCTTGAACAATATTCGGATAAGATTAAGATAATATCAAAATCCAATGGCGGGACTGCTTCTGCACTCAATACAGGCATAAGAAATATGAATGGTCATTGGTTCAAATGGCTTAGTGCCGACGATCTGCTATATCCTACAGCAATAGAGGATCTTGTCAATGTTGCAGAAAAATTGAAGAACAAGGAAAATACAATATTTTATTCAAATTATGACATAATAGATTCCAATGGAAATATCATTGAGCAATTTATCGAACCAGATTACAACAATTTAGATCAATTTGAGTTCAATATCATTCTCTTGGATCATTACATTGGAAATGGTACTACTAGTCTTATTCACAAGTCAGCACTTGACAGATATGGTCTTTTCGATGAAACCATAGGATTTCAAGAAGACTATGAATTATGGATGAGATATTGCATACAATATAATTGTAGATTATACGTCATCTCAAAAATATTAGCAAAATACAGGTTTCACCAAAATCAATTGACTAGCAAAAAAATAGGAGAATCTTTGAAGAATGCAG
>JAGWGB010000146.1 GCA_028867595.1 Nitrososphaerota archaeon | reverse complement strand
CGTCGTCATGTCCTCAGCGACGATCTTGTAGTTCACGCTCGCGCCGCTGGGCAGTGGTTCATGCTGAAAGTCCACCTCGACGACGATCTTGTTCTCGAGCGTGCCGTAGCGAATCCAGCCCGGCTCGAACCAGCCCGAGGCCACGACGTTGCCATCCGGCCCGTAGAGCGTGTAGGCGCCCGAGTTATTCACGACGAAGTAGGGAACGCCCGACATGACGAGAACCTGCGTGGTCGTTCCTGCGCTCGCGCCCATCACGTCGGTTGCATAAGCGGGAACACCAGGAGTCGTGTACTGGGAAAGGTCAGCACGCCCGAGGCCCGAGACAGTGGAACGCCCGGCCCACGCCTCGCTGGGGTTGTAGTTCGACCAGCCGAAGTACTCGTACTGACTCCATGACGCCACGCAGAGAACGCCGCCCATGTCCTCGATGACCGGGTTCACGTCGAAGGCCCCCGTGGAGTCGGGCTTCGTGCCCGAGCGAATGCCCAGGTTGGTCCCGAGCAGGATTGCCCCGGCGTCGTAGGAGATGGCGTTGATCTGCTCGCCAGGGGTC
>JAGWGB010000145.1 GCA_028867595.1 Nitrososphaerota archaeon | reverse complement strand
CTTCCATCGGCATTTCGTTAAAGTATTCTTGAAGTTTTCGGGTTTGAGTATCTGCTGGTTTTTTGTTTACTGCAAGTCTGAGCTCAAACTTTTCCATACAGGTTTTTACAAAATGTGTCTATTTAATGTGGAGATCAATTCACATAGACAAATTCGAAGGGGAAAATTCAAAAATTGCAGATCATGCGGGTGATTGGTTTTTGCCCCAGAAGAATTCCTTTCTTAGGAACAAATCTAGCTTGTCAAAGCCTTCCATCGATATCTCTTGATTTTTGAACATTTGAGATATCAAAAGTATCAGTCTCTGCTGGAACTCGACATCATGATTGTGATAGCGCTCCATCTTGTCTACAAGCTCGGTTATTTTCTCAAGTAAAGGCCTAACCTCGTCTGAGACTATCTTCTTTACTTCGGAATTTGTAGGTGCGCTACCTTCCTCCTGTCTAGTCATAGAATATAGCAAGTGGTTCGATCTATTTAAAGCCAGAAAATCACATTTTCTGCTCTAGCAACTGATCTTGTACTATGTTTTGACTCGCATTACCTCATTGTAGGAATCAATG
>JAGWGB010000144.1 GCA_028867595.1 Nitrososphaerota archaeon | reverse complement strand
ATTCTACCGTTTCCAAAACCCGAAGATATGCGCCCGTTTTGTATTGCTCTGTCATTTGCTGCTGCTAGTGCTCTTTGTGCTGCTTGCTGTGCTTGCTGCGCTGCTAATGCTGCTGCGCCTTGCTTGGCTGCATTTTGTCTAGCAGTTTGAGATGAGTTTACGGGTGCTGACAACACCTTATTAACTTGATACTAGCACATAAACTATCAGGTTCTAAGTTTCAATCCTTGTTTTGATGGATTAGTCTTTCAGACCTTGATACTAGCACATAAACTATCAGGTTCTAATAGAGAAATAGATTATGTTTCATAGCCTGATCTACCATCAAAGCCCCACTTAATATGCCTAATGTAATTAATGTGATCCCCATCCATAATTGACCAACACCAGTAATAGGGAATTGACCGTTACCTATTAGATAGTTAGTTTCATTTTCTGGTGTTATACTATGATATGTTGTAGTAGTGGTTCTTCCACTAGTGTTGTTTGTGATTATAATAGTCATATTTGATGGGTTTTGTTTTGTGAAAAATGCCACGTCCTCACCTGTTAAAACAACTAAT
>JAGWGB010000143.1 GCA_028867595.1 Nitrososphaerota archaeon | reverse complement strand
CCTTATTAAATCAGCTGGTGAAATTTTTGAGCTAATGCGTATCTTTTTTGAACTATGCCTATGTCAAATAAAAAGTCCTGTCAAATACAACAATTTTTAATTTACGAAGAAAATATGGAGTAAAATGCCTGCAGTTTGTTTGTAAGATGCAATTTGTTTTTATTCAAGGCGTGTTGAAACCCAGCATGCATAGCGCATTTGTTCTTATGAATGCTGAACTTGGAAAAGAAAATCATATTGTTGATGAAATTAAAAAAATTGCAAATGTTAAGGAGGTCTACCCAGTTTATGGAGTTTATGATGTTTTGATGATAATAGAGTCAGACTCTATGGAACACTTGCGTGAAACTATAACCACTAAGGTGAGAAAATTGGATGGCATAAAATCAACTCTCACTATGATAATTGTTAAGGATCAATAACGCGTACCTGTTTTCTATCATTTAATAGAAGTTATTCCAACAGGATATGGTATATTGACTAACAACTTTATCATGCTTCTAGCATGGTTGGGAGAATTACTCGTGTCAAGCTGGCTGCTCTCAGAAGGGGCAGAACATCTCTCAGAAC
>JAGWGB010000142.1 GCA_028867595.1 Nitrososphaerota archaeon | reverse complement strand
AGACTAGAAAGAAACTGACATTCTGCCCACGAAGATGCACTCAAAACAGAACTAGAAGGAACAGACTCAAGGAAAAGAAGACCTTTGATATATCCTCTGGGTTGTGCCTGAACTGTGGATTCAGAAAAATTAACGCAGTAAAACCCCTCATATTCAAGGCATCAGAACTCACGAACAATTAAAAATGTTAATATAATACACTATGCTGTAACATAGTACACATGAACACTACAAATCTTGGAAGAAAAGACTTTGTTGAAATTGACGGATACTTGACTTATGAGCATCAATTAAGCGCTGATGGTCATCTAATAATTGAAGGCGGTCTAGGATGGCTCAAATTCAAGTTTGGAGTTTCTGCTAAAGGTTCTATCATTATCAAAGCAGGTTCGGGTATCGAAGCAGGTGAGGGTATCAAAGCAGGTGAGGGTATCAAAGCAGGTGAGGGTATCAAAGCAGGTGAGGGTATCAAAGCAGGTTGGGGTATCAAAGCAGGTTCGGGTATCAAAGCAGGTTGGGGTATCAAAGCAGGTGAGGGTATCAAAGCAGGTTCGGGTATCAAAGCAGGTTGGGGTA
>JAGWGB010000141.1 GCA_028867595.1 Nitrososphaerota archaeon | reverse complement strand
GAAATTGCAGGAAATGCTCCTTGGAAGATCTCACTACAGGTATGTCGTGGATCTATTGCAGGTATAACGCAGTATGACGAACCCTTGATTGTGACAGTGTATGGTTTGTCATTTACTCTGAACAGCACAACGTATGTGTCAGGTCCCGTCTGGTTTGCCTGAAAAGTGGGGTTTGTAGGACAAGGAACTTCCATTGCAGCGCATACCAGCCATCCTTTGTCTCCCGATATTGTAACTGTCCTGATGGATTGCTGTTGTTCTGATGTTTTAGGTAGTACAGAAAAACCGTCTAGTATAGTTCTGCCACCGTATGATATCTCAAGAGTATAGTTTCCAGTCTGATTCAAGAATGCTGTAAATGAGCTTGTCTTGTTTGGGAAATAAAACTCAAAATCATGTGGCTGACCCTGTTGTTGGCACAATGTTGGCTCTGATCTTTCATCCAATATTGGCCTGTCAGGTGCCATATTGTTGTATATCTTGATGCCAGGTGTGACACAGGGAAAAATTCCATGCCCCCTTATGACTAGAGTAAAGTTTGCTGCCTCGCCTACATGATATGTATTCTGTAATCCCATGGCAT
>JAGWGB010000013.1 GCA_028867595.1 Nitrososphaerota archaeon | reverse complement strand
CCACTTTACATTCTAGATTGGCAAAGCACTCGTCAATCAGTGGTGCCTTGACCTGCAAAGCAGCAGAAGGTGTAAGACCAAATTTTCTAAACTTGTCAATATTTCGTCCTGACGTGTTACCACATTCTATAACCTGCTTGACCAGTTCAACTGTTGGAATATTGATAACACATTCTTTTGTTTTTCTTAGAATATCAAATGTATAATCTCGGTTGCTGACCACGCAGCCAACAATGGGCGGCTCAAAATCTATCATCATATGCCAAGACATGGCCATTATGTTGGGACGCTTTATACCGGCAGTTGTAAGCAAGACAACTGGACCAGGCTCAAGCAAGCGGTATACACGTGATAAAGGCAATGGTCTCTTTCTCATGTATTATTGCACTTGATTCTACAAAATGAAGTTTTGGTGATATTAAGCATAACCGCACTTGGGATAAATTCCTACAATTGTGCACAACACTGCAATGCAGTCTGTGGAAAATCTTTAAGATCAACATGTAAGTCATGATGTTGTGAAAAGACATCTCAAGAAAATTATTATAGGTATAGCGGTTGCAATAGCACTCGGGATTGGCTTTCTTGTAATCATGTTTACTGAAGGAAGTTATGTCGTCTACGTGCCAAACAAATGACCCTGATCTAGATTTCGACAACCTTTATCATTTACATCAACGCATAGGTTACACGAATTACAAGGCTATGTTTGACAAAGTTATGGCAATAGACCCAAAGATTCGTTTTGCCACAATCTTTGACATGGATGGCAATGTATTGCACAGCGAACATCGCAAGGGAGTGGCAAATCTTCTCTCACAAGACGAGAGCAAGAAATCGCTTCAACTTGCTATAAATGCCTGGAAATCACGAAATGAAGTCTCAAGCAAGATAGGACGAGGCAAGTATGCACTTGTGGAATATGAAAAGATAAAGCGCATCACAATGCCAATTGATTCTGACCACATACTGTACATCACAACTGATGTCGAGGCTGATCACGCGCCAATAATTTATCATGCATTGAGAATAAGGCAGGATGCATTACATCGCCCAGAAGGAATGCCATAACTTTTACTGTCAATTGACTTGACATTTCGTCCCTCTTACGTGATGTATTGCAGAAGGTTTAAGGTCGATGCAAAATCTACCTCAATATGCAACGCGGCACCGTAATCATGATAGTGGGAATTTCCATGCAAATAATCAACTGGATAATCTCTTCCACCATGTCAAACTCTCCAAGCTTTCAACCATTCAAAGGCACTTTGGGCACTGTAACAATATTTGGCTGGGCTCTATTTTTTGCAGGTTTTGCAATACGTCACTTTGACAAAAAGAAACTGCCAGCAAACGACCCTAAAAGAAAACCATATCGTAAATAATTGTAGAAGCAAATCTGAATCAGTCTGTAACTGTGAAAAAAAGGCGTAAACAGTCCAAGACTCACACCGTAGTGACTTCTGCCCTTGCGTGTCATACAAACCAATACTCCGAAGAGCTGTTTTTCTTGGTCTGCTTACGTCCATTATCTATAACGTCTTTGCATTATAAAAGACCCTTTTTGATTATCACAGTTGAAAATTCAAAATACTGTAATATTGTATTCCTCATGAAATGATGTCATACTTTTAACTCGATGAGAATCATGATATTGTACATCTTTTGATAGACAAGCCATGAAACTCGTTATGGTAATAATTCCAATACTGATGGTAATGTTTGCAAGCTTGATGCCGCAATCATTTGCGGATGGCTTTGAGCAGCCTCTTTTCAAGTGGGCTTACCAGCCGTCTATCTGTGTTCTAGAGCCGTCTGATCCTCACTTTTCAGGTCTGGGGCAAAAGATGTTCATTCAAACACAGAATGCAGTGCTTGACTGGCAGACAAAATTAAACGGCGGCAATGCGAAAAATGGCGCCTGGAACTTTAAGTTGACAGACGTACCATTTTCACAAACAAACTCTTACAATGCAACAAACTGCGATATCACTGTAAATTTTAAACCGTCACCTGACAATCCTGACGAAAAATTCAACGAGGCAGGTGTCACAGTATACAAGAACTTTCCAAAAGTATACGTCACAATATACTATCTGGGAGTTGACCTGCGTGAACAATATGAAACATTTTGGCAAAACGGCACACACTACTATACGTACCAGCCAATACCCTACTTTACTGGATACCTTGCAAGCGATCCTCAGCTTGAGATGACAATAAGGCACGAGCTTGGACACTCGCTTGGCTTGGGGCATTACATTGTGTCTAACGCAGCACTGACAAGAATAGTAGAGGGTGATCAAGACATGCCGTCAATCATGGTTACAACTGTCTTTACCTACGGCGTGACACATTTTGATATTACTCAGCTTGACCTAAAAGAGGTTCAATCAATTTATGGAACTCACGGGCTTGGTGCCAAGCCATTGCCTGTACAAAACATCACACAAAACATTGTCCCAACTACTGTTGCTGCAGGACCTCAAATCTTGAATCAGACACAAACTGCACAAAGTATACCGTCTCAGATACCTGCATGGATAAAGCATATTGCCAAGTGGTGGTCTCTAAACCAAGTCAGCAACGGCGAGTTTACAGATGCAATGAAATATCTGATTCAGCAAGGAATACTAAAAGTTCCTAGCACCGCAAATTCCATCTCCTCAAGCCAAATCCCATCCTGGGTGACAACAAATGCTGGATATTGGGCAGACGGCAAGATATCTGACTATGAATTTATCCGAGGAATACAGTATCTGATAAGCAACGGAATGATTGCTCTGCAGTAGATTCGTCTCAGATTTTTGGCTTTTTTATTTTGTCAAGTATTGTTACAAATGCACCAATTACTAGAACAACAATTCCCCACTGACTGATTGTTCTGAGCTGGTTGCTCCAGTCAAGCATGTGGTATTCTGCATCTGCAAGCATGGATGAATGGGACGGGTTGATAGTTGGTATGCTGTCCACAATCCATTGTGAAATAAAGTGGCCAATAACTAACATACCTATGCCAGCTATTATGATGCCATGTCCACGCTTCATGATATGTCCTCTAACATCATGTCAAACCAAACTTTAGTTGTATTTGTTGCATCCATGTACAGAACAAGTTCTGACCAGCATAAGTTTTCTTTCATTTTTACAAAATTCATCAAGTTTTGCTATTTTTGATCAAGCTACTTCTTAAGAGATCAGGCAAGCTATGCAATGCATGGCAAAATTTGCATGCGCAGACTATGGATTTGAGTGCAAATACGAAGTAGAAGGCGAGGAAAAGGAAGTTGTTGGAAAATTTATGCAGCACTCCTACGAAGAGCATGGAATAGAATATTCGTATGGCAGCCTCAAGCAGTTCTTGCTAAGAAAGACAGATTCTGTACCGCCACAAACCGGATTCCGCATAGACGAGCATGATGCAAAAACAATAATCTCAATCCTTGATTATGCCTCTACCTTTTTGCCATTGTCCACAATCAGTGACGGGAAGATAGACAATCAGTTAGCACAAAAGCTAATTGGAAAACTGTCAAACTCCCTTCCGCGCCCAATAGCCCCGTAATGCATACTATCTGTTTCTACGTCTAGGTGTAGAATTTGGAACTTTGACCTGCTTGTCGGTATCAGTTTTTGTGTCTTTTGTTTGAGAAAAGTCTATTGTAATTGAGAGTATCTTATCAGTATACTCGTATTTTGGAATTATGTCAAGCTGGTTTAATGTACTGGACAAAAGTTTTGTCAGATAAAGCGACCATTTTTCTCCAAGGTCGTGCAGTACCACAAACCTATGCACTGAATCTTTTACATCATAAGAATACGGAAAGCCTGTCAAGCGCAACCATCTGTCAGCAGTCTTTAGCACGTTTGATGCGTCAAATTTGCTTGTAAACTGTAATACGGTATCAGTATTTTTTGTTCGTGCCATGTTTGACGCAATTGCTTCCATCTCTTCATGTGAAAACTTGTCAAGTAATATGGCAATCAAAGATTTTCTGATTGGGATAAACTCTGCATTGCGAAGGTTCCAGATGGTGTAATTTTCAAGCGTCTGGTTTATCAAGCGGTTCATCGAGACATTTTCTTTCTCTGATATGACCCTCAACCTTTCAAATGTTTCATTGTCAAGCGATATGCTGAACTTGTGCTTGCTTTTCAATGTGTACGGTATGAAATTTTAACTAATAAAAATGGTGGCAAATTCTATCATTTTTTGTAGCCGTTTTGGAATTTTTTGCTAAAGAATTTATTGATATTGCAGATTAACCACAGCGATCTTGAAACGATCTGTTGTAGCGCTTGTCCTGTTGATAATTCTAGCATTTGGCATCTTCATGGCATTGTCATACTCTACAAAAAGCCTAGAGTTTTCGGTATCTGAAATAGGTCAGGTCGGAGCATCCGAAATGGATATCTCAATTGATGCATGCAATCCATCTGTTCTTCCTGTGAGTGTAGAAGGAATTGAGGCTATTTTGCATGGCAGCTCAGGTGACTATGGTACAATTGCAGCTGGCTCCAAATACATTCCGCCTCTATCTGAAGAAACAATGCAGGGTACTCTTGATTTTGCAGACTTTAATTCAATGAAGAATGTCATTGACTGGGTTTTAAACAATGAAAGCAGTGCAGACTTTAATGCAACAATTTTTGTCAAGTCCAAAATCATGGGGGTAATTCCGTATTCTTATGAGAAAAACTATGACCTTGCAGAATTTTCGAATGTTCTGTTTGGAAACCACCCATGGTCATGTAAACAAAACCATGCTAATGACGTAAAACAACAATTGTCGCTGGCACAGGTACGAATGTCTGCTGCCTCGCTTATCTATTCAGGCAAGATTGGAATTGGGAACAGTACACAGCATAATGATATAAACTCATCAGAGTACGGTTCATCAGGATAACTATTTTTATTATCAAATTTAATAACATGTTTTTCTAATGTGTAATGGGTTGCGAATAATTGCACAGTAATGAAGACCTAATCGGAGATGTGGTTGGAGTGATTGTCGAAAAAATTATAATGGAAGTTGGAGTTTTGAGTCATGCCAAAGTGGCAGAGATACTGGGAGCTCATAATCTAACATTTTCTGACTGTTATAGAAACCCGGACGTCCTGAATTTTGCCCTAAAAGAATTGTATGGAGACTCGTACTTGGTACTGGTAGACAAGATAAGAAATGAATTGACTGGATTTGAGAATCATGAAAAACTAGACCTGTTCATACAAAAAATAAGTGAATAACAAATTTCATGAATATTTGTACTTGATTTATGTTCTAGTACACTAGTTCACAATAGGTTTACTACTTTCTGATCTTTTTTGACATGACTAATCGTCTTCGATTATTTCATAATTGCTGGAATATAGTACGAATGTTTTTCTGTATAGGCTTCGTCTTGTGCTGTATAACACAAAGCTCATCAAATAATAATACGGCACGGTGAGTTTTGGGCATTTCTATACATTATGTGATAAATTAGGCGTTCCTTGTCCATGTGGGTAAAGGATCGTTCAGACCATGGTGATAAGCCTGAGTTCCTGTCTTTTCACAGACAAGGAATGTCCGCCATGTTGAGGGGTATTTTTTTGCTTATTAGTAGTAGGATAAATTTATGAACAAAATTTTTATGCTATGTAGTTTATCGCTCTTTTTAGCAAAAAATTTAACGCAAATAAAATAAAAAAGTAAGTTAGATCTAAAACTCGATCTTTTCTTTTTCGTTCAGCAAAAACTTTTTTGACTTGCGTGCTCCTTTGAGATCAAACCAGCTTATCTTCAAAGTCACTTTCTTGCCTTTTACCTCATCAATAACTATCTTATCTGCTAGCTTGACAAGTTCACTTATTGTTTGATTTGCCATTTCACCATCGCTAAAATATTTTTCAATTTATTCCTTGGGAATAAATTTTTGACACTTTGAATTAAACAAAATTCAACGAAAATGTAAATCTGAAATATTGATAAATCTGGAACAAAGATGAGGTTTTTACATTTATACTATGATAAAATCAGTATTGTTATGTTGGAAATGCGTAACTTGACAAGTTTTCACAAATCCCCTAACATGTATTCTGGTGACATGAATTGAATACTGTAAAATGCTATGAAATACTTGGGCTAGAGCCTGGTGCGTCTATGAAAGAGGTAAGACAAGCATACAGAAAATTGGTGCTCAAGCATCATCCCGACAAAAATTCACCGGGAACTGACGATGACCAGTTCAAACTGATAACTGATGCCTATCAGATGCTAAAAAACCAACACAAGGCCGCAATAAAGTCACAACACAAGAAATTCTCTGACATGTACCCTGAGGATGCCGTATCTTGGTACGATAAAGCAGAGACACTTTTTGCCGTACGTAAATACGATGAGGCAGTGGTACTCTATGACAAGGTCACAGAAAGCCTACCGCGGCATGAAAATGCTTGGCTTAGAAAAGGAGACTGCTTATCCAACCTAAAGCGATACGAGGAAGCACTTGTGTGCTATGACAAGGTACTGCAAATCAACCCGAAATCAATGAGTGCGTGGAATCTAAGGGGCGTATGTCTTTCTGACCTGAGACGATACGATGATGCACTAGTGTCATTTGAAAAGGCAATTGAACTAAACCCTGATTATGCAACAATATGGAATTTTAGAGGCGTATGTCTCTATAATCTCAAAAGGCATAGTGATGCATTGGATTCATTTGATAAAGCAATAAAGCTGGACCGTGACTTTGCTGCAGCCTGGTACAACAAAGGGAGTGTGCTGCTTAACATGGAAAGAAAAAAGGAAGGCCAAAAATGCATCGAGCAGGCAAAAAAACTGCGACGCTAAGATCTCTTATATCGTTTGCCGTGATCTGATTGTCTATGGGAAAAGGAATGAGTTATAAAAAATTTCGAGAAGTCTCTGTACCACACTATGTATCGACTGAAGGAAGAATGACTAGAGCCGAAGTTATAAAAAAACTAGAGTCATTTATTGTACAAAAACAAGGCGAAGGTCAAGATTTTTTTGACAAGTATGAAATACACGAATCAAAAAGCTAGTGTTTTGCAGTAAGCCTGTCATGAATTTGGGCCAAGATTAACTCTGCCTTGTCCTTGTTTTCAAACGCTTCTTCTTTTTCGTCCATGATTGCATCAATCTCATAACTCTTGTCAACGAGAACGTTTGCCACATGATCATCAAGCGTTGCATTGCCTATCAAATAATATGCAAATACAGTATTTTTTTGCCCTATTCTGTGCAGTCTGTCTTCTGCCTGTCTGTGTATTGCAGGACTCCAATCAAGCTCTGCAAATATGACGTATCTTGCCTTGCTTAGGTTTATTCCCACATTTCCAGCTCGAAGTCCGGCAATCATTAGCTTTGTTTCGCCATTTTGGAATTTGTCTATGTTGTCCTGTCTTTCCTTGTCTGACTGCCCACCTATGATGGACGAAGGCGAATATTCATGAAGGCTCTTGTGCAACAACGCATGTATTGCCTTGTGATGGCAGAACACCACCACACTTTCTTCTATCTCCATGATGTTCTTGACAAACTCTATGACATGGGGCAATTTTGCAGCGCCAGCTGCTTGTCTCTCACTCTGGATTGCCCTCTTGTATGAAGAAAATTTATCAAATGCAGAGGTTGCAGTTTTTTGCTCCTCTTCTAGTCGTTTCCAAATCTTGTCAAGCTCGGCATAGTAGTAATTGATATCTGAATCGATAAATTCTTTGTATCTCACCTTTTCTTTTAATTCCTTTAGGACGTCAGATTTTTTGCGTCTCAGCATGACATGTTTTCGTAACTCTTCACCCAAACTTGCACGTTTGCTTTCAAGCACTATTGCTTTTCCTTTCTCATTTACATAACAGAAATACTCACAAAACTCCTCAAAGCTTCCAAGAAGTCCTGGTCTTAGTATGTCAACTATTGGCCATATCTCAGAGCCTCTATTGTAAATTGGTGTTCCAGAAAGCCCTATTCTGTACTTTACTGATTCTAATCCGGAAAGTTTCTTTACTGCAGAATATTTCTTGGTTGATTTTGAACGAAGATGTTGAACTTCATCACATACAAGTGTGCGTATGTTCAACTTTGAAAGGTCGCCAAGTCTTTTGTATAGAAGATCATAATTTATGATGTAAATGTCATGTTTGGCAATCTCTTGAGATTTGCCAGTGCGAATAAGCACAGAAGAAGGATATTGAGTTTCAACAACTCTTCCGTTTCTGCTTCTTTTTTTAAGAAACTTTTGAATCTCTCTCTGCCAATTACTTAATGTTACAAGTGGTGCCACTATCAAGGCTGGAAATGTTTGTTTCTCTGTAGCTAAATATGATAAGGTCTGAACAGTGTTGTGCGTTATGATTCCATTTGCGATATAGTTGTGGGTTTCAGGAACTGAAAGATCATACACGTAACCAGAAAATTCTATTGAGTGCATAGATTCTATGGGACACCAATAGATGGATTTAGAGACTAGAATTTGATTTGAATGACTGCAATCAAATGTTTCTGTAGATAAAGCAATTTTATCACTTGAAATCAATTCAAATGCTGTTTTCCATCCATGTAAGGTGAGGAGCCTATGTCTCCTCGTACATTTTAGCGATGTATTAGATAGATTAATCTCTATCATGGGTTCGTTTATTTTTTGCCTGAAAACTTTGTTTATTTTTTTGCTGATGATTTTTTCTCCATCGAATGTTTGGATTGTGATGGGTGTTGTGAGATGAGCCCATTCTTCATCATGATAAGATTCGGTCACAGATGCATTATTCCATATCGTTTCGATTGTGATTGGACCATCAACTGTATGAATAATTGTATTGCCAACTACACATTTACCCAATCCCATTTCGTCAGCTAAAAGTGCATTGCCAGAAGATTTTAGCAAAAAGTCCAAGCCTTCTCTCTGGAAATCAAGCAGCTTGCCCCTGAACTGATCTCCTGCGTTTGCTTTGCGAAGTTTTTCTATTCTAGTCCATTTTCTTTTTGGAATTACCATGTGTTTTGTCTTTCTTTGCCAAATGTTTCGTGATTTAATCTCAAGCGGATATGTCTCCATTATCCATTTGATTTTCTGAACGTTATGTTCTGTATCCGGTACTATTGCTTCTTCAGGACCGTCTCCATACCAAGCTTGAGGAATGACTCTGGCAACCATGCTTACTGCTCTTGAGCCAGTAAGCTTCCAGGTCCAGTTTTTCGAGTAAGTGTCCAAGACATATTCTAAGGTTCCAAATTCTTTCATGGTCTGCTAATTCTCCGAGAGTTGGTGAAAACGATTTATGAACCTTTAATTTTCAATAAAAAATCGAAATATTCTAGGTTTATAGTTGATTTGGGCTAATTTTAATAGAAATGATCTGGTTTCGCATAATAACTAAAATAGAATGTGGATAAATGGTAAAAACATACTATGTGGATTTTGGGCCATTATCAAACAAAAACTGTAATCGTAAACCGCTCGTCGTATAGGGATTGATTTTGGTTTCAATACATTTGAATGAATATTTGAAAATTTGTGGTCTGTCTCCTATGTGAATATTTTTCACATTCAACCAAACGATGAAAAACATCCTGTAACGACATTTTGTAAAACGCCTTTTTCATTTTTATTGATTTAGAGTCTGATTGTGGATTTCAAGCTGGCAGGTCAGTGTTATCATTTTTCACAAATAGGCGTATATAGATGAAATCTTGTTTCCATAGCATGATAAAAGCAGTAAGTGCTGCAGGACTCCAGGCTGGAACTCCATTTAAGAATCCGTCTATTAGCCTTGATGAGGCTGCACAAATTATCACTAGCGGTAACCTCGTATGGATAGAATGTGTTGTTGATAGCATAACTGAAGAAACTCCAAAAGTTCTTGAAAAACTTGGCGTATCGATGGATCCGTCTTTGCTTCTTTCTGGATATGTATCAAGTTACGAGGACAGAGGAGATACACTAGGTCTGATGATTCCTTTTGTTGTACCTGGAAACAACACAACCCAGACTGCGCCATTATTGATATTTATGAAAAAAGACTTGGTTTTAACCATACATGATGACTATGGGGGAAAGATTACTCGTTTGTACAACTATGCGCAAACACTTTTGCGTAAACTTCCAAAAGATCCTGAGCAGTGGGCAGACAGACAAACTCTTTTGCTTGCAAGAATAATTGACGAAATAAGCGAAGCTAACTTTTCCATATTGAGATTGATTGTTGAACGAGCAGAGCAATTTGAAATTGATCTTGCAGGTTCAAGACAAGTAACTCGAGATATATCGCTTGAGCTTTCAAACATGAAGACTGCACTCTTAACATTTCTAAACGCAATATGGGCTACATATGACACTGTTCACAATCTAAAATATGGTGATGCAGATATGGTGTCAGATGACGAACCGATTCTTGCAAAGTTTGAGGTCATTCTAGGTAGGTTGGACAGACAGATACAAATGTCAGAAAACGTCATGCAGATGGTTGCTACCGGTGTAAATGTAATTCAGACAGAAGTTACTAACAAGGTTACAATACTCATAATTTGGTGGACTGTGGCAGGAACTGCAGAACTTGTACCAAACACAATCGCGACTGTATTTGGGCTCTATCCTGCACATGAACAACAGTTCTGGCCTATCGTGAGTACCATTGTTGTCTCTGCAGGACTTGCTACTGCAGTAGCATATTTCTATGTAAGACGATTTTTTGGACAGACATTGGGAATGGAAAGACTAAGAAAAATCCGAAAGAAATTCAAAAAATCCTAAATCATGGAACTTGTGGAAAACCTGGTATTTGTGGGAAGCCTGGAACTTGCGGAAAGCTGGGATATGCTGTAGGTGTTGGAGGTGTAGGAGGTAGTGGTGGTGGTCTGGCCTGCAGCGTAACAATGACATTGATTATCTTTCCTGCCCTATCTATTCCAAGATTCATGGTGTCTCCAACAGATTTGTAGTTGTCTTGGTATGCTGTGATGTCATAGACTGATTTAACAGGATGCCCATCAACTGATACTATTATGTCTCCGCCATGGGGTATTCCGTTCTGGTCATCTGTTGCTGCTTCAAGACCAGCTTTTGATGCAGAGCTATTGGTTGATACTTTTTCTATTACTACGCCCTTGGAGTTTCTCTCAAGCCCGTTTGCAAGGGCTATGTCTGGTGTTAGATTCCTTCCTTCGATACCAAGCCAGGTATGATGGTATGCACCATCTTTTATCAGAATTGGCACTATTCTTGCAATTTGATTTGACGGAATTGCATATCCGATTCCTGCAAAGTTACCCGTATCGGTCTTTATCGCAGTGTTCATTCCAATCACCTGTCCATCCATGTTAAGAAGTGGCCCGCCCGAATTTCCGGGGTTTATTGCCGCACTAGTTTGAATAACATCTGGAATAGAAAAGCTGCCTGTCTCCTCATCGTTAAGTGATCTACCAAGCTGTGATACGATGCCGTTGGTCATTGTATCTTCAAGCCCAAATGGATTTCCGATTGCTGCCACATACTGCCCTACCTCAAGCTGGGAAGAATTACCAAGCTGCAACGGAACTATGCTTTCCCCAGTAAAGTTGCCAGTCATCTGTATTACGGCCAAATCATTGTATGGGTCTGTTCCAACTACTTTTGCAGTATAGGTATCACCATCGGTGAGAGTTACATAAACAACGTTATTCTGGCCAACCACATGAGCGTTTGTGACAATGTGGCCAGTAGTATCATACATAAATCCAGAACCAAGCATGGTGGTTTCTCCATTGGATGGCATGCCATTTATGATAGTGATCTCAGATGGATCAGATACTGTACTTGTTATTTTGACTACGGAATTTTGCACCATCTTGAACAAACTAACATAGTCAGGAGACGATATTTTGTCTGTGAATTCATGTGAAGCAGAGGACTGGTTTACATGTATGACACCTGTACTACCAAGCACTACAAGGATCACTGCAGCAAGGAGTACAGTACGTAGTTTCCTCATAATGCTAATGACGTATTCTTTGTGGATCATTTCTTAATTAAAAAAAATTTGACGGCAGAAATTGTTTCAAATTGCAGGGGATCTATAGGAAAAGGCTGGCTTTGTTCAAAATAATATTTCAAATCTGCCGTCATGGCATCCAATGTAAATTCTTTGTATATTATATTTGAGGGACAATTCTCAAAATGAAATAATTTTGGATATTAAGAAACTAAAGATCATTTAGAGAAATGTATCAAGAAAATGTGTATGTTATTCCAATATTATGAGATGTGGGGATGTTAACTGAATCGGTTCTATGGAATAGAAACAATCATGGTGTAGCTTTTCCACAGTCTTCAATCCACATTTCATGCAGATTTGTTGCATTGGTCCCATGCACTCTGCACACAGGGAAAATCTTGTCAGTGTTCCACCACACTTTCTACATGATTCATCTGGCATGTCTTGTTAACAATGCGAGTTATGCTATATTACATTTCAGATACGTTCATCTAACTAAAAGCATAAGTTGACAATATTGCTTTTTTTATTATAAGACAAACAGTTAGAAAACTGTACAAGTTATTTCTTGACTATTGCTAAAAAGAATAATCCAATTATAACCAATGTTATTGATGAAAATACCGCATATCTCATGTCATCAGGCATAATATCGCCCACTTTAGCATCAACAAAATTGATAATGTGTTGAAAAGCAAATAAAGCAAATATTGCTATAGCAAATGCGATTCTTTTCAAATTTTTATTTCTGTAGATGGAAATAGATAAAGTCATCAAGATAACGGAAATTACTATAATAGTTATTTGTGTACCAATAAATATCTCTGAGAATCCAGGCCCAAAGGAAAATGGTGGCACATTCATGTTTCCTTACCGTCCTTGTGCAATGACAAAAACATCTCAGCCAATCTATCACTCCAACTATTCCACAGGGATGGATGATATTCTTTCAGTATCTTTATGATATGTGAAGGACTTCCAACAAACTCGTATCTCTTGAACTTTCCTTCTCGGGTTTCATTCACAATGCCAAGTTCAAGTAGTCGTTTTATATGCCAGTTAACAGACGCTGCAGTTATTTTTATGCGCTCGCTGATCTCTGTCTGAGTGGGATTCTTTCTTTCTATTATGAATAACAATATCTCTCTTAAGGTATCTTGATTCAGAATCTTCATTATGTTTTTTTGTTTTAACTCAAAAATTCCTACAGGGAAATAGAATCGGTGCAAACTATGTCTTTCAGAGATAATTTTTCCAGCCTTTTCTAGCGAATTCAAATGATATTGTGTAGTACCCATTGACATGTCTAAATCATTTTTGATACGGCGAAGATGGCATCCGGGATTTCGTTGTATGTATTCCAGTATTCTGTCTTCATTGGTTGTAGGATTGGCCAAAAACAAATACCTCCCTCACAGACATATGTACATTTACAAAAATATTGCATAATTGAAGTAAAAATATTTTGTGGACAAATGATTTAATGATTATAATACATTTCTCTAAATGATCTTTAGTTTCTTAATATCCAAAATTATTTCATTTTGAAAAGTGTCTCTCAATACTAATATACTAAAATTATTATTGTTTAGAAAATAGACATGTCAAATGAATCCTGTCAAAAATGTTATGGATTAATCAAAATAATTGATGATAATAAAAAATCATATCGGATTATGCGCAAACAAGTGATAATCCTTAGTATGACTATGTTAGTAATGGGAATTCCTGGATATGCTTTGGGTCAACTAAGTGAAATAACCTTGTCTAATCCAACAATTGTTGATATGAAGGGCCATCAAAAAAATGATCTATACGTGGGAACTCCAATTGGATTTTCATCAATCATTGAAAATCATGGCACAGGAGAGAAGCGATTCACATATGTTGTTCGAGTGCTTGATCAAAACAATCAGATTCAATCTCGAAGCAGTATGTCTGTAAACATTTCACCGAACCAATCCCTTACTGTAGCCGAGTCCTGGATACCACAAAAAGCTGGAATGTATTCTGTGCAGACGTTTCTTCTCAATGGGAATTTAATGTCAAGTCAACTTACAGATATAATTAACACTAATATTGTTGTAAAATAGTTAATGGGAAATTGAGTTAGATGAAAACAATCCTTTAAAGCTCCATTTTGTTCTAGATCTATGAATGTAGTTGTTGAATTCAAAAATGCTCATCGATCAAATTTGTAGAAAGATCAAATCAGATAAATAATAAGCATCTAGAAAGAAGAAAATACGATGAAAGTACTAGTCGATGAAATGTACGATGGTATGGATACGAGGCTAAAAGAATTCGGCTATGACGCATTTAGCGTAAAAAAACTGATAATGGAGGGAAAGAAACTGTCAAGTGATTATTCTGTAATAAAATATGCTGAAGAAAATGGAATGATAATGATAACCGAAGATGTTGAAGTCGGAAAGGCCTGCAAGGAAAACAACATTCCATGTGTTTTGCTTGATACTGAATCTTTATTCAAGATAATTTTGGAAGAACTTGGTAACTTTAAGAATCGCTGACGCGTCGTTTCTTCAAATACACAACTATGGCAATAACCACTATTGCTATTACTAGTACATCAAAATAGTTTGAATATTTCCTGATACTTTCCCACTCTTGGCCCAATTTTAGGCCGATAAATGTTAGTGCAGTATTCCATATGACTGAACCTATGAATGTAAAGGCGACAAACCTCTTCAGGTTCATCTTGGCTACGCCTGCAGGAAGCGAGACGTATGTCCTTATTGCAGGCAGTAACCTGCTGATAAAAGTGGACTTGTCGCCATATTTTTTGAAATAGGACTCGGCAAGCTCAAGATGTGATTTTTTGAGCAAGACATACTTTCCATATCTTAACACAAAACCTCTTCCAAGGTACATCCCTATGGCATATGCAATTAGGGATCCAACTAGATTTCCAACAGAGCCTGCAAGTATGACTGGCACGATGCTAAACTTGCCTGTAGATACAAGGTATCCGGAAAACGGCATGATTACCTCACTTGGTATTGGTATTAGCGCACTTTCTGCAACCATGAGAAAGAAGACTCCGAGATATCCGGAATTTGATATGGTCTGAATTATGAAATTAGTCAGACTGCTGAGAATCTCAAGGGTAACCAACTTCTACTATGACATTTGAATACTGAATTATACCTATCGCGTGAGGCTTACCACATGCCACCTGTTGTGAACCCTTGTTCGTCAGATTTTCGCTGTGGTGCGTGGCGATGCGCCTTCTTCATGTGTCTGTCTAGACGTTCTGGATCGTTCAACTCCAAGCCACATTCTTTACACTTTGTCTGCGGCTGTTCTTCCTTTTTTATAAACAAGCCCATGAATTTAGATGTCTAAAATCCGCTAATATTCTTTCTCTCTGTATATGGATCTAAAACTGTTCTTTAGGCATTCGTATTGGTAATGGCACGCTTATGGTGCTTTTTTCTTCATCATGACAAATCTTACCCAAATGAGAGTACCTGCTAATGCAATCGCGGCTGCAATCAGAATATATTCAAAAATAGGCCCAAAAATCGTGTTTACTGGCATATTGAAGATATAAGTTATGACTTGGTTATTCCTGTCTGCGTCATACAGGTCTATTTTTAGCACATGATTTCCCGATCTGTGGAAAGTATAGTCCATGTCCCAAGAATTTCCCTTGTGTAGTTGCGGATGAATCTCATCTACAAGATCATCATTGTAAAAAACACGAATTCCCATGATAAAGTGATTCACACCAGTCTCAGCATAATTTGATTTATCGCTGTAAGCTCCTTGATTGTAATTGTATACTTTGAATTCCATGTGAGTTGTTTGGTTCACTATGGGAGTTAATGGGTTTGTTGTAATGACTACTTGATAGTTTCCAATTACTTCAGATTCCGCATTCAACGCATCAGGTTGCCATTTTAAACCTGAGAAAAAATTGTTAAAAATGGAACCACTTGATAATTCTGCATTGGCACCATGAGATGCAAACATGATTAAAAAACCTACTAATGTTGATAAAACTATCACTCGCATTTGCTTTTGTATGGAACACGTTGCTTAAATATCCTGCATCTCTTTTCCAACATCAACAATTTTGAAATTGGAATCTTGGCAATGTATTATAAAACAACTATGATCTGAATAACTTGTTGAAGACAAATACTCGCACCCATTTTCTTACAATGATGGCAATCATATTTATCACTAGTTTGCTTTTCATTCCAAATTCACCGTCTTATGGGCATCTCTATGGATATAACATTCAAGAGTGGAAAAACCCGAAAGACAACATTTTGATTCAATTTGGGATAGAGCCACAAACTCCCTCTGTAGGAAAAAGTTCCGTCCTAAACTTTAGCGTTCAAAATTTGCAAACAGGCGAACATCTCACAAATTTCACCGAAACCGTCACAATTCTACATTATCAAGGAAAAAATTCATCTGCAAATGATATTGCTTACAAATTTAATAGTACACAAATACAAAACGGTGATTTTTCTCATAGCTATGTTTTTGAAAATGGTGGCACGTATGAGATTTTTCTGCGTATAGACACCACGACTTTCATAAACGTTTCAAAATTTGTTGTCTTTGTTTCATCGCCACAATTTCAAATTATGAATTTGGTCTATATCTTGCTGCCTTTCCTCATCTTAACCGGGGTGTTTGTAGTAATAGGAATTGTCATATGGCGACGTATACGTGAAAAAAGATAGCATTCTTCAAGTTACTGTGTAACGGTCTTGGTCAACAATAGGTTGGTTCTATAAAACATCTTTGATAGATTACAAATATTAAAAAACTAGCAACGCATCATTGTAGGAGATTGAGTTTATCCAAGAAAACATCCACCATCACATTCAGATTAGACGACGAAGTGTTAACACGATTACGTGATGAGTCAAGTAAGCGACAAGTAAGCACTAACACGCTGGCAAACCAGGCACTGCGGAGATTTCTTGAATGGGACATATACGAGCCTGTGTCTGGCTTTGTAATGATAAACAAACCTGTCTTCATTGAGATTTTTGGCAAGATGAAACACGATGATGTAGTATCAATTGCCTCTCGAATTGGCAAGAATGAAGTGAGAGACATTGCGTTATTCATGCGAGGCAAAATGGACTTGATTTCTTTCTTATCGTGGTTTGAAACCAGGATGATAAACTCATCAGTTCAAGTAAGCCATACCAAAGACAATGGCTCTCACACATACGTCATGAAACATGACATTGGAAAAAACTGGTCAATATATCACAAGACAATTTTAGAGCTTCTCTTTCAAGAAGCTTTCAACAGAAAAATCGCTGTAAAGGCAGAAAAAAATACAATCGCATTTCAATTTTCTGAATAGTGTGTAGCCTGCCTTGTTTTGATTGCAGTGTGTACGTCCCACATTTATTCTAATTTTCATGATTATACCTTATGGTACAACAGTGGAAGTCGAACTGATTTGATGCATGGTCAAACCCAAAGATCAGAAAAATCTGAATTGTATGAAAAGATTCTCTCTGACAGGGACACAAAATTAATTTTGGAATCCACCTATGATGTGTCAAAATCTGCAAATCAGATTATTTTGGAATCAAATCTTGCTCAGAGCACAACATATAGAAAACTAAAGAGGCTGGTAGAAACAAACCTTCTCCAAATTGAATATGTTGTAGGAATGTCCGGTCGATGGGAGATGAGATACAAAACTAATGCATGTTTGTTTCACACTAGATCTCAAAAATGATCTCCTGATCTCTCAACTCATATCTTATTTTTCATAGTACCATACGGTTTGCACTCTGCTTCTTTTTTTATCAATTCTAAAGCATTTTCTGTTTGAGACTGCAATTCTTCTAAAATGCCTCTTGATCCTATACGTACCGCTCCTCTGGGTTTGTAATTTATTTGAACACGGACAATGGTGGTATTCCCGCCATCGATAAGCATTATATCCTTTGTACCAGTGACAGTTCCTTTTGTCCATCGTATGTGTATGCCTTCTTTTGGAAATAATGTAATCTTTTGATGGTATTTGTTGCCGTTAGCCAAGTATATCTCTCGCTCTACAACATTTCTGTCATTTGATATGTTTTTTATACGAACAATACCTTTCCAATAATTACGATCATTTTCTATCTTAGATATTATGTTCCACACTTTTTCAAAAGTGGTGTCAATCTTGAGCATAATGTCCACCTCTACCATGTCTAATCACATGTAGATATGAAATAAATCTCTGGCAGTATACACTGCAATTTGCAGATAAAATTTATCGGCATATCTAGACTGTGTTGACCTATACCTTCCAAGTACAGGTCTACTTGGAAGGGTAGGATATGAGTTAGATCTCCGAAGAGATGACCTGTGATATTAGTGATGTATGAAAATACTTAACACCATACATTATTCTCAAGTTTATTCTTTTTCTTGAGCACAACTGTATCTGGATGTATACTAACTTCTAATACCCTTTAAGAACATGTGAGAACATGTAATTGGTTTATCTGACAGCTTGACAGATTTTTAGCATAGGATGAGATTTGGATCTTCACTTGCACTTTTCGTTGTTTTAGTTGTTCTAGTTGGAACAATTTCTATGATGCCTAATGTATTTGCCACACCTTGGTATGTTGGTCAAGGGTTGAAGGTTGGCGATTATTACAGATACACCATAGCAGATGTTTTCTATCATAACTTGGCCCCATTTGAGATGGATTTTTGGGTACAGAACCAGACAAGCAATGGTTATAATTTGCAGATGGTGGTGCACGATGGCTCCATAGTGCAAAAAGGTATTGTCAAGATAGGAAATGTCACGCCTGATCCAACATATTCTGACCCAAACCTTTCAGATTACGTGAATGTATATCGATTAACATTGACATGGCTTGATTCTTTTGCAATAAAGACTGCTCCTGTGGACATACTACAACCAGTCTGGGGGCAGACTGGAATCTATGGAGAGGTATCGATAGGTTCCATAGGTATGCAGAGCGTGACAGTTCCTGCTGGAACATTCCAAGCATCGACATTGCATTTCCATGATAGCGGAGTTGATAGCTACATTTGGGTAGAACCAACAATGGCATACCCAATCAAGGCAAATGTGTATGCAATAAAGACCAGCGGTGCACCTACAATTGGTTATCAATACAGCCTATTGGAACATGGAAACAGTGCACAGCCGCCTTCATTTCTTAACGTGGTGTCTACCAATCCGCTTGGAGGAAGTTCGCAATGCCCTCCAGTGGATTATGCAAATGATGTTGTTCATGATACGCAATCGACGGATTCAGGTACCATTGCTGTAGAATATTACTACAGCCCAGCAGTGCCACACCAAGGATGTCCGATGGGTTGGAGGTTAACTTTTGCGCCTGTTTATTCATCAACTCAACGAATCTCAGATGTTCATTATGATATTTACACTGTAGATAATCAGGGCCACGAGCTTGATTCTTTAGCACAAAGCATTGGAAGGACAGACATCTATTCTGCAGTTGGTGACGACGAACAACATTTCATAGAAAAACAACCTCCATCGATAGCCCATTACGTACTTTACGTTGCAGGAACAGGTCCTGAATCAGGGGTAACTGATGTTAGTCAGGCAGGCATGGTAAAAATTGATGTGAAAGTAGCTCCTCCATTTGGTTCTTCTTCATCTACTTCATCATCAACTAGTATTTCATCAGGTCTTGTAAACAATACAGGCAATACTCAAAGTATTGTAATTCCATCCTGGATAAAGAACAACGCCAAGTGGTGGTCGCAAGGACAAGTTGACGATAGTCAATTTGAAAAAGGCATACAATATCTTATTCAAAATGGAATAATGAAAGTCCCACAGACGAGCGTATCCACTAGTGCAGCTCAGGGAATCCCAGCATGGGTAAAGAACAACGCCGGATGGTGGGCTGATGGACAAATATCTGATACTGAATTTGTCAAAGGGATACAATACATGATTGCAAACGGAATGATCTCACTGAATTCCTAGGTTTACGATTTTGAGTGTCAGTGTCAGTCATGCGTATGGGATAGGATTGATAGCGGTAATAGTTGGAGCCGCAATAGGTATTGGTTACTATCAACTATATTACATTCCAGAATATAATGCAAAACCAATCATACCTGAAAAAGTTCTAAACCCTGGTCAAACCACAAAGATTTCAATTATTGCGGGTTCAGTCAACCAAGACCAACAACAAAATTTTGTCCCAAAAAAACAAGAAGTCCAACTCGGTGTTGATAATGTAGTGGTATGGACAAATCAGGACCAGGCTGCACATTATGTAACACCGGTTACAGCATACAAAGATTCGTACAGTGGAGATTTTGGTTCGGACGCAATACTGCCTGATAAAACATACCAATTTGTATTTACACAAGAAGCCAAAATTCCATATTATTGCAAGGTTCACCCTTGGATGAAAGGCGAGATAGACATAGTGCACGGCGCACTAACTTCCTAGGCAAAATTTGTAATAAATGGCACCTGCGTAGAAATTACGCTACGCAGTGGGTAACCAGGTAACTGGTATTACAATGGCTTAAGGAACATGCTACAACATAAGCCTTTGTTCATATTTCTACGACACACTTTAAAAGTGCATAATCGATGATTCCGTTTTCAGATACCTGCTTCATCTTCAATAATGATTTGGCTAGGATCTTCTCTATGTATGATGGGTATTGTTGTAATATCTTTGGTCTCAACGATTCCCTGTTTTTTATGTAATAATCTGCAAGCGGCTCGTAAACTTTTGGGCCTATTAGATCTGTTGAGATTATCTTTAGACCTGAACTCTCTATGTTTTCTTTGAGTCCCTCAAGATGATAGTGCTCAGACGACCAAGTAAATGACAGTATGCCGAGCTTGAACAATTCTGACTTAGTATGTGACATTACAGGTATGGCAAGTACGAGAATACCATTGTCTTTTAGAACTCGTTTGCTTTCTGATACAAATCCTGAAAATGGCTTGAAGTGTTGTGATGATTCTAAAGCAATCACTCTGTCCATGGATTTGTCTGCAAAAGGTAGCTTTGTAGCAGTGGAATTTACTAGATGTATTATTTGTGAAAAGTCGGACTCGGCTGGGGATTGGATGTTTTTAAGAATTTTTGAGGCAAAGCCAAGCTGTGTCTGGTTTACATTAAGGCAAGAAATTTCGATATGAGGAAATCTTGTCTTCCAAATAGTTGCTGGCTCTGAAAACCCGCTTCCAACATCTAAAACAGTTTTGGCAGTTTTCAATTCTGCCATGTCTGCAATCATTTTACATAGCGCAGTCTGTGCTTCCACTGGATTTGCTGTGTTTTTGTCCCAGTATCCAAAATTTAGCATGTTGCTTCCAGTAGAAATCTGCATCAGCGAAGCAAGCGAGTTGTAGAGATTTATGACATCAGTTTCATCTCGGCGAAAAGTCCACAGAAGAACATCTATTGGGTTTATGCTTGCCATTTTTTGGTTTTGTGGCATCTACAAACTATTGTCAAGTTCAGTTTAAAACTCTTCCATAAATTAATGAAGTTGATCTTTTTATTTGGGGATAGAAAACCAATACGTCATGGATGCTTGTGATACAAGAACAAGAGCATACAAGAATGGCAAAACATTTGACCAGTGCAGAAAAATCGCTGAAACTCTTTCTTCTGATCTTGCCAAGAAAATAGATCAGGCTGGAGTTGTTTCATGGAACGAGATTCTCCAAGTCTCTGATCACGATGAGCTTGTCTACAAACTAACTCTCAAGTATCTCAGACAGAGCGGTTACAACATTGGAGACTGGAAGACTCCTCAGGTCACAAAATCTACTGTTTAGGCTCTAATGCACAACTTCCATTTTGCTCCTTTCTTATCTTTCTTGCCATGATGTATGGTGTAGCAAGTAGGATTGGTATGGAGATTGCAATGAATATTGTTTGGAGCTGTGCCTCATAGCTTGTCAAAAATAGTGTGAAACCAGTTGCGCTTGCTCCTAGACCAAAAAGCATTGTAAAGGCAGTGCCTGCACATGTCGGACATCCTACAAAGAGTCCTGTTACCGCACCAAATGTACCAAACTTTCCTGCGTTCTTTGCTACAGTAAATGTAGTTGCAGAAAGGGCGAAATTAAGCCCAACTAGAAAAGATACAACTACAAGAAGAACCAAATTTAGTGGAACAATCTGCAGCCCTACATGTTCTGTGAAAAAGGCAAATATCATTGGCATGTATCCAGGCAAGTCACAGCAAGGGGAGAGTTCAATGTGAGGCGGGGTTGGAAAACCATAATCTGTTGCATTAACGTCTGGTTTGTAAAGAATAACTCCTGATGTCAGTCCAAAAAATATTCCATATCCTATTGCACTTATGACTAGAATGCGTTTTGCTCTTTTATTGTTCAAAGAATTTGAAATGATTGAAGCAATTGATGAATCTGGCGTCTCTGTCTTTGACTTGTAAAACTTGTACAGACCCCACCCAATGGCGCCAAACGAGGCAAACAATATGAAATAAGTTGCATATGCTAGGTTTTGGAGGGCTGGCATGGCTCCAGGAGTTACTGTGATCTCATTATTTTTTGCATATGCAAGAAAAGATACTGCGATGGCCAAAAATCCTACAATGACAAGTGCCCTATGTGAACGGTGCACTGTGCTAGGTTTTTCCAACGAATAAAAACGATGCACGGCAACATTAAATCCTATCTCTGTTTTTCAAAGTATTTATCTGAGATGGTGTGTGATAGAGACTTGTCGTGAAGATAGACGAACCACAAGACTCTGATTATGTAGAAACCAAAATAACTCATGTAGGGTTTGTCGACCCGTACGGCGTAGAAGGACTTGTAATTCTAAGATCTAGTGATGACAAGGAATTTCACATGCGTGCTTTTTCAGGCGAGGTCGCAAGGCATATCACAAATTTTGTCGAGGGGGAAAGGGGAGTAATACCCACAATATACAACATGATCGAGGAACTCTCTGAGATAAACGAACTTGTTCTTGTTAGAATTAAAGTGTATGAAAGTGGAAGTGTGCTTAGGGCAAATCTCTACTTTACAGGAAAACATGATGTTGTGATGCGTAACTATAGGGCATCAGATGCAATTGCACTTGCAACGTTTTACAATGTACCGATACTGGTTAGAAAAAATCTCTTGAAAGAAAAAATGGAAGCCTAGGTAACTATTTGTTCAATCTTTCCTTCTTGCTGAGCTCTTCTTAATTCCATAGCTATTCTTCTACCAACTCCGAAGGTTGTGCCGTACTTGTACTTTGTATACGGACTAGTAGTAGCAAGGATTGGATTGCCTGGTACTCTGAGTGATACGTCATAGACTACTATCTCAAGGTCTCTTGTAATGACGCTTTGAAGCGAGAACGGCCCTATGATTCCTGGCGCATATTCTCTTCTTACTGCTGCCACAAACCTGTCTCCGATATCTATGACTTTCTCAAGCAAGGATTCGCGTATGCTTGCAGGTGTGTGCCCAACTTCGATGTTTTGTAGTTCGATGTTTGTCTCAAGTTGTTGCTTTGCAGGCAATGAGACAAAGTCGTGTACATTTGTTTGCAGTCTTCTTTCAATTCCAAGAAAATCTACTTCGTCTGATATTGGAGTATGAAAATAATTGAAATTAAAATACGTCCCAACAACAAATTCTTCAATACTTGCAATCTTTAGTGCGTCCCTTGAGATTAGGCCTTGCCTTATCTTCTTCTCTGTCTTGTCTTTATAGTCGGCGTACGAAGTGGCAATGAAAAATGCTCTTTCCAACTTGCGAGATTTTTCTTGCACCTTAACTATGACTGGCCTGTCTATGTCTTTTGGATTTTTGAACAGACGAGGAAGTCTTATCTTGGCTTTTTGCAGCAAATAGTATTGATTCTTCTTGTGTGAGCGCTCTTCAGCTTGAAAGAGAGCGCGATTTCCAAAAAGCGGTACCTTGAACCTATTTTCAACTGCATCATATCCAAGATATGCAGTAAGAGCCCTGTGTGGAACTATGACTGTGTTTTCTGCCCTAAGCCTTGATTGCATCTTGGGAGAAAGCATGTCTTTGAACTTGTTTACTATGATTATCTCATCTGCAATCCTTGAAAATCTCTTATACGGTACTTCTCTGCCTCTTTGACATATTACAGATGTCCTAAAGTTTTCATCCTTTGCACCATCCATTATCTCAAGGGCAGAATGGCTTCCAAGAGTTCCTATGGAAAGATCAGAATATTCTCTTACTATTTTTTGAATCTCTGATCTTTTGATCATGCAAAATCTATTTTTGGATGGGTAAAAAAGGGTTCGTTACTTGAGTTCTTCTTTGTCTTTGAATTCTTTTAGCTCTTTTTCTGCTTCTATTCTGCCTTTCTCATATTCGCCTTTGGCTTTTCCAAATGTTCGAGCTAATTCGGGAATCTTCTTTGCTCCGAAAATCAGTACGCCGATAATCACTACAGCAATTATTACATTTTCATATGCCATGAATGCTCTTAGTAGGGCGGATTAAGATTTAAGTGTTCCAATCTGTTTGGCCCGTCTCTCTGAGAGAAACATGCCTATGAGATACAGGCCTATGAGAGGTCCTGCGACAAACCACATTGTAACTCCACTGCCGTCTGGTGTTATTGCAGCTCCCAAGATGACAATTCCAATTACTGCCCACTTTATGTTGCGTCGCCAAAACTTTTCATCAACCATTCCTGATGCAGTAACTGCATACATGATGAGTGGTAATTGGAATGATATTCCAAAAGCCAGCATGAACTGCAATACAAATGTAATAAAGTCTACAATGTTAAGAAATGTAAGTAGTCCTGCAGACTGGCCATACTTGTATAGAAATGTCAAGATGTATGGTGTTACAACTACATAAGAAAAGATGCATCCTGCCACAAAAAGACCGACTGCAGGAAGCGTCATTGATTTTATTATTCGAATCTCTTTTCTGTCAAGTGCTGGTGCAAGAAACCCCATGAACTCTCTTACAATAACAGGCATGCCTACTGCAATGCCAACCAAAACTGCTACATAAAACTGGGCAAAAAATGCCTGACCTGGTGCTGTCTGAATCAGTTGAACATATGGAGGAAGTAGATGGTGTTTCATGGAGTTGGTTAGCTGAGCCGCCATGTTGTCAAATGGACTAAATGTTGGATAGTACAGATGTATCCCATTGTAAACAAATGATGTCAGATGAAATCCTAAAATAACAAAAGTGATTATTCCAACAGCAATTACCATCCTGAAGAGTCGCTTTCTTAGCTCCTCAAGATGACCCATGATTGTCATTGACATATCTAGAGATCTGTGAATTCGTCGAAACCCTATTTATCTACTTGCCGGGTATTGGTAGGATCTTGCTTGAGGGCAGGTTGCTTTGCTCCTGTTCAGGAGCTGTAAAGTTTTCAAGTTCTACTGTAAGCTCTGTACTTGCCTCAAATGTATCACCTAGCTGCACTGCCAAGTCTGCTATCTCACCTGGTTGGTATATCTCACGCGAGTTTTTCAAGAATATTCGACTTCCTTTTTCTGCTGGCTCTCCACCAAACTTGTCTTTGAGGAATTTTGTAATTTTACCAACCTCGTCTGCTGTTATCATGTTATGGTAAAACACAATTCCATGAATTGAAGCATAATCCCATGGAGTGCCGTTTCTATAACAAAAGACTCCAAAGTGTGTGCCTTGATCATCTTTGCTACACTTTATCTCCCAGATCAGAACTTTTTTTGGATCGTACTGCGCCTTTCTGAGATCATCCACAGTTAATTTCCAATATCGTAACCTGGTCATCTAGTCATTGGAATAAATATGCGATTATAAAATTGTGTGCATGGAACTTATTCCTAAAAGCCGTCTTGATCTGCTATCTGAAATGGAAGAAAGATACGAGAAGCACGATAAGGATTACTTTGTCCAGCTGCTCGCCAATGAAGATTTTGTGATACGATGCAGGGCAGTTTGTATACTTGTAGATATGGGAGGAGAAGATGTGGTCCCACACATTTCAAGGATTTTAAAAAATGATACTAACGAGTTGGTAAGACATGAAGCCGCCTTTTCACTTGGACAGATGTGCCTTCGAAGTGGAATCCCACCGCTAGAGGATGCGACACGCAATGACGAAAGCCTCTTTGTTCGACATGAAGCAGCCGTTGCTCTTGGCGTTATTGGCTCACAGGAGGCGCGAGAAACTCTTCAAAAAGCATTATTGGATTCAAGCGAACAAGTAAGAGATTCTGCTGTTGTAGCATTATCGAACCTAAAGTTCATGGAAAAACTTTGCAAGAATGAAAAATTTGCAAAATTAACCGGCGGCTAGATTGGAACAACCTGCGTTCCTTCAGCAGTAGATTTGAAATCATATATTGTATCAATGTTAGAGTTTTCAAATATTTCAGAATCATGTGTTATTATGATAAACTGCGATATGGCATCGATGTTGGACTCAAATGCCTGAGAGAGGACATTTACAAGAGATCTTCGGCGCTCGTGGTCAAGATGTGTAGTAGGTTCGTCAAGTATGATGAAATTAAGGTGAGACGAGCCCATCAAGTGTGCCATGCCAAGGCGTAATGCGAGTGCAACACTAACTTTCTCCCCTCCGCTCAAAGATTCCAAGTCGAGAACAGAATTTCCAGCATAGCATGTGATTCCAATATCTCTTGCCTTGTCTTCTAGAACTATTCTCTGAATCTTTACATTAAATGTGGCAAGATACTCTGAAGCCTTTTGAGATATCATTCCAAGTGCCCATGAGCGAAGACTTGTGGCAACAGGACCATCTCTGTTGTAAATCTGACTGCGTATCGTTTCAAGACTTGATACGTACTGCCTTACATGTTGTAACTCATTTAAAACACTTGAAATCTTTTCAGATTCTGTCTTTCTGTGATTTACTCTCTCTGTAATTATTCCTAGTTCTTGGTTCAAAGTGCTGATGGTTATTCGTTGCTTGTCCATCTTTGATTTTAGTTCTCTGAATCTTATCACATCAAAACCTCTTGTTTCCTCTACAAGTAAAGAAATTGTTCTTATTGCATTAGTAGAGTATTCATCTATTGCAAACTGCATCAAGTTTCCTGTGGCGGTAACCTCCGAAGGAACTTGAATTATACTTGTCTGCAAACCCGATATTTCTTCTTTGAGCCTTGTCAGTTCTTCTTTGTCTTTGATCTTGTTTGAGGACATGATGCTTTCTGCTTTTACAATTTGCTGCAATTTCAAATCAACCTCTTTTTTCTTGTTTTGAACTGTAGTTTCTTCCCTTGTGATATCCTCTATCCTCTTTGTTAGCATGTCAAGTTCTGTGCGCAAGTGCTCTTGCTCAAATAAAGGATTGATGCTGTCAACCTTGGAATCGCAAACAGGACACTTTCCGTCAACTAGGTGCAACTTGCTTGCTATTTCCTGCTGTCCTTTCAGTTTGGCTATCTTTTCGCCTACCTCTCTTGATTCTATTCGTATTTTTTCCATTTCTTGCTGTACTTGCCTGTTCTCTGATTCTATCTGTGGCTTTGTCGCTACAAGAGGCAGACTGGCTGAGCATTCGGAAAATCTTCGTTCTTTCTCAGCAATCTCTTTTTTTATTGATGTTACTGCATTTCTGAGATATTTTACAAGTTCATCCTTCCTGCTTTCTATGTCTTTTATCTTGAGTTCTTTTGGTGCTTCACTTTCTATCTCATTTTGCAGTGAAACAAATTCTTGTTCTTTTATGGTCTTTTCTTCTTCAAGTTTTTTCTTCTGAGGTTCTAGCGATGCAATTTCTTTTGATAGTGATTCTATTTTGGCTTGTAGGCTTTCTACACTTGTGTCGTCATAATCAAGCCGTGTTCTTACTGAAGATCTAAAAGAATCAATGGTCTTTTTCATCATTTCATATGCAATGTCAAGCTTGTCTATTCCAATTATTGCATTGACAAGTTCTTTGAATTTTTTTGGATCGGCATCAATGATAGATTGCAGTTCTCCCTGCTGTACAATTGATGCTACCTTGAGCTTTTCAAAATCAAGTCCTATCAATGATTCTATCTCTTTTGTCATTGATTCGCCAAACTGCTTTCGTTCGCCTGCTGCAAGTGGAACTAGCTCACCATTTGTCTTTTCGTACAGTTGGGCAGAGACTGTCCCTTTTGCATCTATCTTGCGAACTGCTTCAAACTGTCTTGTTCCTATGGAAAATCCAACCTTGGAATATGCTTGACTGCTTCCACGGCGTAACAGGCCCTTTGTAGATTTTCTAATATGTTCTCCAAAGAGTGCAAATGTTATCGCATCGATTACGCTTGATTTGCCGGCACCGTTTGGTCCTACAAACACGGTCACACCGTTGCCAAACTCTAACTTGGTTTTTACGTGCGAGAGAAAGTTCTCTATCTCAACTGACTGTAGCATTTCCCAATCCCTTTTTGAATTGCATGTAGTTCTCATTGATTGCATGGTTTGCCTCTTCCACGCTCCCCTTTGATAGTAGAGGCAGTAACTCATTTATGGCAAAATTTGCAAGTTCGGCAGAACCTAGAATATCTTTTGCTATCTTGTGCATCTCTTCTTCTATCTTGACTGGCCTTTCCATGAATACGGAACCATTAGACTGCTCAGACAAGACGTGTTTCCAAAAGCATCGCAAAGTTAGATCCGAGAGTTTTGCAATCTGGCCCTGGACAAAACCGGGTTCCAATGTCTCACCTGTTATCTTTATCTCAACTATCGGTTTTCTGCTGTATGTTTTTATTTTTTCAGCAAGCAGGCTGACCTCATCTGCAAGTCTCTCAGATTGGGTCTTGATTGAGATCTGCGGCCTTGTATCGAGTTTTATCCAACTTGGAACTGCTTCTGCGCCTGATATGTCTACTTCATAGAATCCTTTCTTGGCTTCCTTTATTGATTCGCTTGATGTCAATTCTATGGAGCCAGGATACGCAAGTGGGCCTCCCAAATGAGCGAATTTTTTCAGCTCTTGGTCATGCAGGTGCCCCATGGCATAATACGTAAAGTTTTTTGGCAGATCAGTGGCGCTCAATTCTCCTGCAAACTTGTTAATCTCTGTTATGCCTTGATGCAGCACAAGTATCTTGTGCCCCTTGTGATTTCTTGCAGATGCATCTGCTGCTGCAAAGCTACTTTCAAAGTCATGAATCTCACTCTTTCTTTTTTTATCAAAACCCATTATGAGAACATCCTTGTATAACACAGGTTCTCCTCTTCCGATGTATTTTGAAAAATCAAGGTTGTGGTACACAAAGGGAACAGGGGTGGCCCTTATCCTGCTGATGTCGTGTTCTCCTAAAATGAAAAATGAATCTATACTATTTTTTCTCAATCTCTTGAGCGCATTTGCCAGTGTGACTATTGCCTTGCCGCTTGGGTTTGGAACATGAAAAATATCTCCTGCAAATATCACAAAATCAACATGATCTTTTATTGACGTGTCTATTGCTTGGTTGAATGCATTGTAAATGTCGTCTTCGCGCTCTTCTGAGTGATATTGTACAAATCCAAGATGTGTGTCAGAAATATGTGAGAAGATCATTTCAATCTAGCAAAAGGTCTTTCTGTACTAGACCATGTGTTGTTTCCTTTGCAATGTCTTTGAACTTGTCTGTCTGACTCCATTCTGAGACTGCATCTAGGTCAGAGCCTGAGCGCTTGCCTTTCACTTCATCTATGTGAACAATCGATGGCAGGTTTACCCACTGGCCGATAAATAGCGCATCACCTATGTTCAAAGACGATAGCTGTGAAATGAGGTCCTTGCTTAGTGACTCTGCGGCAGATGATATCTGCTGCTGGTCATCATCTTGCACAATTTTCATTATTGCAAGCGAGCCCATCTGGCTGAGTACGTTGGGGTCGATGTTTCTCGGTCTCTGCGATACCACACCGAGTCCAATTCCAAACTTACGTCCTTCTCTTGCTACCTTGGATGCCCAGTACTTGGTATCAGTGTGCTCTCCTTTGGGTATGAAGACATGTGCTTCTTCTATTATAACAAATATTGGAGCAAGAAACTTGTAAGTTCGTTTTGTTGACTTTCCTTTTCTCTCCCACACTGACTCTTTTCTTTGTTGCAATAACTCTTGCAAATAGTAAGCCAGTCCTGCATTTGCCTGCCTCTCGCTAAGCTCTGCAATGTTTAACACGTTCACTCTTCCTTCTTTTATCAAGTCTACTGGGTCACCACAGTCGGGGTCAAGTATGTCTGAAAACCTATGTTTTGCATCATCTATTTTATCAAGTACTCTGCTTGCACTGTCTGCATATCCTTTTGTTGTGCGCCCAAACGCTGCTACATTTTCTTCAAGAGACGTCCAAAATTCTTTTGATTGCCTAACTGATTCAGTCAATGATTCTCGAAGCACTCTTTGTTGCTTGTCTGCATTCTCACGAAGCTCTATGACTTCAGCAAGCTTGTCTGAAGGCAAGAGTCTTGGATTTATTTTTGCCATCATGTAATTCATCTTGGAAATATCGAGGCTCTCATAGTCATTATGATAATCAAAAATAACCAACGTGCCGTTCAATGCAGACACGTGTTTTGCTATTAGAGATACAAGATTGCTTTTCCCCATGCCTGTCATTGCAAGAATAGCCAAGTGCCTTGATACTATCTTGTTGATGTTTATCTTGGCCTCAATGCTAGAGTTTCTCAAGAGTGCGCCTATTCTAATCCATTCGGTTCCAGTCGGACCAAATATCATTCCAAGGTCTTGCGATGTGGCTTCAAGTATTGATGTTCCGGGAAGTGGAGGAACTGCTGGAATCACAACATGTCCTTTCTGTAACTTGTCCAGAAATCCAAGTATTCCAATTTTTACTTTGTAATTTTTGTCTCTTGAATTTATCTCGGCGACTTCCTTGCTCTCTATTGCTTCGTCAAAGTTTCTGACATCTGTCAGGGCTTCGCTTGATATTGCAGACCTTTCAACTAGGCCGAGAATTTTTCCGTCCTGCGAATCTATGATAACATACTCTCCAACTGAGAGAGGCTTGGATGATTGTGCAGTAACCTCAGTTGGTTTTGACTCTCCAATTACTACTCCTATTATCAATTCAATACCTCCCTTGAACCAATTTCGTTTGATAATCCATACAGGCTTACAAGCCTTGACAGGTCAGCATTTGTTATCTTACAGTTTTCATGAGCCAACTTTAATGCATAGGGGTATCCGCCTACGCTGTTCTTTGTCAGTTTGTCTAAAAGAGACTTTATCTCATTCTCGCTTATGCCAGAGCCCAGTAGTTCTATCTTGATTAGTGGGGTAGAGTCTCTCAGCCTTGCGTATACGTATGAAACAACCTTGCCTGGGCCAAGATCATTGTCGACAAAAATTTTGCTAAAGCCAGGTCGTTTCAATGCATGGTTATAATAGAAAATATCGCCTGCAACAGAGCCAAGTTTTTCAAATTGTTTTCTTGCAGATGATGTCTTTGATATGAACACTACGTTGTTTCTTTTCTTGATTGATGAAATGATGGAATTGCCAAGAGATGCCTGCCTTGTAAGAAACTGTGAATAAAGTGAGCCGTCAAGTGCAACCAAGTCTGCCTTGTCAACCGAAGCAGCGCAGGCATCAACTTCCATCCTACTTGCCTGCGTCTCAAGTTCAGGCGTGGGTTGGCCAAGTCCCTGGTTATGGCCTTCGGTTATTATGGTTCCGTCTGATTTTATTGATACTCCTGTGACTACCCACAGTTCGAGTCCTTGGAATTTTGTGTTATTGTAACTGCTATCTATGCCCGCTATGTCTGCGTCTTTTTTCTGCGGCTCGTAATCAATCCAGTTTTCCCTTGCAGTCTGTATTATCTGGTTAAATTTTTCACCCTTGAATATTGCCCTTGCCTCCTCGCGCTTTTTTAGGGCATCTCGATAAACAGTGTTGAGCATAAAACACCTTCTCCTGTATGGATAAAATGTTTCGCGTTTGAAACAGCTTTGTCCACAAGCTAACAGTCGATCAATATTTTACGTAGTAACTACCTAGTAGTTACATGTTCAAAAACGAGAAGACCTGGTCGACATTCGTAGAAAATAACAATACTGATGAATTTCACAAAAAATTTGATAATGCGATCGAAGAAATACGCAAAGATTTTGGCAAAAACTATCCGATGATAATAGGTGGCAAAGAGATCTTTTCAAATAACCAATTTCAAGTTCGCTCGCCTGCCGACAAAAATCTCATACTGGCAAACTTTCCATTGGCCTCAAAGGACGATGCAATACATGCCATAGAGACTGCCAAGGAGGCCTTTTACAAGTGGTCACTTGTACCATATCAAAATAGAGTCAAGATATTTCGAGAGATAGCCGATGTCTTTGCGCAAGACAAATTCCGCCTTGCGGCAATACTGAGTTTTGAGAACGGCAAGAACCGACTTGAGGCCATGGGAGACCTTGACGAAACAATAGACTTTATGCGATTTTATGCAGAACAGCTTGAGGCAAACCAAGGGTTCTCAAAGGAGACACAAAGCGCAAGCAAAAACGAAAAGACTCGTAGTACACTCAAACCGTACGGCGTCTGGGGAATAATATCGCCGTTTAACTTTCCCTCCGCAATAGCCATAGGGATGAGCTCAGGTGCTCTCATCACTGGAAACACTATCGTACTAAAACCATCAAGCGACTCACCAATCTCGGCATTCAAGTTCGTTGAAGCAATATATCACAAGCTTCCTCCTGCCGCAGTAAATTTTGTTACAGGTGCAGGCAGTGTTATTGGAAAAACTATTCTGGAAAGTCCTCTTGTTGACGGTATTGCATTCACAGGTTCAAAAGAAGTTGGAATCTTGGGATTTAACACATTTGTTGGAAGAACGCCTAGACCATTCATCTCTGAGATGGGTGGGAAAAATCCTGCCATAATAACAAAGAGTGCTGATATCGAAAAGGCGACTGATGGAGTATTGAGAGCAGCGTTTGGTTACAGCGGACAGAAATGCAGCGCATGTTCTCGAGTCTATGTCCAAAAAAGTATCGCAAACCAGTTTGTAGAAAAACTTGTCACAAAGACAAAGATGCTAAAGATTGGAAAGCCCTGGGAAAAGGATTCTTTTGTAAGTCCTGTAATAAACGACACTGCGTTAAAGAAATTCCAAAAAGCCGTGGAGACTGCAAAGAAAGACGGAAAGATTGTCTGTGGAGGATCTGTTCTATCTGACTTGGAATTCAAGGACGGAAATTTTGTCGAGCCAACAATTGTAGTCGGGCTTCCAAAGGATCACGAGTTGGTACGAGAAGAGTTGTTTGTTCCGTTTCTCTGTGTTGAAGAGTTTGATACATTTGATGAAGCAATTTCCGAAGCAAACAAGAGCAACTATGGTTTAACCGCTGGAATTTTCAGCCAGGATAAAAATGAGATTGAATCATTTTTTGACAAGATAGAGGCAGGAGTGACGTATGCTAACAGGTCCGCAAGTGCAACAACAGGTGCAATGGTTGGAGCGCAGCCATTTGTGGGATGGAAAGACTCTGGAATCTCAGGTAAGGGAGCAGGCGGGGCATACTATCTTTTACAATTCCTAAGAGAGCAGACTCAGACTCGATGCGATTGAATAAAGGAGCTTCCCAAAAGCAATATGTTGCGTTTTCTCTCCTTTAGTCGTCTAACCGAGTAAGGGAGCCAGTTGGTTCCATACGGGATGTACTCTGAGACAGAAAATCCATCTTTTATCAAAGACGGTTTTAACTCATCGCGTATTCCTTTTAACATCTGAAACTCAAACTTTCGCTCATGCTTTTTTGCAAGTCTTACTGCAAGGTCTATCATTTTAGAATCATGAGTTGCTATTGCAAACTCGTTGCCATCTGAAAATAGAGTCTTTACAAGTTTTGCATAGTTTTCATCTACCTCGTGTCTTGTTTTGTAAGATGCCTTTTTGCTTTCCCTGTAGGCACCTTTTACTAACCGAATCTTTGCACCATGCTCAAGTAGCATTTTTACATCCTGCTCAGTGCGCTTGAGGTTTGCCTGTATTGCTATGCCTAACCTCTCATATTTTTCAAACAATTCTAGATAGATTCTGATTGTATCGTCCGTGTATTCTGAAGATTCCATGTCTATCCAAACAAAGGACTGGGACTTGGCAGCTTCGCATATTATTTTTTCGAGGTTGTCCTTGCAGTCATTTGCATTTTTTGAGAGGCCGACCTGCGTGGGCTTGATTGATATGCCGCCTGAGACCTTGAATTTGTGCAGGTTTGAAACTAGCGTAAAATATTCTGAAACTGTATTTTCAATCTGCTCTTTTGAGGTCATGTGTTCCCCAAGCCTGTTGATTATTGCATTCATTCCCTTCTTGTTTGCATCTCTTGCAGAGCGTATGGCTTCCTCCATGGTATCGCCTGCAATCCATTGTTTAGCTATTCTGAAAAGAAACTTTTCGATTAGTGTTGATTCATGTGAATTCAATTCTACTTGATTTTACCAAGATATGTAATTCAATTTTATGTTATTGCCGCCCAACCAAAGAACAGATTTAACAAGGTAATATGCCAAGAAACACTGGCTTGAAAAGAATAGGGCTGTTGGGATGTGGAGCGATAGGGACCGAGATTGCAATTGCAGTAGACTCTGGCAAGATTCCGGCAAAGCTCACTCATGTATTTGATTTTTCAAAAGAGTCTTCTGCTCTTTTGGTCTCAAAATTAAAAAACAAGCCTGTAATAACAGAAAATGTCGGTCTGCTTGCCGCATCTCCGGTAGATCTGATAGTAGAGGCAGCATCACAGGATGCCGTTCGAGATAACGCGCTTTCTATTCTTCAAAACAGAAAAGACTTGATGATAATGAGTGTGGGGGCGCTGCTAGATGAATCGATATTTGATATTGTACTTGAAGGATGCAAAGATTTTGGAAAACACGTCTATTTACCATCTGGGGCCATTGCAGGACTTGATGCCATACGTGCAGTAAAAGACGAGCTTGATTCGCTAGTGCTTGTTACAACAAAGAACCCAAAAGCGCTAAAAGGCGCCAAGTTTTTTGAGACCTCTGAGATAGACCCTGACAAGATAAGCAAGCCGACCGTGATTTACGAAGGTGCAGCACAAGAGGCAGTGAAATTATTTCCAGCAAACATAAACGTTGCAGCACTTCTGAGCATTGCAGGAATCGGAAGTACAAAGACTAGGGTCAAGCTAGTGGCAGACCCAAACACTGACAAGAACACTCATGAGATAGAAGCAAGCGGCAAGTTTGGCCGGCTCTCAATCAAGGTTGAAAATGTGCCAAGCTCAAGCAACCCCAAAACAAGCAGGCTTGCAACACTTTCTGCAATTGAATGCCTGAGAAAGATTTGCGGCAGTGAAATTCAGATAGGCACATAATTGGCAAATATTGCCACGATGTATTTGTATGACCGTTAAATTTGTCAACATTATGACGATTTAAATGGAAAGAACAACCAGTTTAATTTTGCGTTGGATTTAAAATCTGAGATCCTCAAACTAAAGAAGCAAAAAGATGTACTGATTCTGGCACACAACTATCAACTGCCCGAAGTGCAAGATATTGCAGACTATGTAGGGGACTCGCTTGGCCTTTCTCGCCAAGCTGCAAAGACTGATCAAAAAATGATACTTTTTTGCGGAGTTCACTTTATGGCAGAGACTGCGGCAATCACATGCCCAAACAAAAAGGTGCTAATTCCAGACCTTGGTGCAGGATGCTCTCTTGCTGATACCATAAATGCTGAACAGGTGCGCAACTGGAAGCGAGAACACCCTGGAGCAGTAACCGTAGGATATGTAAACACATCTGCCGAAGTCAAAGCCGAACTTGATTATTGTTGCACCTCGTCAAACGCAGTAAATGTAGTAAAATCGATTCCATCTGATAAAGAAGTATTATTCTTGCCTGACATGTTCCTTGGTTCGTACGTTGCAAAGATGACTGACAGAAAAAACATGTACATCTGGGCAGGTGAATGTCATGTCCACGCAGGAATAAGACCGCAGGAGGTAAAGGAAAAATTAGCCCAGTATGCAAATGCTGAATTTCTTGTTCATCCAGAATGCAGCTGCACGTCTTCTGTTATGTATGATGTTGCATGCGGCGACTATGGTGCAAAGCAAGTCCAGATCTTGTCAACTGAAGGAATGATGAATCACGCAAAGAGTTCAACTAACAATACATTTGTGGTAGCAACCGAGACAGGTATACTGTACCGAATGAGAAAGCAAAACCCAGAAAAGGAGTTTGTTGCCATGTCCGATTCCGCAGTATGCAAGTACATGAAGATGATAACACTTGAAAAGGTCTATGAATCTCTAAAGGAAGAAAAGTATGAGGTAAAGGTACCACGAAACGTTGCTCAAAAAGCACAGCTTGCAATAGAGCGCATGCTTGCAATCAACTAAACTTCAAGGCTTAGATCAAGTCCTGATACAGAACTTGTAAGTTTTCCAATGGATATCATATCCACTCCAGTTTTTGCATATTGCCTTATGTTGGACACATCGATTCCGCCTGATGCCTCTAACTTTACTTTTCCTCTAAGGCCAAGACGCTTTAAGGTCTTGATTATTTGTACAATCTCCTTTGGAGAGATGTTGTCAAGCATTATGATTGACGCCCCTTCTCTTGCTGCCATCAATGCGTCATCAAGGTTCTCAACCTCAACTTCAAATTTTTTGTAGTGCTTCTTTGCAGAACGCACTAGATCTTGCAATGACTTGGAAGCTGCAATGTGGTTGTCCTTTATCATCACCATCTGGTCCAAGGTCATGCGGTGCCTCCTTCCCCCGCCTATCTCTACTGCTTCCTTGTCAAATATGCGAAGACCGGGTGCAGTCTTTCTTGTAGAATACAGGTCGGTTCTGGAATTTGCACTCTTGATTATTTTTACAAACTCCCTTGTCTTTGTTGCAATCCCGCTCATTCTTGAAAGAAGGTTGAGTGCAGTTCTTTCACATG
>JAGWGB010000139.1 GCA_028867595.1 Nitrososphaerota archaeon | reverse complement strand
AATAGCGATGTCACCGGTATCCTACCTCTGGCTAACGGTGGCACCAATGCCAACCTCACTGCAGTTAGTGGTGGCATCGTGTACTCAGGTGCAACAGGACTCGTCATCACAACTCCAGGAAGTACAGGACAATGTTTGGCATCAGGTGGATCAGGCTCTCCAACATGGGTTACGTGTGCAGGTGGAGTCAACCTGTTTAATCTGAATAACAACGCAATTGCTCCTATCAACAGTACCTATGACTTCTTAATCGGTGGCAACAGTACAGCATCTGCTAAGTTTGGCTTCCTTAACAATGCAGGCGGAACACCGATTGCTTCCATCTCTGCCGGTGTCTCTGGTGCAACAACCATCGATGCAACAGGCAACATCCAAACAACTGCTAACCAAAACCTGACACTGGGTGGCGGTGCAACCGGAAACATTGTTCTCAGTCCTTTAACTTCTGTCACTATCAATGGCGCAGAAAAGATTAATGGTAACCTCACTGCAACAGGTACCATTGACTTTAGTAACCTTGGTATTGGTGTTGTCCATGCAGGGTCAGGTGGTGTCCTCTCCTCCTCTGCTGTTAACTTAGCAAATAG
>JAGWGB010000138.1 GCA_028867595.1 Nitrososphaerota archaeon | reverse complement strand
CAAATTATGGTGCATCTACAGTCTCTGTTATATCAGACAATACAAACACTGTAACTGCAACCATCCCTGTCGGTGCTGGTCCAATTGATGTTGCATATGATTCTGGCAAGGGAGCAATATATGTGACAAATTATGGTGCATCTACAGTCTCTGTTATATCAGACAATACAAACACTGTAACTGCAACCATCCCTGTCGGTACTAATCCATATGGTGTTGCATATGATTCTGGCAAGGGAGCAATATATGTGGCAAATTATGGTGCATCTACAGTCTCTGTTATATCAGACAATACAAACACTGTAACTGCAACCATCCCTGTCGGTGCTGGTCCAATTGATGTTGCATATGATTCTGGCAAGGGAGCAATATATGTGACAAATTATGGTGCATCTACAGTCTCTGTTATATCAGACAATACAAACACTGTAACTGCAACCATCCCTGTCGGTGCTGGTCCAATTGATGTTGCATATGATTCTGGCAAGGGAGCAATATATGTGACAAATTATGGTGCATCTACAGTCTCTGTTATATCAGACAATACAAACACTGTAACTGCAACCATCCCTGTCGGTGCTGGTCCA
>JAGWGB010000137.1 GCA_028867595.1 Nitrososphaerota archaeon | reverse complement strand
TGACCACGCAGACATGTATCCTAGTCTTTGATAGAATGGACGATAATGTATCCCCAATTACGCCAGAGCCTCCCATTCCGACAAAAACAATATGGTTGATTCCTTTGAAATCCACGGTATCATAATTAATGTTATAGAATTTTTCTGCAAGTTCTGGCCACCTGTCATATACCTTATACATCTCATTTTTATCATATTTTTCAAAATCGTGGCGAGTAATCAAGACAAAATTTCGTCACTTGCATCCAATATAATGATTTATAATAATTTCATATCAAAAAGCAAAATTCAACATATACAAACTGAGATCGAATACACATGATATTTTGAATAGAAATAGATTCTCCTACTCTTGTAATCCCTTTTTCTTAATAAATCTAAAAAATTCAACTATCACTCTCATGATACCATGTTTCTTTCTTATTCTATTTGATACCTCAACATATTTTCCAAGCCGCTTGTAGCCCTCTTGTTCTGATTCTTCCACCAGACGAATATCAGTCAGCATCAATCTTTCTTCACCGGTTTTTGGTTCAAACGGTCTAATCCTAGACAGACCCCACTCATAGTATGGATCACCTTTCAAGATCAAGCCAC
>JAGWGB010000136.1 GCA_028867595.1 Nitrososphaerota archaeon | reverse complement strand
GCTTTCTCAAAAGTCAGTTTTTGGCAGTCCATGTTTCCGCAATGGTAAAAGTCTGCAGAATTTTCATAATCTAGCCTCTGCTGCAATCTCTCAACAATCTTTTTCTTTTGGTTTTCGATAAAATTGTCCACCTCATCTTTTCTTGCTCTCCACCTGTAGACGAACCATCCTTTCTTTTCGTCCTTTACCCTTATTCCAGTTATGAGAGCCTTGCCAAAGAGATCATAGAGTACTTTTCTGACAATGTTTATTCTAAGGCCTGTAGAACTTGCAATCTCCTCATCTGTAGCATCCTCTGTGTTTAGAAGTGATCTGGCTACCTTGAGATATTCATCTCCACCAATCAGGGCTGCTATCTTTACAAAAGGATCTTCATGCTCTACGTTCATTCAAAATCTCCTTCCTATCTCCATATTTAATCAGTGGTTTTATTCATTACTGTCTTTCCCTTCTTTGTAGGAATTATTTCACGCTGTGCATTAGGGTATTTCTTTTGAAACTGCTTTCCGCCTAGCATCCTGTCAAGCAAAATGGCCAGTGCCGATATCTCAGAATGGGGCTGATTTCCAACGGCTACATTGTAATCGGCAAGATCGTA
>JAGWGB010000135.1 GCA_028867595.1 Nitrososphaerota archaeon | reverse complement strand
CACATGTTAAAATCATAAATTATAGAGTCTTGGACTTGCCAGAATAATATTTAAAAATATGTAAGAACATGTGATGGGTTTATCATATAGCTTGACATCTTTTTGAAGTAGAAATGAACGTACCTACCTCAAGTCATGCATATGGAATTGGATTGATTGCAGTTATTGTGGGATCTGCAATTGGAATAGGATACTATCAGCTGTATTACGTGCCAGAATACAACGCAAAACCTGTCATACCAGAAAAGATTCTAGAGCCTGGGCAGACTACACAAATCACAATTGTTACCGGTTCAGTAAACCAAGATCAAGAACAAAACTTTGTACCAAAAAAGATAGAGGCACAACTTGGTGTAGATAATCTAGTCGTATGGACAAACCACGATGCTGCAGCGCATTATGTCACACCTGACAAGACATACAAGGATGCTTATAGTGGAAATTTTGGTTCCGATGCAATAATGCCTGGAAAACAGTACATCTTCTTGTTTACTCAAGAGGCAACAATTCCGTATTATTGTGAAGTCCACCCTTGGATGAAAGGCGAAATAGAAATTGTTCACGGTGCCATGACATCTTGATAGCATTGTTTTCATAAATT
>JAGWGB010000134.1 GCA_028867595.1 Nitrososphaerota archaeon | reverse complement strand
TTTGTCAGTAGTTTGACTGCCCTGATAGTTTCTGTATAATATGCCAGGGGCTCCCCCATCCCCATAAAGACAAGGTTGGTGACATGCTCTCCCCGTTCTCTGAGAACAGAAGCAAAGTGCAATACTTGGGCGACTATCTCTTCTGCCTTGAGATTTCGCTCAAAACCCATCTGCCCGGTAGCGCAGAATGTGCAACCCATCTGGCAGCCAACCTGGGTTGAGACGCATACAGTTGATCTTGGACGCCCCTTATTCTTGCGATATTGCATGAGTACTGTCTCGATAAGAGTTCCGTCACCTAGCTTGAGAAGAAGCTTTGTTGTCTGCCCATCCTCGCTTACAACACGGTGAACTTCGTCTGCAGACCCAATTGTGTATCCTGCCGTAGATAGTGCATTTCTCATCTCTGCGGGAAGCTGGCGCATTGAAGATATGTCCTTTGGAAACTCATTGTACAGCATGTGGAGTAGCTGATCTGCTCGATAACGCGGCTGCTCCATACTTGTTACAAGCTTGTCTACCTCCTCTGGCAGTACACGATAAAGATCTGTCATGAGATATCTGTGACCTTTTTTATTTGAAGAAATGACATTGTATTGTC
>JAGWGB010000133.1 GCA_028867595.1 Nitrososphaerota archaeon | reverse complement strand
TGACTTTGTGAGATAGTAGCTTTTGGAATACTTTGTTCCTCCAAACCGATTTGATATAGTATAATGCCTGTAATTCCTCCAATGATGATTATGAGTGCAATAACAAAACTATCCATCTTGTAAATTTTGGAAGTTCTTGGAATGAAAACATTGCTACATAATACTCAGTATACAGATTAACCATCTAGTAACTCTCATTCTACAATCATTACGCCAAAAATATCTAAACAGTATGCATATTAGAAAATCAAACGTTTTTTAGTCAACTGCAATACGGTGGTCTAAACTTGTTCTGACAAGCTTATTGTCCCTTTACAATCACTTCAGTGTAATTCATGCCAGATATGATAGTATTTGAAGTAACATGAAAAATAACGTTAAAACAAGGTCTCATCAAAAGTACTTCTAAAGGAAAATCAGATTTTTTCAATTTAGATACATCATAGTCTACGGCTAAAGGATATTGTTCTCAAGTATCCCAAGGAATAGAATAATCACAGAGTCCCTTTGAATCGGTAGCAGAAGAAATTTTGTACATGACAGAAAAGGTATCGCCTTTTGATGCGTTGGTTATATTGAGCAAACTTGGGATTGCAGTGACATTAAATTT
>JAGWGB010000132.1 GCA_028867595.1 Nitrososphaerota archaeon | reverse complement strand
AATGGGATTGAGAGGGCATGATACTCTGCAAGAACCTGACATCTATTGGGAAAAAATGAAAGCTGAAGAAGATGAATTGACTAAAAAGATTAATGAAATATTACGTAAAAATGGATTTACGAAGATTTCACTACCGATGAATTTCCTTAATCCTTGAATCTCTCATGTCCCGAGTCAAAACACGTCAAATTATGTCCCACAGATTGTACAGAACCTAATGACAAGTGGAAAACCTTAATTCAAAATGCGAGTAAAAACAGGAATGTCTTGGGCGTATAATTATGATGAATTAGGACATGATACATTTATTGTGTTTGTAGAACTAAAATTAGAAGGTAAATGGTCTAGAGGGGGCATTCAAGATGAATTTGCTCCAGATGAAGATGATGATGTTCTTTCAGCAGAGAATTCAGAACATTGTTTTGTACATCTGATTGAACCTGATGGATTAAGACGAATATTCCAGTTTATGAAAGGTGCTACAATAAATGTTCGTCAGAATGTTTTATCATATTATTCAGAACAGATTATTGAAGAACATTCCGTGGATGAAAAGGCACAAGAAGGAAAACGCAACACCAGAGATATGTTATGAGCCGAGAGCTTACAGGGA
>JAGWGB010000131.1 GCA_028867595.1 Nitrososphaerota archaeon | reverse complement strand
CCGATTATGTTGGCTCACTTGAACTTGGGAAAATAGCTGATATTATAGTGTGGTCTCCAGAATTTTTTGGTGTCAAGCCCAAGATGGTAATCAAGGGTGGATTTGTGGCATACTCTTTGATGGGGGATCCTAATGCATCAATTCCCACACCAGAACCAGTGTATTATCGTCCTATGTTTGGCGCAATGGGCAAGGCCATGCATGCAACATCTGTAACTTTTACTTCAAAACTAGCAATAAAAAACGGTTTGAAAAAGAAATTAGGCTTGAAAAAGAAATTACTCCCGGTCAAAAATTGTAGAAAGATTGGCAAGAAAAATATGTTATACAACAATGCAGTTCCAAAAATAGAGATTGATCCTGAAACTTACAAAGTTACAGTGGATGGAAAGTTAATCACATCAGAGCCAGCACAAAAATTGTCTCTGGCTAGATTGTATCATTTGTTTTAGTTCGACAATCGAAAATCAATATATTTTTATATTTACTAAGTATATACTAATTCATGACTCCAGTCAAGACACGCGATGAAGTTGAAAAAGCTTCTAGAAAAATAACAGAGTCACTATATGGGACTGAAATCCAAGATTTCAAGATCAGAGAACTCTTTGCT
>JAGWGB010000130.1 GCA_028867595.1 Nitrososphaerota archaeon | reverse complement strand
ACAATAGTCGTTTCCTAACCCTTTTCTTTTTTTTAACATAAATTGAGCCGTTCAAGCTCATAACGTCTTTAACCACATTATGTTGATACCTAATCGTTCAAATGCCGAGCTTACCATATGCAAAAAATCTTCTCTTTTTTGTCTTTGCTAGTTCAAAAGGTGGAGAAAATAGAGTAAAGCTAATGACTGCCTTGAAAAAGTCTCCACGCAATGCCAACCAGCTTGCAAATGATTTGGGATTAAACTATAGAGCAATACAACACCATCTTGAAGTGCTAGAAAAAAATAATCTGATTACAAAAGTTGGCGAAAAATATGGTACCACTTATTTTCCCTCTACCTTTTTTGAAGCGAATATTGAGACATACAATGAGATTGTATTGAAGAATGGAGTCAAGGAGTAGAATTTGTATCCAATCTTGAAAAATGTATTTATGTTATCATGCAAAGAAACCCTTGTGCATAAGAGAGAGAACTCGTCATATTACAATACAGCAGTAGATACGAGTCGAGGAACAGATGTCGCATATGCAAAGAATCTGTTTTGGATGGTCTTTGCAAACTCTAGGGGCGGAAATAATCGAATCAGAATGATCATGGCCTTGAAAAAATCA
>JAGWGB010000012.1 GCA_028867595.1 Nitrososphaerota archaeon | reverse complement strand
ATCACATACTATGGTGGATGCATCTCTCCACTTTCTCTCTTTTTTGACAACATCAAAACATCTCCTTACACCATACATTGTAATGCCATGTCACAATACATACTACAACCAAATCAAAGTGCGCACGTCCAAAGCAATAAAATCGAAACTGTATACAACACAACAGGACTAAATACAATTACCAACGTTCAGATCAAATTTAGTTATGAAGTGGAAGGACAACAGGCTTCGATGTTTACATCCATGGAGATACCAATCCAGAATGCAATAATGATTGACTGCTCTGGTGAAAGAGTACAGCTCCATATGGCGCAAATTGACAAGACTGTAAATGCGACAAAAGCAGTTGCTCTTGCATATACATCACCAGAATTTCTTTCCAAGGTAAAGCAGTACGGAAATGTTTCATACAGCGGATTCTACAATGATTGGTTTTCTTCCGAATCATGTCATACGTACTGGAATGGCACTGAGGTAATGTTTGGAGCAAAAGATGATAGTAATGGCACAAGAAACATTCAGGTAACTGAAGACATTAACCAAACCAAGGTTCTCAAGGTAAGCGATTTTCTGGTGACTCCAACTAAATGAAAACTCTACATCTTACAGCCGTCATATGCTCCATAGTTGCAGCTGCTGTCGTATTGATGGTAATTCCATTCAATCAAAATACAAACCCACGCATCACCCAAGCCGATAACACGACACAAAATAATTTAGAGCCGTCCTGTGTCACGCATATCTTAAACCAGACAGTATTTGCAGGATACGCAGGTACCCTGAGCTGTCCAGTGATGCCATTTTACATGTCAACCAAAATAACAAACTCTACGGGATTTTATGGCGTATATCACACAATAAACAATGAAACCGTAGTAGGGCCAGATACATACACAAACAATCCCCTGCAAGAAGAATTGGATAGATCAGGAAATTCAAGAATGGTAGGAAATTTTGTTCTAGAACCGGGGCATAACGGCACTATAACATATGATGCATCCGTACGATTGCTAAAGTGTGGAGGGTCTTGCCCAGGTATGAATTTTCCAAGTGTTATCAATGAGACAAACATTGTTGATTTCTCACATCGTCAGAAAAATGAGATGACAAACTCGCACTATGGACTTGAGGTAACGTATGACCCTACATCTGAATCTCTCAAGGACAATCAGACTGTTACACTAACGGCCACCATAAAGACATCACAAGACATTCCTCGTGGAACCTACTGGATCATTCTAGAGCCGGGAAACTGTGCAGGAGGGCCGTTGGTACTTCTTACCGTATCGGATTGTGAAAAACAAAAATGAAAATTCTACTCCTTTCCATAATTGCAATTTCGATTCTTTTTGTATCAATATGTCCAAACTTAGCAAAAGCAGACAGTGGCATAGAGATTCAAGACATCAAGACCATTCCTGCTACCATAATAATTGGCCACACATTCAAGATGAATGCAACTCTTGTCAATAATTCTACAAATCCTATATTCGTAGAACATGGACCATGTCAAGCGTCATTCTCAGCAACTTTTGACAACCACATTTTGACCAGAATAAACAACGTTACTTGTACAACCGATATGGTAGAGCAAAAAATAAATCCCGGACAAAAAATAACTGCAACCAGTCCTTACCTAGATCTTGCCTATGTAGCAAAAGAGGCAGGTGTAGCAAACGCAACTGTAACATTTCACTATTTGATATGGAATGAAACCAACCAATCAAACATGGAGGAAAATGTCTCATCACCATTCTCATTTACGATAAACCCTATCACAAAGGTACCTACGCTAACGCCATCTAGAAATCAGGAACTGATTGATATTGCGACATCTATTCCGGGGATACAAAGCTGGTCGCATGACTGGCAATTTGTAACAATGGGATTCATGACTGCAAATAACCAGCCAGGCAACTGGCAGTATGCAATTGTTAATCTGAAAGCGTCATCAGCCAGCTCCAAAATGCCTTGTGATCATGGATGGGATGCGATGGTAACAATAGACATGAAAACAACGAAGGTGATATCGGCATACTATCCTACAGTGGATTCGCACAACTGTGACAATATTGCTACGGGAGGTGGACCTACATCATATGGCATGCCAATACTTGTGAGTTCTCCCTTGAAGCAATTCAAATCAGGAATTGCAGCAAATAAAATACAATGCAATACTAATCTTGTACTGATTTTCAAGTTAGAAGATGGCTCTCCAGCATGTGTAACAACTAATACCGCACAGAAATTGATGGAAAGAGGTTGGACTAGAGAGGTTGCCACATCAAACTTGGATGTAAATTCTTCATGTAATGGAACTGCGATACTTTCTCCAAACTACCGCGCAATGATGTTTCCAGTTCTTTTGATGCAGCCAAATGCTACTTCATGTGTGAAACTGACTTATACTGTCATCAGGCCTTATGGTGTGATTCAAGATGGTGTAAATTGGCCACGGAATGAAACTATGCAATTTCACATAAATGATCTGAACTATGAAGGAGATGCTAACAGCTTCGGAGTAACTCAAGGTAAGGACTATACAAACTCATTTAGCATCACGGCATTTCCCAAAACAATCGATCATGCAAATTATCCAGTAGGATCTAACTTTACAGTGACTTATCTGATCAGGCCTCTTCCAAATGCCACTGGTTTTTACGACCAGTCAATACCTATGCCTCTATGTTTCTATTACCCACTTGCAGTAGGATATTCAGCAAAGGAGGTAAACTCGTCTGATTTTTCAAAGGGCATGTTTACTATGCTGAATCATTCTTGCGCGAGGGGAGAAGATGAACTTGTAGGAGTAGAGGTAAGAGGAATGAGCTATACAGAGATGAAGTTACAATAACCTGTCAAAATTTTCGGAAAGCTGAAAAATGAAAACTCTCCATCTTACAATACTTGCAGTTATTGGTTTGTTTCTAGTTTTTGCAGTTACATTTCATACTGTTAATGCATTTTGTGGAGGATTAAATCCTGACTGGCCAAAAGCACCGTGCTATGCACTTCCAGGTTTACACGTAACCAAAGAACAGATGAAAAGTGATTGGGCAGGATATTATCAATACAAAGGAGCACAATGGATGGAAATGAAACAAATTGAGATGGTCCACTATACCTCGAACAATTTGTTGAAAGCTTGGACCTGCGTAAATCAAAGTAATTACGATGTTTGGTGGTATTATTATCTCAACGACCAAGCACCATCAATTGTATCGTCTGCAAATGGACCCAGGTGCAATATACCGCCATTACAACAACTCAAGGTGGGAGAAACTATTGGTGAGGTCGAATGCGGCTATGACCAATACCTACTTGTAAACAATGAAACTGGCAAGCCTGCATGCGTAAATCTTTCTAGCATATCAAAGATTCTAGAACGTGGATGGAGTCATCTTGCTACATATCTTGACAAAACAACACAACATTCTACACTGATATCTACTGTATCTATTACTGAACAAGACCTGCCTTCTTGCCAATCATGCGAAGGCAAGTCGGAAAATCTTACAGTAACAATTGGAACAAACAACACCGTAAGATGGGTGAACAATACCCCTTTCCCAATCTCGTTTTTTACTCCTCCAGATAACGCTGACATTGCATTCTCAAATTCTGCCCGATTTCCAACTAGTGGTCATATTGGAGCTATGCGGTTTCCAGCTTACCTGTACAGCGGACAGAGTTTTGAGTACACCTTTTCAAAGCCTGGCAAGTTCATATGGCATACCACTCCTCAACTTTTGGGTTGGGTCATAGTACTACCTAAACAGCTGCAACTTGCAGCGATAAACCAGACAAGTCAAGTCTCACAGGGTATCCCTTCCTGCGCATCCAAAATCACTAATCAATATGCAACAGCTGGGGCTCCAGGTTTTTTCATGTGCCCACTCGCAGCCTTCCAGGCAAGAGGGCAAACAGTCAACTATACAGGGTTCTATGGCGTCTATAACTATACCAAATTTCCAAACACGCAAAACTTTGTCCTAGAACCAGGGCACAATGGTACCATATCTTATGAAATCTCAATCAGTTCATTTCGTAGTTGGACAAATACCACATATTCAAACGAGGTAAACATTACAAACTATGTACAACTCATGCATGATGCCAACATGTATGATCATCCCGGAGTATACGTCTCGCTCTATCCAAAATCTGAGACTATGTCAACTAACGACTCTGCAATTATCATCATAACGCTTGCAGCGTCAAAAGATGCATCTCATGGAACATACTGGGTTCACCTCCCTCCTGGCGTGTGTTCTGGTGGAGAAGCTATCATACTTACAATTACTGATTGTACTGGTAAGAAATGAAAACTTGCGCTTTCTTTTTCAGAATTTTAAGCTCTGCTACCAACAAAATTCATTTTTTTACGCACGAACTTGGACGGTTTAACAGGCACGAACTTGGTTAAACTTTGAGTTTAAACCAAAGTTTAGGAAGTTCAGACCCAAGTTCAGAAGGTTCAGACAAAGTTCAGAAAAGTTCGTGCCTGAACCTTGGGTTCAAAAAAACTTGCGAATTTGAAATTAAATTCTGCCAAAGTTTAAACCGTCTCCAAAGTTCATGCCTGAACCATTCTGAAACTTTTGTATAATTCCAAAGTGCAATTAGGCATGAACTTGTGTTGTGTTTTAGGCATGAACTTTGCCAAAAGCTCTGTTTATTGTAAATTTATAAAAAAAATTAATGGGTAGGGACTATGTGACCGTCCCAATAGGTCGCTGCCATGTCTGAACTCTCTGTCTTTGTTAGTCGCAACCATGCCTGCAAAGTCTGTCTTTGTTCACCTCTCCCGGCCCATTTCTTTTTATTTTCATGTGTGTGGTGTAACATATGGTAAAATTTACTCCAAAAGAGATCAAGTTTCTAAAGGAAAATGAAGGGTGCAGAGTTGCAACAAGTTCCGGCGATATACCGCATATTGCTCCTGTAACGTACTACTTTGAAGATGGTTATTTTTATTTTGCAACTGATTATGACACAAAAAAGTACTCAAATCTAAAAAAGAACAAAAAGATTGCAATATCTGTTGATATTTACAATCCTGGAAAACACAAAGGAATAGTATCACAAGGATCTGTAACTTTCATTGAAAAAGGCACTGAGTTCAAGCGACTATACGACATATTTTACAAAAACTATGCATGGGTAAGAGCAATGCCCTGGAAGGAAGGTGAGGCTCCGTTTGTGAAAATTATTCCCAAAAAGAAAACAAGTTGGGGAATCGGCTAGCCTAAAGTTGTATCAAAATCTTTGTCAATGCTGGTAAGGGTTGATTCTATTGTGACCTGGCCTTTTGCTTCATATTTTACCGGATCTCCTTTCAATATTGAATTATAGATATCAGATATGTTAGGCGAATCTACGAGATTGAACTTGACTGGTACTGTCATGTTACTAGCTGGAAATAGAGACGGTCTTCCTGCCTCGGGTATGTCCTCCACGCTGTAATGGCCCTGACCTATGTCTTGTCCATTTGCATACAATTCGTAATTGATTGTTGAAATGGTAGAAGTAACAGTTGTTGGGTTGTTAAGAATATAATCAATTTCAAGATCTGCTCTATTGTTTATCTTGTCTACATCCGTAACCTTAACTGTCTGAATATCAATAGTCACTTGCTGCAGTTGTGGTTGGTACGAGTTTGCATATAGGTAGAAGAAAAGCATGAGTCCACCTAAACCGGCAAAAGCTGCAATCAGTACTGCCTTTTCTTTGGTGACCAATCTAAAAGCTAACGGGTTTTGTTGATTTAAAAAACCTTCTTAGCTAAATCATAGTTTTATCATAATAATAGATATTATGAGTCGACAGGGTATAGAGGCATGCCGATTTCTGATGCATTGATCATGTGGGCACATCTTGTTGCTGCCTCGATATGGGTTGGAGGATCAATATTCATAGGAATAGTTCTTGCTCCTCTTCTCAAAACAATGTCTGATTCTATAGAGGGAAGGCTTGCAATCATGATTCGTGTGGGTAGGAAATTCAACAAACTTGCCATTCCCTCCCTGATAGTGCTTATCGTAACTGGAATATACAATTCTAGTAACCTTCTGAGCAAGCCAACGCTGATACTTTCAACGACCTATGGGCAAATTCTTATGATCAAAGTCATTCTTGTAATAATTTTGCTGATAACATTTGCAGTACATGTGCGGTTGATTCGAACTGAAATAGAAAAGAAAATTGAATCAAGACAAATCTCAGATGAGCTCTTACAAAAAATACGCTCAAAAATTATCGCCCTAGGAAGAATAACTGTCATAGTTTCTATTGCAATACTTCTAATGGCCGCATTGTTACATTCTGGTGTCTGAGCTACCAGCTATTCGCACTTCAAAACCATTATCCAGCTTACCTATCCCATACTTACAATTGGTTATCTTTGATGCAACAAAGAGATTCGTCTCTAAATGTTTTGAAATTTGATTCACTTGAAAGACCGAGGTTTCAGGAATTAATGAGAGTGGGACAACTAACATATCTGAAAGAAAAACATCTACGCCCAGATTTGATTCTAAAAATCTATTTGCAACTGATCTTCCTATTCCTGACATGCTTTTTTGGTAAATAACATCAGAACCGATCACCGATGTATCATCATGCGAAAATATTAGAATCGAACATCCTCTATCCAAAGCGGTTTCTTCCCTTGTTGAATGCTCTACTTTGAAACCATGTTCTTCAAGAGTTTTTTTTGCATTGATGATTTCCTGTTCTACTAAATCTTTTGAGATGTTACAATAAGAGCACAACAGATTTGCATTTTTTGTTCTGCGTTCAGTAAGTGAAATAGGTTTTATGGTTTTGCACGGTTGAATCTTTGTCTCTATTAATCCTCCACCTTTTGGATAGTATCCACGTTTTTTGGTGTCAAGCAAGAAATCAATTCCGATAGCAGAAAATGCCTTGCCCAATACAAATTTTGTATAATCTGCAGTAGGACTCCACGGTACATCTGTACCGCCTTTAATCGAAATTTTTAGGTTCTTTTTAAGAAGCGAAACTGCAGGAATCAAAACCTGTAAGATCAAAGGAATACTTCCTGCAGTACCTACATCTTCTACAAGTTCTATATCTATTCCGTTTGATGGAATAAACTTTAGACTAGTAGAGTTTACATGTAGACCGTCTACCTTGGCTTGACAAATTTTTGCCAAGATCTTTATTCCTAACATATGCTGCGGTCTCAAACCTGGAACCTTTCTATTCTTACGAATATTTTCTATCTCAACTGGTTTACCAGTGATTGCAGATAATGTAACCGCACTTCTAATTATTTGCCCCCCGCCTTCCCCAAAAGAGCCGTCTATTCTTATTGGTTCCATGCAGAGTTTGATACAAATGTGAATTTAATTAATGATGTCTTGACAGTCTAAGTTAATCTGTTCGCTAAAAAGATGATCATGAATTTTAAATATTAATAATTTAAGATTTGGACCATTTTTTCATCCATTGTAAAAGATCTATTATGGATTTGACAAGCTCTTGACCCTTGGAAGTAAGTTTGTACTCTACTCGTGGAGGAATTTCATTATATGATAATCTCTCTAATATTCCACTTTTTTCAAGTTCCTTTAGTCTTGTTGCTAATGTCTTGCTGCTTATTCCTTTCAAAGCTTGTTTGAATTCCTTGTATCTTACAGGCTTTGTTGTACAACACAATGGAATTAAAATCTCAAGCGTGCCTCTCTTTGTAATTATCTTTCTCAGTTTGAGCGTCTCTGACATTAGGGAAGCAGCATCATATCCTTCAAAGCCACAAAAATCTTGAACCATAGGAATTGGTTTTCTTTTAGTTTCCATTTTTACTCCAATTGTAATTATTTCCCCTTGACAACTTAAATGGTTTACTAATTACACTAATGTATGGGCCTGTTTGGGAAAAAACCAGAAAAGAAGATTCTTTTTGCATGTGTTGAAAATGCTGGGAGAAGTCAGATAGCAGAAGGGTTTTTTAGAAAATATGCTCCAAAAGGATGGGCTCCACTTAGTGCCGGTTCAAGACCAACACCAGAAATTAATCCTCTTGCAGTACAAGCCATGAATGAGGTTGGAATAGACATCAGTAAACAGAGACCAAAAGAATTATCTGAAGAGTTGATTCGCTCTTCATTTCTAAAGGTAAGCATGGGATGCATTGATCAAGCAGAATGTCCAGCTGTATTTTTGGGTAATTTTCAAGATTGGGGAATCGAGGATCCAAAGAACAAACCTATAGAAAAAGTACGTGAGATCAGAGATAAGATAGAAGCAAAAGTGAAAGAACTTGTCAAGAACCTTGAATCTAACTAGCAGATTAACCTCTAATCAAAAGAGGTTTTTTGCAGAGCTTATTGGTACATTTATGATAGTTGTATTTGCAACCGGTTCAGTAGTACTTGACGCAAAGTATGTTGGAACATTTGGATTATGGTTTGTAGCATTATCTCCTGCTGTAGCAGTGGCTCTCATGGTTTACGCATTTGGAAAAATATCGATGGCGCACTTTAATCCAGCAGTAACTATGGGTTTTCTTGTCACAAAACATATGCCAAAAAATCTCTTGGCTGTATATTTGGCGGCTGAAATAATTGGTGCATTGACAGCAAGTATTTTTGTAAAGTATGTTATAGGAACCGAAGCAAACCTTGGAGCAAACGCACCTGATTATAATTTTTCTATGCCCGTGATATTTGGTGTTGAGATGCTAGCCACTGGATTACTGATGGCAGTAATTTTGGTGGTAGTGCATACGAAGGGATTGAAAGGATTTAGTGGAATTGCAATAGGTGGAATAATAGGATTAGACATATTCTTTTTGGCATTCATATCTGGAGCCTCAATGAATCCGGCTAGGTCTTTAGCACCCGCCATAGTTTCAGGTTATCTCAATGATCTGTGGCTATATTGGACAGCAACTTTTGCCGGTTCCATTATAACTGCCAGTATCTACAGGAACATTGCAAAACAATGAGTATATTCTATCGTACTTAGTTCTGTTGTGGGGAGTTAGTCTACCAGACCATTAAAATGGATAAAGTGATCACAGTAGACCATACCACTATTTCACATCGTAATTATCTAAGGCTATGCTATGGTTTTTTGTATACTTCATAGATTTATGTAACTGCTATAGATGAAATGCATTCTATACGGTGAATCCTTTTCATGAATGAAATTTACTCTATTTTATGGCTATAGAAGCTGTTGAATCCCAAAAATCATTGGATGTCCTCTGCAAACAAATCTCAGGTGTAGATGACCATATTGAAATGGTAGCTATTCTAAACCGCAAAGGTCGTGTAGTAGAAATGATTGCCAATGCTGGTGGAATAAACAGAGACCTGTCAGCACACAAGAGGGAGATGTTATTCATGGAATTTGTGCTCCAAGCATCAATGAATAGAGAATATGACTATGAATTTGGTAAAGTAAAAGGCCTAATTCTTCAAAGGGAAAAGATCTCAGCATTCTCATTTCAGATATGTGATCATGTTTTGGTTGTCATAACAAAACCACTACTTGAACCAACACCTCTACAGCAGAGAATTAAAGAAATAATTCTTAATCAGGTCAAATCAATATGCTAAAAAATATCACTATAATGAAGAACCTACCTATCAACTAATTTGATTAACGCTGTGATTATTGTAAATTCGTAATCTACAAAATATTTTATATCTGAAACAAAGCAAAAATAAGATAATTTTTTCGTAATTGATACAAAATCAGTAAATTACAAATTTAATAATCTGGTATATATTCAAGAAAAATCTCAATCCTGTGGATGCCACAAACAAAACCCATAGTGGACATTGTAAATGTAGTTGCATCTGCATCAGTTGATCAAAAAATTGATCTTAATGAAATTACAAGAAAATTTCCTGAAGCCGAATACCATCCGGAACAATTTCCCGGTCTAGTTTTCCGATTGAAATCTCCAAGAACTGCAACTCTCATATTTAGCTCAGGAAAGTTTGTTTGTACAGGTTCAAAATCAGAAAAAAGTGCGATTAGTGCAATAAAAACAGTGGTACAATATCTTAGAAAAGCCAAGATAAATATCAAAAATGATCCTATCATTAAAATTCAAAACATTGTTGCATCGGTAGATCTTGGAGGAGGAGTTCATCTACCTCTTGCAGCAAGAAGCCTTCCTAGAAGCATGTATGAACCAGAACAATTCCCCGGTATCATACATAGAATGATTGATCCCAAAGCTGTAACTTTGATCTTTGTTTCTGGAAAACTTGTGTGTGCTGGAGCGCGAAATGAAGCAGATGTGCATAGGGCAGTTCATTATTTGCATACATATCTTGAAGAAAAAAACCTGATGAGATATCAGGATAATCCCACCCAAATTTTAAAACTGTAGATGTATTTACTACTATACCATTGTATAGTCTACAACTGGAATAGGTTTGACAAACTGAATTGTTCGTTTTAGAAAATTATCGACTGTAATATTGAATGTAATTTCTCTTAGAGTTTCAGGCACTCCAATTAAAACATCATCACGTGTTAGAATCTTTGATGAGTTTTCTATTATGTCTGAATCTGATTTTTTTGCTCGGATCTCGCTTACCAAATAATCATAATATGCCAATAAAGCCTCATGAACATTTAGTTGAAGTTTTCTAGATAGTTTGTCTCTCACCATTTCTATTACATTTAAAAAAATAGGTTCATCCTGATCTGAAAACTCAAAAAGCTTGGTAAAAGGAGTAATGTCTGGCTCACCTTTTACCAAGGCTTGGATGCTGATCAATTTCTTTTCGGAATTTTTGCTTTTGGTCCGTTGCCAAAGTCATACGTGTGGTTTTTGCCACGGTAGAGTTTTGGCCTTACTGGGCTGCCATTTTGTAGTCCTTTCTTTGTAAGAGATAGTCCAGCCATGAGTTCCACTATCAGGCGATTTGCAAGGCCAGAAGTGATTCCTCCATTGTAGGAATTGCCATCACTTACATCGTAGTTTGGAGCTACTTCTACTAGATCAAAGGCGAATTTGTCTGGGTCAAATGAGGTTGATAGCAATCTCATCAATCTCATTCCTTCTCTAGAGGTCAGGCCGTTGGGTTCTGGTTCTCCTGTTCCTGGAGCGTAGGCGGGATCAAATGTGTCAATATCCCAACTAATGTAAACTGCATCTACATTGTCATTTGCTCTGTCTGCAGCTTCTTTTGCAATTTGATCTATTCCTAGCTCTTCTACATCAAGCATGGTAAACCACTGAAAGTCTTGGTCTGCCATCCATTTGTAGAGATCTGGGCCAGGCCAGTATCCTCGAGGTCCTATCAAAGTATAGTTCTTGCCCTTCAAGCAGCCAAGTTCCATAATTCGTCTGATGTGTGCACCATGATCGTATTTGAAGCCACATAGTCCTTGTGGAGCGCAGTCAGCGTGGGTATCGATGTGGATCATTCCAATGTTTTTGTATTTCTTTGCAAAAGCCCTTACATTTGCAAAAGTAATGGAGTGATCGCCCCCAAGCATGACTGGGATGCCATCGATGTCTAAAACTTCTTTAACTTTATCAGTCATTCTTCTATGCGATTCTACTACATCGCCTGGTGAGATGTTTACATCACCATAATCGACTGTTCTGAATACACCAAAAGGATCAACTCCTGTTTCAATGTTGAAATGCTCATATGGTGGAGACGGTACTGTAGATGCAGCTCTTATAGCTCTAGGTCCATATCTTGCACCTGGTCTGATGGTTGTTCCAAAATCAAAAGGTTCTCCTATTATTGCAATATCTGGTCTTACTTTTTCTAACTCTGCCTTACTTCTTATCCAAGGCAATTTCAAGAACGTAGGAATGCCCACAAAAATTGGTTCGTCATTGCCTTTGTATGAATCTCCATAGAATTCCATTCCCATGTTTATCGTTTTAATAATACATTAGTATCTACTTAAATTTGTCTAAGTAATCTACGTTTTTCAACTAGTTCTACAGTCGAACATTTTCCTGCACAATCCATGCATCGTGAAAAGAATTTCGTAATCTACGTGTGTATGAAAGAAAAATTATCATACAATTACAACGCAATGGTGATTATGACAGTTGTAATAAAATTTTAAATATATTAGAATTAATAATAGGGGGATGACGGATTTAACAGGAGTTTACGGTATGTTTGCTGCAATACTTGTCGCAGCGGGATTTTTCTTGTACTTGGGTACAATTGGAATAAAAGGCGACAAAAAGGAAGACCAATTGCACAAATCCGAAGAATCTCCAGACTCTTAACCTCTCTCTACTTGCTTCTCTTGCACATATACTAATTTAAACTAGGAATACAAGAGTATAGGGATGGTATTTAGTTGGTTTAAAAAAAATAAACCTGAACTTCCACCCACTATAGAATACAAGAAAGTTTCTTCAAAAAAAGAAGCTTCTGAAGATTTGGTGAAAATAGGTGAAGACGCTGCAAATAAGAGCAATTATGAACAAGCGCTGAAATATTTTGAGAAAGCCATAGAGATGAATCCAAAAAATGATTTTGCATGGGGTGACCGCGGGCTCATGCTAGATAAACTAGGCAGAAAAGATGAGGCAATCGAATCATTCTCTAGAGCATTAGTGATAGATTCATCTAATGCAATAACATGGCATAACAAAGGACTGACGCTAATAAGATCAAATAAAATAGAAGAATCCATTGAATGTTTTGATAAAGCTATAGAATTAAATGAAAAATATGCAAAAGCGTGGTATAACAAAGGTCGTGCACTCGCTCTTCTAGGAAATGAAAGGGAAGGCCAAAAAAGTTTTGATACTGCAAGAAAATTAGATCCTATGCTGTATACAAAACTTAAAAAAATGAAATCATAAATTTTTATACCAATCAATTTTCAACTGTCAAGAAATTTTTAAATAAAAATAAACCTAAAAGATGCACAATTGTTTGCGAAAAGCTATGGATGCGGTGCATGTGGTATGCGATTTAAATATCGTGACGAGTTGGTCAAGCATGCACAAGATAGTCATGACAAAAAAACTACATATTTGTGTATAACCTGCGATGAATCTTATGAAAACGAGTCGTCTTTTATGTTACATATGGCTCGTGAACATAGAGTTTAAGCATTTTTGGTTTGAATGATCAGATGCATTTGAGATCAAACTGAAAATAATTTTACGTTGAACAACATACGAAATTTGTTGTTCGACTGTCGAAATTTTGCATCATGCCGACATATTTAATAATATATAATTACTAATCATATGGAATGGGAGATATTCCAATTGCGTATCCTATAGTGGTTCTAGCATTTGTAGCTGCAACCGCTGCAATTGGAGTTCTTGCAGTAAAATTTGTTAAAAGAAGCAGCAAACGATACATTGTTGCTGGTAAAAGTTTGCCATTATTTTTTATCGGAACAATGCTGGTGTCTGAAGCAGTTGATGGAAATGCTTCGCTTGGAAATGTTTCGTTAACCTATCAATTTGGATTCTGGGGAGGTGCAGTGATTCCGCTTGGTCTGGCTGTCTGTCTAGTTTTAACTGGTGCATTCTTTGGAAAAAGATTTAACAGAATGTCTATGATCACACTCGCAGATTTCTATTACAGGAGATATGGAAACACAACTGAAGTAATGTCAGGAACTTTGATGGCAATCAGTTTCATTGTTCTTGTTGCGGGAAATCTCGGTGCAAGTGGATATATCTTATCTGTCTTACTTGGAATACCTCTAGTTTATGCAATGTTAATTTCAACTGCTGTAGTATTACTGTATACTTATTTCGGTGGCCTGTTTTCCTGTGCTTATACAGATATTTTCCATATTTATCTTGCAATAATTGGATTTTGGGCAGGATTTCTGTACTTTATTAGTCCATGGTCACCAATTCCGGGAGGCTTGGAATCTATAGTTGCAAATGTTCCGGGTAACTTCATGGATATGTCTGGATTATATGATATCAATAATGGTGCACTACCCAATTGGGCAGGAATAATCTCGTTAGGAGTAGGAGATATTGTTGCATTAGATTTCATGGAAAGAGTATTTGCAGCAGATGGTGGAAGGACTGCACAAAAGAGTTGCTATTTTGGAGCAGGTCTGACATTAATATTTTTGATTCCAACTACAATGGTAGGAATAATTGGACTAAGCCTAGAACCAGGTCTTACTGATTCCTATACGCTATTTCCAATTGTAGCAATAAAACACGCGCCAATGGTAATAGGTATTCTGATGTTGGTAAGTACAATAAGTTGTGGCATGTCTACTGCAAATGGAGGAACTTTGGCTATTGCCAGTGTACTGTCAAGGAACTTTTTGCAACGCAATATTTTAAGAATTATGAAAAAACAGAAACTCAATGATAGGCAGCTGCTACTTGCTACGCGGCTTCTTGTAATACCTATGTTCTTTACCGCTTTTGCTCTAGGTGATCTGATTCCAAGGCCTGGAATCTATCTCATATTGGCATTTGACATTGTGCTAGCAGGATGTTTGGTCCCTCTAGTTTTTGGAACATACTGGAAGAAATCCACAGCTTCAGGAGCAGTAGCATCCATTGCGGTAGGTACTGGACTAAGACTGTTCTTATTCTTCCTCATAACAAATGCACCAACTGGTAGCCCGTATCTAGCTTACGCAGGTCTTGATACGATCATTCCACCATTGGTGTCATTACCAGTGTTCATATTGACAAGTTTGGCAACCCAAAGAAGAACGCCACCACGACATGATGTGGTGTACTTGATTCCAAATGACATGGATGTAGTTAGCGGTGCTGACGTGAAAGAGTGGGTCAATCCTATTGATATGAGAGTAGTAGATGCTGGTGGTAGCAAACGTGGGGCAATATGACATCTGATGATATAATGAGTAGGATAGAAAAATAAATGTCAGAAAAAAATCAAAGCAAAATATCCAAAATTCTTTTGGCAATTGACAAATCAGGTTACAAAGACAAAGCTACTGCATATGCGATTACTCTTGCCAAAGCCTTGGGAGCAGAGGTGACTGTAGTACATGTAATAGGAAAGTCATCATTTGGAGCGACAGGTGACGTGCTTGGATATTACAGAGGTGGAAAGCTCAAGGCATATCAAGACGCAATGAAACGTAACGCCGAAAAATTGCTTAACGGAGCAGTAAAGTGGGGTGAAGAAAATGGAATAAGTATGCAGTCTGAAGTTCTAGTGGATTCATCCGCTGAGAAGGCAATAATAGATTATGCCAAGAAACATAAAATGGACTTGATCGTAATTGGAACCAAAGGCATGACTGGAATAGAAAAATTCCTAATGGGCAGTGTAGCCAATCATGTCGTAACATATGCGCATTGCCCCGTATTGGCAATAAGGTAGTTGTAAGAGTTATAGTTCGATTGTCGAACTAGTTGAGGCGTTTTATGAGTAGATTTTTGACGTAATCAGTCACATCTAACCCATTCTGAGAAGCTTGTTGATTTAATTGATCCCATATCTTTTTGTCAAATTTTTTCTTTGGATTAAAAACAAGACGTACAGTTAAGAGACCTTTTGGAGCTCCACGTTTAACTCCTGTTTTTATCATTACTTCTTGCAACTTTCCATCATATACCGCATTTACCAATTTTTCCTGAAGTGCTTTTGGTTTTCTTGCTATCTGTATAGCTTCGTAAAGAGTTATTTCACCACTTTCTATTGCCTGTTGCAATGGTTCCGCCAAAGTCAGAACACTCAACCATTCACTGACTGTACTCTTTGACAATCCATATTTTCTTGAAACGCCTGTAATGCCTGACTCAGTAGAATCAACTAATTTTTTCACCATCTTTGCTTTTTGAATTGGAGAAAGATCTTTACGGATTAGATTTTCAAATAAAGATGCCGCTTCTGCTTCTGAACCTTCCATTTCTGTTATTACTGCAGGTATTTCTCTTGATCCCTTTGCGCTAAGTGATAGAAATCTTCTACGTCCTATTAGCAGCTTGTACCTTTTACTCGCATTATCGAATCTTACAACTACCGGTTGTAACAACTCAAACTTTGACAAATGTTCCTTGATTAATTGGTCTCTACTATCTTCGCCAAAAGGATGATCTTTTCTAACGTTTTCTTCTGCAATGTCTATGAGCTTAAGAGGAATGTTTTTGATCTTCACAGAATTAATTTAATTAGTAAATCTATTTATAATTTCCTTCTCATGCATACAGAACAAGATTGTCTCAATTATACAAAATTTGCAAGTAGCTTTTGAATAAAATGTAGATTACGCATCATTTTTCTGCTATGAATAGGTAGTTTACATTTTTTACCCCAATCCTTAAATCATTTTTGAAAGATTAAGATAAAAATATGGAAAAATTTAGTTCTGGTTTCTATACAAAAACAGAAGAATTCCTAAGCAAGGCATCTATTTTGAGCTATTACATTGCCACATACAACGCTGTAAATGATCAATTGGGATTTGAAAATGAGCCTGTCACGGTGGATGAAATATTTGACTTCATAAATGATCTAAAACATGAAGGAAATGCAATAGATATGCCCAATATCACAAAAACTGACATCTCTTTGACTTTTAGCCTATTATTGAAGGCAGGAGTAGGCAAACCAACAACGTCCGGTCTTGCCATGTTATCAAACTAAGTATGACCTAAGCAAAAAGTACCTTCTATAAGGTCAGTATTTTTTTTGCAGAGCTAACCCGTTCTAACAGGTCTTTAAGAAATACATCAGAGAAACGTTCGAATGTTTTAACACCATACTTTGTCTCATATTCTTTTTTTCGTTGCTCGTATTCCCACATCAACCAAGTAAAGTCTGATTCTTTGAGCTTGATTACATTATTTTGAGATGCTGCCTTGGATTCAAACATGTTGAGCATAAAGATGCTTGCAAATTTTGTAAAGTTGTTTGCTTTGTATTTCTCCTCATATTTTTCTCTTAGTGCTTCATAATTCTCTTCAAACCATTTCTTTACATCAGATCTGACTGTCAGAGACGTATATCTGCCAGAAAAATCTATCTTGAAATTATACATTCCTATTGTATAGTACTGTCGTTTTATCTCATTCATGATAATTATCAGTGCACTTGGAAGAAACATACCTGGATAGTACTCATCCGTAGCTTTCTGTAATTTGGAGATGATAGCTGGCTTTAGTCCTATGGTTCCATACCCTTGACTAGGCATGTAGGTTTGATCAATTGGTTATTTTAAAATCTTTAATTTGTATTTAAATAAAATCAATAATTTTAGTCAAATCTTCAATCAAATGCAAAACATCAAATTTTCTAATCATTTTATTGTAAACTAAAAGGGTTTAAAATAGTGCTTAAGGTATCTAAAAAATAATTAAAAATATTATTTTACAATGGGTCTACAAAGGAACCATTGTATCAATCAGTCTTGCATTGGTTACATGCCCATCTTTCATCTGAATAACCAAATCTACTGTATGCTTCAACTTGTTTAGCAGAAAAGTCGTTTGTACATCCCAAGAGTCTTGTGGACCTTTTTCTGGTAATGGAAAGAGCTCTCTTATCTTGAAATCTTGTATTTCATTGCCATAGAGTGACTCTACTGCTTTCCTTGAAGCTTTTTCTACGTCATCGCGTGTCTTGACTGGTGACATAATACAATTTATACTTAGTAAATATAAAAATATATTGATTTTCGATTGTCGAACTAGAACAAATGATACAGTCTAGCCATGGAGAGTTTTTTTGAAGCTTCAGTTGTGGCAAGCTTTCCATCGACCAAAACTTTGTAAGTTTCAGGATCAATCTCTATTTTCGGCAACAAGTTGTTGTAAGCCATATCTTTCTTGGTTATCTTTCTGCAATTTTTGACTGGGAGTAGTCTCTTTTTCAAACCTAATTTTTTTGCCAAACCGTTTCTTATTGCTAATTTTGAAGTGAAGGTCACTGAGGTAGAATACATCGCTTGTCCAAATGCACCAAACATGGGGCGATAATATACTGGCTCTGGAGTGGGAATAGATGCATTTGGATCCCCCATCAAAGAATAGGCTACAAATCCTCCTTTTATTACGAGTTTAGGTTTTACACCAAAAAACTCGGGTGACCACATGACGATATCAGCCAATTTACCTGTCTCCAAAGAACCTACATAACTAGAAATGCCATGTGTTATTGCTGGATTGATGGTAAGTTTTGCAAGATATCTTTTAACACGTATGTTGTCATTATCTCCTGTCTCTTCTGCTAGGCGACCAACCGTCTTTTTCATTTTATCGGCAGTCTGCCACAATCTGATACTTACTTCCCCAACTCTACCCATGGCTTGACTATCAGAAGAATACATACTTAGAGCGCCAATATCATGCAACACATCTTCTGCAGCAATAGTCTCGCCCCTAATTCTAGATTCTGCAAATGCAACGTCTTCTCTTACAGAGGGATTTAGATGATGGCAAACCATCATCATGTCAAGATGTTCTTCTAATGTATTAACGGTAAATGGTCTCGTTGGATTTGTTGAGGAAGGAAGAATGTTTTTCTCACCAGCTATTTTCATAATGTCTGGGGCATGTCCTCCACCTGCGCCTTCTGTGTGATATGTGTGAATTGTTCTTCCATCTATTGCATTGATTGTGTCATCAACAAAACCACATTCGTTTAATGTATCTGTATGAATGGCCACTTGAGTGTCAGTTTTATCGGCAACACGCAGAGCGGCATCAATAGTAGCAGGAGTAGAACCCCAGTCCTCATGTAATTTCAAACCGCAGACTCCTGCAGCAATCTGTTCCATTAGGGCAGGTTCCCTAGAATCATTCCCTTTTCCCAACAATCCAAAATTTAGAGGAAATTCATCGAGAGCCTCAAGCATTCTGTGAATATTCCATGGACCAGGAGTACATGTTGTTGCCTTAGTACCATCAGCAGGTCCTGTACCACCACCAATCATGGTTGTAGTGCCGCTACAGATTGCTTCTATTGCTTGTTGAGGAGCAATAAAATGAATATGTGTATCAATTATCCCAGGAGTACATATCGTGTGTTCTCCTGCAATCACTTCGGTATTTGCTGATATTATCATATCCACATCGTCCATGATGTTTGGATTGCCTGCCTTTCCAATGCCAACTACTAATCCATTTTTGATACCGATATCTGCTTTGACAATACCTAGAATTGGATCTATGATAACTGCATTTGTTATTACTAGGTCAAGAGCATTTCTACTAGTAACCCCACTTGCCTGACCCATTCCATCTCTGGCACTTTTGCCTCCGCCAAAAACTATCTCATCTCCATATGTCTGAAAATCTTTTTCGATTTCAATTATCAGATCCGTGTCAGCAAGTCTAATTTTATCTCCTTTAGTAGGTCCATAAAGATCAACGTATTGTTTTCTGGGAATGATCAATGTCATTTCTGATCACTATCCTTGAACCCTAGCTTTCGTGCTTTCTTGATTGCAATTTGTTTTCTAGTGGAGAGTTTGCCATTAACAAGACTGTTAAATCCATATACTATTTTTTGTCCGACATATTCTGTAAGTTCTATTTCTTTTGTATCCCCAGGTTCAAACCTTACTGATGTTCCTGCGGGAACATTCAGCCGAAAACCATAAGCTTTCTCTCTAGAAAACACTAGAGCTTTGTTGGTTTCAAAAAAATGCGTATGAGAACCTACTTGTATTGGTCTGTCTCCGGAATTGCTAACTGTGATCTTTATTGTCTTTCTGCCTTTATTTGCAATAATGGGAACATCATTTATGAAATATTCTCCAGGAATCATACCTATACGATAGGATCATGAACCGTAACAAGTTTGGTTCCATCTTCAAATGTTGCTTCAGTCTGAACCGTCTTAATTAACTCAGGTACACCAGGTAAAACATCATCTCTTGTTAACACCTTCCTTCCAGAACTCATTAATTCCGACACTGATCTTCCGTCTCTTGCTCCTTCAACTATGTGGTCTGAAATCAATGCCAACGCTTCTACGTAGTTAAGCTTCAACCCTCTCGATTTTCTTCTTCGTGCAACTTCTGCTGTCATAAAAATATAGAGTTTGTCTATTTCTCTTGGAGTGAGCATCATATCTGTATCTTCATGACTTCTTGTATTTATTATTTATAATAAATTACTAGACTTTGATCAAAAAATATAATTTCATAGTTTAAACTAGATCATCATGCTCACTATTACAACAATAGTTGGAAATATTTTTCATGATAAAGAGTTAATGAACAAATTCAAACAAATGGAATCTCAAAAAAAATGTGAGAGGATGAAAATCCTGCGTCATGAGCTGGAAAGAGGTAGGATTAGGAAAACGACCGACCTTGGAACTGACATAGGTCTAATTTTGAATTCTCAACTCTATCACGGTGATGTTATAATGGCAGATCAAGAAAAATTCGTTATAGTTGAACAATTACCTGAAAAGGTAATTTCGATAAAAATAAAGAATCTAAAGGATAACCCTGTTAATCTAGTCACTCTTGGACATATTATAGGAAACAGGCATAAACCAATCATGATAAACGACGATACTCTCTCTTTTCCTATACATGTGGATTCTGAAGTCGAGGTGTTCAAAAAACTCTTTTCTGGAATCATGCATGACTTTGAATTTATGGTAGAAGAACAGATTTTTCAACCTCAACGTGGAATGTATATACATGAACACTGATCATGAATTTTTTTTAATGCAATTGGCAGATTCTTTCTTTCCGTCAGGCATGTTTGGAATGTCTAATGGATTGGAATCACTTGTAAAGCATCAGCGAATCAGAAATGATAAAGATGTTACAAGTTTCATTGAACGACAAATAGAATTTCAGCTAGTACCTTGTGACTGCATGATTTTTCTAGCAGCAATAAATGCCATAGAAAATAAAAATATTGAAGAACTAGTTGAAATAGATAATCGATTCTACACAATGAGACTAATAAAAGAAGTACGGAATGCCTCTGTCAGATCTGGTTCACAAATCTTGAATTGTGTAATCCAAATGGCGTCTGATAAAAAAGAAAACATAATAGCAAAGCAGTTTCAAAAGAAAATATTATCAAATAAAACTCCTGGAACGCATCCTGTCTGTTATGCCATGGCAGCAAATCTATTTGGAATTCCACCTGAGAGTGGAATAAGGATGATGCTTTATTCATTCAGTCAAAACATTATTGCAGCAGCAATTAGATTGGGAATAATTGATCATATTAGTGGTCAAAAAATTCTTACACTACTTTCAGTCAAGATTAATAGCATTTCAAAAAATATTGAGAAAGAATCACTTGACAATATTTGGCAACTGACACCACTTACAGATATTTTCCAAATGATTCACGAGCATGACAGTTCTAAGATGTTCATAACATAGATTTGAAGTGATTTTTGATGTCAAAAAATAGAAAAATACCCAAAGTTGGAATTGGTGGACCGGTAGGTTCTGGGAAAACTAGATTAATTGAACGAATAGTACCGGTTTTGATAGAAAAAGGCTACAGATGTTGTATAATATCAAATGATGTTATATCAAAAGAAGATGCAGAAAGAATGCAACGAGTATTATCTACAGAGCTTAAAGTCATGCCTGAAAACATGATTATAGGAATAGCTACTGGAGGTTGTCCCCATACTGCAATACGTGAAGACCCCACAATAAATTTAGCAGTGATTGACGAAATAGAAAAAAAAGATCCCAGTCTTGATTTAATCATTATTGAAAGTGGTGGCGATAATGTTATGACTACCTTTAGCCCGGCTCTTGCAGATTATTTCATTTACATAGTCGATGTAGCAGGTGGTGACAAATATCCAAGAAAAGGTGGATTGGGAATAGAAAGTAGCGATTTACTTGTGATCAACAAGATTGATTTGGCATCACATGTAGGAGCAGACATCAGTATAATGAAGCGAGACGCACAAAAAATCCGAGAAGGAAAACCCTTTGTGTTTGTTAATTGCCAAACTGGCGAGGGTATAGAATATGTTGCCGAAAACATAATCAAATCAATACTGTTTGACAAAAAAACTATAGCCAAAAAGGATAGAATCAGATGAGTCATCATATTCCAGACATCTTCAAAAATTTCAAAAATAAAGAAACCAAAATGCCAGGTCAAAATGGTACAATAAGATTGGAGCTTGAATTAGATAAAAATTCCAAAACATATGTAAAATCATTGATGTCAAAAGCTCCATTTCTAATTCAAAAGGCCATGTATCCAGACTCGGATTACCCAAAATTTGCACACATCTACATGATGTCATCTTCTGGAGGCATCTTACAGGGTGATGAACAGAAAATTGATATCGTCATGGGAAAAAATTCTAAAGGAAGAATCACTAATCAATCTGCAACCAAAATTTACAAGATGGAAGATGGATATGCCTCGCAATACATCAACATACATGGTCAGGAAGGAAGCTATCTAGAATTTGTTCCACATCAGATTATTCCATTTAAATCATCAAGATTTTATCAAGAGGTAAATCTTGAGGTTGACAAGAATGCGATACTGATCTACTCTGAAATTATATCTGCAGGTCGTGTTGCATCTGGAGAAAAATATGACTTTGATCTCTGTTTTCTTCGTACTTCAGCTTGCAGAAATGACCAAATTCTTTTCACGGATGTTATGAGCCTGAACCATAAAGATAAGCCATATCTAGAGGCAGTATTTGAAGGAAAAGGTGCTTTTTCTACTGTTTACATACTTGGCATCTCTATTTCAACAGAAAGAATCATGGAAGAAATCAATCTAGCCACAAAAAATACATCCATTTTAGCGAGTTGTTCATCTCTGCCCAATGACTGTGGAATAATTATGAGAATACTTGCAGATTCAGCATCTGAAATAATCACTTTGACAGAGTCTATAATTCATGTTATCAGAACTTGTGCCAATATCGAACACAAAATAGAACCTCCAATTCATAGTCCGCAATAACCATAATGTAAAATATTTTCAATTTTTTCTGTAGAAATTTCTGGGCATGCTGTGATCAGAAGTTTTTATAATTACTAAATATGTCATAGTATATGAGTTCTACCGATAATTTACTTGGTGAGGGAACCCAATTTTCTGTAGGGGAAGAAACTCGTAGATATAATCTACTTGCTGGGAAATTAATTGCAGATCTTGTCAAAACATCATTTGGACCAAGAGGATTTGAAAAAATCTACATTGATCTTCTAGGCGAGGTTACCCTAAGCAAGAATGGTTCTACCATATTGCGCAAAATCGATGTTGAACATCCAGCTGCTAAGGTAATGATAGATGCATCAAATTCAGTTGATAATGAAGTAGGAGATGGAACAATATCGGTAGTTGTTCTAGCTGGATCTCTTCTTGAAAAAGCAGAAAAAATGCTGGATCTAGGAATATCACCTTCTACCATTGAAGCAGGATACAAAAAGGCTGGTGAGATGGCACTAGATATTGTGAAATCAATTGCAAAATCATCAAGTTACAGGAATAAAGAAATAATGATCAATCTAGCAAAAACATGTCTGAATTCAAAATCTATCTCCATGTTATGTGAAGATAAGCCTATTGCAGAATTAGTCACTGATGCATTTTGCACAATTGCAGATTTTGCAAATAAAAAAGTTGAAACAGATGACATTAAGATAGAAGAAAAACCAGGAAATACATCGGATATTCAACTAGTCCGAGGAATCGTGATTGACAAAACAATTGACAATTCTGCAATGCCTAGGATAATAAAGAATGCAAAAATTCTTCTAATTAATGTAGAGCTTGACAATGAGAGAACAAAAACTGATGCAGAAATTATCATCCATTCGCCAGAAGAAATGCAACAATATATCTCAAAAGAAAATGAAGACGTGAAAGAAAAAACTCAGAAGATAATTAATTCAGGTGCAAATGTTGTAGTCTGTCAAAAGGGAATCAGCCGTCTAGCTCAGCATTATCTATCAAGGGCAGGCATGATATCTATTCGTAGAGTGAAAGAAAATGATCTACATTGGTTGGAAAAGGCTGCAGGCGGTATGATAACAAACGATCTGAATAACATAACCCAAGAACATTTAGGTTTTGCAGGTAAAGTCTATGAAAAATTTGTAGGCGATGATAAAATGGTATTCGCAGAAGGATGCAAAAACCCAAAATCAGTCACGATATTATTACGTGCAAATTCCAAGAGACTGTTAGATGAATATCATCGTACGGTGCTCGATGCTATAACTGTCCTAAAAGATTTCTTTACTCATCCATCAATAGTGGCAGGTGGAGGTTCCACTGAAATAATTATTGCAAATGAACTAAGAAAAAAATCGCTTTTGATAGAGGGCAAAGAACAAACCGTTATTCAAAATTTTGCTGAAGCCCTAGAGGAAATTCCATTAACAATAGCTAGAAATTCTGGAATGAATGTAATTGATGCGCTTGTTCAACTAAGAAGCAAAAATTCTGAGCACAATAACGGAAAAATTCATTCTTGGTATGGTATAGACACAAATGAAAGAAAAGTGAAAGAAATGTATTCTGAACATATTGTTGAACCTTTGATAGTCAAAGAACAAGTAATAAAAACAGCGTCAGACGTTGCATCATTACTTCTACGTGTAGATGAAGTTATTATGAAACAACCTGCAATGTATACACATACTCATGGGGATGGCACTACACATTCACATGCAAAAGGAAACAAACCGCATGATCACTTTGACAAGCTTGGAAAGATACAGAGACCATCACATCATTATTATTGAATTGTGATAATGTTTTTTGATTTAGCGTTTTGAACTACTTTATTCTATCTAGAAGCGCAGAATAGAGGAATGGCAAGATAGTAGTTATTTCCGCATGAATAGTAGTTTGCTTTGCACTTTGAGTAACCTTCCCCCAAGAGATTGCTTCTCTTACAAGAGCTCCGCTCAAACTTCCATCAAATTCTTGTGCAGTCGTGATATAGACCGCATAATCTAAACCATCTCGATATTGATTCCACCAAAGTGTATGGTGTTTTGAGATTCCTCCTCCAAGCATAAGAGCTCCCGATTTTTTTGCCTTGAAAATAAGTGAAGATAATAGATCACTGTCTGCTGCAACATTTATCTTAAAATCACTATGTTTTTGAGTAAACATCCAAATCTGACTACCAACTCCACCATCCATTATCCCCGGTACAACTACTGGAATGTTGTTCTTGTATGCCCAATACAAGAATGATCCTTCTCCTAGATTTTCACCTATCATTCTTGTAATGTCTGCAGTAGACATTTCTTTTTTACCTGATTTGTACGCTGCTTCCAAGAATTGCTGCATCTTTTCCTCAATTATTGGTCCATAGCTATCCATGGGAACAAGTACATTACCTAATCTGTGAATGTTTTTCTTTAAAAGTTCTGAATCATCAAGAGTAAATGATCCTTCCAAATAATTTGAAAAATATCTAGCGATATCGTGATCTAGTGCACCACATGTAGTTATAACAACATCAAACATTTTATTTTTCAACATATCTGCAATTATTCCACGAAGGCCAGTTGATGTAATTGCCGCTACAAATGAAAGGAATTTCAAACAATGTTTATCGTTTATCATTGTTGTGAGTATCTCAAGACCATCAGAAAGATTTCTTGATTCAAAACCGCCAGACGCTGCCATCTGTTTGAAAATATCTTGAAGATCAGTATCGCTTTTTATCGTGATATCTCGTACTGGTCTAGCTTTACTGCTCATCCTATTACAGTTTGATCTGTGGTATAAATTCCTTGTATTGTTATATAATCAACCATTCAAAATTAAAACGTAATGTACGCATTAGAGACCAATTTTTAAATAATGTTCATTTGGGAAACAAAGAAGATAACATGCTCGACCTAGTTCCAAAAAAATTATTCCTTACCAAAGGTAAGGGAGTACATCAAGATCAACTTACAAGCTTTGAATATGCATTGAGAGATGCTGGTATCCCAAATACCAATTTGGTATTAATTTCAAGTATATTTCCTCCAGGTGCAAAAATAATTCCCCGTCCTGAGGGATTGAAGCTCATTCGTCCTGGTAGCGTACAGTTCGTAATATATGCACGACAACAATCTAACGAACCACATAGATTAATGGCGGCCTCGGTAGGATTGGCAGAACCATCTGACAGAAAAAGATGGGGATATCTATCTGAATATCATTCGTTTGGTGAAACAGAAAAAGAAGCTGGAGACTATGCTGAAGATATTGCAGCACAAATGTTGGCATCATCTATTGGAATACCATTTGATGTAGAGAAAAACTGGGATGAGAAAAGACAACAATGGAAGGTATCAGGTCAGATATACAAAACACGAAATATTACTCAAAGTGCGGTTGGAGATTCAAAGGGCAGATGGACTACTGTCTTTGCAGCTGCAGTTTTAATTCTTTAAAATAATTTCTTGTATAAGAAGAAAAGAAAATGCAATTAGCGTTGAGATAATTTCTTTTTATCAAAATACATTTCAGACAATTCTTTGTAATATTGTCCTAATTTCTTGTAGATGCGTTTTGGTTTTCTTGGGCTTTCAGTGCTTAATGCATACAAACACAAAACTGGAAACGCAATAGTGGCATCTGTGTAAACTACAATGACATCTTCATGAGAATCTTTTACCTTGCCCCAACTCTTGCCTTCCTGAAGAGTAGCGCCTGATAACCCACCAGTGTCAGGCCTGGCATCAGTTATCTGAATAATATAATTTTGTCCTCCATGCCCCAGGCCCAAGATCTGGTCTAACAGAGGACCCGTCTGTTGTGCTGTATTTTTGGGTACGCCGCCACCTATCTCTACAATTCCTGCCTTTTTTGAATTGTACAAAATTGCAGCCTGCTCAATTATTTCACGAACAAAATCTAGTGAAAATTGTTTATTGGCAAGTCGCAGAGGAGCCAAATCAAGAGCCAATGAAGAATCTTTTAACGTAGATATGTAGAGAGGAACATCGTAATCATAAGCAGAAACTACAAAACTTTTTTCAGGATGCTTTGAGTGTTCTTTTGAATATTTGCCCATCCAATTTGCAAACTCGGCAGTGGTAAACGGTCTATCCATTGAATTATTTTCAAACATTTTTTGTACAATCTTATCTTGTTTTTTTAGCGTCTCTTCACCTTTGATATATACATCTCGTATCCTGACAATGTCTTTTTGATAAAGAATCATGTCGTCTACCTCAAAATGTCCTTGTTTTACAGGCAAATTCCATGCAAAATGATCCTCGTGGTATAGATTAGAACCTGTGGATATTATCCAATCCACAAATCCCTTCTCTATAAGGGACTTGAAAAGGCCACCAAAGCCAACTGGTGTCATTGCACCAGCAATAGTAAGGCAGATTGTGGCATCATCCTCTATCATTTTACGGAAGAGTTTTGCAGCTTCTCCAAGCTGTCTTGCATTATAACCAGATCTGGAATAGATTTCTACAAGGTCATCTATTTTCATATCGGGATTGACTTCTATATGCGGAATATTCTTACCATGAAAATGATGATAATCCATATTCTGTAATCAGGATAACACCACTACATAATTTTTTCTGATTCTATCATAATACAAAAAATGAAAGATCTGACAAGAAAAATTTCAGAAAACAGCGCCACCAAGAGTCTAAAAGTAAATTTTGTATCCCTTGTTTAAAATCAAACCCTTTTTGCATTTTACGCATATGTTTTAGAAGAAGTTTTGTAGTTTACGTTTTTTTAAGGCATATTTTTATACAAAGATTAAACACACCTCTTGTGTTAGTATTACTCCTACCAAATTTTGTAATACTATCAGGTCCATCATACGGAGATATCTATCATGATTGATACCTCTTGGGCCTTTATTCTATTGTCAGTGCCTACGATGCTAGTTCTAGGAATGCGTCATGGAGTTGATGTTGACCATATTACTGCAATTGATAATCTAGTCAGATTGCATAATGCTACAAAAAAATCTAGGTTGGTAGGAATAGGATTTAGTTCTGGCCATATGTTGTCCGTCTTGGCTGAAATGGTTCTCATAATCTACGTAGTAGGTGGCCTTGTTAGTACAGGAAATCTTCAGTTTTGGGGAGGCATAGTGGGCGCAGTTGCACTAGGCGTAATTGGTGGAATTAATATCTATGCGATAAAGAAATGGGGTAAGAGCGGTTCTGCAATACTTGCAACAAAAATTCTAAAGAGAACTGGGATGTTGGGTCCTGTAGGTTCTTCCCTCGTTACTGGTCTCGTTTTTGGTTTGGGTTTTGATACGGCTACACAAATCTCTGCAATCAGCTTATCTGCTGTAGCATCTGCAACAACTGGAATTCAAACCGCATTAATTCTCTCTGGATTCTTTGCACTTGGAATGATTCCTATAGACACACTAAATAGTGTATTGCTTCGTTCTGCATTTTCTAGAATATTCAATACTAATAGTTTCAGATACATGGCTTATGCCCTAAGCGGTGCTGCAGTATCAGTTGCATCTTTAGAGTCCTACGGAAGAGTCACTAATACAGACATATTGCCACAATGGGCAGGACCTGTTCTAGCTGTAAGCATAGTCTCCATCTCATTTGTGTACGCGTTAGTAACTAGAAAAAACAAAAATGTACACAGTCATAGTGTTACAAAAGAAACCGAAGAAAACAATTCCTAAGATGGAATTTATCAAAGTAATTATTGATATTTATTTTCTCAACTTTCTTTCTGTTATGAACTCAGTACTGTGATTATCGATTTCGTCAAGTCTTCGTTCAATCTGTGAATTATACTTCTTCATTACACACCATGTCAGAAATCCACAGGATCCGAAGATTGCTATAACTTCCAAAGTTTCAATCATAGTCAAATTCGTCTCATAATGTTTGAAATATAAAATGATATACTGATATAAGATTAAAATTTTGATCAAAAATACAGAAAAATTATATCAAATTCTGTATGGAAAAAACATTTTTCTGGGAATCGTCTTTCTATGTATTATTTTTAGCAGATTGTTCAATTTTCGCTGATATTAGTAAGTTACACATATTTTGCATTATTGTAATATAGTGCTAGAAAAATGAAGATTAGAAATTCATTATGAAAGAAATCTAATCAAATTTTACTTCTTCTTGTTGTGTTGATGCGTTGCAATGCGCACATTTCTCTGAAGGAGTCTTAAAATACACCATGTGGCAGTTTTTGCATGCCCTCAAATCGCTCAATTTAACCATGTTTATTGGTTAGATTACTATGGTAGAAAAATCTTATTTTGATACTTCCTTTCATTTACAATAAAATAAAAGAGCAATCAGCGTTATTTGTTTGGCAGTATACATTCTGGTGACTTTATCTGTAACATATCAAAAAAAGAATTGTGGAAAATCACTATAAAGAGTATTTCAAGCTAAACAAGAACATTTTATTTGCTTTTTTTGTATCCGTTACCGTTTCTGCTATTGTGGCACAGGTTTTGTCTGTTCAGGCAAAGTACCTTAACAGCTCAGCTACTCTTGCAGTTGATTTATCAATTTATTACGCAGCTTTTTCAGGTTTTTTTTACATAGATAACAGAAAAAAATACCTCCTAGAATCTGGTAAGTTAGATAAATCGAGACTAAAAACGGACCTTCTAAAAATAATTACATCATTAGGACTAGGAGAGATAATTTACAGCATTTGCAGATGGCTGATACAGTATTATCTGTTGACTAGTAACTATGAAGCATACATCTCATCTGCTCTAGCTCAGTCCATATCATTTGTAGTGTATTTGATTTGTGTAAATCTAATAGCAAGATCTGTAAAATTGTATAAAGATAAAGGATAAACAAAAATCTGATAATTATTCTAGATTGTAACCTCACGAATTGAAAAACAAAAAGAAAGAAGTTTTTTGTTATGAACCATTTTCTGATATGACATCTTGTACTGTTTCATTAATCACTGCCTCTGCAATATCACTAGAATATTCAGCCGTTCTGCGGATGTCTTCTAAGACAAACTTTATCACACTAGTATACTTTTTGGACTCTTCCAAACTATCTGTGAATTCTTTCTCCTTTACCGAGATTCTACGTGCATTTGATGCAACTATGTCTGCTAATGCATAGTCTCTTTTGTTTAGTGCAGCAATAGAATCCTCAAAAACTTTGAGTGATTCTTCACTGAGTTTTGTAACCTTTTGCAAAAGTGCTGGTTCTAGCGTAGATTTGAGGAACTTTACCCTACTTGCTATTGAAACTGCATGATCTGCAACTCGTTCTATTGATTTTACCACTATTCTATAGCTTATACAATCAGAAGGCTTTTTCAATCCAATATCACGTAGTATTCTCTCATGTTCTACTGCTAACGTAAGATTTCGTAGTATGTACAAACTAAAACGATCTACCTCATCATCCAGATGGGTAATCTCCTCTCCAAGTTCAATATCCATCTCTTTTAGTGCATCAATTGCTTGTCTATGCATTGTAATTGTCAGCAAAAACATGCGCTTTAGGGCATCACTTATAGAAAGTTCAGGCAAACTCGTCAGGATTTGAACAGTTATAGATTCTGGTGACGATTCGACAATTTCAGTTCCTATCATGTTTCTTCTCACGAGATCTCTTATTGTTTGCTTGTGTTCAAGTTGAATTCTTCCTCCTTTAGATTGAATCTTAATCATTTGATATCCAGCCAGATACATCGCAATCACCTTGCGCTGAATAGACTCTACTGGCTCTTTTTGACTGATGATAGTTTTTGATTTTGTTATTTTGGGTGATTGCGATGTTCCGGTAGGTAAAATTGAAAGAGATCGATTGACATTTTTTACAATGGATACTGGATCGCCGGTTTTGAGATTTAGCTCATCAATCCATTTCTTAGGGAGTGAAAGTACATAGGTAGATCCACCGACAAGCTGTAGTTTTCGTACTTCTTTTTCATTCAATAGTTCTGCCAACTGCTCTTTCTATATCTGTTAGAATTAAAGCGGTTGTGACTACGTTCTATGTAGTGCTATATAGAACTATATTCAAATATGAAACTTAAGAAATTATGGTCGAACTTCTGATATTTGTCACGAAGATCACATCAATTGTATTTGATGGAAACTGTTAAGCTAAAAGGAGGTTCCCCTATATTTGATAAGATTTTCAAGATTGGAGTTACTATTGCAGGCACTTACGTACTGGCAATTATAGTTCTCATCGTAATACAACTAACTACCAACTCGTATCAAATATGGGCTCAGGAAGGAGTCTCGTTTCTGACTGGTTCTGATTGGAATGCTGTAGAAGGAAGCGAATCATATGGGGCAGCGCCATATATTGCAGGCACATTTGTGACCGCAGGAATTGCTATGCTTATCGGAGTACCGATAAGTATAGGCATTGCAATGTTCCTCTCAGAGCTTGCACCTAAATTTCTGCGCTCTGTGCTTTCATTTGTAGTCGAGCTGCTGGCAGCAGTCCCAAGTATCATTTACGGTTTATGGGGGATGTTTGTGTTTCGAGATTATATCAGAGACTGGATTGAAACACCGCTTAATAGCGCTCTAGGCAATAATGTCATACTCTTCTCGGGAACTCCATTTGGACTTGATATTTTCACTGCTAGTGTAGTACTTGCTATTATGATAATTCCAACTATAGCATCTATTTCACGAGAAATCATGATTGCAGTACCATCTAGCCAAAGAGAAGCCGCATTCATGTTAGGTGCTACAAAATGGGAAGTATTCAAGATGGCAGTTATTCCATATTCAAAGTCAGGTCTTATTGGCGCATCAATACTTGGACTTGGAAGAGCTGTGGGAGAAACTATGGCTATTACATTATTGATTGGAAATGCTACAGGACAAAGTGCATTTCCATCATCTTTGTTTGCTCCAGGTCAAACATTATCAAGTATAATTGCAAATGAATTTCCAGAAGCTGCCAATGGAAGTCTTCACATGGCAGCTCTAATTGGATGTGGATTGATACTTTTTGTTATTGCAATAACTATCAACATAGTTGCCCAATTCCTAGTTTCTAAAGTCCTAAAAACACATCAAGGAGCAGTTTTAGCATGATTACCATAGAACAAAGAGCTGAATTTAGAAAACACTTTAGAAACAACATTTCACGTAGAGTAGCTACCGATAAGATAGTGAAGGGAATTGTATTTGGTTGTGTTCTACTAGCAATAATTCCGCTTGGAAGCATACTTTTTGAAATTATACGAAATGGAGTTCCTGTACTAAGCATAGACTTTCTCACTCAACCTCCAGGAGCTGTAGGGTCAAATCAACCAGGTGGAATTGGACCTGCTATTCAAGGCACACTGATGTTAATTGGCTTGTCAAGCTTAATTGGAGTGCCAGTTGGAGTCTTGGGTGGAATCTTCCTTTCAGAGTATGGCAACAACAAATATGGCCAGACGATAAGATTTTTCAATGATGTCTTGGCAGAATTTCCCACTATCGTAATAGGACTTTTTGCATTTGCAGTCATCGTACTTTCGCTTGGCTATTTTTCTATTCTTGCAGGAATGTTTGCGCTCTCAATTATAATGCTGCCAATTATAACACGAACAACCGAAGAGTCACTCAAGCTTGTTCCTGTGTCATACAGAGAAGCAGGATATGCACTTGGAATCAAAAGATCGGTAATAATATTTAGAATTCTACTAACAAGTGCCAAAAGTGGATTGATCACGGGAATCATGTTGTCAGTAGCAAGAATAGCAGGTGAGACAGCTCCTCTGATCTTTACAATTCTTGGCAACGAAGACTTTTTTTCGGGTTTTGATCAACCAGTGGATGCTTTACCACTTAGAATTTACCGACTAGCAAATCTTCCTTATGATAGTGCAACAGCCCAAGGATGGGGTGGTGCGTTGGTTTTAATCTTGATAATACTTTCACTTAACATAGGAATAAGATATCTATTCTTGCGAAAACGCAGAGGTGGCAGCTTTAGAATCACAACAGGTGGATAGAATGGAAACACTCACAAGAACTCCAATTGCACGCTCATCTATAGAAGCGTCACGATACAAACTAGTTGCAGAAAATATTGTTGCAAGCTACAATGGCATTGCAGCTGTAAAGGGAGTCAACATGAAATTCAGAGAAAAGGCGGTCACTGCATTGATAGGACCATCTGGATGTGGGAAAACTACGTTTCTTCGATGTCTTAACAGAATGCATGAGTTGACAAAGGGCGCCACAGTGACAGGAAAAGTTCTATTGGATAATCAGGATCTGTATTCAAATAAAGAAGATGCCATTATTCACAGGAGAAAGATTGGAATGGTCTTTCAAAAGCCAAATCCATTTCCCACAATGTCAATTTATGATAATGTCGCTGCAGGCTTGAAGTTAAACGGTGTAAAAGACAAAAAGATCATAGACCAAATAGTACAAGGATGCCTAGAAATGGTATATCTCTGGGATGAGGTAAAACATGATCTGAAAAAACCTGGGATGAGCCTTTCAGGCGGGCAACAGCAACGTCTATGCATTGCACGTGCACTTGCTATACAACCTGAAGTCCTTTTGATGGACGAGCCAGCATCTGCACTTGATCCTATTGCTACTCAAAAGATCGAAGAAATGATAACTGAATTGAAAAAAGAATACACCATAATCATAGTAACTCATAACATGCAACAAGCTGTGAGAGTATCAGACTATACAGGATTCATGTATCTTGGAGATTTGGTTGAGTTTGGGGAGACCAAGCAAATCTTTGAGAATCCAAGAAATGAGATCACAGCCAAATATGTTCAGGGGCAGTTTGGTTAGTTGACTCGTCTAATAGATCCCCATCTGCAAAAGCTATCATATATGATGGAAAAAATGGGCTCACTTGCTCTTCAATCAATAAATTTGGCACTGGACTCTTACCTAGAAGGAAAAAACGTACGTCATGAAGCACACAAACTTTCCCAAGAAATAATGAGTCTGTATGATGAGGTAGGCGATCTTACTTTTGATATGATATTGCGATATCAACCCGTTGCAAGTGATTTTAGATTAATTAGATCATGCATCGAGGTTTCCTATGGCTTTACAAGATTTGGACGCTACGCATACGATATTACTGTAGTCAGAGACACGTTTGGAGATCTCTCCGACTGCAAAAATGAGGCAATCTACACACTTTCAGGAGAGATAAAACATATGATAAACATGGCAATACAGTGTTTCGCGACTTTGGACTTGGAAAAAGCAAAACAACTTAGAACTGATGAAGATTTGGTAGACAAGTATTACAATAAACATCTTCCAATGTTGATTAATTCAATTAATGTAAAATGTGCTCTAGCTGATGCGTTGGTTCTAAGATATCTAGAAAGAATTGCTGATCATGCAGCATTTATGGGCGAATCAGTAAACTATATTGTTACAGGGCAGAGACGTTTTCACTAGAAAAATCCTTTATTTGTAAATTCTTTTTCCACAAGTTAACTGTCTCTATATAGTTATCATGTTCTATGAATAATTACATAAACTATCTTGGTCATACGTAAATAACTACACAATGTCGTAATATCGATGAAAAAAACTTTCTTGGCAGTAGCTTTCATGCTATTGCTAACAGTACCATCCGTAATACTGTATGCGAATGCTCAAAGCAGCCAGTCATATACAATTACGGCTGGTGGCTCGACATTTGTCTTTCCACTGATGGATACATGGAGAGTGCAATACAATAATTTGCATTCTAACATAAAACTAAACTATCAATCCATTGGAAGTGGAGCAGGTATCAAGCTGTTAGACCAAAAGACTGTAGACTTTGCAGCCTCAGATGCACCATTGCAACCATCTGAACAAACAGCTGCAGCTGGAACAGTAACCATTCCAGAATCAATTGGAGGAATAACAATATCCTACAACCTTCCTGGAATTGACAAGGGCATGAAACTTACAGGCCCGGTAATTGCACAGATATTCATGGGTAGCATCACTATGTGGAATGACCCAGCTATTGCAAATCTGAATCCTGGAATGAATCTTCCATCTCAGAAGATCCTGACAGCTCATCGTTCAGATGGTTCAGGAACAACGTATGCATTTACAGACTATCTGTCAAAAGTCTATCCACAATGGAAGACATCTGTAGGTCAGGGTAAGACAGTTCCATGGCCAGTAGGCACTGCTGCCCCAGGCAATGCAGGCGTAGCCAACATAGTGAAAAGCACGCCATATGCCTGTGGATATGTAGAGCTTGCATATGCGTACCAAAACAACATGTCATATGCATTTGTACAAAATGCAGATGGAAATGCGTTTGTTGAGCCTACCATAGATTCAGTAGCTGCTGATGCAGCGGCTGCAGCAACAAGTCTCCCAGCACCCGATGGAGATTGGAGCAAGGTATCTATAGTAAATCAACCAGGCAGCAATTCCTATCCGATCTCGACTTTGACATATGTCTTTGTCTATAAGGACCTAAGTCAGGTAAGTGGAGAAACATCAGACAAGGCACAAGAGGTAATCAACTTCCTTAACTGGATAGTAACAGATGGACAAAAGTACGCCTCTACTCTGTTGTATGTTCCATTGCCAGATGCCATGGTGAAGGCTGATCAGAATGCAATTTCAGAGATTCGGTTTGGTGGTAGCGCAGTTCCGGAGTTTGGTCCAATCGCAACAGCGGTTCTTGCCATTGCAATCGTATCAATAATTGCAGTGTCTGCAAAGACCGGATTGAGACTTGCACCAAGACTCTAAATCTTTCCTTTTCTTTATTTTTTAAAATTAATTGTTCCAAATCACATACGAGTTTTTAAAATTAGAAACTAAATGCTATATAGATTTATGAATCGTATGATTTTTTAGCTTGCCTTATGTTATAAACATAACATACATCTTGCTATGTATTCTATACCGATCACTTAGAAATAACCAAAGAATTGCCATAAGCTTATGGCAAAAAAAATAATCTTAGGTTTAGCTTTAACGCTGATCCTAATGATGCCAACCACAAATATGGTAGCACATGCACAACTAGTACAAAACCCACCGACTCCACCTGCAGACGGAAGTAACATCAAACTTACTGGTGCAGGTTCGAGCTTCATCTTTCCATTGATGGACAAATGGAGAGTAACATACCACGGGCTTTATTCTGGAGCGACTATCAACTATCAATCTGTTGGAAGTGCTGCAGGAATAAACCAATTTACCGCAAAAACAGTTGACTTTGGAGCATCTGATGCCCCACTGTCACCAAGTCAAGCAAAGGCAGCCAAAAATTCGCTAACCTTTGTAGATTCAATTGGTGCAATTACTATATCCTACAACATACCAAATGGTCAAATCAAGAATGGTGTTGCTCAAATCATACCAAGCGGATTAAAGCTAGATGGTCCAACTATTGCAAACATCTTTGAGGGCAAGATAATATACTGGAATGATCCGGCCATAGTAGCCAACAATCCAGGAGTTTATCTGCCAAATGCAAAGATAACAGTAGTTCATCGTTCAGATGGCTCAGGAACAACATATGGGTTCACAGATTACTTGTCCAAGGTTAGTAGTACTTGGAAGCATGATATTGGTGAAGGAACCTCGGTTCCGTGGAGAACAGGAATTGGAGGCCCAGGTAACGCAGGTGTTGCACACTACGTACAATTAACTCCATTTTCAATTGGATACGTAGAACTTGCATATGCAGAACAGAATCACATGTCATTTGCATATGTCAAAAATGCTGATGGAAATGCATTTCTAGCACCAACAATAGATTCGACAAAGGCAGCAGCTAGCACCCTGTCGAATATACCACCTTCAAATGGAGATTGGAGCAAAGTTTCAATCACTAATGCGCCAGGACCAAATTCCTACCCAATTGCTTCATTGACATACATCATGGCGTACCAGAACCGTGATACAGTAAAAGGTACAGACATGAACAAAGCAAACGCTCTTGTCGACTTCATATATTGGATAGTAACTGACGGGCAGCAATATGCTGAAAAGCTTTGGTACGTACCGCTTCCTCAAAATATCCAACTGGTTGACATCAACGGGCTCCAAATGTTCAAGTACAAAGGACAACAATTGTGGTCAGATTCAGGCAACTAATGCCCCAACTTTTTCTTTTTTATTATTTGGTATCATCTAATGTAAATTATGAATGAAAAATAGAACATCATGTAAGTATAGAGTTTACATTAACTATTTGCACTCAATTAAAGTCTAATCTCGAATATACATACAATAGTGATAAAGTAATGCCAGACAAGATTTGTAGAACATGTGGTGAAGAGCTAATTAGTTATTCCCAATGCTTTGAATGTAAAAAGTCCATACAACAAATTTGTATAAAATGTGGTAAAAGAACAATAGAGAGATTACATTTGAGATGTTTTTCTCAGATAAGCCACAACTTTGTATCTCCAAATATTTCTTTGACAGAGTAAATCGCAATCTATAATCCTCTCATAAAACATACAGATTCAAATTTTACATAGCATGGTTTTTTAATTAAGTAATCCTGATCTTGGCAATGAACGGACTTTTAATTGGCAGATTTCAGCCATTTCATATTGGACACCTTTCAGCAGTCAAGTTTGCTTTATCCAATGTAGAAAAACTTTGGATAGGAATCGGCAGCTCAAACAAAAGCAATGAAAAAAGAAATCCATTTACCGCAGATGAGCGAAAAGAAATGATTCTCTCTTCGCTTGATGCTGAGACTAGGAATAGAGTTGAGATCTACTATGTACCAGATACGGGAGATCATGAAAAGTGGACGTATCACGTTGACTCGATAGTGCCAAAATACGATGTTGTTTTTTCAAACGACGACTTTACCATCTCTTTATACCAAAAAAGAGGAACCAAAGTAATTCCTGTTCCATTGTTACAAAGGGAAATGGTTTCTGGCACAAATATACGAGAGATGATCGCTGCAGGAAAAGACTGGTCAAGTCTTGTTCCAGAAGGAACCCGAAATGTGCTTTTGAATATAGATGCAAAGCAAAGACTAGCTAAAATTCTGTTAGAATAAATAGCGGTTGCTAATTTTAGGGAATGGAGAATTTATTTGGAATATCTAGTAATGTTGCCCGGACCCACAAACGTTCCGGAAAGAGTAACACGCGCAATGTTTACCCATATGATAAACCACAGAAGTAAAGATTTTGTAAAATTATACACTGATGTTGTAGAAAAGACCCAGAAAGTCTTTGATACTACAGGCGACGTTGTAGCACTGAGCGCTTCTGGCACTGGCGCAGTAGAGGCCTCTGTTGTAAACATGGTAAAAAAAGGCGACAAGGTAATAATTCCAGTCAACGGAGAATTTAGCAGCAGGCTTGCAACTATGCTAGAATGGGCAGGAGCAAGCGTTATCAAACTGCAAACACCATTTGGCCAGAATGCAAGTTTTGATCAAGTAAAAGAAGCATTTGACAACAACAAGGACGTCAAGGCATTCTATGTAGTATGGAATGAAACCTCAACTGGTACAATGGTAAAGTATCTTGACAAAGTTTCAAGTCTTACTGCAAGAAACGATTCGTTCTTTGTAGTAGACGGTGTATCAATAGTTGGAGGAGAAGAGCTCCACATGGACAAGTGGGGAATAGATGTATGTGTTACAGGAGCACAAAAAGCACTTGCAGCTCCACCTGGAATCTCGCCTATTGCAGTAAGCCCCAAGGCAAAAAAGCACATGATTGCAAATCAGCCGCCTACATTCTACTTTAACATGGCACGATACTTCAAGTATTATGATGAAAACAAAGAGACTCCATTCACTCCTGCAATACCACTGCTTTATGCATACAAAGAAGCACTTGATATGATACTAGAAGAGGGAATGGACAAGAGAGTACACAGACACAGAGTTTGCTCTGATGCGTTTTACAGCGGATTGAGTGCACTTGGCCTTACTCCATTTGCAAAAGAAGATGCACGCTCTACAGTTGTCATTGCACTAAACTATTTGCAAGGACTAGATGACAAAACTTTCAGGGGAACTTTGTCAGAAAAATTCCGAGTCTTAGTTGCTGGTGGATTTGGTGAACTAAAAGGCAAAGTGTTCCGAGTTGGTTGCATGGGCGAGGTCAGCAAGTATCACGTGATGAGAACAATATCTGCAATTCACTCTACACTTGACATGATGGGATACAAGACAAATCCTGAAGCACTCAAAGTAGCTGAAGAGAAACTAAAAGCGCTGTAAATCCTGTTAACTTAATATAAGGAACAAAAAGGATCGATGACGTTGGCTTTCCAAAAAGGCACCTTGATTCTGGTAGACTATACTG
>JAGWGB010000129.1 GCA_028867595.1 Nitrososphaerota archaeon | reverse complement strand
ATTATGAGTATATTGTGGAGTTGCGCTAGGTGGATTCTCCAAATTCTTACCCAATAACACAAGCACAGCATTGGTATCTTCTTGAACATTTGATCGAATAATATCAGATATGCGTGAACCCGCGTATTCTCCTTCTAGATCCTCGAGTTCCATGAAACTTGCTTGCAGTTTAGTTCGTGCTATCATTCTAGAAAAATAGTTTACTTTATCCACATCATGCTTACTATGTGATACGAATACAGATGCCAAATGAAACTTTCTCTAAAAAGATATTCTTAAAGTTTTACGACAACTAGCAGATTTCTAGCCTAAATTTGGGGGCTAATCATTTTTGTGGATAAAGAGTAAAAATAGTAAACCCCCCGTTTAGGCGTGGAAATTGAAGCTACTAGATTATTACTTGTATTGTGATTTGTTGGGAAGAGATTCCGCAGAAGTGTTTATCTAAATTAATTGTATTTTCTATCCTGTGAAGAATACTATCTTTGTATTAATTTTAGTAAGTGCAGTGTTAATGCTTTCTTACAATATTGAGACAGTTTCAGCATATTCTACAAAGAATGTAACAATACCAGCGGGAAGCAAGTATACGATATGGACGGATCTCAATACAGGTGAT
>JAGWGB010000128.1 GCA_028867595.1 Nitrososphaerota archaeon | reverse complement strand
AAAATAATCTGTTATGATAAAAAATCACACTGTATTACGTACAAGCAAGCAATAGTTCTTGGCATGACAATGCTGGTAATGGGAATTCCAGGATCTGCCTTTGCCCTGTCAAGTGATATTACATTGTCTAATCCGACAACAGTTGATATGAAAGGCAATCAGGATAACGTGTTACATGCAGGGGAACCAGTTGGATTTTCCTCAGTCATAGCAAATCACAGTGCAGGAGAAAAAAGGTTCACATATGTTGTTCGAGTGCTTGATCAAAACAACAAGGTTCAATCACAAAGCGGCATGTCTGCAAACATAGTGCCAAACCAATCACTCACTGTAGCAGAATCCTGGACGCCGCAAAAAGCCGGAGTATACACAGTGCAGACAGTCCTTCTCAACGGGTATCTAATGGCAAGTCCACTCACAGACGCAATTGAAACCAATATTGTCGTAAAATAATAAAATGAAAAATTAGGAAAGTTTTCTTATCTTCTGTACCATTCCCTCTTTGTAAAAGTACGACTTGTGGCCAAGTATGACAAAGTGATGCTTGAACTTTTCATCTAGCTGTTCTAGCGTATCGCCAGAGGCCTCAAACTCGCATGATGTACACGTACCATATACTTT
>JAGWGB010000127.1 GCA_028867595.1 Nitrososphaerota archaeon | reverse complement strand
ATTCCTTTATCTCATCCCAGAATTTTTCACCTGAAAGTGAGACATACAAAAAGTTCAGAAATCCAACAATGTCAGACAGTACTACATAGTCATCTTCCTCCTCATAATGCCTAACAAAGTCCAGATAGTGCTTGAGAGGATACTGATTTGACAGTACTAACGCAGTCAAGTCATGATGTATGCTCCAGCGGTCAAGATTTGATACCTTTTTTTCCTCAACAAGTCTGCCTAGTTTTTCCAGCGAATCTTCATCATATTTTACTCTGTAAAACCCCTTTTGTCCATCATTTACCTTAAACCATCTTCCATCATATGGAATAGCGATAGAGTTTTCAGTCATCATCTTTTTGACAACCCCATCCTCCATTCTAGTGGAAATTGGGATCATCCAGTGTCCACGTTGCGGTCTACTATCGCCTTCAAGCAGAAATCTTTTTTGTGATAATTTTATTTTGGAGTCAACAACAGTTGCTTCAATCATTGGATATCCGATTTGTCTTACCCAAGTGTTCATCATCTTTATCACGGGTTTTCTAGAGGCAGTTCCCAGAGAATTCCAGAGGTCTTCAGTTGTGGCGTTGGAATATTCATGTTTTTTCAGATAACTGTGAAGACCATTTCG
>JAGWGB010000126.1:375-625 GCA_028867595.1 Nitrososphaerota archaeon | reverse complement strand
TTATGTCTCTCATAATGACTCAGATTTGGACTTGCTGATGAATTTGCCTGCGTTTTCAATTATCTTCTTCAACTTTGGGCGCATCGACTCCAGATCGTCCTTTGACAGTCCCTTGTACAGTGTCTTTCTCAATTGAAGGATGATTTCTACAATGGAATCAACAACAGATTCAGATTTTTTTGTAAGATACAGTCGGTTGTGCCTCCTGTCTTTTTGGTCAGGCTTTCGTTCAAGCAGCCCATTTTCTTCC
>JAGWGB010000126.1:0-365 GCA_028867595.1 Nitrososphaerota archaeon | reverse complement strand
GCTATCCTTTAGATCTAATTTTCGCATGTTTTATGTTACATTAGGTGGTATACAAATCATTTGTATACAAATAGATTATATACCATAAAGCGAAACATGAGTCATGGCAGAACAAAAAAACCCAAATCACTTCACTGCTGCAATAGTCACAATAATCGCTTTACAAGATGTCAACATGCACAATATCACGCATGCAAGTGCCACAATACAGGCAGATGAAGCAGGCTATGCCACAACTTAGACCATTCTATAGATCGAGAAATTTCATCTTCAGTTTGATAGCATTTGTCATAATAGTTCCAAGCATGCCATTATCGTACGCTGACCGCGTAATTGACGTACAAACAGTAGCAAACGTAAATGAG
>JAGWGB010000125.1 GCA_028867595.1 Nitrososphaerota archaeon | reverse complement strand
AAATTGAGGTCATCCTACCAAACATAACATGATTCAAACCAATTACACCTCGAAATAAGAACAGGATGTTAGATCCCTTTCTCATACTTTATCGTCACATACAAAATTGATATCACATGCATAGAAAATAATCTGGTCTAGTGGATATCATGATATGCACAAAAAATTATAGAACATTCATACATGTAAAATGGAACAATGTTACAGAACATTCTGCCAAATTGCTTTTATAGGAATATTGAGCTCTTGTTGACATGAAGTATCGAAGTCGTACAGAGATAATCTCAATGATTTTAGAATCTGTGACAATAGGCACAACAAAAACAAAGATAATGTACAAAGCATACTTGTCATACACTCAACTAAAAGAATATCTCACACTCCTAGAAGGAAGCGGAATGATAGGATATGAAAACGGAGCTCAAATATACAGAATAACTGACAAGGGCAGAAAGTTCCTAAAATTATCTACTGAGATTGGTGACATGGTCTCATCAAAACCAGAAGAATCTCTTGCCAAGATAACAATCTAAAATCTTTTTTATATTTATTACATCACAATCAATTTCAAAATTAATTGTATAATATCAAGTCTAGAAATTAATTATATGAATATGTGTCTCCGCCA
>JAGWGB010000124.1 GCA_028867595.1 Nitrososphaerota archaeon | reverse complement strand
AGGTCAAATCACAGACAACAAAGCGAGAGTATGATGTCATATCTACTGAAAAGGGCTGGATCTGCGGATGCCATGACCATACATTTCGTCATATCTGTTGTAAGCATATCCACGCTGTCGAGTTTTCAATCAGGCTTCGAGAACAGGTGAGAAAAGTAAATGCTGTGACAATAGAACAACTGAACGTATCAGTATGTCCTAAATGCAATTCTGATAAAATAGTAAAGCATGGAATAAGACACAACGACAATTATGATATTCAAAGATGGTATTGCAATGAATGTAAGAAATGGTTTAGTTTCAACGTTGGATTTGAAAAGATGCGAGCAAATCCACAGGCAGTAACATCAGCGATGCAACTATACTTTACAGGTGAATCTCTAAAGTCAATTCAGAAATTCTTGAGATTACAAGGTGTAGAAGTATCGCATCAGGCTATTTACAAGTGGATTAAGAAATATGTCACACTAATGGAGAATTACCTATCAAAGATTACACCACAAGTCGGTGATACGTGGAGAGCCGATGAAGTGTGGGTAAAGGTCAAGGGTGACATGAAATACCTGTTTGCTCTTATGGATGATGAGACACGTTTTTGGATTGCAAAAGAGGTTGCAAATTCAAAAGAA
>JAGWGB010000123.1 GCA_028867595.1 Nitrososphaerota archaeon | reverse complement strand
TGGATTATACCCATCACTCAAGTGATTTCAGGAAAACATGTCGTTGTTGTAGATGACAGCCTTGTTAGAGGTACAAGCTCAAAGGCAATCATCAAGGCGTTGAGAAGGGCAGGTGCACGAAAAATAAGCATGGTGATAACATTTCCACAAATTCAATTTCCATGCTATGCTGGAATAGACTTTCCATCACAAGATGAACTTGTGACATACATGGGAGACGGCAAAAAGTACACCGAAGACGAAATTACAGAAAAAGTAAGACAGCTCATTGGGGCAGACTTTCTTGGTTATAACGATGCCAAGAACTTGGCGGCTGCAGTTGGAATGGACGCTGATTCAATGTGCTTTACTTGTTCCAGCGGAGACTACTCTACTCTGGGAATAAAGCCTATGTTTAAAACAAGGGCAGAAATCAAGGGTGAATAACATGGAACTCTCGTTTGTCTTGGTAAAAAGCCAGATGGGCCATGAAATGGATGTCATGAATGATATTTTAAAAATTGAAGGTGTAAAGGAAGCGACGGGAACATTTGGTCAGTTTGATATATTTGTCAAAGTCCAGGCCCCTACTAGATCCGAACTTGACAAGATAATCACAAAAAAAATCCGTTTTGTGTCAAACGTTCTTTCAACTACCA
>JAGWGB010000122.1 GCA_028867595.1 Nitrososphaerota archaeon | reverse complement strand
GAAATAGGGAAAATTAGGTCGGATAAAAAAAAGAATTCGGATACTGAACGCGATTTAGCCGAACAGGAAAAACTGACACACCATCCTAGACAAGATGCTTTGGCTACAGAAGTCGATTATCAAGAAACTCAAGATATCCAGAAATTAAAAGAAAGAAGACATTTAAGAGGCATATGATTAGTGCAGAGGGTCTTTCCAGTCTTACGCTCCAACTCGCTCCATAGATACATTACTCCACGTCTGCGCTAATTGACGAAAGACCGGATTTTGGGATGTGAACGAAGATAAAAACAAGTTGGGCAAGTGAAAATTAAGAGTTATGAGTAGAAATTCTAGTCAATGAGAGCAATTCATCGTGCATTTGGAGCAAAAGGTGAGTAGGTGGCCAGAATTTTTTCCCGCTTTTTAGGAGGGCATCATATCTGAGAGCATGAGTCTTGTGTAGCACATTAAGACCATTTATCATAGTCACTGTTTCGGGGGACACATTTACATCCTTTTTCTGTAATGCTACCAGAAGTGAGTCAAGGTCGTGTCGGTAATCATACTTTTTAATATCATTTTCAGTAAACCCCCTTTTTAATAATGCTGATTTAAGAAACAATTCAACAGCGTGAGAAATCAAGAAGTAGAAAGGT
>JAGWGB010000121.1 GCA_028867595.1 Nitrososphaerota archaeon | reverse complement strand
AGAAATTCTGTCCGAGTCACAGATAAGAAAATTTCGAGGATGAAAGACGAGATACGACAGTATTATGACAATAACGGTTATCTTTCATGGTCAGAAAAAAGTGGAAAATACGTCATTTTAGGAACAAATCTGCCAACTAATGGATTGGTTGAATGCCCCCAGTGCAAGGTAGGAATGATTCTAGTCATACGTTCCAGGCAGACAAGAAAGCGCTTCATGGGATGTTCTAACTATCACAATGGCTGCAGGGCGTCTTCGCCGTTAATTCAAAGAGGTATGCTTTGTGCAACAAAAATTCCATGCAAGGCTTGCTTTTGGCCCATGATCTTGATTAGATATTCAATAAAGCAAAAATGGATGCGACAGTGCGGCAACATAAGATGTCCGAGTAGAACTGTCAAATCTTAAAGTCTGTGTAAATGTCAGTTCGTCGGTTTTTCAAGAGCGGTAATTTTTTGCGTACTTGTCTCACTTGATCTAGTGAAATGTCAACAATGCCAATTCCTTCTCTTTTTTTCATGTCTAAGAGAACTTTGCCAAATGGATCTACTACCAAGCTGCGCCCACAGTAAATATTTCCAACTTGATCTGGTGCAACAACATAGCAACCGTTCTCAATTGCTCTTGTGCGATTAATTGT
>JAGWGB010000120.1 GCA_028867595.1 Nitrososphaerota archaeon | reverse complement strand
AGAAATTCTGTCCGAGTCACAGATAAGAAAATTTCGAGAATGAAAGACGAGATACGACAGTATTATGACAATAACGGCTATCTTTCATGGTCAGAAAAAAGGGGAAAATATGTCATTTTAGGAACAAATCTGCCAACTAATGGATTGGTTGAATGTCCCCAGTGCAAGGTAGGAATGATTCTAGTTATACGTTCCAGGCAGACAAGAAAGCGCTTCATGGGATGTTCTAACTATCACAATGGCTGCAGGGCATCTTCACCGTTAATTCAAAGAGGGATGCTTTGCGCAACAAAAATTCCGTGCAAGGCTTGCTTTTGGCCCATGATCTTGATCAGATATTCAATAAAGCAAAAATGGATGCGACAGTGCGGTAACATAAGATGTCCTAGTAGAACTGTCAAATCTTAAAGTCTGTGTAAATGTCAGTTCGTCGGTTTTTCAAAAGCGGTAATTTTTTGCGCACTTGCCTCACTTGATCTAGTGAAATTTCAACAATGCCAATTCCTTCCCTTTTTTTCATATCCAAGAGAATTTTTCCAAATGGATCTACTACCAAGCTGCGACCACAGTAAATATTTCCAACTTGATCTGGTGCAACAACATAGCAACCGTTCTCAATTGCTCTTGTGCGATTAATTGT
>JAGWGB010000011.1 GCA_028867595.1 Nitrososphaerota archaeon | reverse complement strand
AAGTAACAAGAATAGAATCTGCTTAATTGTCCTGAAAGCACAAACTTTTTCTTTTCTTTTTTTCTTTCTTTTTAACATCTGGCGAATGCTCTTTCTTATCTTTATCTTTCCCATTTTTTCCACCTTGGTGTCCATTATCATTATGACATAGCCAAGTTCTGGGTTTATCATGCTCTCGTACTTTTCTCTAAGTATTGTAATGGCTGCCTTTTTGAGCGACTCACCAAACAATTTGGGAGGTACTCTAACTACATCAGTAAGGGTTGATATAGAAAACATCCAAAAAAACTGATAAAATTTCAATTTATGAATCTTTGGATACGATACTTTCAAGTTATTGAGCACAAATTGGACATTTTGATCCATCCTGACCGACTTGCACACATTCGTCCTACCTTATGCCGTGAGATTTTTGATGTTATCAAGCCCATGCATCAGGTTTTTTTCAACAAGTGTTGCACGTAGGTTGTTTACCGCCCTATACGTCTCTGCCTCCTTATTTGTGCCTGCACAGACCAACTTTCCTGAAGCAAATAGCAGTATGACAGATCTTGGATCTACCATTCTGTGAATCAGACCAGGAAATTGTTCTGGCTCGTACATACATCTTGGCATGCTCTTTGCAGCAGATTCTAGATGAATTCGATATCCAAGATTTGCAGACGCGACAATGTTTCTGACCGTGATCTCCAAGTGATCTTTTGTAACAATGCCTGCCTTTTGCAACTTTTCTGCTACTGTTCTTATTGCAGTAACTGCCTGATTTGCAGATCTCGTGCCTGTGCATACCATCCTTCCAGAAGTGAATATGAGTGTGGTAGACCTCGGAGACTGGATCTTAAAGATTAATCCTGGAAAGTTCTCCTTTTTTTCTGAATCGGGAAATTCTTTGAGAATTTTTCCCAAGTCAACTCTTTGGTCCACAAAGCCTGTTGCTACAACATTTTCTATGCTGACTATTGGCTTTAATTCCAATGTGTACTGTACATGTACAGTACATCATATATACCAAGCTATGTTTTTCACATTTTTTTAAAAAATTGCAGTAAAATGAAATCATTTACAATAACAAAGCTTGGTAAAATTTTTCTGGTTTTGAAATCTTATCTACCATAGGAATTTTCAACTAGATGAAAAACTGTCACCTGTAAATAAAACCCAATGGAAAATTTTTAGGAATTGATCTTCCTTACTGCAGGGGTGAGAGCGACTTAATTGTCATTATGAGATAGATATACCGTGGACACCCAACCAACACGTGATGTGGAAAAATACATTGTTGGATTTGACGGTTTTGGCAGTTGCCGCACGCCAAATCACGGAGGGCAGTAAATATGCCCTCTGCATATGTTTTAATGAGATGCGAGCAAGGCAAAGAAAACGAGATTGTCCAAAACTTGACTAGGACAGGATACATAAAAGAGGTTCAACCAACTATTGGCCACTATGATTTAGTAGCCAAGTTAACTTTTCCTAGCGACGATTACCTTGATGAGATACTTGAAGAGATTCGCATAAATGACAAAATTTGCTCGACCAAGGTCCTTCGTACGAATGAAACCATCGAATCTGAGTAAACCTCAGAAAACCTTTCTGTCAGTACAGGTTGTAATGGCGTAAAACATGGATTTTGTCAGTTCTTTGTAAAAAACATGATGTGAAATCGAGAGGGCGCAGGCAAAAACTTGTGAAGCCACTGACCCCCCCAAAATTGTACCATTTATTCCCATTTATCATGAAGTGGAATTTCCCAATATAGTTTCCAACTCTGGTCATGAACTTGTTGCCTATGTTTAAATATCGTTCCAAAGAATTTTTTCTCATATGGTATCAGTCGACCAGGTTTTGCAGACTCTGAGTACAGTAATTGATCCTGATCTGAAAAAGGACATCGTCTCAATGGGGATGATAAAAGATCTGGAAATAAACGGAAATGATCTAAAGTTTACCTTAGAATTAACCACACCTGCATGCCCCTTCAATGATCAGATAGAGCAGGATGTCAGAAAGGCAATATCGACCATCCCAGGCGTATCAAAGACTGACATCAAGGTTACAGCCAAAGTCATGGAAGGACGTGCACTAAGCATGGACGAGATGCTTCCAACAGTCAAGAACATTATTGGCGTTGCAAGCGGCAAAGGTGGAGTTGGCAAGACAACAGTATCAGTGAACTTGGCACTTGCTCTTGCAAGGACTGGGGCCAAGGTCGGAATCTTGGATGCAGACATTTACGGCCCAAGTGTTCCACTCATGCTTGGCATGGGCAAAGCTGCAATGGAAGTTGAAAACAACAAACTACAGCCTGCAGAATCTCACGGACTCAAGGTAGTCTCGTTTGGGTTCTTTGCTGACCAAGACCATCAAGCTGCAATATATCGCGGTCCCATAATTTCAGGAATATTAAAACAATTTTTGGTAGATACAAACTGGAGTGATCTTGATTATCTGATTGTGGACCTTCCACCAGGTACTGGTGATATCCCGTTGACATTAGCACAGACAATTCCTATTACTGGTATAGTGGTTGTGACAACGCCGCAAGAGGTCGCAAGCAATGTAGCAGTAAAGGCGTTTGGGATGTTCCAAAAACTCAACGTGCCAATTATTGGTGTGATTGAAAACATGAGCTACTTCAAGTGTGACAATTGCAATACAAATCACTATATCTTTGGAAAAGAGGGCGCACAAAGAATGAGTGAAAAATATGGATTGCCATTTTTGGGCGGAATCCCGTTAAACCCAGGCATCATGGAAAGTTCCGATACTGGCAGGCCTGCAATTGTAACTGACCCCAATTCCTCTCACTCTCAAGCGTTTATGATAGTGGCAAAAAACGTTGCTGCAAGGTGTAGTGTAATTGCCTCCCAACTTGGCGAAGAGATGAAGGCAGAAGCAACTACATAAAAAGAGAATACTACAAGATATCTCGTGCATCTGCCAGAAAACATGCGTGAAAGCCTCAAAAAACCAATGGGGTTACTCCTAAAGGATTCTGAGACATCAAAAGACCACATCTTGAAAACTATACCGAAAGGGGCATTTCTCATAACAGTAGGGGATGCCACAACTGAAAAAATGATAAAGTTTGGACTAGACCCATCATTGCAAATTGTCGATTCCATGGAAAAGAGAAACAAGAGAGAGCCACCGCTTGGTACTGTGAAAACTGTTCATCGATGCTCCAACCCACCAGCTGAAATTACTACTGAAAGCATAGAGTCAATAAAAAAAGCGCTTGGGGAAGAACCGCCTGTAAGAATACTAGTTGATGGGGAAGAAGATCTGCTTGTCATACCTGCTGTGTTACATGCACCAAAAAATTCTGTCGTCATGTATGGCCAACCAAATGAAGGGCTGGTCATAGTGGTAGTAACCCAAGAGATAAGGGAAAAGGCGCAGAAAATCATGAACGCGATGACCTGAGTTTTTGCAAACTGCCTTATACAGTATTTTGGAAAAGACTGTTTTTATGACCTGTTGCAGTTGATATTTCTGGGTATGATGAGCCGGTGGCTGTATGATTTGTGATTAAGCTGCACATTCTCTGACCCTTTACTACTTTATTGGTAAAACTGCAAAATTGCACCAACTCTTGCATGATATTTGACAATCGAAATTAAACTGATTTTAGCAGACCTTGAAATGATGCATCTTGACCATAACCTGAGGTTTAAGATACTTGAAAAAGTTGGAATTTATTCAGCCAGATTTGGAATTGCAGAGCCAAAAGTGGTGCTGACTACAAGAGAAGTCCTTGAGATGCCAAAAGAGATCACACAAGGAAGAAGGACCTCGGCCTACAAGTACCTAGGAGTCTCATACATGATGCACAACCTTGTATTCATAAACGTCAAAAAGATACCTGACGAAAAAACCCTTGAAAACACCATAGTGCATGAACTTGTGCACCTAAGATTTCCCTACCTAAGTCATGGAAAGCGTTTCAACAAGCTTGTCAGACGTGGATTGGCAGGAAAAATTTTCAAACCGTACCGAAAAAGATGTAAAAATTCTAGTTAAAGCAATTTTTAATCAACTCATTGTGACATTCTATGCAAAAAGTAAGATAAATTTACATAAATACTTCGTACGTTTTCTAACACTCGATGACGCTCAAAGAGGTTGCGGTACCTGTGGGCGCTTCTATTATCTCATTTATTGTTGCAGCGGTGCTTGCAGGATGGGTCTCAAAACAAAAACCAGGCACGCAGCAGATGCTTGATATCTCAAATGCAGTCAAAGAAGGGGCAGTCGCATTTCTAAAACGAGAATTCAAGATAGTTATCCCAATTGCAATAGGAATTGCTGTAGTGATAGGTGTGGCAATTGGTTATTCAAATGGAATAGCCTTTGCAGTTGGTGCCGGTTTGTCTGCCGTGGCAGGTCTGATTGCACTGAAGATAACGGTAAAGGCTGCAGTAAGGGCAGCGAACGCTTCAGGAAAGGGCTTGGGACATACATTTGCACTTGCATTCAGGGGTGGGGCTACAGTAGGTTTGGTAGTTCCAGCAATGGCCTTGCTTGCAATAACCATATTGTATCACTTTTTCCAAAATCCGATCACAATTGCCGGAGTAGGAATTGGCGCAAGCCTAATCGCACTTTTCATCAGGGTAGGTGGTGGCATATTTACAAAGGCTGCTGATATGGGTGCCGACCTTGTAGGAAAAGTTGAGGCAAATATACCAGAAGATGACCCGAGAAATCCAGCCACTATAGCAGATAACGTAGGAGACAATGTGGGAGATGCGGCAGGGATGGGGTCTGACATTTACGAATCATACATTGTTACAATGTTGGCTTCATTATTGCTTGCAGCACTTATTGGAAATGAACAAAATGTCTTCTACCCAATGCTAATTGGGGCCTCTGGTCTGATTGCATCAATTATTGGAATTTCTACAATCGGTCCACGAAAGATAGATGACGTCAATAAACCTCTTGCACGTGCATTCTATGTTTCTGCAGCCATTGCAATCGCACTAAATTTTGTCTTTACTTGGCTCTTTCTTGATCATTCTGCGTTATCATACGCAATGTTTGGAAGCACAGTTGTTGGAGTAATACTGGTTCCAGTAATACAGAGAATAACAGATTATTTCACAAGTTACAGATTCAAACCAGTTCAAGAAATTGAAGCTTCTGCAAAGTGGGGTTATGCATCTCTGACATTGATGGGAATAATTCAGGGAATGCGCTCAACTGGGCCGTTCATGATTGCGATTGTAGTATCGCTTGCCTTGTCATACGTAATTGTCTCATCAGCAGCAGGAGGGTTGCAGGCAGACCAATCCCAAATTGTTCTATACGGTATCTTTGGAACCTCACTTACTGCAATGGCAATGCTAAGTTTAGCAGGCATAGTTCTGAGCATAGACGCATTTGGGCCAATAAGTGACAACGCTGGAGGAATCGTAGAAATGACTGGGATGGGAGAAGAAAATCGTAAAGTAACTGATGAAATTGATGCAGTAGGAAATACGACAAAGGCAGTAACAAAGGGATTTGCAATTGCAAGCGCAGGGCTTGCAGCACTTGCAATGATTCAGGCATTTCAATATGAGGCCGGAAAATTATTTGATCTTGTTGGTAACAAAATAATTCGACATGATCCTGCAAACACAATACATTATGCGCTAAACTACAGTTTGTCAAACCCAGCGGTTGTTGTTGGATTGCTTGTCGGTGGACTGTTGCCGTTTTTCATTACAAATCAGTTAATGTCAGCTGTGGCAAGGGCTGCGTCCAAGATGGTGGAAGAAATTCGAAGACAGTTCAAAGAATCTCCTGATATTCTGACTTACAAGACAAAACCTGACTATGCCAAATGTGTCGATGTTGCAACGGTAGCATCATTGAGGGAACTGTGGAAGTCTGCCTCTATTACTATTGCAGCTCCAATAATCCTAGGGGTCTTAATTGGACCGCCAGCAGTAGTGGGTTTGCTAATGGGGGCTGTTATCACCGGTATATTTCTGGCCTTCCACCTTGCAAACACTGGAGGTGCATGGGACAATGCCAAAAAGTACATGGAGATCAAGGGAAAGAAGGGCACGGAAGAACACAAGATTGCTATCGTGGGTGACGTAATTGGCGACCCATACAAAGACACTGCAGGGCCGGCACTGAACACTGTAATAAAACTACTAAACACAGTGGCAATCGTATTCGTATCTGCATTTATTGCAGTAATAATGCTCTAACTTGTAGACTTTTTGTCATCCACAACCATGGTCATGTCTAGTTCGTCAATCTGAGCCTCGATTGTCTTCTTCATTGCTTTGTTATGCTCCTTGCAAAACTTGAAGAATCCATCGACTGTCTCAAAACATCCGCATATCCATTTTGTCGAGGCATCTCCTTCTACCGTCAGCCTGCGGTATTTTCCATCTTCTGCCATAATTTAAAATAATTTAAACAATCTAAAAAGAGTTTGCAAAAATAGTAAAATTGAAAATTAAAAAGATAGTTTTATGGACAGCCTTCCATCTTTTGGATGAAGTATCCTTTTGACTTGATCTCATTGGCAATTGGCGGTGGTGCTCCCTGTGAGTGGCAAAACTGGCACTCTTCGGTTGTAACCTTAGAATCGCCTTCGCCGATGGTCTTTAGCCATTCCTTTGCATACTGGATTGCCTTTTGATGATCCTTTACTTCTGTGATGACATCAAAGTGCATCGTGTGACCATCTTTTGCTTCCACGTATGTATCGTATACATGAATTTCCATGTTTTTGATGGACAGAAAAGGGATATTTATTCTAATCATGCCAGGTTTTTATTGTGATACATAAAGTAAGGGTCGATCTTTCAAAAACCAAGAACATTACTCTGGAATTAGATGACGCGATTGCGCCAAAGACAGTAAGTTCATTTCTTAGCTGCTTGCCGCTTGATGTGAAAATAAACGTCTGGGGAGAAGAACTTTACACTGACAAGACTCAGATAGATGTGGGTGCTGAAAACTCAAAACCTGTTGTAGATAAAATGGATGTGGCTTTTTGGCCTCAAGGAAATGCGATCTGCTTGTTTTTTGGACCAACCCCTGTCAGCTCAAAGGGAGAAATTAGACCATATTCCCCAGTAAATGTAATGGGAAAGATAAGGAAAACAGAGACCGATTTTCTCAAGAACATTCATGATGGTACACGGGCTACTTTTGCCCTAGAGTAATTCTTTTACGTTACCACCGTGTAGTCTTTGTCATTGTGGGGCCAAAAGTCCGAATTCAAGTGTAAAGATTGTAGCGCAACCTTTGTAGACAAGGAACACTTTGAGCGTCATAAAAAAAATATACACAAGCAATAATGCTCAAATAACTGTCACATTGATTGGAACGACCGTTGATTCTAAAATATATGCGCGAAGCTCATCATTAATGTTAGAATAGATGATCCAGGGTATGGGATTTATCTCCATGTATTGACGGTCGGTGGAAGAAGGATATGCCGCAGAGTCTGGATGTGAGTGAAATATTGCTATCACGTCCAATCTCTTTTTTTCCGACTCTGTGTAAGCCTTGATGAGCTCATCATTTGATATTGTAAAATTAACGGGTGAAGGTTCAATATTTTCTGTTAGGAAAACTTCATCTATTGAAAATCTCTCATGCTCGTTTCTTCCAAATAATATGGCGCACGACTCGTTTGGCTCGTTTTTCTTTGCATGTTTTTTTAGAATATCGACGTGATTTTTGGAAAGAACTAGATTTTTTTGTAATGTCATCCTACTATTATTTTTCCAGTCATCCATGGATGAACTGTGCAGAAGTACGATGTAGTGCCTGCTGAGGTAAATGTGTGTTTGAATGTGTCTCCTGGTTTGATTAGTCCTGAATCAAATGTTCCGGAGGGTCCTGCACTTGGGTCACCGCTTGTAACAGTATGAGACGCACTGTCTTGGTTTGTCCAAACAACTGTTGTGCCTATCTTGACTGAGTCGCTTGCTGGATCAAAATATTTCTGTCCGGCACTCTGCGTTGACGCACCCTTTGATATAGTAACATTTGAGATAATCGGCTGAGTTATGATTATCTTTCCTGTCATAAATGGATGAACTGTGCACATGTAATCATATTCTGTCGCATTTAGCTTTGATGTATCAAGCGAATATGTCTTGCCAGCTGCAATCAAACTTGAATCAAATGTAGCACCGGCGTCTGCTGCACTTGTAACAGTATGTGGTACCGTGTCATTGTTGGTCCACGTTATTATGTCTCCTTTTGGAACTGTAACCGTATCTGGTGTAAAGTTTGGATTTCCTTTGATGGATGAATTTGTAGGAATGTTGACTGTTATCACTGGTGCAGTAGGCAAGGCCTTTTCTGCAGACTCTGTGGCATTTGTCTCATTTAGTGGATGCAATGAGAACTGGGCGCCTGGACCCAAAAATCCAAATGCAGTAAAGGAACCTGCTCCTACTGCCATGGCAGCCAAAAATATCACTGCAATTGGCTTGAAATATTTCTGCATCTTCATTGAAGTAAAAGCTATTACAATAGTTGGTACGATTATGATGATTAAAACTCCGACAAATCTTGGCATTGATGTTATGACTGTGTTAAGACTTAGCGCATAACCTCCAACCGAGCCTGCAATTCCAAAGATTACAAGTGTGGTTGCCTTGGCTCTTCCACTAGTTGAAATTCCGCCATTTAGAATGCCTGCAGAAAGAAACACCATGCCAATAAACATAGTCAAACCTGAAAGTGCCTGCATTCCAGTAAGGAAAGTGTTTGCAATACCCAAATAGGATAAAATGACTCCTGAAAGACCAATAGCAGTTAGGCCCATGCCAGGCATCATGAGGTCCCAGTCACTCATCGTCATAGTTCGATTAGGTGAGGTACTTAATTCTTTTGACCTCAAATGATAAGCTTCGAAGAAATTAAATTCCCAAGAGACCCGCTAAGGCTAGTGGGATTAAAAGAAGTACTGGAAATATCAAAACCACGTATAGTAGTTTTACTTGTGATTACTGCAATAACATCAATGTATGCAGCAAGCAAATTGATAGGACCGCAGCTTAACTACCTAAGTCTTTTACATATCATTATTGCAGGATCGCTTTCTTCTGCAGGTTCAAGTGCTCTTAATCACTATTATGATCGCGACATTGATCCATTGATGAAAAGAACAAGCAAGAGACCAATTCCATCAGGAAGAATGTCTGCAAGAAATGTTTTGATATATGGTTTAGCTGTAAGTGCGATCTCTGTAATTTATGCATGGTTTACCCTGAATCCTCTTTCGACACTTTTCATCGCACTTGGAATATTCTTCTATGTCATAATCTATACTGCATGGCTCAAGCGTGCAAATTCATCAAACATTGTAATTGGTGGATTTGCTGGAAGTTGTGCAGCGATGGCAGGTTGGTCAGCTGCAACGGGCTCTATGGATATACTGGGCGCACTTGTGGGAATTCTTGTCTTTGCATGGACTCCGTCTCACTTTTGGTGTCTTGCAATGAAGATACGTGATGATTATGCAGAGGCACATGTTCCAATGCTGCCAGTTTTGATTGGGATGCAAAGAACATCCAAGTACATACTTGTCAATACTGCAATACTGCTACCATACTCACTAGCTCTTGTAGCATTTGGATTGGGATATGTCTATCTCGCCATTGCTGCAGTCTCTGGAGGTCTGATGTTACTATATCACTACAAGCTAACAAAGAATCCAACTTCTGACTTTGCATGGAAGGCTTACAAGGTGACCGCGCCATATCTCACAATAATATTTGTCGGAATTGCACTTGATGCGGCATTCCACTTTCCAGTAGTAATAAAATAATCTATTCTTCTATCTCTTCTTCTTGTCCAACGCCAGGAAATCCAGCTTCATACTCTTTTTCTAGGGTCTCTCTGTTTTGTTTTTCTATCTCGTCTTCTTCGGCCTCTTTTACTGCAATCTCTATTCTTCTCTCATCTTTTGTAAGCCATGTTACCTTGATGAGACCATAAATTTCCAAGTTAAGCAAGGTTTTGTTGAATTCATCTTCCGGTATCGCAATTCCTGCTTTTATCAATGCCTTTGTAAGCTCTGAATCTGTCATAGAGCCAGCATTTTTTATTATCTCATATACTGAATTTCTAAGAGGCATCGTTGTCATATCTAACCGTAAAATGCCTTGTCTATTGGTTTTGGTAATGCGTACGATATGTTATCTTTGATTGATGAATACCAGTCCTCAACACCTTTGGTAATTGAGGGTTTGATGACTTTCAACGCTGCAGCAAAGTCTATGTTATTGATCTTGGGTGTATTGTTTCTCATTGCCTGAACTGCTGCCTCTCTACATACTGCCACGAGGTCTGCCCCAGTATATCCCTTTGTTGCAAGTGCAATCTCTTTCAAGTCAACATCGCCAGCTAGTGGCATTTGTCGTGTAAGCGCCTTGATTATCTCAAATCTTCCTTTTTCTTCAGGTGCTGGGATGAAAAGTATCAAGTCCAAACGACCTGGTCTAAGTAACGAAGGGTCTATCAAATCAGGTCTATTTGATATTCCAACAACAATCACTCTTGAAGCTCCTCCATCTTCCATCTCTGTTAGTAACTGACTGAGCAATCTTTCTCCAACTCCGCCCTCTTCAAGAGATTTTGATCTTGCCAGGGAATCCAATTCGTCAAAAATTATGATGCATGGGGATGATGTCTTTGCCTTTCTGAAAATCTCTCTAATTGCTTTTTCAGATTCTCCCACCCACTTGGAAAGGATCTCGGCTCCTCTTACTAATATCATGTTTCCACCACTCTCTGTTGCAAGTGCTCTTGCAAGCAAGGTCTTTCCACATCCTGGAGGTCCGTAAAGCAACGCTCCTTTTGGAGGTTTGATTCCCATCTTTTGAAACTTGGCAGGCTCTTTTATTGCGGTAATCAAATTGTCATTTAGTGTTCTCTTTGCGTCATCTAAACCGCCAACGTCCTTCCACCACACCTTTGGACTCTCAACATAAAATTCTCTCATAGCAGTGGGTACAATTTCATGCATTGCGTCGTAAAAGTCGTGAAGACTAATGGACATCTTTTGTAAAACTTCAGAAGATATTTTCTCAGTCTCCATGTCAATCTCAGGCAAAAATGTTCTAAGGGCTTTCATTGCAGCCTCTCTGCAAAGAGACTTGATGTCTGCCCCTGTATATCCGTGAAGTTCTGCAGCTAAAATTTTCAGATCAAAATCTCCTGCAAGAGGCATGCCTCTTGTGTGAATCTGAAGAATCTCTAGTCTGCCGTCTGCGTTTGGTACTGATATCTCAATTTCTCTATCAAATCTACCTGGCCTTCTTAATGCTGGGTCCACACTTTCAGGTCTGTTTGTTGCTCCCAACACTATTACATTTCCTCTGTCTGTTAGTCCATCCATCAATGCTAACAATTGAGCTACAACTCTTTTCTCAACGTCTCCGTACGCTTCTTCTCTTTTAGGAGCAATTGCGTCTATTTCATCAATGAATATTACACTTGGAGCATTATCCTTTGCTTCCTTGAAAATATCTCGTAGTCTTGCTTCTGTCTCTCCATAATACTTGTTCATTATTTCAGGTCCATTTATGGAATAGAAATTTGCCTCTGATTCACTTGCAAGTACTTTGGCAATCAATGTTTTACCGCATCCTGGTGGGCCATAAAGGAGAATTCCGCTATGTGGCTCTATGTTTAGTCTAGTAAAGACTTCGGGATGTTTTAGAGGCAGCTCGACAATCTCGCGCATTCTGTTTATCTGTGCCTTGAGCCCTCCAATCTCCTCATATGTAACACGAATCTTCTTGTCAACTGATGTTTCAGTTAAAATTGTAAGTGACGTACCACGCTCTATCTTGGCAACGCCTTTTGGAGAAATCTTGTGAATTTTAAAGTCCATTGAATTTCCCAATATCATTACTGATATTTCGTCTCCCTCTGAAAGCGGTAAACCTTTGAGCCTATTTTTGACAAAATCTGTAAATTCCTTATCTACTGTGACATTTCCATTTACCGGCATAAGTACGACAGTCTTTGCAGGTTTTGCAACCACTTTCCTTACTGTAACTAGATCATTTATCCCAATACCGACATTTTTCCTTGTTTGGCCGTCTATTCGTATCATGTCTGGTGCTTTGTTGTCATCATCAGCTGGCCATACTATTGCACAACTAGATTTCTTTCCAATAATCTCTATCATGTCTCCAGGCTCAGCTTTCAAAAATTCCATTGCTTCTGGTTCGATTCTAGCTCGTCTTTTACCTACATCTCTTTGTTTGGCTTCTCCAACACGCATTTGGAGTAATTCATCTTTTTTTACCAAAAGGATGCCAACCCTATTTTGCGTCTACTGATGCTCGGCTTATTCCAAGCACCTCAAACTCTCCGACGCCCTCAACACTGCGGACACTGTTTTCAAGTGAATCCATTTGTCCTTCCTTGTCGTCTAATGAGAATTCAGCATTAATAAAGTAGAGTCCAAAAGCAAGTGGCTCTTTTGTATATTTCCCAAGCGTTATGCCGTCCTTTAGTGCAGAACCGATCTTCTTAGCAACGCTATCAAGGTCGATCTCAGTTCCTGTTGGTAGAACCTTTGCTCGTAATGTTAATCTCGGCATCTTCTTTATGGTCCTTCAAAATTGCATGACTTGCACGTGTATGTTCTTGCGGCCTCTCTGCAACTTTCGCATCTCCAGATCAGTACCGTACCACAGTTAGGACAGTTGAACTTGACACATTTGTCATTAGGCATTATTGGTCTATGACATGAACTACATACCGGCAAGGCAATAGATGATGACATGCTTAAAACTGCTCTTCTACCGAATTTATATCTTCCTTATGAATCATCGTGCAATTAATTCAAAAGTCGTCTCAACTCATTTCCTAGAATTGCCTGAACAGCTTTTACCGAGCCTTTAACTCCTAAAATTTTTGCAACTGATATAGTGTGAAAATCAAAACTTCCTTCTTGTGAAACCTCATTTAGTATTTCAGGTGTTATAGATCCAAAAAGATTGTCAATTGATTTGTTGTCAAGTCTTTCAAGAAGAGATCGTGCAAGAAGCATATGTTCAAATTCTTTTCCAAACCTATCCGTCCATTCTTTTTGATATTCTTGCAGCGTATTTTCTTTTCCTGTCTCTAAAAATTTTGATATGGCTTTCCCTGCAAACACACCTCCTAGTCCTGAAGAATAAATTCCACCAGCAGTTGTAGGCTTGGCCTGACCTGCTGCATCTCCAACAGTTACAACGTTTTTTGTTACAAATTCCTTGATTGGACCCTTTATCCATATAGGTGCAAATATTTTTCGTACTGTGGAATACTTTCCTTTTTGTTTCAAAAAGTCTTCAAGCACAACGGCTGAATTTATGCCTCTGCCAGCAACTCCAACCTTGGCTTCATCGTGTCTTGTTGGTATAACCCATGCAAAGAATCCGGGATACTTTTCCTGATCAAGATATACTTCTACTCTTTCTTTGTCAATCCAGTCTGCATATACTTCGTATTGTGCAGATTGAAGAGTGCCTGTGCGGTCTCTGTTAATTAGAGACGAGACACCTCTTGCATCTACGACTAGCTTACATTTGATGTCTCCATCGCTGGTTCTCACTCCTTCCTTTGTTATTTCTCGCAGCGATGTTCTGACACGTATTTCAGCTCCGTTAATTTTGGCTTGATGTGCAATCTGTTTATCAAATTCGCGTCTATCCAGTACTATAACTTGTTGAGGTCTTGCATCAAGGACAAACTCTTTTCCTGATGGCGAGATCATGCGTGCTGAGCGTATCTTATTGTCAAGTGTAGCTCTTACTGGAATTATTCCAAGTTCATCCATGGCAGATATGCTAACTAGTCCACCACAGTGCTCTGGAGTGCCAATCTCATAATCTTCTTCTATTACGAGAACTTTGTGGTTTCGTGCTGCAATTTCCCTTGCACACAAGAGACCTGCTACACTTCCACCTGCAACAACTACGTCGTAATCCACACATTGATACTTTGCATCAATTATTTATATCAAACATCAATACGATGTACAAAAAGAACTTTGCCGTTATGCCACTAAACTGTAATTAGGATTGACTAGGACTGTATTTTGGGGCGCAATCTTTGTGAAACCACTTTTCGCCAAATATTACATCGCCTTCTACAAACCTCATCTCCTTGCTACAAAATGCGCACGATGGTTTGACGACTTGAGTGGTATTCATTGCTCTTACCCTTCATTGTATAGAATATAATTTCCTGTTTGTTGCATCAAGACAAACTCTACACGTATTTGAGGATTTGATGTGTAATGTAAGTAGAAAAATAATCTCAACTCGAAAGTTTAACATGTACTATAATGATTCAAAGTTGGTATGGGCAACATAAAACAAGTAATTGTAGTAAGACGAGACCTGGGAATGGGTACTGGAAAGATTGCTGCTCAAGTAGGACATGCTTGTGTTTTAGGTGCAGAACATGTTCGAAAATCCCATAGAGAATGGTATGACGAATGGACCGAGTACGGACAAGAAAAAGTAGTACTAAAGGTTTCAAGTTTGTCCGAGCTTGAGGATGTAAAAAAACATGCAATTTCTCTTGATCTGCCGTGGTCAGAGGTGACAGATGCAGGACATACTCAAATTGAGCCTGGCACGGTTACATGCATATCTATAGGCCCTGCTCCTGAAGACATAATTGATAAGGTAACTCAAAAACTAAAATTGCTTTAGATCTGTTTTTCACGTTCTCTTACTTTTGCATCAAATGTTGCCGTGATGTTTTGCCCCGGTTGTGCATTACATGGGGGCACCTTTACAACAAAATGGTCTTTTGTCTCAACATAGCACCCGCTCGAATCTGATTGCCTGACTGTGACCACTTCAGTTACTGTATTTGGAATGAGATTCCAGAAAGGGAATACGAGTGTAGTCATAACCACTATTGCGGCCGCGATTGCTCCAAATATCATCATTTTCTCATTCATATCTCTGATCGAACGTAATCCCGTATTTAGCATTATTGCGGAAATGAACCACACTTGCTAAAAATGAGAATATTAGAAATCCTCTTAAATCCATTATGCATCGAAAAATCCTGTGTTCGTTGCTGTAGTTGAAATTCAACTAAAGAAAGGAATGGAAGAAGAATTCAAACAATGGATTAATGAGTCTAATAAGGACTTGGCAAAGTTTGATGGATTTGTTAACCGTAGACTGTTGGCAACTCGAGCTGGTAAACACACCATTTTGGTAGAATTTGAAAACCAAGAAAAGTTTGAAAAAATGCATCAAACCCAAGAACATTTCAGAATTCAATCCAAGGGACACTCGTACATGGAAATTCCGCCAAAGCCAGTGTTTTATGAAGTAGTTGCTAATTAGTAAGGCACGCAATAAATGATAACGCATTTCAAAACTTGGGGGTCTTGACCGGTATTGTATTTTATAGATAGTGTATTTTCATGTGGTTATTGTGCACTGTCTCAAACTGCGTAACGTGGCCACAATGAATGCATGAAAAAAACTGATCTGATTTGCCCTGTGGGAATGATTCTAACTTGTAGCCATCAAGAGAGACTACTGTAATCACATCATTTTTTTGTACTACTGCAAAGTGTCTCTCACAGCCAATCGACGCAAGGAACATTTTGATTGCGGTGATGACATCTGTAGGATTTACCTCCTCGTCATCTATGGGCGCAAGGACAAATTCATGAAGTTTCAAGGCTGGCATTGCCCCAACTTTATCTGAAGTATAAACTGCTAGTGGTGACTTTATGGAAGGAATATCTCTACAGTTGACAGTAATCACAATTTATCAAAAAACGAAACCGTATTTTAGTTTAACAAATTCTTGTCATTTCAAGGCTTTTTTGAGAACAGCAAAATTGCTCTTGTAAAGTATTTCTCTTTTGCCTGACTTGTTTATCGTTCCAATCTTTCGTATCATCTTATGATCAGATAGCTTTTGCATCTTCCTATACGCCGTGCTTGTTGGAATGTTGCATTCTATGCATAATTGACTAGTAGATTTAGGGGTCGTCATGATCGATTCAAGTATCAATCTGTTGGATTTGTCAGATAAAATCTCCTGGATCTCTTTGTTGTCGTCTTGAATTTCTAACATCATTCTTAGTTTTGTTTCTACAATTTAATGGGTTACTTAACTAAGTTAACTGAGCATTGTGCAAGGGCAAAGCTTTACATAAATAACTTGAAAAATTCTGTCATGACTGATATCTATGAAAATGCTGCAAATGATTTTCTTGAACTTGCAAGCGAACAACGTCTCAACATCATATTCAAACTATTAGAAAAAAAATCAAAGATCTCAAGTATGGCAAAAGAACTTCATGCCACGGTACAGGAGGTGCATAGAAATTTTGAACGTCTTGCAAATGCAGGCCTGATAATGAAAGACAAGGATGGTATGTATGATTTGACCACATATGGCAAAACTATGTGTACACAGGTACCGTCTCTCTTGTTTCTCTCCAAAAATAGGAAATATTTCGAAAATCATGATTTCGGTGACGTACCTATGAAGTTTATACAAAGAATAGGTGCACTTGCTGGAGGGCAACAGGTTAAAGGATTTGTCAAAGTTCTGGAACAGTGGAAGACAATTTATAAAAACGCAGACGAATTTGTGTACGAAATTTTTACTGAAGTGCCGCTCGATCTGATAGAACCGCTTCTAACTAGGGTAAAAAAAGGAATCAAACTGAATTATATTTTCGCCGAGTCAGTAATTGTGCCAAAAGGTAGACGTGAACTACTTGACAAGCTTGGTATCAAAGATTTGATAAACAAAGGCCTAGTTGAAAGGAAAATGAGGGCAGGTACAAACGTAGTGGTGGTGCTAAACGAAAAAGAGGCATGCGTCGGCTTTCCCACACTAGACGGTACTGCAGACATGAGGGAGATGTTCTACAGCAAAGATTCTCTATTTCATGAGTGGTGTTTAGATTATTTCAGATATTGTTGGTATAACGCTCAATCATTTCAAGAAAGCAAAATTCGTGAATAGGTAACAGTATGAATTTAATCTCCTACCAATTCTAAAATTTTGTTGTTTGATTTTACTGAAAAATATCTGAGATGTGTAAAATGTAATTCCAACCTATTGGTTGAAACTCTAGTGCATGACAGCGAAATTCAAGAAGGGTTTCTTCACTGCATAAATTGCAAAGCAGTTTATCCTATAATATCATCCGTGCCTTTTGTATTGGAAAATCTTTCATCATATTTTTCAATTAGGATGTCTCTAGGAGGACAATTGCTATTGTTGTCCAAGTCAGACAAGATGAAGTTGTTTATCAAAGGGGTATTGAGAAAAATCCATCATGCATCAGACGACACTTCTGCACTGGAAGAGAAGTGGGTGGGAATATACAAACGCAGTATGCGTTCTCAGTTTTATTCTAAAATCAAGAGTTTGATGCACAGACTACCTGTCTCTAATCTTGTTCTGGAACATGGCTGTTCGATAGGGCAAGTAGCACAAGAATCAGCAAAACGAAACCTATGCGTATTTGGTATAGACAAGTCATTTTATGGTATTCTGGAAGCAAAAAAACACCAAAGGAAAAATTCGGATTTTATTGTATCTGATTCGTTAAACTCTCCATTTGGAAATCAAAAGTTTGATCTAGTAATTGCCTTGAATTTGCTTGATATTGTCGAACCGCGTAAACTCTTACATGTTGTATCTCGTCAGACCAAAAAATTTCTCGTCTTATCTGACCCATATGATTTTGAACGAGGAAAAAGATCTGTAAAAGCAAAGACAACTCCAGAAGAACTAAGACTGCTTGTGAAAGGCATCGGTTTTAAATTAATTCAAAACACAACTAGACCAAACTACATTCCGTGGAAACTAAATGTTAATCCAAGGCTAAGCCTGAATTACAAAGTTGACCTCATTGTTGCGCAAAAAACTAGATCTGTTGCGCTATCTCTGGAGAGCGCTGGCTTATCATCTTAGATAGTCCTCTCATGTAATTTTGGGCAAATGTTGTGACAGGTTGGGAAGAATACCATATACATCCAAGAACCTCGCAATCATGGCAAGTTTTTGCAATTTCCCACTGCGGGGCACTCCAAATCTCATCTACGCTCTTTTCAAGAAGGTTGTATGTATTCTCAGGACTGTTATATTTCCAACATGGAACCATAACTGTACCATTCCCATTTACAAAAATGCTCTTCCACACACCACATTCATCATATACTCCACGTCCGTGTTTGATTATTTGTTCAAAATATTGCGGGGGAATCATCACTTGAGGATCTTCTTTACTATGTATGTGTTCAAGCACGCTTTCACAAACTTTTACAATGGTGTCTCTGTCAGGCAATAGAGAATAATCCACATCTGATCTGTCTTCTACAAAAGTTAGAGATACCGCATTTACACCTAATTCTTTTGCTCTTTTAAAATATGATTTGTCGATAAATTCTTGCGTGTTAAACTTGGTTATTACAGAATTAAAGTAATGCGGAACTTTGTGTTCTGTTAATAATTGCAAATTTTGCATTACGCGTTGGTATGTCTGCGGGGTAACACCACGTACTTTACAATAAGACTCTTCAAACACAGAGTCAATGCTGCATGTGATGAACTGTATGTATCCCTTTAATTCATCAAGATTTATTGTATGCAACAATGAGCAGTTTGTAATCAAAGTAATTGGCATTCGGAGGCTGTACAAGTAACGCACCAGTTCCATAAAGTCTGGCCTGCTTGTCGGTTCGCCGCCTTCAATAATGGACCAAATACAATATTCTGAAACTTTATCAAATATTTGCTTCCACTGGCTGGTAGTCAAGTCATTTTTACTTGCAAGTTTTAGCTGCCCTTGCTTGTCAGAATCTCCAAATGGGCACATGGGACAAAAGTAATTGCAATAATGAGTGAGGCTAAAGACTCCTATGAGGGGTCTTCTTCTTCCAATTGCTCTATTCAACGACCACTTGCCTACACGATTTATTGTTCTGACCATATCTACTACCATAGTTTTAGGTCATCTCTGAATCTATTAAAATCTTGTAACGCCTGAACCTATTTTTTAAACCGCATTATGGACTCAATTTATTTTAAACCAGATCCTAGGTTACATATGAAAATCTTGGCTAGCGTTGCAATCATAACTTTGATATTTTTCACAATATGCGTCTTGGATTCTTATGCAGTTTCAATTCAGATCCCAGTTTGGGTAAAAAACACTGCTAGGTGGTGGTCAGAAGGACAAGTAGGAGATTCTGATTTTCTAAAAGGTATTCAGTATCTTATAGACCAAAAAATAATACAGATGCCAAAAACAAACTCATCGACTGTAACTCAAAATGAAATTCCAGCCTGGGTAAAAAACACTGCCGGTTGGTGGGCAAATGGAACCTTGACTGACTCTAATTTTGTACAAGGAATACAATATCTGGCACAAGAAAACATCATACACATTGAACCTACTCAAGCTTTTGAATTATCAAGTCCCGCATTTGAAAACAATGATACCATTCCATCACAGTACACATGTGATGGAACTGGTATGTCGCCTCCTCTTGCAATATCCTATGTTCCACAAACTGCACAAAGTCTTGCACTCACTGTAGTAGACATTGATGCACCGCGTGGACCATTCACACATTGGACAATGTGGAACATTCCTGCTAATATCACTGAATTTTCTGTAGGGGAAAATATTTCATTTCCTCAGGGTATGACAAGTGCCGGAAAAATTGGATACAAAAGTCCATGTCCTCCGTCTGGAACTCATCGATACTTCTTTACGTTATATGCATTGGATACAGTTCTTAATCTTGGTCAGAATGCAACAAGAAGTGATCTGGAGCAAGCCATGAATGGTCATGTCATAGACAAAACTGAATTGATGGGAACCTATTCTAGAGGATAATCTGTAGGGTCACAAAATTGAATCAAAATGACACCCAAAAATATAAAACCTTAAAAGTGTCATGTGATACAGGCTTGGTAGGCTATGACATTAGCCTTGAAATAAAAAAATTTCTAAACCGCGTCGCTTGATGCTAATAATGTCTACCCAATGAAAATTAAGAGGTAGACAAATGACTAAAAACAAAAAAAATCAAGATAAGAGAAAAACAATCTATTCAACAATATCCATCTTCTCGCCATTATCTCAAGTCGAAATAAACAAGTTCCTCAAGGAATCTCTTATCTATGGTGTTGTCATATTTACATTCCTTATCTTGTATCTGGTGCATGGTCCTGCCTTTGCACAGTATTACGATCAGACCCCCACATTTACGCAGACAGAATCTAACAGCTCGTTGGTCATAGGAAAAGCAGTTTCTTCGGATGGCTCTGTTCATGTTACAATAATGTCTACGCCGATAGAACCAGACCAGCCTCTTGCCCTTCAAATATCCTTTGCAGACCCACAAGGAAAGTTGATACCGTACGAGAATTATGGCATAAGGGCTCAACAGATGGAAGGCAATGGTGTGTTGATACTTTCAAACGAGTCTGCGCTTGCATCTAATGGAAAAGATATTCAGGTCACAGGTGCTTTGCAAAACGTAAGCCCTGTTAACTTTCAAATCCAGATGCAAGGATCAGGTGCTCCAAATACTAGCATGTCCGAGTGGAAAGGGCCAAACGAGATAGTGAGCATAACAATTGGTGGTCAATATAGTGCGCATACTGCAGTGTCACAAGCCCCTGCTGGTACATCGCAAGTTGTTACCATCCCATATGGTGCGTACAACCCACAATTTAACACCGATGCCCCATCTTGGTATGCCCCATCCACTGTGACTATATCTGTGAATCAAAGTGTAACTTGGATAAATCAGGATAAAGAGACCCATACTGTAACAAGCGGTCACTCTTCAGGCAGAGCAAGTCTTCTTGGAAATAGCGTGGGGCAACCAAATGGTCTTTTTGACAGTGGCAACATTCTCATTGACAAATCCTGGACCCACAAGTTCACGACTACTGGAACATTCGAGTATTACTGTACCTTGCATCCGTGGATGCAGGGTTACGTGATAGTAAAGCCATCAGAATCTGTTCCTGTTGATGCATATGGAAACGATATTACAAAATTCCCAGTCATACGACTCACCCCTGACAGAGCATATGAGGTTGACCTCGATTGGGAACCACATTACATTACAACTGGGAAACAAATCACGTTCATTTATCAAGTCTATGACAACATCAAGTACGAAGCAATACCTGCTCACTATATATTTACAATTACACAAAATGGGCAGCAATTGTACAAAGTTGAAGACTCGACACAGTTCGGAGGAGCATACCAGTATTTTCGATTTGACAACACAGGTCCTGTGACCTTTGAATTTTCTGATATTGCACATACAGATCAAGCTGTACAGTATACTACTGTAGTAAATCCTGGCAACTCAACAGATACAAGTGATATGAATATGCCAATGGTTGAGCCTGCAAGAAACATGGACGTAAATTTCTGGCTAATGCCACTGTTCTTTGTGCCGGCTGGAGGTGCAGTTGCAGTCGTATATGTCAAGAAACGCACGGGTAACAAAACAAAGACGCGTTTACGTCCTTCTGACATGCCTAGTGATAAAACTTCAGCAAAAAAGATGCCGATATGAAACTGTACCAAAACCATTCTAGAAATTGTATGTGGAGAACAACATTTGCAACTAAATCGACTTTCAAACATAAAGCAAGGAAACACTGGACTGACAGATTTGATGAATGGATGGCAAATCAAAATCATTCTTTACAGCTTCCAAGTTATGGCATTATGAAAAATAAGATCTCATTTTGGTTTAGGAAAACCAAAAATGTATCTAATCTAAATAACCATTACAATAGTTGGGTATGAAAATGATTGAATTAGTGTTTCTTGCAATAGGCGGGGTATCGGGAGTTTTCCTACGGTATGGCATCACAAAATCCCCTCTCTTATTTGGTGCACTGCCTCTAAACGTATTGCTAGTAAATGTAATTGGAAGCTTCATTCTCGGTGCATTTGCAGTTTTATCACAACAATGGAACCTCGACGAAAAATATGCATTGCTTGTAGCAATTGGATTTTGTGGAGGATTGACTACGATGTCATCATTTGCACTTGAAGCTTCAAACTTGATTGATAACAAACAATACCTACTAATGGCAATTAATGTAATGACTAATGTGGGGTTATCGCTTGGAGCCATATTTGGTGGTAGGGCCTTGGCAAGCGTAATTCTGGAGGGTGGATTTAGATGAGAACATTAGAGATGTGGTCGCTTGTAATAAGGATAAAACGCAATGATACATTCAAGGGAAAACGTGTACACAATCTAGTGCTGGATATCCTAAAGAAAGGGAAGATCTCTGGGGCAACTGTGTGGGCTGGAGTGTCTGGATATGGTAAACGTGGCAAGTCAAATTTTCAAGTGGAAGGAATATCAGTTAACATGCCATTACTAATTGAGGTAATTGATGAACTCCAAAAAATCGAAACAATATTGCCAGAAATTAAAGAAATTATTGGAGATAACGGACTTGTTACCATTCATAAAGTGGGCGTTGTATAGCACCATCTAACTTTACAAGGTCTGTTTTTAGATGTCATTACATTCATAAGATATTTTACTAGTCGTCAATTCTCAAAAATAAAATGAAATCAATCAATTACACCTTACTTGGAGACGACGAGTCGCTAGCCAAAGACTTTGGCAAAAAAGGGACAGCGACTGACATTACAATCTATGATAAAAAAGATACAGGTGTTGTAAAAACATGGACACTGCCTACTGGTTTTCCAGAAAAGATACAGCCTCTTCTTCAAGCAATAAACATGGGAGAATATGTCATATTTCACGTATCAAAACTTGACAAGTTTACAGGCGAGCAGATTGTCGCACTTGATGTACTCAAGAAAAACAAGGGATTGCTGACTCACTCGTATGATGTAGACCGAGAAAAACTTCGTCTGATGATAAAGGGAACCGTTGTGGAACAATACAAGATAGTAGAACCATCAGATCTTCGAAAAGAAATGGACGCATTAGAATCAGTATCAACTGATGGAGGTACGAGAATTCCAATTGATCATTGTTTTGAAGTAAAAGGGGTGGGCACTGTAATACTTGGTAAGGTAGCTCAAGGTAAAGTCAAAGTGTACGATAAACTGAAACTATTTCCAAAAGGAGATGAAGTTTTGATAAAATCAATTCAAATGCACGACGACCCAGTTGAAGAAGCAATATCTCCAGCTCGAGTTGGGCTTGCTGTAAAGGGCATAGTGGCAGATGATGTTCAAAGAGGTGACCAATTATCTAGTGGAGAAGGCATTATTGTATCTCAAGATATTGGATTAGATTTTCTACAAAACAAGTTCTTCAAAGACAACCTGACTGAAAATCAAACGTTTCTTGTCAACATAGGAATGCAGATCCGAGCCGCAAAAATAGTATCTATGAATCCAATGAAACTTTCCCTTAACAAACCTGCATCATTTATCAAAAATGACATATGTGTAATTCTGAAACCTGAATCGCAAACAATCCGAATAGTTGGCAGTGGACAAATTATTGCATAATTTGGCCTTTGATGACAAATAATTGTACTGTCTAAACATTAACTAAAATATCTCTAACCTGTAAATGTGCTATACATGACTAGTTTTGATGTGGCTGCCTTTACTTCCTGGTCTTCTGTGACGGCTATTTTTTTTGTTGTAACTGTACTTGTTTATAGGAAATTCGTAAAACGAAATAGTGATGAATCACATAAGACTTGAGAAAAAAGGCTTACGTGGGCTTGCCATAGCCGAAAGCTTTCGAGAGAATGATACTACATCAATTCTGGCTGGTGTTGTGATGAGGCGAGATTTTATAATAGATGGATTTGTCTTTGGCAAAGCCACTATTGAAGGCGATGATGCAACTGATACAATAATTTCCATGTATGAAAAACTTGCACGCCAAGACATCAGTTTTGTATTAATTTCTGGATTGATAATTTCAATGTATAATATCGTTGATATAAAAAAACTTCAAAAAGAGATCATGATCCCAATTATCGGTGTAACGTATGAAGAATCTGATGGAATTGAAGATGCAATTAAGCATCACTTTCCAAATTTTGAATCTAAGGTAACACAATATAGAAAACTCGGGTCGCGAACTAAGGTGCCTTTACATACAAAACACGATATTTACCTGCGCGTCGAAGGGTGTGAAGTAGAAGAAGCAAAAAAACTTCTTGACGCATTAACATTACAAGGAGCAATCCCGGAACCATTAAGGGTAGCACAACTCCTTGCCAAGGCAGAGTTATCCCATATTCAATAATTATTTTCTTTCTTCTTTGCTTATTGTCCACTTGCTGTTTGTAAGATGCGATGAGGAAAACTCTATCTGCCCTATTATTCTGTCGCCTTTTCGTACCAAGCCGTATTCATGTCGCACCATCTTAACTATCAATCGTCGTGTTTTGTATCCTCCCTCAATGACTTTTATCTTGAATCGCTTGCTTGCCTTGAGAATAAGATCTCGTGCTGCTTTTGAATCACCTATCCACGAAAACATCTCAAACGGACCAAAGTTTTGACTGGTTAATTCGTAGTTGTATAGTCTTGCTTCAAATTTCCATTCTAACTTTTTTGCCTCTTCATTCATCCAGTCTACTGCCTGTTTTCCATATCCTTTCTCAATTCCAAATGATTCTGCGTCTGCCATTTTTGTTATTTTCTTGTAAATAGTTGAATATAACTCAAAAGTGATTACATCAAACATATTATTAATATCAAAACAATCTGAAAACCAATGACTAGAACCGCTGCCGAGATACGAAAGGCAATTGAATCAAACTGGAATGAATATCTCTCAAAATATGCCAATCTATTTTCTTCAAATTATGTAGAAGGCTCTAGCCCGCCCTCCGTCTTTGTTGGCTCTTATGGGTATCCGAAGGTATTGGTAGGACCCATGGTACCTCCTGTTCACGGTGATACGCTTGTTATGGATACGCCTGAATCATGGGTCGGAAAGAGTCTGGAAGATATTGTGAACTACCGGCTATCTCTAGTGAGAGGAATACAAACAATCAAGGCCAACGAACCGCAAGGCAGGTACATTGAAAGCCTGCAAGACCTAGCAATGTCATCACATTCTACAGATTCTGAATTAGAGTTTGTAAAAAATGCTCGGGCGTCTTCGTTTGTAGATTCTGAAAATGCACCATTTGGACCAATCGGTGAGATAAAGAATGTCAAGTTTACAAATTCTTCATCGGACAAGAACATTCAGAAGTTATTCTATGACAAAGATGTCTTGGCACAAGATGCAGTTCTAGAACTCTATAACCGAGGAATCGAGGTGAGCAAAATTCAAAAATGCTTCAGTATAGGCATGTTTGGAAAAAATCGTAGACTGGTTCCAACTCGATGGAGCATAACTGCAACCGATGATACCATTTCAAAGGCCCTTCTTGAAGAGATAATTGATTTCTCTGAGATCGATAGTTATCAAATTTTTGCCTTTGAACATCTTGGAAATCTGTACTCTATACTTTTGTTTCCAAGTAGATGGATGTTTGAAATGCAGGAAGCTTGGTACGATCAAAATGGAAATATTGGATTTGGTTCAGATTTTGAAAACATAAACGGTCTCTCACACTATCCAGAAACGGCTGGGGCGCATTTTGCTTCAAGACTTGCTGTAACGGAATATCTTTTATTAAATAAGGTTCAGGCCGGAGTCATGGTACTTCGTGAGATACGTCCAGAATATGCAGTTCCTGTAGGTGTCTGGCAAGTGAGAGAAGGCGTTAGAATGGCATTAAAACAAAAACCAACATTAGCATCAAGTTTTGAAGAAGGGCTGGATATTGCATGCAAAGGGCTTAGTGTAGACAAGAAAGAATGGTTAGCACGAAGTAAATTGCAAAAAGCAAGAAAGCAAAAATCAATTAAAGATTATTTCTGACTGCTAGAGTTTTTATTGAACACGTCTTGCATTAAATCATTGCAAAATAGAAGTATACTTATTGCTATCGCAATCATTGCGTCTCCAATAATGTTTGCGCTTGCTGTCTTTCCAGATACATTTAGTCTTGGCTGGAATCAAGGTCGCGGAGGATTCCTTTTTGCCATGGCCTTTATTGCGGCTGAACTAATAGGGCTAAAACTTGAGATCCCAAAGAAAAGATTACTTGCAGCAATTCCCGTAGCAGGCGCAGCTATCGGCTATCTGATAGGTGTAGAATTTGGCTTGAGAACATACCTTGTCTCAGTCGCGCCGCAATACCATGTTTTGCTGGTAGACTCGTGGACTTGGATGTGGGACTTTATTGTCATTGCAGCGTTTTTCATGATATCTCTAACTGTATTGTTTGGCAAAAGATGGATACGAATTTCACCGGCAGGACCGATCTACGCTGCAGGTACTGCAATCATTTTATCGCTTGACGCATTTTTCCCATATGATTCCCTTGGTCCGTTGCAGTATGTAGTTCCATATCTTGTGCGTCTTGATGTCTTTCTGATAACAACCTTCCACTTTGGTATTGCTAGCGCACACGGCAACATCATGTTCTTAAGTGGAGACCATGGCCCATTTGCACTTCAAGTCTTTTGGCCCTCTGCTGGGGTTCACAGCATAATCATATACTCTCTTGTTATGATGGCGTTTTTGCTCAAGATGAATATCCAAAGAAACAGAAAGGCAGCTTATTTTGTTCTTGGAGTAGTTGGAACAATAGGTGTAAATGTAATTCGAATACTTTCTCTATCCTTGTTTGTACTCAAGGTGTCTACTAACGTTAACGAATTTCAATCATTCCACGGTATTGCAGGAGAGATAATGTTTCTTCCATGGCTCTTTGTCTTTTTACTCATTGTAACATATGTTGAAACAAAGAGATTAAAAAAAAATGAGGTTGAAGTTGCAAAACATGAATACGATAAAAATCAATAGAAACGTAGATCCTGGAATATATGATATTGAAGATATTTTTGTAGGACTAAAGCAGGTTGAAGTTTTACAGAAAGTTTTCGGTTCAGACAATGAACTAGATGATGTCTTTTTCAAGACCAAGGTGGTAGTAGACACGAATACTCATTACATGCATGTGAAAAACGATGATGCGATAATTGTAGTGGCATTAAATCATCTGAAAAATTCTGATAGCGTTACACTGTATCTGGATATAGTGCACGAACTCGTACATGTAAAGCAACAAAGACAAGGGCTTGACCTATACGATGAATCATATTCTTATGTGGATAGGCCAACTGAAATTGAGGCCTATATTGTTGCCGTTGAAGAAGCAAAAAGATTAGGAATGGAAGATGAAAAAATAATGGATTATTTGCAGGTTGAATGGATTTCATCTGATGAACACAAAAGACTTGCAACACATGTGGGCATACTATCTTAGAAGAAATTTGTAATGTCTGCTTGCCCAGATACTTCTGAAAAGTCAGAAACTTTGACCCCTAGTCTTCTTATCAGCAGCCTTTGGTCCACCAATGATTCTTTAAGTAATTGAAGCGCTGTTTTTTTTAATTCATCAAGACTAGAAGTTGGATTCTTTAACATTCTGGATTTTGTTCTGTTTGAGAGGTCTTCTTGTACAAACTGGATTCCTACTGATTTGAATACAAGATTGTCTTTTACTATTGCATTCTGTATGTCTTCACATATCTGTTCGAGGTCTTTTGATAATGACTCAAAATCCTTTGTGTCTTGTTTTAGTGTAATTATTCTGCTGTATTGTATTGGATCTCCTCTGGGTGATACTGGCGACTCGTCAATTCCTCTTGCCGCATTGTAGATGTAAGTTCCTGTTTTTCGACCAAATAGACCGTTGAGTGTAAACACATCTAGTTTTTTTAGGTCTAATATGGTTTCAAGGCTCAACTCATGAAATTTTTCTTCAGATTTTTTACCAATTCCTGGTATGACCTTGATTGGTAATGGATCAAGAAATGATTCTATCTTATCTGGTTCTACTACTGTAAGGCCATCTGGCTTTTTAAAATCAGTAGCAATCTTTGAGACCAGCTTATTTGATGATACTCCAATAGTTGATGAAAGCTTGATGCTTTGACGTAGTGCATTTTTTAATTGTTGAGCCAGATGCGATGCCCTTGTAAAGTCTTCCTCAGTTCTTTTTGTGACATCAAGATACGCTTCATCTCTTCCCACATATTCAAAAATATCTGCATATGTCCTAATGATGCTCATTGCAGATTCAGAAATTTCTGAATAATAGTCAAAGTCAGTGGGCAAAAATACTACATCTGATAATTCTTCCATCTTTCTTTTTGCAAATTTTATTGGCATGCCTGATTTTACTCCGTATTTTCTTGCTTGATAATTTGCAGTTGCGACGGCCCCGCTATCGCCGCCCCTGTCTGAGAACACACATACAATCACTGGTTTTGTCTTCAATTCTGGATTTCTCAATTCTTCACATTGTGCATAAAAGTAATCAAAATCGATATGAAAAATTACCCTATGCTGCACGAGATCCCTATTGCATTACTTTACTTATTATGTTATTTGGTGTGAAATCACTTTTGAAAATTTTCCAAATTACATCTAAATACTGTACTTACCAATGAAGATGGTGGACTATCCAGTTCTAATAGAAAAGGAAGGGATTAAACTTCAGACAGAAAAAATGGAGGTTGACAAGCTGTACTATTGCATCTATCAAGAGAAAGTAATGCTTTTTTTCAAGGACAAAAATGACCTCCTAAATTGCTATGAAATAGAAGAAAAAGAAATTGTTGACGAAGTAAAACAAGCTCAGTCAGATGATATTGAGAAAGTTCTTGAGAAATACATAGAAAAAAAGAATCTTAACCATTAAATAAAACACATAAAGAGCTTGTTCGTGGCAAGACCGCCAAATATTGTCTTTATTGGTAAAAAACCAATTCTTACATACGTAAACGCTACATTGACACTGCTCGCAAACGAACCGACTGTGACAATAAAAGCACGAGGTAAGAGTATAACGGCAGCAGTAGACGTATCTCAAATGATAGTTAAGAGGATGAATGCCGTAGGCTACAAAGTTAGTGGCGTGAGGATCTTTTCAGAAAGAATGGAGTCAAAAGATGGAAGAGAAAGAAACGTATCAACTATAGAAGTTGATGTCTCTAAACCTGAAGATGCCTAGCAAGTCTCTGTTTTATGCTCTCATTATAGTTGCTGTTGGTGTATCTTCGATCGTTGTTTTGTATGGTGTGGGGGTTGTTAACACATGTCAAATAAGACAGCTTGAGATTGCAAGTGATGTCAAAAAATACGATCAAACAAAAGATCCTGAATTTTGTGCCCAACTAAATGAAAAGATATCTCAATTTGACAATGAATGCAAAGGAGATTTGGAAATACTTGACTGTGGCTAGCGCATCGTCTCAATCAAAAAGTTTGCGCCAAAATATATCAAAATTCCACTAAGTGTAATCATGAAAATTTTATAGTTTTTTGCCGAAAGAATATTCTTTCCGCGTTTTGACAAAAACCCAACTGTTCCAAGCCATGCGTAATCCATCCATATGTGAAACCCAAACATTATTCCAATTCCTATAAATGAATACAACACCAACGCATCGGAAATCAACTTGAAGCCTATGGTGAACCACCAAATCAAGAAAAATGGATTTAATGCACTCAAAAGAACTCCCATGACAAATGGGCCATACTTTGGTGATGATTGCGAAAAAGAATCTTTGAATGTTGTTCTTATTTGCAGTCCGGCAAAAGCAAAGAGGCTGATGGCTCCAAGTACGGATATGTATTCTCTAAAGTGAGGCAGTATGCCAAGAGATATGGCACCTACTCCAAGCAATATGACAAGTGGCAGTTCAACTAATGTGTGTCCATATGCCATCTTGATTCCGGATTTCCAGCCTGATCTTATACCGTACGCTACATTTGCAGCAAACAGCGGTCCTGGAGACATTACTCCTGATACTGATATTATGATGACTGTTGCCGCAAATTCTAGTATTGATGTCATCTCATGTTGCTGATTCTAATATGAGAAAATTCTTGAATTCTTTATCCTGTCTGCTAAAAAATCTAGAACGTCATGTACATCGCTCATGTAAAAAAATTCATCATGATTATTTCTTGATATGTCAATACAATATCTCTTGGAAGTTCTATTGATAAAAACAAACTCGTCTTTATTCTCTATTCTTATTCCTTCGTCAGAATCTAGAACTTTGAGGTATTTTTCAAGGTTCTCTCTTGAGATTTCTCGTTCTTGATAGCTCATCCGTATATTGCATCTCGCAGAGGTCCTGCTTCTTCTTCTGCCTGCTTCATATGTTGTTCAATGCTCTCGGCTTCACCAATCAAGGTTTTGAAATCACAAGATGCACCTGGAACAAGTTTTGACATTGCCATACAAATTTCTGCACCTGCTCTAAAATCAGGTCCATTTTCTTGGCCTTTGTATAATAGAACTATGACATTGATTTTTGCCATTGCTCCTTCATTTAATAAAATTCCAGGTATTCCAGGTACAGTGCCATTTTTGAGCACTGGAATTTGTGCATCTGTTAGTCGTTTTTTTGCTTCTGCAGTGCTTGCCACCCCTATCACCATGGGCTTCTCCTCTGTTTTTACTGCAGAGCTGCTTACTACAAGTGAGCATTTGTGCTCACTTGCCCATTTCAACATGGTTCTTGCAACTTCGCGATGAAGAGATTCGTGAGGAGTAAGATAGGATGAAAATATTGCAACTTTTAATTCTTCATTGGCAAATATCCTTGCAGGAAATCCTGGTACCTCATCTCTTATGATGCTAATTGGTGGGAAAAGTTCTGAATCAAGAACTCCTGCTAACTCAAATTGAGATGTCGTATTTATCATGGATTCTGTTGCTATTGCATTTGCCAAACCGGCATAAGGAAATCCATCTATGACAAACCCTCCTTCTATGTTAACTGGCTTGATCTCTCTAACAACGATATCGTTGTTCATATCATGTTGTACTATGTACATCCTTTTAAATCATGGATATCGTTTTATGTGATAAATTTAATTGATAAAGTATGGATGCATTATACATTCTCATAAATTGTGATCTAGGCTCAGAAATAGAAATCATAAATGAGCTAGCCAAAATTCCCGAAGTAAAAGAAGTACGAGGCACATACGGAATATATGACATCTTCGTCAAGGTTCAGGCCAACTCTAGTGCTACTTTGGAAGATATAGTGACACACAAGATAAGAAGAATTCCTAAAGTTCGTTCTACTGTGACACTGACACCTATAATATCTCAAGGCGGAAGATAAAACGTGTCATGATCACACTATTCAATTCTTTTTCTTCAAACAAAGATAATTTTGAACCAACCGAAAAAACGATAAAAATATTCATCTGCGGGCCAACAGTGTATGATTTTACTCATGTGGGACACGCAAGAATTTTTCTAACATATGATCTTTTGTGTAGGCATTTGAATGAAAGAGGTTACGATACTGATGTCCTGGTGAATATGACCGACATAAACCAAAATGTTTTCAATAAAGCAAAATCTGAATCACAAAACTATCACACTATTGCCATGTTTTATGCCAACAAATTTGCCGAAGACCTTGTAATGCTTAATGTCAAAAGTGTTAACAGGCTTGCATACGTCTCAGATTATGTACATTATATAGAAAATCACATATCAAAACTTCTGGATGACAACGTAGCATACTATGCAAACGGTAATGTCTATCTTGATACATCCAAAGTCAAAACATATGGAGTATTATCCAAGCAATCGCATGACCAACTACAGCTTCATAGGTTGGATATTGGACCTAACAAGAAAAGACAAGAGGACATAATGCTGTGGAATTGCTCGGAAAACTTTGATTTTACATGGCCAAGCAAGTTTGGAGAGGGAATACCATGGTGGCATATGCAGGATACTACTGTGGCACTAGAAAATTTTGGAACAAGCTATGATATACATGGAGGCGCAAGAGAACTTTTGTATCCTCATCATGAATCTCATCTTGCGCAATATGAACTGCTTTCAGGATCCAAAAACCCCGTTAAAGTATGGATGCATGTGGGGCTTGTTCTGTCAGGTGGCGAAAAAATGTCCAAATCTCTCGGAAATGTGATGTGGTCGCAAGAATTGGTAAAAAAATATGGGCAAAATTTATTGAGACTCTACTTATTCTCAAAACATTATCGTGAAGACATGAATTTTGACGAAAAGCAAATTGCTGAAAAAAAATTGCTTATGGAAAAGATACGTGTGGCTGATTTGAAAACAACTGAAAAAACTGATGGAGAAATTTTCAAACTGGTAGAAAACTTTCTTGCTGCATTAGACGATGATCTAAATTCCCCTAGGGCACTTGAAATATTTGAAAACATATGCTCTAAGATAATTTCAGGAAATAGCATTAGTTCCCAAGATTTTGAAAGAATATGTCGAGTGCTTGGAATCAAGATCTAGTTTCAAGATCCGAAGCAGTTGATCTTGCCTTTACAGGTTTTTGGAGTAATTCGCTTGACCTCAAGTGTGGAACACTGTTTTACAATCAAAATCTACCTGATGATATTTTTTTCAACAAACTCACAAAATTAACATGTCTTGATGATAAAACACTAGACGAATCTCTATGCGTTTTTGAGAAGCATCATACCAGACCATACATCTATATCTTAAACAATCCCGAATTTGAAAAAAAACTGAAACAAAATTTCAAGTTCTATGACACACAACACGTTCTGACAAAGATCCCAGAATCAGTAACTGCAACCCAAGCCCGTAAAATCTCACATGATGAATCATTGCTTTGGTCTGAAATATTCTGTAGTGCATATGATTGTCATGTCTGGCTTGCTTCAGTAGATGCGATAGTGAAAAAATCATCCAATTCAATAGAATACTACATCGATAAATCATATAGCTCATGTGTGGCATTGTATGAAAGCAATTCTATGCTAGGCCTTTATTGCCTTGGAACTGTGCCAAATATGCGAAAGAAGGGATTTGCCGCATCATTGGTTGAATTTGCACTAAACCAAACAAAGTTACGCAACTTGGAATTTCTAATGCTTGAAACATACGGCAGAGATCATTTGCTTGATTTCTATTTTAAACTAGGCTTCAAAGAGATTTATCAAAAAAACATTTACACTATTTGAGTTTTGAGGCCTTACCAATACAAATAGTCATCTATCTGGCAAATCACAATTAATATGTAGGTGTAATTTTGTACTATCGAATAAGTTGGGAAAGAAGATCAAGATTGCTATTGCAGGTGTGGGCAATTGTGCGTCTGCGCTAATTCAGGGTGCAAAATACTATACTGATAATCCTCATGATACTGTGGGACTTACTGCATACAATTTGGGAGGATATGAGCCAAAAGACATCGAGGTAGTGGCAGCATTTGATGTCGCAGATACCAAAGTTGGAAAAGATATTTCAGAGGCGATATATGCTAGACCAAATAATACTATCACAGTAGCTGACGTACCGCGTACCGGAATAATGGTTCAACGTGGACCTACAAAGGATGGATTGGGTAGGCATTTGAGTAGAATAGTCACCCCTTCAAACGAACCGGAAGTAAATGTCAAAAAGATACTTCAAGATACTGGCGCCGAAATGCTTGTCAATTATCTGCCTGTTGGAAGCACAGAGGCAGTAAGATATTACGCAAGCCAAGCGCTTGAGGCAGGAATTGGTTTCCTTAATGCTATTCCTGTATTCATAGCATCAGAGCCAAAATGGCAGCAGATGTATGCTGACAAGAAGATTCCTCTTGCCGGAGATGATGTAATGAGCCAACTTGGAGCCACTGTAGTTCACAAGACATTGGTCAAACTCTTTGTTGATAGAGGAGTGCTCATAGATGGTACGTACCAACTCAACATTGGAGGCGATATGGACTTTTACAACATGCTAGATGAAGAGAGACTTGAGGATAAGAGAATAAGCAAGACAAGTGCAGTAAAGGCCATGGCAGACTATGACATTCCTATGAGAATAGGTCCAAGTGACTATGTCGACTTTATTGATAATGAGAAGATCTGTTATATCAACATAGAAGGAAAGTACTTTGGCAAGATACCGATCAAACTTGATCTGAAACTCAAAGTGATTGATGCCTACAATAGCGCTGGTATCATGATTGATGCAATACGTGGGCTGAAAATTGCTCTAGATAGAAAGCTATACGGCCCAATGACTAGCATCTCGTCTTACTGCTTCAAACACCCGCCAATACAGATGCCATATACTGAGGCAAAGAAGGCATTCTCAGAGTTTGTAGAAGGCAAACGCGAGCAATAACAACACATTGTAATTGTTGTTAGCCTGGTCAACGAAACTTGTCAATAATTGGTTATTTCACATGTGTAACCATCGATTTTATTGGTACACATACGCAAGCTGGAGATCTTTGGCTTCAAGTCGTTTGGATACAAAAACACTGTAGTAAACTTTGAAACTGGCCTTATTGCGATCTCTGGCGCTAACGGTTCTGGTAAAAGTAACATTCTTGATGCGATCTCATTTGCTTTGGGTGAAAACTCGCCCAAAGTTATGAGAGTGGACAAACTGCGTTCTTTATTACATGATGTAGATGGCGCTAACCACGGTGCAAAAATAGCACGAGTAAGCTGCCACTTTGACAATACTGACAGAAAGATCCCTGTTGATTCCAGCACAGTAACAATAACTAGAGAGATGGATGAATCTGGAGAAAACATCTATTATTTGAACCAAAAAAAGGTACTGAGAAATCACATTCTGGATCTCTTAGAAGTAGCAAACTGTGGTATCCATAAACTGAATATTGTACAACAAGGAACAATCACCAGAATCTCCGAGTTCAACTCTGAAGAGAGACGAAGAATAATTGAGGACATTATTGGCCTTGCCTATTTTGACGAGAAAAAAACGGAAGCACTAAAGCAACTAGATGAAGCAGACAGGCGACTTGAGATAGCGCTTGCCAGAATGGATGAGATAAAGAAACGCATTGATGAACTAGAAGCCGAACGAAATAATCAACTCCGGTATGATTTTCTAGACCGTGAACTGAAGAGGCTCTATGCTATCCAATCTTCAAATAAACTACGAGATATCGAGACTCAAAAAGTCTCAAAGGACAGAAATCTTACTGCAATCCAGTCAGAATACAAGAAATTCGATGAGCAGCGCAGTCAGATAAGAGATGAGATAAAGAAACTCGAAGAAGAGAAACAAAAATTCATGGAAGAAGTTAACGCATACAATGTAGCCAAAGCTTCGATAGATTCTGAACTTTCTACTGCAATGCATCAGTCTGAGGGAGCCAATAGCAAACTAGCTACGGGTACAAGAAGAATAGGGCAAATAGAGTCTAGGCTGCCAGAGATTCAGTCAGAACTTTCAGGTTTACATGAGAAACGTTCTGCCTTGGAATCTCAGATTATGGAATTAAAGAATTCAGTTAATGCAATCAATGATTCAAAAAAGAATACAAATGCAGAACTTGCACAAGTTGATTCTGAAATCAATCAAACATTAAGGCAGCAATCTCAAGTTACAAGTAACAAAATAAAGGTAGATGAAAAGGTAAGAAACCTTACCAGTACACTAAACGATGCAAAACTTTCAAGCTCAAAACTTGAACAAGAAAAATTAGATATACAAAACAAAGTTGATCAAAACTCATCTAAAGCAACTGCCCTGACTGATGAAAAAAACAAACTAGTCAACCTCGAACAAAAACTCAGACAAGTTATGGCAGGCCATGAATCAGCCATTGGAGAACTAAAGTCTAGGCTTTCAGATTTGCGTGATAAACGCACCAAGGCAGAAAAAGATGTTGAGGAAACCACACTAATTTTTGAAAAGGCAAGCAAGGCTGCTGCACAATATGAAGCAAAAATTAAAGTTGTAAAAGAAGTAATGCATGAGGATTACTCTATTGCAAAACTTAAGGAGGACTCAAAGAGATTGGGAATACAAGGACTCGTTTATGAATTGCTGTCATGGGATAAACAATATGAGAGAGCGATCTTATCCGTTGGCTCCGACTGGCTAAAGGCATTAGTAGTAAATGATTTTGCAACACTACTTGGAATTGCAGAGTTTGCTCAACAAAAGAAGCTTCCAAAAATCAGAATTATTCCTCTTGATGCTATAACAAACTCCAAAATGACAATCAAGCAAGAGGAAGGCGTACTTGGAATTCTTTCTGATTTTGTAAAATGTGATGAAAAACTATTACCACTCAAGAACTTTATCTTTGGAAATATCAGTTTAACAAATTCAAAGGAAGCTGCATACGCACTATCTAAAAAAGGGTATAAAGCAGTCACAATTGATGGACAGTTCTTTGAAGCAGACGCAAATGCAGTCATTGTAGATATCAACTCCAAAATATCAAATCTTACAAAGATAATACTTCTTAGCACTTCGGTAGATGGTCTAGTCCAATCCCTTGAACTGTTAAAGAAATTCATTCAAAACAAAAAAGGACAGATAAGAAAAATTGAAAGAATAACAAGAAACTTGGAAAGCAGATACAATGCCTCTGAAACAGGACTTGCCAATGTAGACTTGAGCCTTACAGACGTCAAAACCAAGTTAAAGGGCATATCTGTATCCCTTGACCAAATTTCTTCTAGGATAACTCAGCTCAAACGTAGAGACGAAACTATAGCAATTGAACTGTCCAAGACAGAATCTTACATTGCGTCATTGGAGGAGCGAATATCCCTAACCAAAGAAAACTATGCCGAAGAAGAACAAGCAAGAATAGCCAGTATGATATCCTCTCTGAACGAAAAACGCTCTTCCTTATTGAGTGCCCAAAGTACCATTTCAACCGAATTTCGTGAACTGACAGCAAAGCTTACCGAGCTTGCTAATGAAGAAAACTCTCACAAGGCAAACATGCGTAGACTGTCTGAAGAGCAATCCTCTTTGAATCATGAAAAGCACGATCTTGAGGTACAATCAAGAGCGCTGTTAAAGGAAAAAGAGGTTCTTGACGCTTCACTAGTTTTATTGAGAGAGAAAGAACAGCAATTGATATCGACATCCGGAACTTCAGTATCTACACTCAAAGAATATGATGCAAAATTAAAGAATCAATACGAATCCGAAAGAACACTAACAAAAGAAATCAATGCATTGGAAAGACAATCTGACTCTATTTTACGAGACCTAAAGGATCTTTCTGAAAGCGAAGAGAAGATTCGTAAAACACTTCTCTCATATGGATATGACATCCTACTTGAATCATTTGATGTTGATCCAGTTCTTGCAGAACTTGAAGCAGAAAAGAAACAAATGTCTGGCTCTCTTAACACACGAGCTCCTGAAACATACATCGAAGTTTCAAATGGATATCGTTCAATGTCTACCAGAAAGAATGAACTTGAATCTGAAAGAAACTCTATTGTCAAATTTATTGAAGAAATAGATAAAGACAAAAGACAAACATTTTTGGAATCGTATGACAAAGTGGACAAGGACATACGCGAGATATTCAACAAGATGACAGGAGGAAATGCTTGGCTTGAAATCCAAAACGAGGATGATATATTTTCTTCAGGCATTTCATACTTGGTACAATTTCCAAACAAGCCCAAAAGAGAATCTACCTCAATTAGTGGAGGCGAAAAGACTCTTGCAGCAATTACATTCTTACTTGCTCTTCAAAAACTCAAGCCATCGCCATTCTATCTTCTTGATGAAGTTGATGCTCACTTAGATGCATTGAACACTGAACGGTTATCCAGAATACTTGAAGACCGAGCAGGAGGAAGTCAGATCATAATGGTATCACTGAAAGACTCTGTAGTGCAAAAAGCCACCTTGATCTACGGCGTGTTTCCACGAAATGGTGTATCACATGTTGTATCACATAAACTCTCTAACGTACAACAGGTTGCAAACTAGTTTATCTTTACAAAACAAGCAACAGTTCTTTGATTCCCAACCAATTCAAGGTGTGGCTCTTGTTTGCATTTTTCAATGGCGTAGGGACACCTTGCTCTGAATCTGCATCCCTGATATGCATCAATATCCAAAGGATTGTTAACACGAATTTTTCTCTCACTGTGTAAATTATTTGGATCAGGCTCAGAAATTGAATCAATCAATGCTTGTGTGTAAGGGTGCATTGGTTGTGATAACACATCATCGATATTTCCAAATTCTACTATTTTTCCAAGATATAATATGGCAATCACATGCCCGACATACCTTGCAGTAGAAAGATCATGTGTTATGTAAAGAAATGATATGCCGTGCTTGTCTTGTAATTCTTTTATCAACTCTAAAATCCCAACTCTGACTGAGACATCAAGCATCGAGACTGGTTCATCCGCTATGACCATCTTGGGTTTGGTCGAAATAGCTCTTGCAATTACCACGCGCTGTCTCTGGCCTCCTGATAGCATGTGCGGGTATTTTGAAATCACCTCATCAGGATCTAGTTTCACATCTCTTAATGCATCAAAAACCATTTTTTTTCGCTCGTCTGGTTTTCCAAGATTGTGTATATCCAGTGGCTCTTTGACTATGTCAAAAACTTTCATTCTTGGATCAATAGATGCATAAGGATCTTGATGTATCATTTGACAGTCCTTTCTTATCTTTCTCAAACTTGATGCATCATTGCTTATTTTTGCATTATCAAAAACTATCTCGCCCGAGTCTGGCTCTATGGCCCTCAATATCAGACGGGCTATGGTTGTCTTGCCAGAACCTGATTCGCCTGCAAGCACCAGGGTCTGGCCTTTTTTAATTGAAAAGGAGATGTCGTCAACAGCTCGTACTACTTCCCTTTGTCGCAGGAATCCCCCCTTTGCAAAGTACTTCGCCAGATTCTTTACAGAAAGGATCTCTTCCACTGCCAATACTTATCTGTCAAGTATATCAAGAAAACTGTGATAAAAGGCCCAATTGTCAGTGAAGGATCAATTCAGTTTTCTAGTCAATATCTAGGCTATTAGGCGATCACTTGGTCAAAATCTCAGTATCGCAAAGTTTTAAAGGCTATGATATATGATACTCAAACGTGAACGTTAAACTCCTAGCAGCGGTAATGATTACCGGTTTAGTTCTAAGTGGAAGTTCAGTATATCTAAACAAAGTGTTTGCAGACGATCAATGGTCTGATATCGAACACCGACAATGGGTTGCTGACCAACGAGCTTCGATGGTTTACTCTGACAAGTACATGTTTAACGACGTATACAACGCATCAGAGAGAAACTGGTCTGGCTTGACTTCTATTACAACTGACGAGAATACAAAAGGACGTGACTTGACAACGGCTTCCCAAACATCTATGCAAAATGCCTTATCTGAGTTTGACAAGATTCACATCAGACAGCTTGTTTCTTTGCAGGCTACTGGATATCTTGGCCTCAACAGTACAACAACTGATGAGCAGGGACGCGATAGAAACGCTCTCATTGCTCAAGCAAGAGACCAATCATTGAACGAGTCTGAAGCAATTGTCTCTGAATTATCCAAAATAGATGCAGCATACACTACTCTTCAGAGCCAGGGCACCACAAATGAACAATCCCCTGATAGACAGGCTCAATTAGAAGATACTTGGAACTCAATGGAGGCACAAGCAACTGCACTTGTAAACACACTTACAAAGATTGATACTGCATACGTGAATCTGCAGCCAGGCGCTACAACAAATGAAAATACTGTTGGTCGTCAACTAGATGCTGCACAAGCAAATGCATTAAACAAAGCAATTCAGATATTCCAAGAGATTCATGCTAAGAAGCTTGCAGCAACACAATCAACTAACTATGCTGGACTTACAAGCTCAACCACAAATGAAGCAATTGTAGGACCCGGTATGAATTCTCTCACTGACAGAAATACTCAGATAGAAGTTGGAACTGAAATGGCACTGCAAAATGCAATCAACACATACAACGCATACTATAACGGTGCGGGTTTGAATCAGACACTCTATTCTCACTAGATTAAAATTTTTTTAATTTTTATTTTGTCTCTTCATAGAGCCAACATGATACATATCCTGTTTCTGTTTTGATAACAGGTGGTTCTTCTCTACATTTTTCTTTTGCATGCACGCATCTATCATAAAACCTGCATCCTTTTGGCGGTGTAATCAAGCTAGGCGGATTTCCTTTCAACGATATCAAATCCTGTTCACCCTTGATTTTTGGCATTGATTTGAGTAATGCTTGTGTGTAGGGGTGTTTTGGTGCTGAATAAACTTCTTGCAAAGTTCCAAATTCTACTATTTTTCCAGCATACATTATCCCAACCTTGTCTGCTATTTCCGATATTATGCCAAGATCGTGTGAGATTAATACAAAAGACATTCCGCCTTTTTTTAATTTCTTAAGTAGGCCAAGAATCTGAGCCTGGACTAGCACGTCAAGTGCAGTAGTTGGCTCATCTGCAATGACAAGCCTTGGTTTCAAAAGTAATGCCATGGCAATCACTACTCTTTGCTTCATGCCTCCGCTCAATTCATGAGGAAATTTGCCCAGTATTGATGGCGACAAGCCTACTGCATCTATTGCCTCGTTTATTATTTTGATACGGTCTCCCTCATGGCGGTGATTTTTTAGGACTTCTTCAAACTGCTCCTTTATGGAAAATACGGGGTCAAGCGAGTTCATTGCACCCTGAAAGACCATGGATATCTTTTTCCACAGGATGGTCTTGGCAAATTCATCTTCTGACATCTTTAGCATGGATGTATCATCTAACAATATGTCGCCTGAAACAATCTCTCCGCCTGATGCCGATCTTATGATTGCAAGCCCAAGCGTACTTTTTCCACAGGCACTCTCGCCTACTATGCCAATTGATTCATTATTTTCAAGAAGAAATGACACTCCATCAACAGCACGAACTGTTCTATCTCTTGATTTGTATTGCACTTTGAGATCTTTTACTGATAACGTCATACACTTGGCATATGGGATTCAAGTAAATTTGCCTTTTGAAAATTGCCTGATCGCAGCAAATTCTTGTAACTATATAGATCATGTGTCCTATATACATCAGACATTTAACTATGAAACTTTAGAGTAGCTACATGACTCAATGGATGACATGGATAAAATCAAACGAAAAAGAGATTCTATCGCTATTAAATGATCTTGCCTGCAAGGCAGAAGAAGCATCCCAGTTATTGGTAGGGATATTTGAAAACTTTGAAAAACTAGAGGAAAACCATTCTAAGATAAAAAAGATAGAGCGAGAAGCTGACGGGTTGACCCACTCTGTCTTTGAGGAGCTAAACAAAACATTCATCACTCCTCTTGACCGGGAAGACATTTCCCGTATAGCCTCGAAAACGGATGATATTATAGACTATATCGAAGGCATATCTGGCAGAATAGTAAATTTCAAGATAAAATCTCCGCCTCCATACATGTTGGACTTGGCAAAGGAGCTCCAAAATGCAACAAAAGAGATCAACCTAATGATTACCAGTCTAAATAAACTAAAGGTAAACAAGTCAATAATTGAGCACTGCCGTGCAGTTAGCACTATAGAACATAATGCAGACGACATATACAGAAAAGCCGTAGGGGCACTATTGGAAACAACTGATGTTATAAACATTATAAAACTGAAAGATATCTACGAGTCCTTGGAAGAGGCCTCTGATAGATGCCTTGATGTTGCCGACTCGATAGAAGACGTCGTACTAAAATACACATAGATAGGTTATGATTGCGCTTGCGATAGGAGCCATAGTAGCGGCACTAGTTTTTGATTTTCTAAATGGTTTTCATGATGCTGCAAACTCTATTGCAACTATAGTTGGAACAAGAGTACTCAAACCGCTTCCAGCTGTAGGAATTGCAGCCTTTGCAAATTTCACAGGCCCTTTCCTATTTGGTGTTGCTGTGGCAACTACGATAGGAAAAGGCATCATAAATCCTGACTTTGTAACACTTAACATAATCATAGGCGCACTAGCTGGCGCAATAACGTGGGATGTCATAACATGGGTTCTGGGGCTGCCGACTTCGAGCAGTCATGCATTGGTTGGAGGCATTTTGGGTGCAGGCTTGGCAGGCGTTGGAACTAAGGCAATTATTTTTGGAGGCCTTCAAACAGTAATAACAGGAATCATAGTTTCCCCAATAGCTGGATTGGCAATAGCATTTCTAGTTGCATTGCTAGTAATGAAAATTTTTGCCAAAGTAAAACCGCATACGGTCAATTCCATTTTTGGCAGGCTTCAGCTTGTCTCTTCGGCATACTTTTCATTGACTCATGGAGCAAATGATGGGCAAAAGACAATGGGTATCATTGCACTTATCTTACTTACACAAGGCGTTATCACCAAATTCTCGATTCCTTCATACGTGATTCTGATGGCTGCTACAGCTATGAGTCTTGGGACATTCTTTGGAGGTTGGAGAATAGTCAAGACCATGGCAATGAAAATAACTAATCTGAGACCTTACCAAGGTTTTTCAGCAGAAACTGGAGCCGCTACAATTATTGCAACTCTTGCTTGGGCTGGTATCCCTGCAAGTACAACACATGCAATTTCTGGAGGCATTATGGGCGTCGGTGCTGTAAGGCGATTATCTGCTGTAAGATGGGGAGTGGGCAAGAGAATTGTATGGGCGTGGATAATTACAATACCAGCAGGTGCAGCAGTATCATTTGTTATCACCATGGCAATAAATGGATTCAAATGATTTTGAAATTTTTTAAAAATTAGAATTACACTTTTTTCATTAATTTTTGAAAACTTGATATCTTCAATTGTAAATTCTACGATACAAAATTTTATAAAATAACACTGTACCGTTCCGATAATGGGTCCTCTATCTGATCAACACAAAATGGCTCTGGTGTCATGTGTGGAACTGGTCTTGATGAGAAGACAAAATACAAAGTACAACCTACTTGTTGCCAGGCTTAACGCGCTATATGATAGCGGGATTGATGATTGTTATGATCACCCTGAATATTTGAGACCTGTGTTAAAAGAAGTATACGGGGATGACTATGCCTCAATACTAGACGAGATAAAATTGCATTTGGATGAGTTGGTCTACGAAAAAGACATAGCAAATTTTTTCACAGTTATGGAAAGCTAATTTTCAACTTGCCTCATATAGATTCTGATTATCTCATAATCTGATTCGTATGCTGTGAAATTGTATGATACACGACTTCAAAAATTGTGCAACTCGTGGAATGGTGCATGTATTGCTTTAACATGAGATATTGAGAGATTATGGGTGTAGGTTTGTGATACATACACGTACGTATCTACCTTTATTGAAATACTATCAAACATGCAAGTACAGGAAATATCATTGGATGACATGTGGAAAGTTATCGAAAATTTTGGAATTAGGCGTGAATTACTTGATCCGTCCAATGAATTGTCATACAAGACTATCCATGCTTTGTATTTGACAATAAAAAATAACCCAATAACGCATCAATATAAAATAAAATGAAATAGTATAATCATGTAAGAGGGTAAACCGCCTTCGGAAGTAGCAGATTGGGGCAGAAGAGAAATAACAAATGGATAACCCTAATTCAAAACGCCAGTAAAGTTTAGTTTAGGAACTGATTTTATTCTGTCAGAAGATGGTACTTAATTTTGTTAGAATCAAGAACCTTGCGACATTTATCCGAGATGATGTACGAGCCATCACTATTACAGCTAATCGGAAACTTATTTTCAAATAACGTTTTATATCCCCTAGGCTCATCTTCAAAGGTGATTTTGTAGTGAGTGCTCAAGTATGAAAATTTTCGTTTTCTGTTATAATAGCATTTCGCTTGATCAAAGCGAAAAGTATACGTACAAATTTTTACCAAATGCTTTATTTCTAACAAACCCGATCCCTACCGTCTCGAAAAGCCTATATGCGTTTATTATAGGTGGTTAATCCCATTGGCTGATATACTAGATCTCACAGTGAAAATACCGAATCATACACATATGCCTTATGATCGCTGGCAATTATCCCATGATGTTAAAAACACCCTAGTAGAGAAATATAGCAATATTCT
>JAGWGB010000119.1 GCA_028867595.1 Nitrososphaerota archaeon | reverse complement strand
TCATGCATTTGTAATTCTGGTACTAATTAAAAAAGTTGGCGTTTTTCCTCAGAGAGTGTTTCTGTGATGGGTTTCTTCCTTGTGACCGTTCCAGCATTCTGGACGACAGAAAAGACATCCACAACAATGACATACCTCATAGTCTGTTTCAGGTGCATTGATTCCCTCTGGATCAATCAATTGTCTTCCACATCGTATGCAATTTGTTTCCTGGAAACATGGCGAATAACTTGAAACCATGGTTGAGTTTGTGTCCAACAATTGGGTTCTGTCGATTATCAAGACCTATTGCTCCCGATTATCAACTTGCTTCCATCCATTCCAAGGATTAACGGCTGTACGTATTCCATATTCCTTTTCATCACTTCACCTGAAAGCCCTCTGGTATGCCAAAACCTACTGCACACCGTCCTGCCAAAATTGCAGAACTTAATTCACCACTATACATGGTCATCAATGACCAATGAAGATTGTTGATTCCAGCATGTTCACGCTGAGCGATCCTCACATGAAGGAAGGTTGGTGTATACATTTCAATGTACAATCAATATCTTTGTATTTATTATTTGTCACAGGTCTCTATAAGTTAGCAGAACCAACATGATTACTGTTCTTATTTTATTCACTCGTATTCCTTGTTATAACTTCTA
>JAGWGB010000118.1 GCA_028867595.1 Nitrososphaerota archaeon | reverse complement strand
CAGACAGGCTACAGTTCCACTACATCATTCTGAAATCGGCAAGGGAACGTTAGAAGAAATTCTTGCAAGAGCCGGAATAAGTGTAGAGGAATTCAAAAAAGATTTGAAAGACAAAAAGTTCCAATGAGGTAAAAATTCTTCATACTAGAGGGTTGTAAAGATAAAGAATGGAACCAATCTTTACAAGAAACTCTTGCTTGCCACATGCAATCAAGCAAGACAGCTTTCGATACTAGAAGACAAACTAGATGGCATATGCATTAGAAAAATCAAACAAGATAAAGCGTATATGTAAAAGGAGCTGGACTTAGTTCGAGTAGGATACGGATCCCATCTTCTACTATACCTAAAGATGTTTTTAGATGATTGGAAATGATATATTTGGACCTGATTGTAACTAAAAATGCGTTGAAAACAACTAAGGATCAAAATGATCTAGTCATCGAAAAAGGATTGACCGGGAGGGATTTGTTGCTAGAGCCAGCGTTGAATAAGGGAACAGCTTTCACTGTTGAGGAGCGGAACCAATTTGATCTGCATGGATTGCTGCCGCCGCTGATAGAAACGCTAGAGCAACAATGTACTCGGGCATATGAAGCTTACAAGAGAAAAAGTGACGATTTGGAACGGCATATATTTTTGCGCGCATTACA
>JAGWGB010000117.1:408-653 GCA_028867595.1 Nitrososphaerota archaeon | reverse complement strand
ATACTAATAAATGTGGCAGGATGTCTTCTATCGTACATTCATTTAGATGCAAATTCTTTTGGTTATCAATAGATGGAAATAATATTTTCTCTCTAGATGTCTTAACAATTCCATTTGGATACAATTTATTCTTTAAATTAAACATAAAATCAATCTTCATTTTAAATCGCAACCAAAATATGTTGAAACTTGTTATTTGTAGAGATTATCTGAAGCATATTTTCCTAATGAATACTTGAAATGAT
>JAGWGB010000117.1:0-398 GCA_028867595.1 Nitrososphaerota archaeon | reverse complement strand
ATATTTTATGCGTCATAGTTAATACTCCTAGTTGATTTTTAATTCTATTTTTTAATATTAGTTATACTTGTCAAGTTTTTCTTTAACAAATGGATGTTCTTCTTCTTCATTAGAATCCCACCAGCTGCTATTGTTCCCATCACTGCAAAAGGCAAAGGATCTACTCCATTGATTTTGAACGACTTAAAATTGGATGGGGTGGAAATAGATGTAGCATTAGTACCGTTTGTTACAACTTGGGTCGAATTTATCTTAATCATGTCTTTGATCTTAATAGGGTTGAATCCTGAGCCTGATATTGTAGAATCAAGGCTAATGATGCCAGTAGAATTTGACATCAAAGATACGCTGGCAACCCCGTTTTGGTTTGTGGTTTTATCTGAACTCTGTATGCTTGC
>JAGWGB010000116.1 GCA_028867595.1 Nitrososphaerota archaeon | reverse complement strand
GGAGAGAGTGCATCCCTAGTAATTGGCCAGTCTGGTTTTACCACCAAGACAGCTCCTAATCCTCCAACTGCAGCCAGTGAATGGGCACCAGAAGGAATTACATTTGACTCGTCAGGCAACCTCTGGGTTGCAGATGCTGCGAATCAAAGAGTACTAGAGTATGCAACTCCATTTACAAGCGGAGAGAGTGCGTCCCTAGTAATTGGCCAGTCTGGTTTTACCACCAATACAGCTCCTAATCCTCCAACTGCAGCCAGCGAATATTTGCCACAAGGAATTACATTTGACTCGTCAGGCAACCTCTGGATTGCAGATGGTGGGAGCAACAGGATACTAGAGTATATCAAAGGTTCTGGATTTACAAACGAAGAAAGTGCATCCCTGGTAATTGGCCAGTCAGGCTTTGCTACTAATGCAACCGCAATATCTCAATCCGGACTGAACATACAATCGATTGCTTTCAATGGCCCCACTTTTGATTCATCAGGCAACCTATGGATGGCAGATGAACTTAACAATAGGGTGCTTGAATATGTATCCATATCGTTAGCAATAGGGGGACACAATGTTTCAATATACCACCCTCCAAGTCTTGGAAATGATTACTATTACAAATATGGCAGTGGATTTACACTTAACGGCAAATCATTTGACAT
>JAGWGB010000115.1 GCA_028867595.1 Nitrososphaerota archaeon | reverse complement strand
GGGTATAGGCCATGTCAGGACGCCTTGCTGAGTGCGGCGAGCATCGCGCCAGCGATGATGCAAGCCAAGCCGTCGAACATCTCGAACGGGTTGGCTTGCAGTGCTTGGACTGGCGCGATCAGGCCGTACAGGACAAGCCCGGCGCCAGCGCAGTAACAAAGCCTGGAAAGCGTGCGGCAGATCATGGCTTACGCTCGCAACGCTTTGCGATACATGCGCCAAGCCGGCGCATCGAGAATATCGCGCAAGGTGTAAACCTTCCGGCTCCATTCGCGCGCTTCGTAGTCCACCTCTTCCGGCTTCATAGGCTGCAATTCAGCCGTTACCCACGCCGCGCCGAAAGCCTGTTCGCCCTTCGGCCCCTCGTGCACGGTAGCGGAAATGCCGTAGTCGGCTTCCCCGTCCACCTCCGTATGCGCGATAATCCAACGCCGCACACTCTTGCCTGCGATGTACTCGCTGGCAAGCAATGCGCGGATTGCGTCATACGGATTGTCCGATGTGGACAGATCGACCATGAAGCGGGGAAAGTTACCCTCGTTTCCGTCACCTCGGCGGAACATGTAAACAGGCATCCGGGCTACTCCCTTGTAACTTGTTATAGACAATCCGAACATGGGCCGGCTTGGCGTAAAACGCAAATTACAAATTGTCCATG
>JAGWGB010000114.1 GCA_028867595.1 Nitrososphaerota archaeon | reverse complement strand
GAAGATAAAAGGCATCAACGTGCTTGGAAAAGGATACGACGGAGCAGAGGCAGTCATGATTTACAAAAAACTAGAGCCAGATGTAGTATTCTTGGATGTCATGATGGAAAATCCCGACGGATTTTACACTCTAGGAAAAATAAGAGAGATACAGCCAGATGCCATTGTCATATTGATAACAGCTGATGTAACAGAAGAGACTAGGAAAAAACTGTTAAAGCTTGATGCATCGGCCATAATTTACAAACCTTATGATATCAACGAGGTAGTCTCTGAGACAAACAGACTTGTTCTCAAAGTAAAAGAGAAATTACTCGATGAGATTGCAGTAAAAAATGCCCGCCTCCAGGAGATAAACACAATACTGAAGAATCTTTTGGAGAGATCGAAAAACAATTCAATTCACAACCCCCCATATTTCAATAAAGAAAAGATAAATTAATTGGAGTTTGCAATTTTGTGATTTGCATTCAAAAATAATCATCTAGTACATTTTCAGTCAGGGGTTGTGCATCATAGCCCATTTTGACCAAATCTGACGCAAACTCTTCTACAAATCCGTGCACAGTATAGACTTTTTCTGGATTGCACTGTTTTACAAGCTGTACAAGTTCGTTGTAATCACAATGGTCGCTGAGTGGTATTGTATAATCATGCTGTC
>JAGWGB010000113.1 GCA_028867595.1 Nitrososphaerota archaeon | reverse complement strand
CAAGTTTCCAAGGACCTCCTTGTTTTTGCAAACAAGAGGGGGTTCACTATCTTATGTTTTGGCTCATCTAGTTCATCTTTGACATAACTTGTACTCTGGGCAATTGATTTGCCAGTCTCTTTGGAATTGTATATGATATCTGCAAGACCAGACCTAGAATCGGAAACCATGTTGGGAATTGAATTAATCTGCCTTATAGGTACACAAAATCAATTTTTGGAAACAAACAGCTGATCATCTGCACCTTTGGAAAAATGAAGACCGTGCATTTGATTTTGGCAAATGTTCTAAAAATTCAGTGTAGTGCAGTGTATACTTACCAAGATTTATGCCAAATTGACCTAAAGATACCGTGGTAGAAATCAAGGTAAGGCTACAGATTAACACGTCACAAGAAAGAGTATGGGACATCATATCAAATATTGATAACGACTCGAATTTTTGGAGGGGAATCACCTCCATTCGAAATCTCTCAAGAGATGGAAATGTAACCACTCGCGAAATAGTGCTAGGCACAAACATTAGGTGTGTTCAGAGACTAGCCATTTATCCAAAAGAAGAAATCAGCATAAGATGGATTAAAGGAGTAATAGCAGGAACAAAAACAATACTGCTAACTCCATTAGGACAGGCAACACTTCTTGAAATTCAAATGAATTATAGATTTT
>JAGWGB010000112.1 GCA_028867595.1 Nitrososphaerota archaeon | reverse complement strand
GCCTACAAATGATAAAGACTGGGAATATAGTGCAATACACTGCAAACGCAATGAGGTGCTAGTTATCCTTTGACATGTTTTGTGGTTTTGCTCTTTGAAATACAAAATTTACTAAAAGCATAAAACCAATCCATACTGCAAGAAACAAAATCGTGGTATATGACCCAAGACATTTGTGGCAAATAAACTTGGAAATAAGAAACACGACTCCTCCGCCGACAAAGACTCCAGTTGCATAATCTAAGAGTCTCCACCAAAAATACTTCATCAGGTCATGATTGTTTTATGCGCAATAAAGGCATTTTCAGATTCTGTTACAGTTTAAGTGTGATCTTAACCTAGTGTGTAACAGAGTCAAGATATTTATGATATTAGAGTGTGAATCAACACATGTTAATTGATTGGACATTGCCCTTGTTCATTGTAGTTGTTGGAACGCCTCTTGCACTGGTCTTCAAGTTTTGGTACAAAAAGAAAGAAGACAATCCAAGTAAATTTGGCGACAACGGAACATATGTGAGAGATGATTCCTTGTACTCATACGACGAATCTAGCACCAATCCATCAGAAGACAACGAAAACGACAAGAAAAACAACTCATAAATGCCTGTTTTGATTTTTGACAACAAATGGTTCTTCCACCAAAGAGTCCAAACGAGTCAAAAGCGGAA
>JAGWGB010000111.1 GCA_028867595.1 Nitrososphaerota archaeon | reverse complement strand
GCATTACTGACTTTCAAAAAAGGATTACAACTATGGGCGTGTGGCAATGATTGGTGGATGGAATACCATAGATGAGTTGAGGAAAAGCTACGGAGAGTTCCTCCTGAGAAAGTACTTGAGATGATAGAAGATGATGAAGATGGGATTGATAACCAATCTGATTCAGATCCATGCCTCTGAAAATGGTAATTTGATTTTTTCAGTACAACCTTAAACGAAGTTCAAATTTACTCGATCCAATTTCACGTGTGGGGTATACGTTGGGCGTTGAGATTTTGCCCGTCCCTAAAATTAACCAAAAAGCTATGATTCAGATTTCAGATACTATCTTAAACACTGGGAGAGAGATCTTGTGAATTAGTTTAACACCCTCATCTTAAAAGTGGCTAGAAGTTGCGCATGATTCGGATCTAGGATGCCGTGGTACCATCATGATACAATGTCTGAACCCACTGAAGGTTATAATCATAAAAGAGTTAGATTTGTTAAATGAATTCAGCAGCTAAAGGTTGAATAATTTTCCTGTAGGGCAATCTACCCTATCTTTGATCTCCTCACCACCATATTGCATGAGATGAATATTGTTTCCATCAAGTATCACATAGGTGTTGGTGATTGGAAGGCCACTGACCCACGAGCCGGCATTTGCCACGTTATTTTTCTGGTTGACAAATGGTC
>JAGWGB010000110.1 GCA_028867595.1 Nitrososphaerota archaeon | reverse complement strand
AAAGCTTGACCACATCAAATAACATATGAAGTGGTTACCTGTCATTGTATTTCTTGCCATCCTTTCAGTACCTTTAGCAAACGGACAGTTCTATGGGCAGCTACAAGAAAATTCTGGTAATACAAACCAGCAAAGTAATACGTTTCCCAAGATAGCATATGCTGCTGACAAAAGTTACGAGGTAGACTTGACATGGGAACCTCACAGAATACTGACTGACCAAAAGATTATCTTCATTTTTCAATTTTATAACTACAAGACTAGTGAGCTTGTCCCAATGGTAGATTACCAGTTCGTCATATCACAGGATGGAAAGGAACTGACAAGAATCTCTGGAACTACCTCTCAGGCAGGCGACTACAAATACTTTGCATTTGACAATCCCGGTCCTGTCACCATAAGCCTTGAGAAAATAGGCGATATGGATTCTTCTGTATCTTACAACACTATCATATATCAAAATCCTAATCCGACAGGTCATGTCGTCATTGTGCAGCCGCCTGCAAACATTTCAAATAAACAGAGATCAATTTTTCCCATAATTGAAGACGTGATTGTTGGTGCGTTGATAGCGTTAATTATATGGCTAGCAAGAGATCCTATATTGAGAAGACTAAATGTTTAGGCTTGAATTGGATTTGACCTAAAAAATTACGACAGATTCAATTGATAATTCAAA
>JAGWGB010000010.1 GCA_028867595.1 Nitrososphaerota archaeon | reverse complement strand
ACACTTGATAAGGAATTCAGCTTTGCAAAAATAATCAACGATCTGATAAGCTTTTCATCAGGTAAGAAACAATCAAAACTTAAGATTTTCAGGATATGAATACATTCATGTCCATGTTTTTTTCCACAACATTTGCCATTACTTCAAATTTCTGGTAATCTTTTACAAAAGGAATTATGCCAAGAATTGGCAAGCCTGTGACTTCGTGCAAAGTAGACGGAGAGTTTCTTTCTGCAGGCCCTCCTTTTTCATCAAAATAATTAATTATTAATCCCTTGACTGGAATCTGATACTTTTTACACAATTCGATTGTCAGGACGGTATGGTTTATGGTGCCAAGAGTTGAACGCGTTACCACAATTGTTTCAAGATTCATCTGCTTTATCATATCTGCTACAAAAAAGTCTCTGGTAATTGGAGTCATTATCCCACCAATTCCTTCTACAAGCACCATCTGATGAGATTTTACAAGATATCGATATCTTTCAAATACTATACTCATATCAATTTTCATGTTCAGAATTTTTGAAGCATCGTATGGTGATGTGGGCAGGGGCAGAAATACAGGGTTTATGGTTTTTTCGTCGTCATTTACCTGGGCAGCATCATGCAGCAAGGCAACGTCTTGTGACTTGAATCCTGTTTTTTGAGCAAGCCCGGTTGCAACCGGTTTCATAACTCCAACATCGATGTTGCGCTTTCTAAGAGATGCCGCGATTGCAGCAGTTATTGTAGTCTTGCCGACCCCCGTATCAGTCCCAGCAATAAAGTACGATTTCACGTAAAACAATTGGAGGCGTTATTTAAGAACCCAACGCAATGTAGGATGAGAGTTCAGAACATGGTTTGAGACAATTTTCATGATTTTTTGCAAGAACATGAGAGGAACGCCTCATCCAAATCGCAATAGAATTGTGACGCCGTTTGACGCAATTTGCATCCAAATCTATAATATCTTAATACGGATTACGATCGATCCGGGTTGGGAATGAAGCAGATAGATACGGAATCTCAAATTGAGGTTTTTGCAGCAGGCAAAGACTCGAGTCTTTACGAATACAAGATAAAGTTAGACAAGATAAAAAATGAGCTTGTAAAATTTGGGCTCACGCAAAACCAGTCCAAAGTATACGTGTACCTGGGCAAATATGGTGCAAAGACTGCACCCGAAGTGGTCAAATCTCTTGGCATGCCAAGGACAGAGACTTATTTCATACTCAATACTTTGCAAAATAAAGGAATTGTAACAGCAGAGTTTTCTTCTCCAACAAGATATACCGCATTACCAATAGAGCAGGCAATATCCACTCTAATCAACACTGAAAAAGAAAATCTGGACATTCTTGCAAGACAAGAAAAACAAGTTACAGACATGTGGAAAGAAGTTCCCACGTTTGCAGTAGAAACAACGGAGACAAAACAAGATAGATTACAAACAATGGAAGGAACTGGACAGATCTACTCAAAGATAAAAGAGATGATGAGAACTGCAAGAGAACAAATAGTCATATTTGGAAGTGAAAAAGATATTTCAAGATTTTACCATTCCGAAATTATTGAAATGGCGTTTAATTCCATAATTGATGCAAGAGTGATCATCTCTCCTGCTTTGAGAATGCCTGATTTTCTTAACGAGTTTGACAAAAAGAAGATCAGAGTCATACCTGATGAGCAAAACAACAATCAATGTTTTGTAATAAAAGATAGTGATGAGATAATGCTATTTTTAAGAAATGCTGCCCATCCATCTCACAATGTGTTTGCAATGTGGTCAAACTCTAAATCTTTGAACGAGCCTTTGCGCAAGTTATTTGAATATTCATGGGAAAATTCCCAACTGTGTTATTAACAGAAGTTAAGATCACGTCAAGAAAGTACAACTAACAAAATCATACACCGATACAATTACTAAAAAATCAAAGGTTATTGTCTCAAATTAGGAACAAAATCACGAGATTTTTGTCATTTTAAACGCAGATTCAGATAATAGACCATTTTTATGCAATTAGGTTAGAGATTCACGTATGCAAAGTCATGTATGGCATCCTTATACCCAGATGAAGGAATGGAGAGATTTTGAGGTCATAATCAAGGGAAAAGGAATGTGGCTTTACAATTCAAAGGGCGACAGATTCCTAGATGGAGTTGCAAGTATGTGGTGTAATGTATGGGGGCATTCTAAAAATGAGATAGTAAGAACAATGACAATGCAGGCCAAGAAATTACAGCATTCTTCACTCTTCAATCTTACAAACGACAGGGCTGAAGAGCTAGCATCAAGCCTTGTAAAATTAGCACCAAACATGCACAAGGTGTTCTATTCAGATGATGGCTCTACGGCAATGGAGGTTTCTGCAAAGATGGCGTTGCAATACTGGTACAACAAAGGAGAAAAGAAGAAGACAAAATTTGTTACACTTGAAAATGGATACCATGGAGATACCATTGGAACCATGTCTTTAGGATATGTTCCAGCCTTTTTTTCACGATACAAGCCTGTTCTGTTTTCTGTAACAAGAATACCATCCCCAAACAAATACCGAGTTCCAATTGGATTTACTTTTGATGAGTTTCAGCAACACTGCCTAGATAAAATTGAAAAGGTATTTTCACAAAATGATAACGTTGCAGCATTTGTAATGGAAAGCGGAGCCCAGATAGCTGGTGGGGTCACCATATATCCAGACGGTTTTCAAAGAAAGATAAGCAAAATATGCAAAAGACATGGCGTTTTATTCATACTAGATGAGATTGCCACAGGTTTTGGCAGGCTCGGCTCCATGATAGAATATCAAAACCAAAAAAGTATTCCAGATATTGTTTCCTTTGGCAAGATGCTAACTGCAGGATATTTACCGCTTGCAGCTACATTGGCAAGCAAAAAAGTCTATGATGCATTTTTGGGTCAAAATCAGGAAATGAAACACTTTTTCCATGGACATACATTTACTGGAAATCCAATGGCATGCGCAACCGCAATCACAAATCTTTCTCTATATAAGAAGTACAATATCATCTCAAAAATTAAGAAAAGTGCTGCCTATCTGCAAAGACGTATCGATGAGATCTTAGAACTTGACCTAGTTGGAGATGTGAGACATAAAGGAATGCTCATGGGAATAGAGATTGTAAGTGACAAGGACAAAAAATCCCCAATCACGCCTGAAAAACGCATGCAGCAGAGAATTTTCAATGAGGCCAAAAAGCACAAGATCTATCTGAGGACGCTAGGCAACATAGTAATGCTAGTTCCTCCCCTTGCAATATCCCAGAAGGAACTTGAGTTTTTGACAGATGGAACCATAGACATCATCAAAAAAGTTACAAAAAAATTAAAATAATTTCAAAACAGCCTTGTTCAGTACATTAGTAAACCTGTACGATTCTTGAGGTTTACCATAATAATATTAATTAATAGAGTAGATAAAAAAACAAACCATGAGTTATGAACGAGAGTTTATCACTTTATGTAAAGACAAGGTATTATCAGGAAATAACATAACAGGCGATGAAGCTGAAAAGCTCATCAGTGTCTCAGATGAATCATTACAGTTTTTGTCCGATGCTGCAAATGAAATCACTCGCAAGATTAGCGGCAATTTAGTTGATGTAGAAGCTTTAATCAATGCAAAAAAAGGAAAATGTCAAGAAGATTGTTCATTTTGTTCCCAGTCCGCATTCTATAAAAGCGGAATTGACACCTACAAACTATTACCAGCAGAGACAATTGTGCAAAATGCACAAATGTCAAAAGAAAGTGGAGTCAAGAGCTTTTGCCTGGTTTGCGCATGGCGCGGCCCTACACAAAACGATTTTGAGCAGATCTGCGAGATAATCAAAGAGATCAATGACAAAGTAGGGATCGAGGTAAATTGTTCACTTGGATTCATAGATGAATCCATGGCGTTACGACTAAAAGAGCTCAAAGTAAAACGATACAACCACAACCTGGAGGCGTCAAGAAGTTTCTTTTCCAAGATATGCAGTACGCATACATACGACGAAAGAATGGATACAAATCTAATTGTAAAAAAAACTGGCCTAGAACTGTGTTGCGGTGGAATCATTGGAATGGGTGAGACTAGAATGCAGAGATTGGAGCTTGGACTTGATTTAGCAAAACTCAGTCCTGAAGAATGCCCAATTAACATACTTGTACCGCAAAAAGGAACACCTCTTGAGACACAGCAAAGGCTTTCCCTTCAAGAGATTCTGCGCACAATAGCTGTTTTCAGATTTCTCATGCCAAAAACCATTTTGAAGATTGCTGGAGGGCGTGAGGTTTATCTTTCAAGCGAACAGGAAAAGGCACTTTTAGGCGGGGCAAACGGAATCATCACAGGAGGATATCTCACAATAGGCGGAAACTCGCCTGACAGAGACTTTGCGATGATATCAAAGATAGGCCTTGAAGCCTAAATTCAGTTTCATACGTACTAGGCTGCGAGATATCAAAAAGGCAGAATTGTACCGCAGTTTACACAATAGCAAAGTCTCCGGAGCATACATCACAATAGGAAAAAAAAGACTAGTCAATTTATCATCAAATGATTATCTTGGACTTGGAGCAACAAAATTTTCCAAAACCCAGTTACAATCAAGCTCAAGATTGATTGCAGGAAATGACAATTTATTTAAAAAACTTGAGCATAAGATTGCATCCCACAAGTCTCAACAAGCATCACTTGTCTTTCCAACTGGATACATGGCAAACCTTGGAATTATTTCAATTCTACCACAGAAAGGAGATTTGATTTTAAGCGATGAACTCAACCATGCAAGCATCATAGATTCGTGTAGGCTGTCTCATGCAAAAAGATCAATATACAAACACAACAACATGAATGATCTAGAAAACAAACTGAAAAGAAAAGGTCGACGCAAGTTTGTGATTACCGAAGGCATCTTTTCCATGAATGGGGATTTTTCAAGGTTGGGTGAGATTACAGAGATGTGCAGTAAACATAATGCAGTTCTGGTTTTAGACGATGCGCATGGTGACTTTGTTGCAGGCCATGATGGCCGCGGTTCTGCTGCACACATGGGAGTTGCAAACAAGATTGATGTATACATTAGCAGTTTGAGTAAAGGCCTTGGCGCATTTGGTGGATATGCTGCCTCAAAAAAAGAAGTAATTGATTTTGCAGTAAACTCTTCAAGGCCGTTTATCTATACTTCTGCACTTCCAAGCTTTTTGGTTCAGGTTGCTCTAGATAATATGGCATCCAGTAGGGAACAAAAAAGAATCAAGTTATGGAAGAACATAAAACTTGTAAAAAATGGCTTGGAATCACTAGGATATCACATAGATTCACAGAGTCAAATAATTCCAATCATAATTGGAGCTGAGAAGAAAACGATGGAGTTTGGCAAGTATCTTTTTGATAACGGAATTTTTGCGCAGCCAATAAGATACCCTACCGTGAAATTAGGTTCGGCAAGAATTAGGATTTCAGTTACTGCGTGGCTTACAAAAGACAACATATCAAGATCACTTGATGTGTTTGAAAAGGCAGGAAAAAAGTTTAGAATAACATAAGGAAGTGATTTGGATTAGATTTGGAACAAGGTATTAATAAAAAAAGAACATCATGTATTCATGGTAGAACTAAGCATAGGCATTGCGGCAGTAGCAGGGCTAGGCTCGTTTCTTGCACCATGCATCTTGCCAATGATTCCAGCGTTTCTCGCATACATTTCAGGCACGACTCTGACTGATCTTCAAAAAAACAACGGTACCATCAACATTGTTGCAAGCAGATTAAACATTTTACTAAATACAATATTTTTTGTCGCAGGATTTACAGTTGTTTTCTCGATATTAGGAGTTGTTCTCAACAGTGTGCTATCTAACACAACAGGAAAAATATTTACAGACTTTAATCACATAGGCGGAATCATAATAATTGCATTCGGAGTATTCATGTTGTTATCTTCAAAGATATCAAAATTGAACTTTGAAAAAAAGATAATCCCAAACAGAGCAAATACAAGTTATCCTCTTTCGTTTGTATTTGGATTAGCATTTGCCACCGGTTGGACTCCATGCATTGGACCAATCTTGGGAAGCATTTTGACACTTGCTGCAACTTCACCAGGACATGCCTTTATTCTATTACTTTCATATTCAATAGGATTAGGGATTCCATTCATACTAATGGGAATATTCTTTTCAAGATTTACAAGATTTATCAGATCAATGAGTAAGCACTTGAAATATTATTCAATTATAATGGGAGCACTCATCATTACACTTGGAGTCTTGGTGTATACCAACCAATTAGCAGCCATAGCCAGTTTTCCCCTTCTAAATAATGCATTGTTAGGTTGAGATGTTATGAAAAAAGAGATCAAAAATGCAATCATAGCGGGAATAGTGGTAGTTGTTGCAATAGCTGGTGTTGCAACATATTTTATGTCACTTGATAAACCTGGCACAACGGATAATTCTGTATTGACACAGTCAATTTCTAGCAATGCAACAACAGATGAAAGCCAATACCCTCTTGCACCAAGTCTAGTTGGAATATCAGGCTATATCAATACCACACCAGACCAGCTACAAAGCACCATAAAAAATAAAGTTGTGCTTTATGATTTTTGGACGTATAGTTGCATCAATTGTTTGCGTACACTTCCATATCTTGAAGAATGGAATGCAAAATATGCAAACAAGGGACTGGTTATAGTAGGTATTCATTCACCAGAATTTGAATTTGAGAAAAACATTGATAATGTCAAGATGGCAGTGCAAAAATACAAAATACCATATCCCGTTGTGCTAGACAGTGATCATTCAACGTGGAATGCATTTGGTAACAGATACTGGCCTGCAGAATACATGACAGATTATCTTGGACATATACGACACGTTCATTTTGGAGAAGGAGATTATGATCAAACAGAACAAACAATACAATTACTATTGAATCAACGAGCGCAAGCTCTTGGACTTGATGTAAATGCAAACATGTCACTAGTAGATTTACAACCGCATGAGTTTTCTGATCAACAGACTCCAGAACTTTATTTTGGTTACGACTTTGCAACTGGAAGAAGTTTCATTGGTAACCAAGAAGGATTTCATCCAAATCTGACAGTTACATACGCACTTCCATCAAACTTGCAACAAGATCATTTTTACCTAGATGGTGATTGGCAGAATTTGTCAGACAGTATGAAGTTATCTTCAGATACTGGAAAGATCGTTCTACCATATTTTGCAAAAGATGTCCATATTGTAGCTACTGGACCTGGTGTAGATGTGCAGGTATTACTTGATGGAAAGCCCGTTGGAAACAGCGATGCCGGACAAGATACTCAAAATAGCACTGTCCACGTATCAGAGAACAGATTGTACAACATAATCTCATCTCCCCAGGCAGGCTCACATACCCTTACTTTAATAGGAAAACCTGGATTTCAAATCTACACATTTACGTTTGGATAGCCATGTTTGATGAATGATATTTCTAAATTCGAATTTAGAAACATTGTTTATCAAAAGGTGTCAAACTTGTATGTATCTACAGACAGGTGTCACTGCAGTTACATCAAATTGCAGAACATGAATGTTTAAAACATTAATTCAGATCAAGACGCAGTCAATAATGAACTTTGCAGCAAGATGGAATATACAGAAAGATAGCCTCTCACAAAAAGTAATCGATAAGGTAAAACCAGATGCACCTCTTAGGCCAAAGATTGATGAGGCACAAAAAAGGCTGCAACTTCAAATTTCCAAACTTGATTCCATCTCAAGAAAACTAAAAGAAAAAGATGAATACATTTTCAAAAAGGTAGTAGAATCAGTAAGATCTCACAATAAACCATATTCTCAGGCATACGCAACTGAACTGCACGAGATTAGAAAGATGACTAACATGGTAGTTGGGGCCAAATTAGCCATGGAACAGATTCAGCTCAGACTAAATACAATCTCGGAGCTTGGAGACGTTGTGGTTACGCTAAGTCCATGCATGTCAATCATCAAAGGATTGGGCTCAGGCTTGAGTGGACTTATGCCAGAAGCCAATTCTTCAATGCAAGACTTGTCAAACATATTGGGGGACATAATGGCTGGTGCATCCATGAACTCAGAAAATACGTTCACTGTGGATGCAACAAGCGCAGAAACAAGTCAAATATTAGAAGAGGCACACGCGGTATTAGAGGGACAGGTAAGACAAAGCATTCCGGACTTGCCATCAACCCTACCGTCTACGGTAAGAAAGCAAGAAACTATCTAGGTTTTCTCTTGCTTGTCTCTACCAAAAGTTTCTTAATTCTAGATATGGTCGGATAGCTATATCCAAGTCTGCGATAATTTGCTATCATCATCTTCCAGTTTTTGAGGCGCCATTGTGCCTGCTCTGAAGTTATAGAGTGAATTTCTTTTTTTATGATGCTTTTTCTGCCTACTTTGAGAACTCCTGCATCCTTGGCTTTCCATCTATTTTTCGCAAAATAAAGTCCACCAAGAATTTCATCCATTGGCATTTCAGCAAAATAATCTTGAAGTTTTTTGATTTGGGCATCAGTTGGCTTTTTGTTTATCGATATCTTAAGGTCAAACTTTTCCATAACAATTTTTGAAAAATCTTGCTATTTAATGTGAAGATCAATTCATCTAAACAACGACTTGAAGAAATTTCAGAGTTTGTTTGTTTTTTACAAATTATTCTTCTTGTATTTACTTGCCCCAGAAGAATTCCTTTCGCAGAAAAGAGTCAAGCTTGTCAAATCCCTCCATTGAGATTTCCTGGTTTTTGAACATTTGAGATATCAAGAGTATCAATTTCTGTTGAAACTCTACATCATGCCTGTGGTATCTTTCCATCTTATCTACAAGCTCAGTCAGCTTTTCAAGAAGTGGCCTTACTTCGTCAGATACTATCTTCTTTACTTCAGCACCTGTAGGCATATTGCCTTCTTCTTGTCGGGTCATAGTGAATCCATGAAGGTCTCATCTATTTAAAGCCAGAAAATCATCTTTTTTACTTTAGTGAATCGATCTTTACCTCGTTCTATGAGATAAACTACCTAATCGTGTGATTTGCAGAGTTTACAGTCACAGTCAAACATGCCTGCTTTTCCCATGCATTCTCCATGCTTTTCATCAGAGCATTTGTGACAAAGAACCATTGATATTCAAATTCTTTGATGCTTTACGGGTTATTTGTACCACCCTATCGAGTATCAAAAGAAGGCAAAATCGTATGAGATCTAAAATAAATGGTTTTAAATGGTGCATTTTTGAAAAAATGGTTTTAAAACAATTTAAAGAACACAATCAAAAGAGATTTGAAATAATGTCAGTTGGAGGGGAGTTTGTGTGATGTGGAAAAACTGTCTAATTGCGATTTTGCTAATTGGTGTGCCGTCTGTCTATGCATCATCTTACGCAACATTGCATTTAGATCCTGTGGGGGAAGTAAGAGAGGGATCCAATGTCGTATTTTCTGGCCTGTTGACTACATCTAGTGGGACGCCAATACCTTATCGTGCCATATTCATTGAGGATGACACGTCTTATACGCGTCCTAACATAATTTTGGCAGTCACTACAACAGATTCTGACGGCAAGTTTACGGCTTACTGGCAGGCAGTTCCAAAAGACAATGGTAGTCCGTTTCACTTTTATGCGTTGTTTCTTGGCGGGAGTGTATACGGTCATACGAGAAGCGAGACCTACGAATCAGTCATAAAACTATCCAACCAGTCTTCTACCGATACAGTACCATCAAAAACAATCCCAACATGGTTCAAAGATGCTTCAAGGCTATGGTATGACGGCAAAATAAGAGAGTCTGACTATTTTCATTCTATCAGCAATCTGATAGACTATCAAGTCATAAATTCAAACATGACATTAGATGAAGGATCCTTACCATCATGGTTGAAAAATGATGCAATTTGGTTATCAGATGGAAAAATCACAAACGATGAGTTTGTAGATTTGGTGCAATATCTTATCAACAACCAAATAATCGGATAACACAAGGTATTACATTGTGGTTTTACTGGTTTTATTCTCGTTTATAGAGCAAAAGGTAACCATATCTAAAGGCTAAACCCCCTGTTATTTTCCAATAATTATGCCTAGGCTGATTTTTTCAAAAATGGTCAATTTTATGGGGGGTTTAACACTTGTGCGTACATATAGCAGCCAAGGGTCAAAACACCCCCATTACCCAGCAAGAGTTTCCAATTCTTCATATCCACTGAACAAAAGCTAAACCCCCGTTTTTGGACTTTTTTCATGTTAAAATGCTGCTGTTACAGCTGGTCTGGGTAGTGCCATTTTTGAAAAAATAATGTTTTGACATATAATAGATGCCATTAGCCCCCCCCCAAGACATAAAATGTATTGAAAAAAGGCCCTCTATTGGTTTAGTTCAGCAGCATTTCGCCATATGGAAGGCAGTTTTTCAATTTGCTCCAAAATTTCCAAGGCCGCCGTACTATCTCGGCGTTTTACTGCAGTTGCAAAACTAAATCCCAGTTTTATGGCTTCAGGTGTCAGATCTTTTACTTTGTCAAGATCCCTGCCCTCTCTTTTTATCCTCTCCCCTAATGCACAATATTTCCAATTATCAGACAAGGACTGCTCACGATAAGTTAATGGTTCTTGCAACCTTTGCCTCCAATCATTTAGTTCTATTCGGTCTAAGATGCTTTCAAGATTTTGAGTATAGAAGACACGCATCTGGGTTGGTTTTCTTGTATGTTGTACTTGGGTTTTGCTGCGATATTCTTGTATGTCCTAGGCAGATTTGACAATTTCTGGAATCTTTTCCCTTGCTTGGACTATCTCTATTTCGACTGTCTCTATAGGTTCTTCAACTACATTTCGTCGTATTGAAAACATCTTTGGTTTATCAAAATCTTTAGTGCAGTCGGGACATGCATATACCAGCACCCTATACTCGTTAGGAGCTTTTGGGTTCGAAAGGCGGGGATAGTAAACTAGCCTTCCCCCACAATCCACGCAATACCTATTTGCGCGTCTTGTTCTGGCCAATGCGGACCTCCTGCATATGTGAGTATGTAGCGATCAGTATTAGATCTATGCAGTCTAATAGAATGAACCAAAATGTGATCGTATCACAATATTTCGTAATTCGAATTTAGAAATATTAGATTACAAACATGCTAAAACAATTCACATGCAGGGCACAACTAGAAAAACAATGTTTCTAAATTCGAATTTAGAAAGATTAAAGCGCCACCCGTCAGACTTGAACTGACGACCCGCTGATTAACAGTCAGCTGCTCTACCACGCTGAGCTAGGGCGGCAACAGACTTGTTCGTAGGATAAGCCGATTTAATCCTTGCTGATATTACTTTTCGATCCCGTCTTGTTTTTCAAAAAGATAGATGCCGTCAAGAAAAACTCTCGAGTCTTTGTTTTTTACTTTGGTGTTTTGTTGAAGACTTGCAGCTGTCTGAGAGACATCAGTGAGTACTGGTCCTGTGATTATGACATCGTCTCCCTTTGAGACAACTTTTGTTGCACCAAATACTTTTGATACTCGCGCAGCGCGCTCACCCTGAAAATTCTCGACGTGAATGTAACCGTCTTTTACCTTGACAGTGATTGGAAAGTGGGCATAAACTATTTTCATTTTGAATGTATATCCAGTCTGGACCCCCTTGATGAGTGCTCGAATAAGTGATTCTGCAGTCTTGAATATTGCATAATCTTTTTTGCGGGTACCAATGGACTTTACTACAATATTTTTTCCGTTTATTTGCAGAACCACTGGAATTTTCTTAAAGTTCTTTCTTGTTTTCCCAAGAGGTCCTTCCACATTGAGAATCCTGTGATGTTCAGATACCTTTACTTTATCTGGAATTTCAATTGTTACCTCATGAATCTCGACTTGCTCAGTAGACATATCCTATCAATAATCCTCCAATTCCTTTTTCAACTGCCTCGTGATGTGACATTACACCCTGATTTGTAGTGACAATTAACATTCCCCTAGAATACGAAGGAAGGTACTGCTGTTCCCATCTGGCGTATCCATCTTTGCTTACCTTGAATCTTGGGGTAATTGCACCACATTTGTTTATCTTTGCCAATAATTGTATCTTGAACTTGCCACCTTTCTTGTCGTCTACATGCTCAAACTCACCAATGTAGTCGTGGTTTTGCAGTGTCTTGAGTACCTCTGTTGCAAGTTTTGATGTTGGTAATATGACACAGTCTCCCTTTCTTCTAGCCTCGCTATTGTACAGCGTCACAAACATGTTTGCTAAAATATTAGTTGCCGGCATTCCTATCACCTAAACTTGTTAAACCCCAATGAATTTGCCACTTCTCTGAAACATCGCCTGCATAGTATTAAATCATATTTTTGAATTACTGCATTGTAATCGCCACATCTTTTGCACCATCTAGAGCCTTTGCCAAACTTGTGCTCTTTCCTACCTGTGAACTTGTACTCTCGATTTTTGCCCATTTTATATCACTTGAAGACCAAATTCGTGAGCCAAAAAGGCCTTGGCATCTTCGGCAGTTATTATGTGGTTATGGCCAACACTTGCTTTATGCTTACTTCGTATCCTAATGTTAAATCCTGGTCTTTGTAGCGAAATGGAAATATTCAATCCTACAATTCCGATGTTTGGATCATATTTTACTCCTGGAATATCAATATGCTCTCTTATTCCAAAAGAAACGTTTCCAAAATCGTCAAATGATGAACTTTTAATCTGATTTCCTTTAGCTGTGAATAATCGTTTTATCAATTCAATCGCAGGCTTTTTTCTAAGAGTGACTGCAACACCTATTGGCTCTCCTTTGTGAACACCCCAATCTCTTTGCGTGGCCTTGGCTGCGCGTGGAGATGGTTTCTGTCCTGATATCTGCTCCAATGCACGTTTGGCGCGCTCTATTGGTTCACCTGATTTTCCAACACCCATGTTTAGCACTACCTTTGAAACAGTTATTTTTTTCATTGGAGATTCAATTTTTTGCGACATATCTATCACTGTATTTGTATCACTGGTTTGTCCTTTCCAACTGCCATAATGGATTCGGATGGAATTTCGATTTGCCTATCGTCAATATCAACCAATGCTCGTTTTGGCAATACAAACGTACCTTCTTTGATTTCAGCTACCTTTCCCATCTTTCCTGCGTTAACTCCGCTTGTTACGACAACCTGCATACCTTTTTCGAGTTTGATAACATCAATTATTTTGGTTTCTGGAACTTGGACTAGACATGTATCACCTACATTGACTTTGGTGTCAGATATCAAAATTCTACCATCGTGGAAACCTAGCTGTGTTTTTTTATCCTTAATTGTGACTTTTTTGGTCACTTTGAGTAATTTTTTTGTTTTTTCAGATGCGTTTATTGCAATAGGCTGTAAAACAGTCAGGTCTTTTGGAACAAGTCGGTATATCTCTGGAACGCCTTCTAATTCTACCACATCCATGAGTCCTATGCCATGATGAAGTGACTTGCGTGTGACGCCGTCTACTTTGATCTTTCCCCCATATATGACAGACTTGGTTTCTCTAAGTGAGTTTGCAAGTTTTAATGTGTCACGAACAAAGACTGCAGTTGGTATTGATACATTTTTTTTGTGACCGCCTGGCTTTACCGTAACAACAAATCTCTTGTCCTTTCTTGTTATTCCCCAGAAAAGTGGGGCCATCTGTCTTTTTAGTTTCTTACTTCCTGCTATGCTTACCATTATTTATCACTCTTTTTTGTTTTTGGAGACTTTGACACTGTCTTTTCGGTCTTTCCAGCTGCTTTTGTTTCTTTTTGTTTTGGTTTTTGTTCTTTCTTTTCAGCATCCTTTGGTTGTTCTTTTGGTTTTGTTACTTCTTTCTGTGGTTCGGCTGGAGCAGGTTTTGCAGTTTTTGGCTTTTGTCCTTCAAGTCTGTTTTGTCTCCACTTGTCTTCTAGATTTAATGTTGTAATCATTACCTTAGATGGATGAATGTAAATGTCTACATTTCCTCCCTTTAGCTTTTCACGCTTGATTCCCTCAATTGCGACTCCTCGTCTTTCTGTAGATACGTGAGTTACTTTTCCTTCGATTCCTTTGAATTCTCCTCTTAGAACTTTGACGCTGTCTCCTTCTACGACGCGAGCGCTATGCTGGTGGTATTTTTCTTGTAATTCATCAGATAGTGGAGCTGCCAATTGCTTGCTTACATAGTGCAGTGGTGCAATGTACATCATTCGGTGTCTTACTGTTGTTGGTTTCATTTTATACCACCATTGATGCCAAGTTTGCTATCCTTGGCCATTTTTCTGATGCTTCTACTGCAACTGGACCTTTTATCTCGGTTCCTTTGATTTCGCCTTCTGGCGTAACAAGTACAGCTGCATTATCTTCGAATGTAACTCTAACACCGCTTAATCTGTGAATTGCATATTTTTGTCTGATTATCACTGCACCAAATATTTGTCCTCTAAGCTCGCCTGGTCCTTTCTTAACTACAACGTTTACAAAATCTCCAACTGCTGCAGATGGATATCTGGCTACTCTGGTCTTTGTTTTTTGTACCATTACAATCTCCAAGATCTTGGCACCCGTATTGTCTGCACATGTAACCTGCGCTCCAAGTGGCAGAGGTCTTGTAACATATGGCCTAAATTCTTGTACGCCTTTTGCAGATACTGCACGACTTTTTGTTGCTGCCATTATGAAATGACCTCCACAACAACAAATGATACACTCTTTGACAGCGGCCTACATTCTGCAGTCAATACAATATCGCCTTCTTTAACATCAATGCACAGTGGTCTGTGAGCGTGAATCTTGCTTTGGCTACGTGCATATCTTTTGTATTTTGGCACAAATTTTGGAGCCTCTTGTTGCACTACAACCATCTTTGGAGCCTTTGCGCTAACCACTTTTCCCTGAATGAGTTTTCCTCTGATGCTTAGAGTTCCATGAAATGGACAGTCATCGTCTTTGCATTCAGATTTCGGAGCTGGGACTTGGAGTCCAATGTTTCGAGTCATGCCTTTACTCCCATTCGTTCGTATGATCTTTTTGTCAATTTGGCGCCAACTAGTACTGCTTCATCATTATTGAAAGCAAATTTCCAGCTAGCAGAATCTTTTGAAAATCTTTTGAGGCCTTTTTGAGTATCTAGTGTGAACATGAATTTTGTTTCATCTACAACTTTTCCGTGCACTCCAACAATTTGCTTGTTGCCAGATTCTACGATCTCGGCATGCAGTCCAATTAGTTCGTGTGATGCAATATTATCTCTAGTTATCATTTTGTCTTCATCTCGTTTAGTCTTGTCAGCACTCTTGCTATATCTCTTCGTAGTGGTTTTACTTTACCACTGTCTTTTCGCAGTGTTCCCTTGGATGATTCAATTCTAAGCTTTGTCAGTTCAGAACGAAGTTGGTCAAGTCTGTCCTTTAGATCAGTCTCGTTAAGTTCACGCACTGTTTTCATCTTCAGTCTAGACATTACTTTAGCTCCTCCTCTACTTCTTCAAAGGTTTCTACTTTTTCGATTAATTTTTCTTCTAGTTCTACTTCTTCGCTCTCTGTACGCGGTTTAGTGTGATCGATCTGTGATTCGTCAAGTACTTCTTTTTCTTCGGTTACAACTTTCTTTGGTTCTGCTTTTCTTGCCTTCATCTCAAATTCTGGCACAAATCGCTCTTTTTTTGCAATTCTGATTCGAATACCGATAAGCCCCATCTTTGTTTCCACATGAACAATGTCTTCTGATACCACTATTCCTGCTTGATATCCAGCACGAGGCAAGATTCCTTTGCTATGTTTTTCAAATGATGAACGTTCGCCTCTAAGTTTTCCAGATATTGTAATTTGTACTCCCATGGCACCTGCCTCCATAATAGTTTGCAATGTCCACATGACAGCCCGTCTAAATGCAGTACCTCTTGCAAGATGTTGCGACATTCTATTGCACATTACACTTGGTTCAAGTTCTGGACGTGGAATTTCAATTACAGAAATTTGCGGGCTCTTAAGGCCAAAGTCCTTTTCAAGAACTTTTGTCAGGTCGCGAATTCCGCTACCTTTTCTTCCGATTACAATTCCTGGTCTTGTGACATGCAATCCCACTCTAGTACCTGTTGGAGTTTTTTGAATATCAACCTCTGAAAAACCTGCTTCTTTGATTGCAGTTCTAAGATAATCTTTCAAAAGCATGAGTTTGTAGCTGTCTTGAATTACGTTTTTCACTGATGACATTCTAAATCTCCTGAGCCACCAGCTCTACATGTGTCAAAATGTCAATCTTGGGCGTTGCTCTACCCTGTGCACGAGGAGTAAATCTTTGAATTTTTCTTCCCTTGTGAACTGTTGCGTTAATTATCTTCAATCTATCAAGATCCATTCCTCTATATTCTGCATTTGATTCCAAGTTATCAAGAAGACGTGAAAATTCTGTCGCTGCCTTTTTTGGATATCTTCCAGACATGACTCCAGTGTCAGCTTTGTGTCCTACTTCATTATGGTATCTACGAAACGGTACTGCTCGTTCCAAATTGACAACAGCTTGCAAATAATTTCTTGCCTTTTCAATTGACATGCCTTTGATGGCAACAGCGATTTCACGTGCGTGTTTATGAGATATTGTCTTTTCCCTCAGTGCGGCACGTACATGTCGTGTTTTGTCATAGTTTTGAAAAGAATATTCAAAATGCATGAAAATCACTTTAATGGGACGTATAGACTTGACCTTGATGCTCCCACACCAGGTGCTCCGTGAACAACTCTTTTGTTTGTCATTGCAAACTCACCAAGATAGTGTCCTACCATATCTGGTTTTATGTCAACTGGAAGAAATTCTTTACCGGAAAATACGCTAATGTTAAGACCTACCATGTATGGCAAAATTATAACATCTCTAAGATGTGTTTTGATAGGAGTTTTTAGTTTGCCTGCTTTTGCAAGTTTAGTCTCCTCTAGTAATTTTCTTTTGGCATCAGTAATTCCTCTTGTCAGGGATCTTCTTGCACGTGCTGGCAAGAGCTCAAATAACTTTTCAAGTGATAGACCCTGTAATTCCTCGATAGACATTCCGCGATACTTGAATTCTTTAACCAATTATTTCCACCTTTGAAATTTGTTCACGAATGACCATATTATAGCATTCCTATCTTAGTTGCAAGGTCTCTTGCTTTTTCAATTGACTCGAATTTTACAAAAGCTTTCTTTCCGTACACTGTTCTGCATACGTTTACCCCCACTGGAGTTTCGTTGTAGAGTACCTTGATTGCTTCAGATATCTTGGGTTTGGTAGTGTTTTCTCGCACTAGGAAACAAATTCTACTCTCGTTTTCAACTAGTGCAAATGTCTTTTCAGTTACATATGGTTTGAGTATGATGTGAGTAGCTTCTTCTACATTCATTTGATTGTCACCATTAATTCAAGATGTGGCGATTGGAGTTTTGCAATCTCATCTAGAGCTCCCTTGGAATATGCAGTAAGCCTTATTGGTTTTGCACCTGGTGCCAAGTCAATAACGCTCAAGTTTTTAGCTTCAACAACATCTACTCCAGGAATTGAGCTTGATGCCTTGGCAAGTTTTTTTGCATCTTTTACCACAAAAAGGATGCTTTTTCCTACCTTGGTACTTCTGCCACGCAATTGCGGTTTGCCTGAACGACGTTTTAGTCTGCTTTCAAGCCTAGAAACGTCTTGAGATATGTGTAACGAGTCCAAGACCTTGGAAAGCTCTTTTGATTTTGATACGGATTCTATCGAGTCTGAGACTATAATTGGAAATGACTCTATTTTGTCGACTTTGTGGCCTCTAAGTTTTACGAAAGAAGCAGACGATGTGGCTGCGATTGCAGAACACAATGCAAGCATGTTTTCTTTTTTATTCAATAATTTGTATATGACTTTGTCAGAGTTTGGGGGATGTGCTTGTCTGCCTTTTCTTACCATTGCCACACCACCACCTTGACCTTGTCTTCCGCCTCCGCCTCCGCGCATACGTGCAACTCTTGCTGCATGGTGTCCAGTTGGCGGACTGTTTGATTCTGCAACTACATCCATACCAGCATTAGGATATCTTCCTTGTCGCTGGAAACTATGAGACTCTAAATGCACATATGCCTTGTGAATTAAATCAGTTCTAATCGGCGTAGAAAAAACTAGCGGTAGTTCTACTTCACCATCTTTTGCACCGGAAACTGACAGGACTGGAGCTTTCATATCATTATCTCCAGAATTTTAGGAGGATTAATTTTGGTTACCTTTGGTCTAACAGGTGCGCGAAGTTTTACCATTCTGCTATAAGTTCCAGGAATTGAACCGCGCAAAATAACATAATCGCCTTTTACTATTCCAAAATGTTTGTAACCGCCTGAAGGATTAATTTTGTATTCTTCATTTTCAGAATTTCCCATTATCATTATTCTGTTGTTGTACTGTATTCTTTGATGGAATCCTCGTTGTCCTGCCCTTGGAACTGTGTACATGATGGTTGCAGGGCTGATAGGACCAAGAGTACCAAGTGCTCTCACACTCTTTCTTGATTTGTGTTGTTTCTTTTTGACTCCCCATCTGGCAATTGGACCTTCGAATCCTTTTCCTTTTGTAATTGCGGCAACATCAACTTCAGCACCTTTTTGGAAAACTTGATCAACCTTTACTTCTTTTCCCAGAAGATCTTTTAGGAAAGCAAACTGTTTTTTTATGTCTCCGCCTTTTACAGAAATTTCAAACACAAATGGCTTTTTTTGTTCAAGTCCTGCTCGAGTAGGTACAACACATGCAACTGCAAAAAGTTCTTCAGTGCGACCAAGTGATTTTTCAGCTCTTTCAAGACTTTTTTCATCAGGCTTTGTCTTGAAAAGTCTGGAAAGTTCTTTTGGTAGATCCTTTGCATAAACATCGTAAATTGAATCTAGTCCGTATCGGTCTTTTGAATATCCTCTAATTCCTATAATTGTCATAGGGGGAGTAACAACAACTGTTCCAAGACTTACAAGTTGCTTGCCAAAATTTGGTGTCTTTTCTCTGTCATCTATGCTTGCAATGCGCATACATGCGGCCTTGAATCCTGCATGTCCTTGGAGTTTTGGTTCATCAGTTGCAACATCAGGCCAAGTGCGTATTCTTGCTTCCATGCTCTTCGCTCTAGACCTTGGCAAATATGCAAGGCTTCCCCTCCTTGGCTGACTATGCTTCCTATGACCCATGGATAAACGCTAAAAGTCGAGTACCCCATTATAAGTCTATTAGTAGAAAAGGCAACTTGTGATTATTTTTTTGTAAAACTTTTGATTTTTATAAAAAATGCATAAGATGTGTTACAATAACTAGACTTCCAATAATAATACCTGCGATTCCAGCCATAATTGCAATCAGAAAAAATCTTTTGTCTTTCAACAACATATGACGGACTGAATATTCAATATTAAATTAGTTGTGTGATAATATGTTCAAGATCGCAAGTGTTCCAAGTATTGCTTCTTCCATTCTGACAGTTTCAGTAGCCTGATCTGGGAAAAAATTTAAGATCTGAGATCGAGGTATGTTGCCCAAAGCCTTACCTAGAATTTCATGGACGCCTCTTTTTGGCGACCCGAATACTACAAGCACCTCGGAATCAGAAATTTCTTGGAAATATTTTTGCGTTCTATGTATGGTTTTTCCTTTTCGTGATGTGAAAATAACGTGTGAATTCCAAGCAGACAGCAAATTGCTCAAGCTTGAAGACTCTTTGACTTCATAACCCCAATACTGTTTGATCTCCTCCCGTCTGATCTGCTTTACTGACAAGTTTGGAAACCCCTCTTTGAATTGTACGATTATTCTTTTACCTACGTCTTCAGATCCATAATACGGAATGAGTTGTTCAAATCCAACATCAATGTATTTTCCTCCTCTTGCAAAGACGATCACCCCATCACGGATATCGCCTTGCTTTACTTTTTTTGGATCTGGTGTTTGTACATGTGAGGGAATTTTAAGAGGGCTTAGACTTCCTGCAAACTTGAGTTCATCTGTTTTTCTAAACAATGTTCTTCGTAGATACTGAGGCGTTTCAAGAAACCGCAGTGTAATGCGTAAAAGCGATCTATCGCGGTCTCTGCCGTCTGCTTCATGATACACATAGATCGTATTTACCCGAAATATTGAACAGGCGCGTGCAATCTGAGATATTTTCAATGCCTTGTCAAGCGGAGAAGGCTCTTCAATTAATGACGAATCTGGAATAGCAACTGAAATTTTCAATATTGCAAATACTTTGACGTGTTATAAAATGCTAGATGCTATTTTTGCTGTCTCTTGGCAAGGTTGTCTTTTGCTTTAACTGCGTATCTTTCAATGTCTTTTTCTGCAGTTCGTGTCATGATTTTGGCATCATTTAGAATTTGTGCCATCTTGATGTGTTTTACTCCTTCCTTCTCTTCACTTACAAGATAGATGGATTCAATTGCTAATGCTGCTGCGTCTTCAAGAGGCATGTCTTTTTTATAGAATTTTTCAAGATATTCCGTTACTTGGTCAGCACCTGCGCCGATAGCAACAGCATCGTATGAAATGTAGGTACCGCTTGGGTCAGTCAAGTATATTGTGCTTCCACTCTTGTCAATACCGGCTATTATCAATGCGACACCAAATGGACGAACACCTGCATACTGGGTAAACTGCTGACATTGGTCAGCAAGATGTTTTGCAACAGATTCTACTTCAATTGGCTCGTCGTAGATCATTCTGTTGCTTTGTGAAAAGAATCTAGCGTTATCTACTTGCGATCTTGCATCAGGAATGTATCCTGCTGCTGCCACTCCAATGTGATCGTCTACTTGGAATATCTTTTGAGTAATGTCAGAATTTTGGAGTTTTCTTGGTTTTTCTTCTACTGCCAAAACAATACCGTCTTTGCTTTTAACGCCTATTGCAAGTGTACCTCGTCTTACTGTTTCAATAGCATATTCAACTTGATAGAGTCTACCATCAGGAGAAAAGACAGTAATTGCTCTATCATAACCTGCTGCGGCTGGAAGCATTTCAAATTTCCTACCTTTGAAGGTTTAATTTAAGTTTATACAAGTTGAAAATCATGCGTTTTGAGATCCCTTTCTATGGTCATGAAAACATAAGATCACTGCATCCAAAAACAATTGAAATAACAACAGAGTCGCATCTTACTACAAACGGAGACTGCATAGTTGGAGTAAAAGCAAGCTCAGGTTGTAACGATTTGCCAGAAAAGTTGAAAACACTTTTGCAAAATTCAAAATCAGATGTCAACTGTGCAATTGTTGTAAAGGACATGACGTTTAAAATAAAAGGCAAAGGCAACGACAAGCTAACTCTGACAAATCCTCACGATATCGTAATTAGGAAAAGCTCCTTTGTGTGTCCAAGAACATTGGCGACAAATTGCGATGTGGCATCGGATTTTATTCCAAGGCAAATTGTAAAAGCATTGCAAAATCCTGATGTACAAGGAACTTTTGTAATCGAAGTTACTTGATTATTTTTGAAGCAGTAAATTATTTTCTTCGAACACTTTGGTCATGGCACGATTCATAATTTCCACCAAAAGATATTCTTCGTAGTTTGGCTCTGAGTTATTTTTTGAGGACTTCTTTTTCATTTTTGTGCTCGCATTTTGCGCAATGTTTTTCATTATTTTTTCTAGTTTAACTGATGCGTCAGTTATTGTTTTAGAAAATTCATTGTCAAAATTGGAAGGAAGTTTATGTCCCAAAACTTTTACTGTCGTACCGTAATATTTCAAAACTGCCCCTCGGATTTCTTCCATTTTTACAATTTCCACCAATCCTGCTTCTTTTAGAACGTCAAGATGATGCCTTATTGTTGTAGTTGCTTTTTTGTATCCTTCCTTGTGAAGTTCATTTACAATCTGTTCTGTAGATAATTGCTTATGGTATAATATTTGCAGAATTCGAATTCTGGCATAATCGTCAAGGGCTTTTGCTTGTTCGATATTTGTGGCAAGAGTTTTGTTTATTTTTATTTCTTTTTGCAGTAAAGTTGACATTTCCTAACTTGAGTTTTAATTCATCCTAAAAGATCGAGGGATCATAATTTCTTTGTCCAATACGTAATTTTTTTTCACGCTACTATTGCAATAGGGATGTTTTGAATTTTTTAATTAAATTGTAAGATTGATAGATACATAATCATACAACTAGTAGCAATATGTACTAATTAGTATCATTACTAGATACATTGTAACATTACAATAAAACTAAAAAATGAAAAATTTTTTGGTTTTTTGGGAAAAGGTTTCCTTGCGTGGCAAAAATAAGGTGCAAGAATAGGGTTTTGCGTTATTGGCCTAAAACAAAATTCGAGTTAAAGACGAGTGCCAGTGATGCGCTCGTAAGAAGCAATGTATCTTGAAGACAATTCCATGCAGAGATCAGTTGGCAACGGAGGTGCAACAGGTTCTTTCCCTTGTTTTCGCTCATCCTCAAACTTTTTTTGCAGTCCCTTGGCAGCAAGCCAGTCACGCAAGAGTTGCTTGTCATAGCTTTCCTGAATCTTCCCTACGGCGTACGATTCTTTTGGCCACATCCTATATTCATCAGGCCCTATAGAATCACCTAGAACAGTCTCGTTTCCAATCTTTCCAAATTCCATCTTCAAATCTGCAAGTATGAATCCTGCTTTTTCTGAAATCTCAAACATTTTTTGATAAATTGCAAGCGATGTTTTTTCTAGCCAGTCATACTCGTCAGGACTTGCAAGTTTCATGCGTAATGCATCATCTCTTGTTATAGGCATATCATGTGTTTCAGATTTTGTGGTAGGATCAAAGATTGGTCTTGGAAGCTTTGCTGCAATTTGTGTATCTGTGCCTTCAGGTATCTTGACTTGGCCTTCTTTCCATCTTTGAATCAGGCTTCCGTAAAAGTAGCCTCTTACAACGCACTCGATTGGAATCATGTTCATTTTCTTGACAACTATCTTGTCTTTTGCTTCGGTTCTAACATAATGGCTCTTGACAGGCAGTTTATTGAACCAAAATTCGGCAAATTTGCATAGCACCTCACCTTTTCTAGGTATAGGAGTTGGAAATTTAACATCAAAGGCAGAGACCCTATCTGAGAAATGAAACAAGACGTGTTCTTCGTCCACTTCGTATATGTCCTTGACCTTGCCTGAACGTAAAAACCTCAATGAGGCGTCATTAGGCTGGCTAGAATTTAAGTTGATAGAAGAGAACTTGATTTTAAGGCTACTTTTCGCCTTGGCCTGGTATTACAGGCAATGTAGTAGTTGAGATCACGTTTGGTATTTTGCGTATCTCCTTTGTGATTATTTTTTCAACTTGTGCTCGAGTTGGGGCTTGGACCTTGGCAAATATGTCATATTGCCCAAATGTTCCCATCACTTCTTTTATTCCGTCTATTTTGAGTATGGCATTCATTACATCCATTTCATGTCCCATCTTGCTTTTTACAAGAACGAATGCTAGCTCCAAATCTACTCCCCCTTGATTTCCGCTCGGCTCTTAAATGTAGGTTTTATTCCCAGAGTAGAATAATCCCCAGAATAGCAAGTAAAACATAATGAATTGGAATCCATTCCTACCGCATCTGCGAGATTTTTAGAATCATTGTATACAAGAAAATCTGCACCTATCAGCTGTCTTACTTTTTCTGTGATCTCTTCTTCAGTGTAATCCTTTCCATCTCCAAGATATGTGACAAGTTCGTCTTGGGACGGAAAGTCTATTCCAGCATAACATGGAAACTTGATTGGCGGAAAAGTTATGACCATACTTATCTTTCGAGCTCCTGCCCTCCTTAGAGCTTTGATGATTGCTTTTGAACTTGTGCCTCGCACTAGGCTGTCATCTACTACAACAACGTGCTTGCCACTAATTACTTGGGTAATTGGAATTATCCATCGATTAATTTCTACTCGATCGCTTTGATGTGGCTCAATGAAACTTCGAAGTGGGCCTTTTCTGCTGTATCTATCTTTGAGTAGCCCTTCTTCAAATGTAACTCCAAGCTCTTGTGCATATCCAAGCGCAGCAGGTCTAGCAGAGTCAGGCACTGGTACAACGATATCTGCATCCTTGATAGGGTATTTTCTTGCCAGGAATTGGCCAATCCTCTTTCTTGCCACATAGATGTTAGAGCCTTCCATAACGCTTGAAGGATGTGCAAAATAAGTAAACTCAAAAGAACAATGCGCTGGTTTTTTTTCATCAGAGAACATTTCGGACTCTAGTCCAGCACTGCTGATTTTTACAAGTTCGCCAGGTCTTACATCTCTTACAAGTTGTGCACCTACGGCAGAAAGTGCTACAGACTCTGATGCTACGATGTAAGAGTTGTTGTCTTTCCTGTGCCCTATGACCATAGGTCTGAAACCTCGCGGGTCTCGAGCAGCATATACAGCATTATCATCAGAAACAAACGTAAAGCAGAAAGAGCCAATCATTTCGTTTTTTAGAATAGATAACGCACTTCCGAGTTTAGCGTTTTCGGACATGAGTGAAACAAGTCGCTGTGCAGCTACAAGCGTATCACTTGCGTTTTGCGGGGTAAATGTGCATCCCCCTACCATCCCTGCTAACTCTTCAACGTTGGATATTGTACCGTTATGAGCAATACAAAGATCTTTTACTTTTAATGGCTGGGCATTTTCCAAGTTGCTTTTACCAATAGTAGAATATCTTACGTGTCCAATGGCAGAAGGGGAAGCATAGTCACGTGTAATCCTATCAAAGTCAGATACTGCTGATGACACCAAGCCAAGTTGTTTGTGTGGTTGTTTTTTTGGCACAGCCACACCCCATGCTTCCTGTCCCCGGTGCTGCAAAGCCCGCAATGCATCTATGACCATTGGTATAACGTTTGCACCATCCAGGCTGAAAACTCCGACTACACCGCAGTTTTCTTTAACCATGACTAACCAATGACCCCAACGAGTTTAACCATTTTTCTTGTGCCTTATCAACCCTTACACTTGCAATTGTTTTTGTTTTATTCTTAAACACAATATTTTTGCCTGAAAACTTGCCTATTACTTCATGCTTGACTTTATGTTTTTCAAGCACGTTTTTTATCATTTTGAGCTTTGATGGATCCGCTACTATCAGGAATCTAGAATGGGATTCTGAAAAAAGCAGTTCATCGTCTTTGAGGCTCTCAGACGGTACCTTATCCACAGATACCAGGCATCCAATATCATGAGTCATGCAAATTTCAGATACTGCCACGCCTAGTCCTCCCTTTGAGCAATCGTGTGCAGATTTTACCAAGTCTTGCTTTATGATTTCCAAGACTGCCTCTTGGTTTGCCTTTGAAGACTGTAGGTCAACAGTAGGGCATACGCCTCCTACAATATCATGAATGTATTCATAGTATTCAGAGCCACCAAGCTCGTCTTTTGTGATACCTACAATGATAAGATGATCATTTCCTTTTGCTTTTTGTGGAATTAGGGGTTTGTGTTCGATTAGGCCCAATACACCTATGAGTGGAGTCGGCTTGATTGGTCCGTTGTCAGTCTCGTTGTATAGGCTTACTTTTCCTCCCACGCAAGGAATCTGGAAATATTTTGCGTATTCAATTATGCCCTCGATTGATTCCTTGAAGGTCCAAAAAATTTCAGGATCTTCAGGGTTTCCAAATTGCAGATGATCAACCATCCCAATTGGAGTGGCACCAGTACAAACAACATTTCTGCAGGCCTCATCAAAGCAGCCAATTACCCCTTGTTTTGGATTGACATAGCAGTGCTTTGAATTGCCGTCTATTTTTATAGAGAGAAACTTGCCGTTGTCAAGCCTTAGAACTGGAGCATCTTGTCCTGGCTTGATTACAGTTCGAATGCCCACCTCATGATCATATTGTGTATACACCCAACGCTTGCTTGCAATGTTTGGGTTTGAAAGCATCTTCAGCAATGTTTTCGATAAATTCGGAGTTTTTGGTTTTTTAATTGAAGATATAGTGGCAAGGTATTTTGGAACGCTTGCAGGCCTGTCAAGAAGTGGTGCATTTGCAACTACATCGCTTGGAAGTTTTGCCACAGTATTTTTTTCAGACATTATCTGCATTGTGTGATCAGTGGTAACTTTACCTACAACAGAGTATGACACCCGCAGTTTTTCGCAGATTTCTTTTAGTTTTTGCAGTTTTTCAGGAGATGTTATCACAAGCATTCTTTCTTGAGATTCAGACACCATTAGTTCAGTGGGGGACATGTTCTGTTCTCTTTTGTGAATAAGAGAAACATCAAGTTCGATTCCAACAGATAATGCATCTGATGTTTCAGAGATTGCGCATGAAAGCCCTCCACCTCCCAAGTCTTTCATTGCTTTGATGCAATTTTGGTTTCTGGCTTCTAAGATTGCTTCAATTACCAACTTTTCTATGAACGGGTCAGGAATTTGCACAGCGGAGCGATTCTCAGACTCTAACTTGTCAGATGCAAATTGCGAGCCTCCAATTCCATCTCTTCCAGTAGAACCACCTATCAATACAACATAATCGCCCTTGTCTGCCCTGTTTTGTATGAGTCTCTCTTTTTTTCCAAATCCGACAGAGGCAACATCTACAAGAGCATAATTTGTAAAGCACTTGTCAAACTCAATCTCTCCTCCGACTGTTGGAATCCCAAGACAGTTGCCATAATCAGCTATTCCGCGTACAGCATTTTTGAAAAGCCATCTGGCATGCATATCCTTTTCAATATCGCCAAATCTAAGACCGTCCAAAATTGCAATAGGTCGTGTACCTGCGGACAAGATGTCACGTATGACTCCACCCACGCCTGTTGCAGCGCCGCCGTATGGCTCTACTGCAGAAGGGTGGTTATGGCTCTCAATGTGTACTGTGATTACATAGCCGTCCCCAACATCCAGTACACCGGAATCATATCCTGGCCCGGAGATTACGCGCTTTCCTTCTCGAGGTAGCGTTTTGAGGTGTTTCTTGGATGACTTGTAGGAACAGTGCTCTGACCATTCTGCTGCAACTATCTGCAGCTCCAGAGGGTTTGGTTTTCGCCCTATCTTTTTTTCGAGATAGTCAAACTCCTGCGGAGTAAGGCTCATGCTGTAACACCCAGTGTATTAAGTAGTGATTCAAATATCATCGACGCAGGCTTGGCATCTTTTGGATTAAGGATTTGCTCCGCAGATCTTTCTGGATGTGGCATCATGCCAACAACATTTCCCTCTTTGTTGCATATGCTTGCAATATTCATTGTAGAACCGTTGACATCTTCTGCATAAGTGAAGACTATCTGATTATTCTTCTTTAGCAAATGCAATGTTTCTTTATCTGCATAGTATCGACCCTCTCCATTTGCAATTGCGATTGGAATCCTTTGGTTTAGCTTGAACTTGTTTGTAAACGGAGTTTTGTTATTTTTTACTATAATCTCAGTCCACCTACAGATGTAACTAAGAGAGGTGTTTTTCAAGAGCGCCCCAGGTAAGAGGCCGGCCTCTGTCAATATTTGAAAGCCGTTGCAGACACCCAATATCGGCATGCCTTTTTCTGCCATCTTTTTTACTTGGGCAATAACTGGACTGTGAGCTGCAATGACTCCGGCGCGCAATCTGTCGCCATAAGAAAACCCTCCTGGCAGCACTATGGCATCTATGTTTTTTGGTAGTTCGTCAGTATGCCACACAAGTTGAGACTCTAGCTTGAAGACATCTGTTAGTACATGGTGCATGTCTCGATCGCAATTGCTTCCGGGAAAAACTATTACTGCAACCCTCACAGATACCCTTAGTCGCCAGCAATATTAAATCGAATCGAAAAAAATTCCCAATTACAGAACAATTCCATTATTTTTATTAAAAATGCGATCAGGTTTTATCTGCAATAAGCAATACAATTTGTTTGAAATTTTGTCTGAAGATTAGGTAGTCCTCATACCATTTATTATGTAGCCAAGTTCTGAACAATGAATGTTAAGATTTTTCGGTCATCCTCCGCCAATTACTATTTTTTTGGTAGTCATTAACGCGCTAATTTTTGCATATGGAATGATAACCCAGACCCAGCAGAGCATCATTGCGCATTACGGTTTTATTCCAAATGAGCTCTTTCAGGCAGATAACTCGTTTCTGCCAGACAGCCTTTTGCGTTTGTTTACTTCTATGTTCATACATGCAAACATTGCCCATATTGCGTTCAACCTCTTTGCACTTGTTTACATGGGAGGTTTTGCCGAGAGATCAATGGGTGTTCCAAGATTCATTTTGTTGTATCTTGTTTCTGGCATAGGAGGCGGACTGCTTCATGGTGTTGTTGCATCATATGTCCTATCAAGTGGAGACAGCATACTTATCGGCGCATCTGGCGCAATTTCCGGAGTTTTAGGCGTGTCAGCTGCATTGGGAGATATGCGAGGGTATTATTGGCTTGCAATCCAAGTGTTGTATGTCTTTATTGGATCTGTCACCTCTCTTTCCATAGCTTTTATGGCACACGTTGGAGGATTTCTTACAGGATTGTTGCTGACAAAGGCAATGATAGAAATTGAACGCAGAAAAAGAAACTGGCGCTCCAATACATTTTCCACCTAGTTTTACAGCATTCAGATTATTTTACGATACAAAAATAGGAAACTGCAGAGCTTTTGTTTGGTAGGAAAGAGCAGCTCTGCAGTCTCTTGTTTTACATCACCAGACTGGATAATTAAGAAGGGCGTATACTAAGCAAATAACTGCAAACTCGTATTTTTTATCAACTGGAACAAGATTGTGAAATTTTTACAACAATATTTTGATTTTAGGATCAATTGAGCAAATCGTTTTTATTCCAATACTCTTTGGTACTGGCTATGGGCCTAGTTCGCGACATCATGGTCAATAATGTCATCACCATAGAACACGACAAGACAGCAAAGGATGTTGCAATCATCATGACGGAGAAAAGCATCAGTTCACTTGTAGTTGTAAAAGAAGGAACTCCAATCGGTCTTGTCACAGAAAGAGACCTGGCACGTAAAGTTTCTACAACTGACAGAAAAAGCTCTGAAGTGCCTCTCTCTGAGATAATGTCTGCAAACTTTAGGTGGGTTGAACCTATGACTCCCATTGAGGATGCAGTACAAAAGATGACAAACAAGAACATACGCAGGCTTCTTGTTTTAGACAATGGCAAATTGGTAGGCATCATAACGGAGACAGACCTTGCACGATATCTACGCAGCAAGCTTCTCATAGATGGAGCAATGGACGATGTCACTGCACTGAACAGAAAAGTTGTAAAAAACGGCTAGGCGCCTGAGGTCTCAACTGATACCTTGCTCACCAGAGGATTGTATATTCTAAATTCATTACACAAATCCATGACAGACTTTTCTGCAGACTCTTTGTTTTTTGCCTCTATCTGGAACTTGAGCATCTTGGCAGAGCGTATCTTCTTGACCGATGTTTTTTTGTCTTTTAGCACAAGGTCACTCAATATGGTATCACCCTCAGGGTCAGCTATTCCAGGCTTGTTTTCAATTATCACATTGACCAGAAAAGATGGCATGCAGTTTGTACAAAATATAATTAATTTAAGGGTTCTACCATAGTATCGTTTACCGCGGCTTACAGTACAAATTAGCCTTTAGCAAGAAAATACGCAATGCCCGGTTTTGATCCTACAGAATACAAGATAAGCTCAAGGGCCAATTGGAATACGGTAGCGCCAGATTATCACTATAATTGGGCAAACGAGCATGTTGGACCTTTCAAGTCAACCATCGAGGCAGTACGTTTAGCAGAAATAAGTCCGTCAGACAAGGTGCTTGACATTGCATGCGGTACTGGTGTAGTCTCAAAAGAGATATCGCGCCGCCTTGATGAAACTGGCCTGCTAGTAGGCGTTGATCTGTCAAGAACTGCACTAACGATTGCAAAACAATCTGTGAACAAAGATAATACAAACTTTTTTGAGATGGATGCAGAAAACATGGCATTTCGTTTTACGTTTGACAAAATATTGTGCCAATACGGTATCATGTTTTTTCCAAACGTAAGAAAAGTACTGGAAACTGCAAGAAAAATTTTGAGTATCCGTGGCAAGATTGTTCTTGTTGTTCACGGCACTGCAGAGGATGTTCCATATTTTAGTGCAATAATGAAACCTATTTTGAAATACATTCCAGACATAAGGCCAAGCGGGGCACCCAATGTACACAGATTTGGCAACCCGGCAGACTTGGAAAAAGAACTTGAAAGTGCAGGATTTGCTAACATATCTGCGTCGCGACGCGTTTTCAGTTATGAGGCAGGATCTTTTGAAGAATACTGGCAGGACTATATGCACTCTACTGCAAATTCAATCAGACCCAAAATTGAAAATGCCGGAAGTGACATCATGTCATCAATAAAAAACGAGTCAAAAGAAAACGTATCACCCTATCTCAAGGATGACAAGATAACTTTTCCATGGACAATTTTCATAGTATCAGCATCTTAAAGCAAATACACTTTAAGATATTTTCACTGCATGGGATTTGAAATTAGAGTCATACCAGATTGTTTTTGCCTCCTTTCCTTTCTCGGTAAAGCCATTGAATGCCACATGAGCAAAATTTCTGCCAAGCGCACCATGCCAATGAAGCGTGTTTTTTGGAATGTAAACCATGTCGCCTGTTTTTAGCAGCGATTTGGCATCTTGTTTTATTTTGACATTTTTACCAGTTGTTTGGACTTTTTTGTACAAAACAAGAATGCCCTTGCCCTCTGTAACCATCAATATTTGCCCCCCTTCATGATAGTGGACCTTGGTCCGCGCTCCGTTTTTGAAGGCAGCATAGTAGACTTTTTGATCTCTGACGCCTATATTTTGCGAGATATCATGCAATATTACCGTGCCCAGAAAGTAATTCCTTTTTTCCGCTAGGAGAGACTTGTCAACCATTATCTTGTTAAAATTTTCTTTTTTCACTTTTTTGATCTGAGATCATATTATAATTAGTCGTTTCTTTTTAATTGGATTAAATCCATTTCATTGCAATAACAAAATAGGTTTTGCAAGATCTGCAAACACGTTGTATATTCCAAGGCAGGGTTTTCAATCAGGCCGTAGCGTAATAACATTTTAAACCACCCTCCAAATGCCAATACCTCATGCCAATGTAGCTCAGCCTGGCTAGAGCATCTGACTTGTAATCAGAAGGTCGGGGGTCCAAATCCCCTCATTGGCTTTTTCATAATTTAAAAATGTCTCAAATTTGTTTTCATTTAAAAAATAAAATGCGCGGGTTTGATACTTGCAAATGAACAGACAAAGTTAAGTAAGTTAAAGATTTGAGTACAATATGGAAAAGGGGTTTGTTTTAATCAATTGCGATATTGGTGCGGAAGAGTATGTAGTTGAAGAGCTAAAACTCTTGCCTCAGGTGGTAGGCGCACACATAACGTTTGGTGCCTATGATGTGGTGGCAGAGATACAGGCCCCTACTGCAGAGGAGTTCGATCAAACAGTATCACATAAGATTCGAAGAATATCAAGAGTTGAGAGCACTATGACGCTCAAGGTGACAGGGCCTCAATAACTTTTGATTCAGATAGCTTTAAAAAAACGCTAACTTGGTGATAATCAGTTGGAAAAAATCGATTATGAGGGAACAGTATGGGCAATCAATCATGGACTTCCACAACCGTTGCTTGACCACTGTATCAAAAAACTAATGGATTATGGAATAAAAAAAGAAGATATTATGATAACAGACGCACCGTCTGATGTGAAAATTGGTACCATAGTGGTAAACGTGTGGCCATATCACCTTGACGTTGGACGCGTTAGAACAGTGAGAAATGATTCCTATATCAGCGGAAGCGTCAAGATAATTGAGTTGAAAGCTGACGCAGAAGGAAACTACATAGATTAAGAACGCATACGTCGCAAAGCACATTTTAACAAACAGTTTATTTCAGATAACAATCTAGTCGGCTTGTGAAGAAGAAGAAAGTGATTCAGCCTCCTGATCCTAAGAAGAGGATGAAGATTGCAATAGGAATAGGGGTGGCAATAGTGGTTGCAGTTATTGCAGTCAATTACAATTTGGATCAATCCAATCTCAAGGGACAGAGATTTGGGGAGAACCTGTCATTGGTCCAGTCAGATTTGAGCAATGAAACTCTGAGCTTTGACGCCAAGCTTACAATGTATGAAAAAGGACAGATATCAAAAGACCAGATGTTAAACATAACTGATGCACACATTGCAAAAATGCAAGACATTCTAGCAAGATATGACAGTTTGAGCCCGCCTGAACCATTTGTTGCATCATTGCAGCTCTTCAGATTGTCAACCCAGTCACAGATAGATAGCGATAACATGCTCAAAGAATGGGTTCAAACAGGAGACAATGCCACTAGGGCAAAATCAGACCAGATGCTTCAAGAGTCACTCCAGTACGAGATGAACGCACTACAATCGTACAACAATGCCAAAACTGGAAGCTCACAGTAAGCCAAGTGATTGAAGCGGATCTAGTATTTTTGAGATCTCACTTTGCATGGAATCTTTTTCAAGTTCTACAGGAGATGAAAACATCACGTGCAATGTGATGCTAAGCATGTCGCTGTCGGTGTGAGATACAGTGATCTTGTATTGCTTCATGCCGTTGGCTGAAACAAAGTCAACCCAGTAATCTAGACGCATTTTTACGTCATCTAGTTGTTTTACCAAGTACTCTAAATTCATATCTCGCCCGTCAAAGATTCCAAACTTTATCATCGGAATCATGAGATACCCACCCGCTATCTTTTCATGTCTTTTGTGCATCTGCTCGATTATCTCCTCTGTTTTTTCTTCAGGATAGATATCACCATATTCGGGGGCAAAATAGCCTACCAAGTTTTTTTTCTTGTCATATATTTTAAAATAATGACCGTCTCGCTCTACCTTCCACATTATGCTCTACCTAGAGATAACTTGTTGATTAGGATATGGAAATAGAGTTAAGGCACTTGCCGCAAAAATAGCCCTTGCCAGTGTTAAATATGGTGGAATTTTTGCATTGTGGGCATTCCCTATTGATACGATTAATTTCAATCGGCATGAGTAACCATTATTGTTTTTCTACAAAAGAAACAAGGTCAAATTATGTTAGCAACTACTTCAAATCAAACATTATAAAGAATAAAGGAGAACGCTAGTTTATGATTTCTGCAACAACCAAGAGCTTCATTGACAGCTTGGTAGACTATTACATAAGCGAGGCAGGCTCTTACAAGCAAATGGCAAAATCATACTCTGACGAGGTAGAGGACATACATTCAGCAACCTTTGGAATCATACTTGGCTCCATCTATTCTGCGTTTATCCAGTCATATACAAATCAGCAACAAAAACCATCTCTTGAAGACATGCAGGAATTCACGCAGCTTGTCAAGAAAAGGGCGGCTCAGATAAAGCGAAGCATTATTGACGCAAAAATCTAGTGCGATGTTTTGATTCAGTAAACAATTCAAGCTTTTTAATACAGCAAATAAGGACAGACGAGTGTTGGACCAGAAGATTTTGCTAATTTTCTGTGTTGGGTTAATTACAATAACTTGTATAGACAATCCGATATCACAAAATGGTGCTCACGTAAACTATACAGCATTTGCACAATCATCAAACAACAGTACAGACAGTTTTCAATCTATTGAAAACATGGCTCCAATCCAAGGCTGGATAAAAAATAACACAAGCCTCTGGGCACATGGAAAGCTTGATGATTCACAATTTATCGTAGGAATGCAGTATATTGTAGCAAATGATATCGCGTTTCTTCCCCATGAATATGTCAATGCTGATCTGCAAAAACCCATCCCTTTGTGGGTGAGAAATGTTGGCACATGGTGGGCAAATGGCAGTATCTCAGACTATGATTTTCTTTCAGACATGCAATACCTTATCAACAATAGTGACATCAAACTTCAGCCTACAGCAAATCAAACAAGAGGACAAAGCTCTGAGATACTATCAAACAACTTTGCAAAAGGCAAGATAAGCATAGATGGAACCATACTTGATGTCCAGATTGCAGATACTCCAGATAAGATGACTGAAGGATTGCAATTTCAAAAACCGCTCCCGTACAATCAAGGAATGATCTTTGTCTTTTCAGAACCGCAGATAGTTGCAATGTGGATGAAAGACATGCAGTTTCCACTAGACATGATTTGGTTTGACAACAACGGAAATGTAGTACATATTGAAAAAAATCTTTCACCATGCAATGACAGTTCACCATGTCAGGTTTACGACGGAAACAGACAGAATACAAAATATGTCTTGGAAGTTACCTCAGGCTTTGTAGACAAATTCAATGTAACAGAAAAATCTAAACTGACCATACTAAACCACTAGATTTTCCAAGATAGATTGATTCGTCTTTTGTTTTTGTGTTTGGATGGTTTTGATGCCATACAGATAAATTCTGATGTGGTAAACTACAATCCATGTCTGAAATAGTCCAGTACCAGATTCAGCAACTAGTTGACAATGGTCAGACCGTGCAACTCACTCTTGTAGAAGATGTACAAACAGAGCCAGTTTCACAAAAGCAACTAATGCTGGAGGCAATTAACAAAAAACTAGACCCAGAGTTAAAAGACCAGATTCTTCCATTTTTGGAGGCCATACTTCAGGCCCAGCCAACTATTGCAATCAAGAGCTATGCACAGACTGCAATAACAATAACGATGCCAAAGCGAAGATATGAAAGGATGGGCAGCCCTCAAGTCGGTCAAAGGCTAGAAATCAACATTAAAAAAATCTAGACTAGTTTTTCTATATCTTCAATCTTTTCAAGCGGCAAGGAACATGCAAAGTCCTTGCAAACGTAAACCTTGGTCTTTGTTTCATCAAATTCCTTGCCTGAAAAAAACGGCAATTGTTGAAGCTCTTTCAGGATTGCTTGGTTTTCAATTCCAACAAGTATGGATTCTGGAAGAAAACTCTTTTCAAGCCAGGAATACAGATCTTTGTTTGAATAATTTATCATCGTTATCTCAGTTGGCTTTTTCAAATACATGTAGATTACATTTAGCAACTGTCCAAAGCCAAACGGGTTTTCTGCTGCCATGGTAGAAAGAGACTCCATCACTTTAAGTGATGCATCAAGGTATTTTCTATCCTGAGTAATATGATAGAGTCGTAGCATTACTCCTGCTGCAACAGAGTTTCCAGACGGCATTGATAGGTCGTAGATGTTTTTTGTTCGAACTATTAGCTTTTCATGATTATCTGCAGTGAAAAAAAAGCTCTTTTCGGTGTCATCCCAAAAATGATCAAGCAAGTATGTTGCATAATGAGTAGCAAGATCAAGATATTTTCTAGTCGGCTTGACCTCAAAATAATCAACTAGCGCATTCACAAAATAAGCATAATCATCAAGATACGCCTTTAGTTTTGCATGCCCGTCCTTGTAGGTATGCAGCAATTCTCCGTCTTTTGTCATTTTTTGTTCTATGAACCTGATGCAGTTTTCTGCAGCCCTTAGAAAGTCATCATCTCTTGTTACACGATATCCCTTTAGAAATCCAGTTATCATCAAGCTATTCCAGCTTACAAGAATTTTTTCGTCTCGTCCTGGCTTTACGCGTTTGTTTCGCTCTTCCAAAAGTTTTACTTTGCTTCGTTCAATGATTTCTTTGACTTCGGATTCTGTCTTGCCAAAATGAAATGCTACAGAAGAGATGTTTATGCCATTATACAATATAGTGTGGCCTTCAAAATTTCCCCCATCTGTAACATCATAATACAAGCAAAAGACATCAGAATCGCTTCCAAGTATTTTTTGTATTTCATTTTTTTTCCATACATAATACTTGCCTTCTTCGCCTTCAGAATCTGCATCTTGTGCAGAATAAAAACCGCCTTCAGGGGATGTCATTTCTTTTAAAACATATCCCAGTGTGTTCTTTACCACCTCAAGATACCTTGCATCCTTTGTTATTTGATATGCCTCTGCGTATGCGACAGGCAATAATGCGTTATCATACAGCATTTTTTCAAAGTGCGGCACAAGCCATCTAGAGTCAGTCGAATACCTATGAAACCCCCCTCCGACCTGGTCATACATTCCACCGTTTGCCATCTTTGTAAGAGTTCGTAACACAAATTCTTGGAATTTTGAAATTTTAGAAAGCCTAGAATATCGTAACATAAACGAAAGGTTTGCCGCATTTGGAAACTTGGGTGCATGCCCAAACCCTCCGTTGGTTGGATCACCAAGTGAAAGCAGATTCATCGCAGCTTCATCAAGAACAGATTTGTCTAATTTTGACGGGACTGAAATCGATTCGGTTTTTTGCAGTGCGTTAACAAAGTTTTCAGCTGCAGATTCTACATCATGTGGTTTTTCTTTCCAAGCTTGGGCAAGCTGTCTGACAACGCTTCCAAATCCAGGCCTGCCGTAACTGTCAAGCGGTGGAAAATACGTACCAACATAGAATGGCCTTTGGTCAGGAGTAAGAAATACACTAAGAGGCCATCCTCCACTTCCCGTATTTAGTTGGCATACTTTTTGATAAATGTCATCAATGTCAGGTCTTTCTTCTCGGTCTACTTTGATGTTGACAAAGTTTTCATTCATGATTTGGGCAATCTCCTCATTTTCAAAAGACTCGTGTGCCATAACATGGCACCAGTGGCAGGCGCTATAGCCAACGCTGAGAAAGATGGGTTTGTTCTCATCTTTTGCCTTCTTTAATGCTTCATCGCACCATGTATACCACTTTACGGGATTGTAGGCGTGTTGCAATAGATATGGACTTGACTCATGAACTAGGCTGTTTGGCTCCACAATTTCTAAAGTCAAAAAAGAGTATTTGTATTGTTGCATGATATCGATTCATTTGCAAGACTTTTCTTGTTCAAATATTAAATAACAGCACAAATTCTTTCAAATATGAACTGCAAACGCTGCCATCATACCGATGCTGCGCATGAGCCCTCAAGTCAGAGCCATTCAGTCATAAAAGCCGGAAGGTGTCTCATACCAAACTGTTCGTGCAGACAATATCTTGATCCTATAGATGAAATTGACGAAGAGCTGATCTAAAATTTTTATTTTCCAGTGGCATTCATGCCTACTGTTTCATTTAGGCTAATTGTTTTCAAGGTTCCAGTTGCGTTACCACTTCCATGTGGACTTGTTGATCCTGCAGCTCCGACAATTACTTCACCAGTCATCCATGGATGAACTTGACAAAAGTAATGATATTCTCCTGCAGTTGTGAAAGCAGGACTAGTGTAAGACTTGCCTGCTGCAATCAAACTGCTGTCAAAGACAGTGCCTGTCTGATTGTCTGTCACCTTACCACTTGTTGCAGTGTGACCAACAGTGTCAGAGTTTGTCCATGTGACAGTGTCTCCCACATTGATGTTAACATCTTGTGGGTTGAAGCAGTTTGTGTCCGAGCATTCACCTTTTGTGTTAGCTGCACCGCTGCTAATTGTTACCATTCCTTTGGTTTGAGCAGTTGTTGTCATGTTTGACATTGTCATGTTTGATACAGTTGTAGTTTGAGTGTTATTTGTTGCAGGCGGATTGGTTACGGCATTAGTTTGATTAGTTGAGACGCTAGTTTGGTTTGATGTACTTGGCGGTAATTGTGTTACAGTTGAGCTAGAATTGGTTGTGCTTGTCTGCACAGTTTGGTTTGTAGATGTTTGTGTGACATTCTGTTCTATAGGGGCAGTATAATTTGGTATAGTGGCATAAAATCCTACAGGAATGTCAGAACCAGTAATCGTTTTCAGATCACTTCGGTAATCAGGTGTAAAGATTAAGGCTTGGACTGGAGTTCCTTTTAGATTATCTATTTGTTGTTGCTGATAAGCCGTAGCGTTGTCAAGCAGATCTTCATGTATGCCAAGCGTTATTTTTTGTCCAACTGCCAAGTCGCTCTGGTAAAGAACTACGTTGTATCCCTTGGCAGGAGTCTGAATGTATACCTCTGCATCAGACATGAGTTGCAAGTTGTAATCTTTGGTACCATTGAAGAGAAGCACTTGGATTGTGTTTCCAGTATTTTGTTTTTCATCTTGGGCTTGTAAGGCTAATGCGGTATCAAGATCTTCTGCATGGTCAAGCATCTTTAACTTTGCACCGACTGGCTGGGAAATATCAAACATGACAATATTATATCCTGACTTTGGAGTCATTGCATCTACTTCCTGAAGAGCCATGATATTAGTAGAGTAATGATAATCATCACCTATTGCCCACACAAGCAAAGCAATCACTACAAGGGAGACAGAGATTACGATCATTGAATAACCCACTTTTCTATAGTTGTGAGGATTCTTGTCTTTGACAACAGGTTTTGGGTTATTTGCCGGCTCGCTTGATGCAGACATTTGTTGTCCAAAAAATAGCGGCTGAATTTAATCTTTTATTTATAAATTGCTTGGCAAGCACATGGGCATTTAGATTTATTGTCCAGAATCAAGTTTTTTTTCCACTTTGAAAATCTGGAGCGTGAGCAGATCTATTGCCTTTTTCAAATGCTCAAATTCTTCGACAAGGTGTCTTTGGTTTTCAGTCAGGCCTTTGAGAACGCTTATCATTGATTTTTGGTACTTGTCGCCTGATGCAGCCTCAAGTGCATCAAGTCTTGATTCCATGACATCAAGTTCTTTTTGCATCTTTTTTCCATGCGAGTTTTCCACGTTTTGATTCGGCTTGCACCATATATGAACATAAAGTTAAAAGATTCACAAGACAAGCAAAATCATGATTGAAGAAAAAATCGCATCGCTGAACATTTTGCTTCCTGTTCCGCCCAAGCCTGCAGGCTCATACATTCCGGTTACAAGAACTGGAAATCTTGTGTTTGTCTCAGGACAGATTCCTGTAAAAGAGGGCAAAGTAGAATTTCAAGGAAAGGTGCCAACAGACGTATCAATAGAAACAGCACAGCAAGCTGCCAAACTTTGCGTCATAAACGTCCTGGCGCAGCTCAGAGCAGAGATTGGAAGCTTGGACAAGGTTTCAAAAATTGTCAGAGTATCAGGCTTTGTGAACAGTGCAAGCGATTTTTATGAACAGCCCAAGATCATCAATGCGGCATCAGACTTGTTATTTGAGATATTTGGTGAGAAGGGAAAGCATTCCAGAATAGCAGTAGGAGTTGCAAGCCTTCCGTTAAATTCTACAGTTGAGATAGATATGATAGCCGAAGTCAGTTAAGCTTGGCATTGAATTTTTTTATAAATTGAGATATTTTCTCTTTTGGTATGACTGCACCGCATGCTTTGTCATGTCCTCCACCTGAACCGCCAAGGTCTGTTGCCAATTGGTTAACTATTCGTCCCAAATGTATTTTGCACGACCTTGAGCCACGAATTGACACTGCATAGATTCCCTTCTCCTCTCTGAACTTGTATGAAACTCCAACGTCTTTTCCCGAAAGACCCAAGACAAAATTAACCACCATGCTTGCCCCAGAGTCTGTCACTTCCATGTATGCAAGGTTTTTCATCTTCTTCATGTTTGCCTTGACTTTTTGAATGACGCCGGAGATTCGTTCTGCTTGAATGCGGGCAAACTCAAAAGTATTTGGAATATCATGAGGATATTTCAATTGGCTTAGCTCTTCGACAAGATACAAAAGATATTCGTTGTCCTTTTGATGGCTGACAATAGTAAAGGTAAGAACTGTTGCTTCAAGCAGGATAAACTGTCGATCAAACCTTTGAAGCAGTGCAGAACCAATAGGCCTGTCTTCCATGTAATCTGTAACTGCAGAACATGCTGCAATCAAAGAGCTGTGGTCGTTTAATTTTGATTTGAATGCGTTATAGACTTGGACGGTCGTGCATTCATTTATCGTATGAATTAGTTTTACTTTTAAGGATTGGATCTTTTTCTTTATGCTGTCGTCTAGATCATGATGATCTATGTAGGTTATCGCTATACGTTTTTTCCTTAAATCTTTCAAAAGTTCGACGAACTGGTCTTGGTTTGTCTTGCTCAGTCCCAAGTCACATATGTATACTGTTTTAATAGAATCATCGTAACGCAACTGTTCAAGTTCTGTCATGAGCCCTGGATAATCAACTAGCCTAGTCTCGCCTCCAAAGGCCTGCCTTATCAATGAGGCTGCGCCAACACCGTCTGCGTCTTCTTTATGTGAGATGCATACGACCTTGGTTCTTGCCATAGAATTAACAAGGCAGAACCACCCTCATTTAAATCAAAAACGAATTACTTGTCTGTTTGGTCTAAACTGCAAAAGTTGCAGGTTTTTTGAGATTCATGTAGGTCTTAAATTCTGAGACCAGAGCTTTGTGTTTCATGCCATCCTGCAATACCACACAATACATGTCATAAAACGAGATTCCAAGCAACCTTGATTCCTGATCAAGTTGTGATATTTCATCAAGTATTTTAGGATCCTTTGTCTCGACTACAAAATTATCGACCAATTTTATAAAGTCGTCTTCCAGTTGAGCCATTTCATACAATTCATTAAAAATTTTGCTATATGCTCCAACGTTGCCAGATTAGACCCAGTGCTTAATTTTTTACCGTTTTTCCCCTTTAGCAATAATTTAATAGATAATTTTTACAATATTACTCTGGTGCAGACAAAGAACATAGGCCTCCGCAATATTGAGGTCGCAGACACAAAGATTTGTGCAATAGACGGAATTAATGGCAAGCTGATCTATAGAGGATACGACATTTTAGACCTAGTCAAGAAATCAAATTTTGAAGAGACTGCATGTCTGCTTCTCAGCGATGATCTTCCAACAGAAGACGTTTTGTCAGATTTTGCAACCAAGTTGATTGAGGCACGAACGATACCAGAAAGCCTAGAAAAAAATCTGAAAAACTTACCCAAGACTACCAACCCCATGGATGTCATCCAGTCTCGCGTGGCAGAGTTGGCTGCGTATGACAAAGAAAAAGGGGACGACAGACATGCAAATTACAATCGGGCAATTGATCTTATCTCAAAGATTCCAATAATCATAGCATACTGGGACAGAATTAGAAATGGAAAAGATACCATAGCACCGTCAACAAAACTTGGACATGCAGGAAATTTCCTTTACATGTTAACAGGAAAGGAGCCGGATTCTGAGATTTCCAGAATTTTTGACATATGTCTTATCTTGCATGCAGAGCATAGCTTTAACGCATCTACCTTTGCAGCAAGAGAGGTTGCCTCTACTCGCGCACACATGTATGCTGCAGTCAGTGCTGCAATAGGTGCTCTAAGTGGGGAACTCCACGGAGGGGCAAATTTTCAAGTGATGAAGATGCTGCTTGAGATTCAAACTGAAGATAGAGTTGAATCAATCATAAAAGAAAAACTTGCAAAGGGCGGAAGAATAATGGGCATGGGCCATGCAGTGTACAAGACATTTGACCCACGGGCCGAGGTGCTAAGAGAGCTCTCACGCAGGCTTTCAGAAAAAACAGGACAGCCGTGGTACAAGATTACAAAAAAAGTAGAAGATGTGACAGAAGAAGAGATGAAAAAAGTAAAGGGCTCCGACATTTTTCCAAATGTGGACTTGTACAGCGCCTCAACATACTACATGCTAGGGATACCAATGGATCTTAATACACCAATATTTGCAATTTCAAGAACTGCAGGCTGGACAGCACATGTAATTGAAGAGAAATTTGCAGAGGCGCAACCAAAGCCAATGCTGTACAGACCAAAGGCAGTTTATGTCGGCAAGTATTGCGGCCCTTCAGGTTGCGAATACGTACCTATTGAAAAAAGATTAACGTTATCATGATACATTAGATGAAAATTAGTTTGATGATTATTATACAGGCCTAACACAGGCACGCTGTGAAGTTTCCGCTTGGCATAATTATTGTGATTGGATGTTTGCTCATAGGAGTTTACGTCATGGCAGATTTTCTCATACCAGATGTGATATGCAAGATAATTCCTCGCAATACAAGCGTAAAATTTTATGCCGGGCAGTACAACCCAGATGTCTTTGGAGATATCTGCTCAGCCATACACTAGTTTTTTCTTTTTAGAAAAGCCATTGCATCAAGTAAGATCTTTTTCTGATAAGGCACCATGTCAGAGGGCGGAGTTTTGAAGAGTTTTGCTTTGCTGCTTTGAAAATCTAGCACTATATCGCCCTTCAAAACAGATGCGACAAATACGTGAGATATATCATGCCTTGATGATATCGCATTTTCGTAAACGCCAAGAAACCCTTCAATCTTTACTGTTAGGCTGAGCTCTTCTCTTGCAACTCTTTTTGCTGCATCGGATAGTTTTTCAGTTTTAAAGACAATGCCTCCAGGAAGATTCCACTTGTTTTTGTATGGCAATATGGTTCTTCTGGTCAGAATAAACGAGTCATCGCATCGTATAGCTACATCCACAGTGGAATATGGAAAGTACAAAGAAAACTTGTCAAAAAGTTTCTTGGGGGCTCTCTTGAATGTCTTTTTCATAGAAATAATATCCAACAGATGATCTTAAAGATTGAGTCGGCAAGTGTCAGATAAATTTCGGTTTTAATTTCTTTTAGCAAGCCAGTCTTTTGCTCGCGTGTCAACATCATATCTGTGTAAGACATGAAAGACCATCTCATAGAAGGTTATACCTCGTTTTTGAGCCTCAGTGTCTATCCATTTGAGACCTTCTGCAAGCTCAGGATCATACGCTGAGAACTCGACCAACTCGTCGACCATGTTTGTGAAGAATGAATTGGCTTCTAGCACGAAAACAAGTTTTTATTTTTGTTATTCAGTTGTATATTCAAAATATATAGACAATCAACGCCTTTTTGGTTGACATATGGAGCACACGTATTATTTTGACGGAGACAAGAAAAAGATCTCATGGACAATTGAGAACAGTGAGACAAGATCAGATCAATTCAGAATCCACATTGAAGATTATTATGAAAAAATATCTGCAGAGCAGTCAAAGTATGTTGCACTTCATGTAGGTATTTTTTGGAGCATTGGAAGATTCATAATAAAAAATGGCGATACCGTAAACGTCATGACTGATCTCAAATCAATGTTTGAACATCTCTCAGAAAATAAAACACATGATGATCCGTTTGTAAACTCCCGAACAGGGTTCATCAAACAGTTGATAGATCAGAGAAGGCTTTCAATTAGATACAAAATGATCGAACCTAGTGATAACAAGGCAACTTTGCTACTTTTGTAATATCAGCCCTATATCCATAAGATTAGTGTGTGTGGGTCCAGTGGTGATTGATCCACCATATTTCTTAAAGTAAAAATGAGAATTATTTTTCTTCAGATATGCATCAATTGGTTTTACTGTCATGGTAGAATCTGCAATCGCCCCTGCAACTAGAGTATTTCCATCTATTCCATCAGTTCCCACAGACACGATGACAATTTTTTCTTTATTATTTTGCAGTTTTTTTAACAAATTCAAGATCAATTCCTGATTTCTTCCTCCATATCCAGTTCCCTTTACTGTAACCGTAGTTTCACCCCCAAAGATAAGACAAGAATTTGTGCGAGTAGAAAAATGTCGTGAGATCTTTTCTGCCGCATCTTTGACATCACCACCTAGTGGCGAGATCGTTTTTGTTACAAATCCAAGTTTTTTTACTTTGGATACCATAGAATTGATACAGTCTTTGTTTGTAGAGATGACATAATTTTCAATTTTAGGTTTTTTTGGAGTCTCTGGTATCAGGCCTTTTGTTCCAAGAGTGATTCGTTTTAGAACAGATTTTGGGATACGATTTGTCAGATGGTACTTTGCTAGAATTTTTTTTGCATCAGAAAACGTAGATCGGTCACAATACGTGATTCCAGAGGCAATCACGGAAAGATCGTCGCCTATCACATCAGACATTACAAGAGATATTCCATCACATGGAAGTGCCTTGACTAGCCGCCCGCCTTTGACTTGAGAGAGGTGTTTTCTAATACAGTTGATCTCACGTATGTTTGCCCCTGATTTCAACAAGAGATCAGTAGTAAGCTGTTTGCTTTTCAGCGATATACCATCAGGCAAAGATACTAACGATGACGCGCCACCAGAGATTAGAAAGATCACAAGATCGGCAGGTTTCAAGGACCTGAGAAAATCAGACACTTTTCTTGCTGCAATGACGCTCATTTTAGTAGGAATCGGATGGCCAGAGTGCACGACTGTGAATTTTCGTTCATGAATAACAGACTTCATTTTACTAGGTATTACCACAATCCCACCGTCAATCGATGTGTGTGAATTGACCACCTTTGTCATCAAGTCAGCAGATTTGCCAATGGCGACTACATAGATACGAGAGTATTTTTTCAGAGATATTCTTTTACGACCAATTTGTAGAAATGTGGAATGGGTTATTCTTTTTAGTACAGTGTTAGGAAGAGCGGCGGCAAGACCTTCTTCAATTATTGACAATGCCAATTTGTTATCCTGGTTTGTTGTAAGCTGCTTGAAATTTTTTATGATCATACAATACAGAGAGACGACCCGAATCTTTGAATCTTTTTGAGGTCAAATATGATCTGGATTTAAAAGGGATGCTTATCCTTTTGCAGTTTTTTTATATATAGTATCAAAGAAGAAATTGTATGTCAAGTATGAATTCTAGTTCCAAGAGTAAACTGTTTGCTTACATTGGATTTTTAGCAATCGCTTCAATCATGATAATTCCTGCATACGCTGATCAGACAATACAGACTACCAGCGGCGGTACCATTAATGTTGGTTTTGCAACTGACCCTGCCAGCCCAACTCCCGGTGGACAGACAAATCTCAACATCAGCTTTATCAACAAATCAACGCATTCCGCTCAACAGCATATAGATTACAAAATCACCATAATGGAAGGAAACAACCAGATTGGCGGTACTGGACAAGTACTACATACTGCAGAAGGGTCAATTAGCTACCCCTTCCAATTTCCGGATGCTGCAAAATATCAGATAATTGTAGAGGTAGACGGAATACTCTTTCAACCGATTCCACCTGAGACTGCAACATTTACTGTAGATCTAAGCGGTGGCTCAAGCTCAACTACAAGTTCTAATTCTACAAACAGTCAATCAGGTGGAACACAGACTGCAGTGATTCCGTCTTGGGTCAAGACAACTGCCGGATGGTGGTCAAAGGGCCAAGTGGGAGATTCTGATTTCATCAAAGGAATTCAATATCTAATACAAAAAGGAATAATGCAGATTCCACAGTCAGGGTCTGGCTCTACAAGCGGTTCACAATCAATTCCGTCTTGGGTCAAGACAACTGCTGGATGGTGGTCATCAGGTCAAGTGGGTGACCAAGACTTTGTCAAGGGAATACAGTGGCTCATCTCTAACGGTATAATCACGGTATAACTCTCAGACTACAAGAAACATGACCGCTAATTTTGTTACGCAATGCTTAAGCGATATTGCTGTGTATGGTGTGATACATGTCAGGAAATAGTCCAGACCTCAGGGACAAGGTTGTAGATAGCCGAGGCTTTTTCAAAAAACTGCAGCTTGCAGTACCAGGCCTTAGAGAATATCGCAAGCTTGAGGATATTCGAGCTGCAGATGAACTTCTTCGAAAGCAAGTATTTGACAAGTTGGACAGTGCCAAGAACAAGCTTGAGATGATAAGAAAGGCAATGGCAGACAAGGGAGATTTTAACAATCTGACTTCGATTGGCTCACTTGTTTCACAGTTGCAGCAGATATCAGGAGAGGTGTTTCATTCCCAACAAGGCTCTGCTGGAATATCACCAAACATAAGAATAGATGAAAACACGCTAAACAAGTTATACGAGTATGATTTCAATTTTGTCAACAGTGCAGAGCAGATTTTTTCCACAATAACATCTTCGTTAAACGACTATACATCAGGAACATCAACGGCGCAGGCAATTTCTGCCAAAATTAGTCCGATGTTTGAGGATTTCAAGCACGCATGGAAGCAAAGACTTGAATCAGTTGAGAACATATTGGTGACAAAGTAGGAATAATGAAAATGATAATAATAAGAAGGGTAAGTGGTTGGTAAATGTTCGGGCATAAAAAAGATCCAGACTTTGGCGGAGGAAGTGTAATAGGTTCCACTACAATAGAGTGGGACTCGCAATACAAAGAAGGCAACATAATGTGGAAAGTTCCCCGCCTGATTCGATTAAATGACAACATTGTAGTAAGAGAAGACGAGATTGCAGTATTTTTCAGAGACGGAAAGGTACTGACGTATTTTGATAAACCAAACAGGTATGCGCTGACAGACTTTAATGCTCCAATTGTTGGAGGCCTTTTGAAGTTCTTTACAGGAGTACAACAGGCTGCTGAAGTATACTATCTGCAAAACAGATACATCGACGGCAAGTTCGGTTCTGCTCAGCCGTATCAATTTGTAGACCCTGTCTTTGGAATAGTCAATCTTAGAATTTTCGGAGAATATAGGTGGAAGATATCCCAGCCTGAAAACTTTGTCAACCAGTTTGTAGGCACGTTTGCAGCCCAGACTTCGGACGATGTGGAATCAAGACTCAAAGAACAGGTTGTTCTTCTAGTATTCAATGCAGTAGGAAAGATGAAGGACAACGGTCTGAAGGTGACTGATCTGGCTGCCAATCTACAAAACATCGAACAAGTTGTACTTGCCAATTCAGCGACTAATTTTGCCCAGTATGGAGTTGAAATTAACAAGATATCAGGACTAACAATAAGCCTTCCAGACGAAGTGCAAAAGGCAATTGATACAAGATCACAAATGTCTGTTCTTGGAGTAAACTACTTGCAGTACCAGGCAGGCCAAGCAATGACAGACGCTGCAAAGAATCCCAGCGGTGTTGCAGGTGCAGGTGCAGGAATAGGAGTCGGGTTTGGCGCAGGCTCTGGATTGGGGTACATCATGGCAGGACAGATGTCACAGGGAATGTACCAGCCTCCAATGAAACAATGTATAAAATGCGGCATGATGATGCCGGTATCAAACAACTTTTGCCCAAATTGCGGTGCAGGTCAACAGCAGACACAACAGCCAAAGCCTCAAGAAGGAATACTGTGTCCGCAATGCGGAACTCACATTACAAGCGATTCCAAGTTTTGCTCCAACTGCGGCAAGCAGCTAAAGACAAGTTAGGAGAAAAGACATGTATTGTATCAAATGCGGCTCACAACTCCCAGACGACGCAGCTTTTTGCGTCAAATGCGGTGCCAAACAACAAACAACACCCGCACAGCAAGAGCAACCGGTAGAAAAAGTTTCAAGCCAGTCATCTGGGGTAACTGAGATCAAGTGCCCAAGCTGTGGCGCACCCATATCTCCCAAGTTTGGAGAGATGGTCATAACGTGCGAATATTGTGGCAGTAGCATAACCCTTGAAAACAAGGGATGGAAAAATATCGAAAAACACACCATGCTACCAATATCGTTAATTGATAAAGACGATGTAACTTTGAAACTGAAAAAGATGATGGACAAAGGTTTGTTCCATAGACATTTGCAAGAGACATCAACCTTGGAGGAAATCAATTTGAGCATGATTCCGTATTGGATAATTCCAGTTGCAGCCCGAACCAATCTTGTTGCAACAGACATTGCTGCTGAGGTTGGGAACATTGCTACGACAGCCGCATTGTTTGGCGTCATGGGTGGGGCCATGGGTGGTGGGTTTGGAGGAGGACAAAGGAGCGGCGGCATGGGTGTTGGCATGATGGACGGAATGCTGATGGGTAGCATGCTAGGAGGAGGTGGAATGATGGGTTCTTCAAACACAAAAAAAGCATATACTATTGATGAGAATTACAATTGTCCTGTAATTGCGCTCAAGGCGTTGACAATGTATCAGCCTCATGATTACGAGTTTGCGCTAGACGGGCGAGTTGATTTTGACCCAAAAAAGATTCCAAAGTCAATCAAGATTTTAAACGGAGACATAAATGAGGACCTTGCAAAAAACCAGGCCAAGACCATAGCAGATAGGCTGCAGACAGAGAGCGCTCATTCAAAGTATCACATGATACAGCAGATGCAAACCCAGTTAGACGTTTCAAGTGGCGAACTGTTGCATGTTCCCATCTGGTTTGCAAAATATGATCACAAGGGCAAGAAGATAATTCTGGTAATCGATGCCAACTCTGGCGCTGCAATAAACAGCATAGGATTGTAGAATATACTAGTTGAGAAAGTACGCCTTTACAGAGTCCAGTACGTCATGAACTGGCTTCACGTGTCCAAACTCATCCATGGCAAGGTCATGGGACTCGAGTATCTTTCTTTTGTTATCAGGCTCGTCTTTTAGAAATATTATCAAGTCCTCCAACCTATCGGCTAGTTTTAACTGGTCTTCTGGAAATACTTGATTTAGTGCCTTGATGTCCCCTTCTTCAAGTATGCTACCGTGTGGAGAAGATTTTGAAAGAACGCGTATCATGGAATCAATCTTTGAAATTGTTTCATCAGCATTCTTTGGGTTCATTTCTTAAAACATCCCAGAGCATGTAGATATAAAAATCACACCTTTATTCTCGTATGGTAGCGGATCAAATAAATTCATTGCATATTCTAGTTGGATGCAACAAGCAATAGTATAATAATAATTACAGATCTAATCGTTTTATGAATACAGTAAGAATTCCAAAAACAATTAACTTTGGTAAAGACGCGTTATCTGAAACACAGTATCCAAAAAATGCTCTTGTTGTTACAACAGCTCCTCCCGAAGTATCAAAAAAATGGCTTACAAAGATGAAGATAGAAGATTACATGTTATATGACAAGGTAGAACCAGAGCCATCAATTGAGACAGTAAACAGGGTGGTTGCAGAATTCAAACCAAAAAATCCATCAGCCATAATAGGGCTTGGCGGCGGTAGCTCACTTGATGTTGCAAAATATGCAAGCATCGATTTGAAGATACCAAAGATACTCATACCGACAACCTTTGGAACAGGCGCTGAGATGACTACATATTGCGTGCTCAAGTTTGACGGAAAAAAGAAGCTATTGCAAGACGAGCGATTTCTTGCAGATACTGCAGTAATAGACTCATACTTTATGGAAGGAACACCAGAAGCCATTGTCAAAAATTCCGTCTGTGACGCATGCGCACAAGCTACAGAGGGATACGACAGCAAAAGAGGCAACGAGTTTACAAAAATGCTCTGCAAGTCTGCCTTTGATGTACTGTATGATGCCATAATGAATAACAAGCCAGAGAACTATCCATTTGGTTCAATGTTGTCAGGAATAGGATTTGGCAACGCATCAACTACATTGGGACATGCATTGTCATATGTATTCTCAAACGAAGGAGTACCACACGGCTACTCACTTTCATCGTGCACTACAGTAGCGCACAGATTTAACAAATCAATCTTCTATGATAAATTCAAGGAAGTAATTGAGAAATTAAAGTTTGACAAACTTTCCCTCAAGGCACCGTTTGACCAAGCAGCAGACATTGTCATGACAGACAAGGGTCACCTTGATCCAAACCCGATTCCTGTAACAAAGCAAGACGTTATCCAATTATTACAGGATATCGTAAACGGCAAGATGTAAGGAAACTCCTTTATTTTCGATTTTAGGCTATCAAATAGCCTATTTTTTCATTACCAGATTAACCTTTTATGCAACTAGCCCCAAACAACTGAAAGTCCCACAATGCAAGAGCTATACAGCACCAATGACCTAAGGGAGAAGATAGCAAGCATTCTAAATAAGGAAGGATTTGATTCAACGTGTTATTCTGAGATACTTGATTATACAATAGACCTGTTTCACCAAAAAGGGCTCGGCATAGACTATTACGGATACCACAATATAGTGCACGAGCTTGAGGTGACCTATGTTACACTGATAGCAGCCCAATGGCAAAAGCAGCAAAACCTAATCTCAACAGAAGACATGAAGTACCTTTTTGCAGCAGCTCTCTTTCATGATTACGATCCACAAAAACGCATTGACAAGCCGCATGAGCCTGATGCGGTAAATTTTGTCAAGACCGACAAGATGCTAGGAATGCTGCTAAAGGAGGCAAACATTGATTCCAACATAGTGGCATCACTCATACTGAGAACTACATATCCTTGGGGCGGCGAGAAAAAAGAAAATGCGGAATTACTAATTGACAATTTCTATTCCATGTCAGACATTACAAGAGACAACCCTTCAGAGATTGAACATTATAAAAAACTTGGATGGTTCCTCTCTGTATCAGACAGGATAGGAGGGTATGCACTAGGCAACTTTGCATATGCACTTGAGATGGCAAAAAAGAATGCCCATTCGCTTGCATGGCATCCAAGCTTGATCTCAATTCGCGCTGTGGCATATTTTGAAGATCTCTTAAATAACGAATCAGAAATGTGTAATCAAATTCTAGAGTCATTGCCAAGAACCATGCGCAAGTCTTTCATGGACAACGTGCTTGGATTTATGAGACTAAGACAGACTGAGATACAAAACCAAGCTGCAGTCATACATGACAAGGTGCAGCTTGTTCCCACAATAGACCCGCTCAAGACAAGAGATACAGACGAGTTTGTAAAAGCACTTTTTGAAATTTTTCAAGAGTTGCCGTCACCGCTACAATTTACAAGGACAGACTTCGCAGAATCTATCCGAGACCCAGGTGTATTGCTCAACACATTAAGGTATGGAGACGAGAACGGTCCCATCGTTGGTTTTGTAAAAGGAAAGGCGCTAGAAAGTTACAAGCTCAGACCAGGTATCAACGATCCCCATTTTGGAAAAAATGATACCATATTTTTAGAACCAATTGCACTGAAAATGGGATACTGGGGGCTCAAAGGTGGACGTGAGATGAGACTGTTGTTTATGATGCAGGCCCATTCCAAGGGATACAAGTACCTCTCAAGCTTTGCATTACGGGATGTCATACAAGAAAGGATAAAACGAAATGAAAAGATCGAGTTTGTAAAGCAGTTTGATCCTGAAAGATGGGACTATTACAGGGTAAAGTTATAGAACTGTCTTCAGTTGGCATGTTTTTCAGATTTTGCAGTAATTTCAAGGCCCAAACTGCGATTGCAATCCATTTTTACTAAACTTAAATACTGCTTTCAATTGACCAAAGTGCAACAGGGTTTCGAAATAAAATGATCAAGTTTGGAATTCAACAGGGGTTGAATGTTGCTCGACTTGGGCTAACAGAAGATCAAATCCTTACAGCATGTGTACTTGCTGACAAAGTAGGATATGATTCGATTTGGTACATGGACCACAGCAACGTCCCTCAGTGGAATCATGCAATTGTAAATGACCCATGGGTTATGCTCTCGGCCATAGCCTCGATTACAAACAAGGTGGAGCTTGGAACGTGTGTAACAGATGCTGTCAGAAGACACCCCTCAAACATTGCACTATCTACAATTACACTTGACAGAGTCTCACATGGAAGAGGAACGCTTGGAATTGGTGCAGGCGAGGCACAAAACATCAAAGAGTTCAAGATACAGTGGGACAAGCCAGTTGGAAGATTTGAAGAACAGCTGCAGGTAATCAAATTGCTTTTTGGCTCTTCGCCAGAACATCGTGTTAATTTCAAGGGAGAGTTTTACCAGCTTGAGGAGGCATGTCTTCAGGCAAAGCCAATACGAGACCCACACCCCCCAATATACATGGCAGCAGGTGCACCGCGAACTCTGGCATTGTGTGGAAAATACGGAGATGGTTGGATTCCAATAGGATATACACCAGAGCTTTACGAAGAACATGTCAAGGCAATCAAGCAATCCATGAAAGAAAATGGCAGAGACAGCTCCAAGTTTCAATTCGGTGTAGATATCGACGTTTACTTTGCAGATGATGCAGAGGCTGCTTGGGCAAAAATGAAAAATGCAGTAAAGGTAAGCCTCTTCAAGCCCGAAGTTCTCAAGGTGCATGGAATCAAGGATATTGCAGGGTTTGATTTCAAGAAATATTTCACGGAATATTCAATGTCAAACCAGGAATGGATAGTTAAGATGAGAGAGGCTGCACAGACAATACCTGACAAGGTTGCGCGCTCCTCAATAGGTATGGGAACGCCAGATGACATCATACCGGTATTTGAGAGATTCATCAAGTCAGGTGTGAACCATTTCATTGTAAGATTCTGGGGTTCAGGATACTTTG
>JAGWGB010000109.1 GCA_028867595.1 Nitrososphaerota archaeon | reverse complement strand
TGTAGGTATGTCACCTTTGTTGTCTTCATTGCAAGGTTCTGTAAAACCTCCTCGGGGTTGTTCTCCGTAATGACAGATTTGTGAATGATACCCAGTCTCATCGCTATAAAGCGAAACAGCAAAAGGAATTGTAGTCTTTCCTATTGTTGTATTTGCCATATAATAGAGTGAAGCACCATTAGTCATGTTAAGCGGTTCATTGCCATTATTTTGAAACCACGAAGCATTAGCAGGAGCGTCATACTGTACATTGATTGTTCCAGTTGATCCTTTATGCAAGAAAAATATGTTCCCATATTGCTCAGAGTTGTAATAATGTGCAAAACCTGTAAAGTTTTTTATCGATGCACCAAACTGGACTCCTCCATACTCTAGAGGGCATGACATGGAACCCAGATTTCCTGCAAATGTCGTGCTGTTAGTTACCACAAAATGATCTAGTGCTACATGACCCCACTCGTCTGCACCAACTACAGTATACACGCCAGACGTGAAAGGCGTGACTGCTCCTGCATTCCAATATCCATCAAATTTGTAATCTTGTCCCATTTGATACATGTCAGCTCTGCATTGCATACCTTCGGCTGATTTGCATTGTGATTCTTTTACATAACCACTATGGGATTGGAATTCATACTCCTTGGCAGTCTCCTGTACAAACGGACACAAGATACCCGGAT
>JAGWGB010000108.1:450-685 GCA_028867595.1 Nitrososphaerota archaeon | reverse complement strand
ACATAGTCTGGCAAGACGACAGTGTTGTCCTTGTAGACTTCGCTCACCTTCCATCCTTCAAGATATTTCATGAATCGAGGATCCACTTTTGTCAAGTCGAGTGGTGCCTTTGTTTGTGCAAAATTCTGCATGATTTTGGTATGGAATAGGTAAAATAAAAAGATGGGGTTTAGTAGAGAGCGAAGTATTCGGTCTCGCCTAAGATCTCGCCTGTTGGGTTTGGATCGTCCTTGAG
>JAGWGB010000108.1:0-440 GCA_028867595.1 Nitrososphaerota archaeon | reverse complement strand
AAGTTTGTATCCACCCGCTGGAAGATTGACATCCTGTTCGATAGGACCGCTTGGAGACTGTACCGTGATTCCCTTCTTGGTGTGTATCACAAGCATTCCATTCTTTGGAAGGCCAGTGTTGAATCCATCCCATGATATGGAGATCAGATTACCTTTCACATCCTCAAGGAAACCATAGAACATGTACTCGCTTCCAGCCTCTTTGTTAGTAATGATGATATCATCACCGACTGGCAAGCCACGGTCAATCAGATTACCGTCTGGATTCTTCCAGCCCATGTTCTGGGATGGTGGAATCACAGCAAAGTTATCTGTGAACTCTGGAGTCGTTGGTTCATTTGGCATAAAAAGAAGAGTGGTTTAGCTCTTAAAAAAGATTGAGCTAGAATTATCCTGATACGCTGTACCCTACTGGGATCACAACTGTTGTCTTTCCGTCA
>JAGWGB010000107.1:312-693 GCA_028867595.1 Nitrososphaerota archaeon | reverse complement strand
AGGTCCTTATCAGTTGTGACGGATATGCCGTCATGCGTCCAATCTGGTAATCTTTTTAGGACAAAATCATAAAATTGTCGTGTCTTTCCAGGATCGAAGGATTCCTGGCTTGAAACTGTTCCGTCTCCTAACATTACATTAACTGGCACTTTTATGACAAGACTTTTGATATGCTCGAGAAACAAAATACGTATTTCTTCACCTTTTTCTGACATTGATTTTATGAATGGTTCTAACACATTTGATGGGATTTGCACAGTTTTTCCTTGTTCCTCTTAAATAAAATTGATAGGTAGTTTAAATATGAATTGGGTGCAACTTTAATCGTACGAGAAAATGGCAAAAACCTCGTTTAAAAAAATAGTCTGTTGGAATTGTGAC
>JAGWGB010000107.1:0-302 GCA_028867595.1 Nitrososphaerota archaeon | reverse complement strand
AGGTCAATGTCCGGTATGCGGGGTAAACTTTCCACTAGAGTGATGAAAAATGAGTGAGGTGCCAGAATCCACTCCTGATGAGGGAATATCTACCAACAATATAGTGGACATGATGCTAAGTGGGGGCAGAACGGGGTGCCTCGATGCTGAATCACTAATAAAAGAGACCCAGAAAAGGGTCTGGGGGTCACTCAAAAAGGGATATGAATACGATTATTCGGCAGATGAATCCGACCAGTTTCTTCGTAACCATGTATCTCAAAGACAACACATGATAGTAATGTTTGTAGATCTTGTAGGCT
>JAGWGB010000106.1 GCA_028867595.1 Nitrososphaerota archaeon | reverse complement strand
TCGTTAACAGCGTTAATAGAATTTTTCAATTCTAAGACTTGAGATTCTAAAATAGAACGCTTTTCGTGCAGTCCTGTCAGTTCAGTTTGAATTTCTGGCAACCTGGTCTCTATTTGTGCAGTTCTCCTTGCATCTGTAGCCAACTTGCTATTTGCCGCTTCTGATTGGTGCATTGCAACAGAAAGTTCAGAGTCAATTGAGGCCTTTGCAATATTATACGCATTGACTTCTTCCATGAATTTTTGTTTCTCTTCTTCGAGTTTTTTTATCTCATCTCTTAACTGGACACGTTGTTCGTCAAGTTTTTTAGATTCAGACTGGATAGCGTTAAAACTTCGTTCTTTTGACACCTTTTGAGTATCAATGTCTCTAAGCTTGTTTGAGGCCTGAATGGCATAGAGCCTCTTTAGTTCACGGTCTAGAAAATCATATCTTAGTTGGCTGTTTCTTTCCTCTTCGAGCTCGTCAATACGCTTCTTAATCTCATCCATTCGTGCCAGTGCAATCTCCAGTCTTCTATCTGCCTCATCGAGTTGCTTTAACGCCTCTGTTTTTTTCTCGTCAAAATAGGCAAGTCCTATAATATCTTCTATTATTCGTCTTCGTTCTTCTGCATTAAATTCTGAGATTCTAGTGATTGTACCCTGTTGTACAATATTCAATTTGTGAATACCGCAATTTGCTATCTCCAAAAGATCTAAAAT
>JAGWGB010000105.1 GCA_028867595.1 Nitrososphaerota archaeon | reverse complement strand
CTGCCAATGCGTGTACTAAAGGGAGGCGCTTTTCTTGCCTTGTGTGTGATCCTCATGTCGACGAATTTTGCGTATGCCCAAAATCCGCTTGAAATATCTGCAAATACAAACAAACAATCCTATGAGCCAGGAGACAAGGTGGTCATCACGGGTACTGTGCAACAAATAAAAAATGAAAACCCTGTTACGATAATAGTAAGAAATCCTATTGGCAATGTGTATGAGGTAGGTCAAACAGCATTACTCAATAATGTATTTTCACATGATTTTGTATTAAGTGATGATGCCCAAGGAGGAATTTACACTGTAAACATAAGACAAGGTGATGAAACAACCCAAATTCAGTTTCAAGTAACTGTGGGGCAAATGCAAGTAATTCCAGTATTTGATAGTGAGATAAAAGTTCGCGGGGAAAACACCAGTCTTGTAGAATATGGAAATGTGGAGGTTTCAACAGTGGATAACTCTATCACCATTCAGGTCAATACAACTAAAATGCAGAACGGCCCAATCTTGGAGGAATATCAAATCCCAAAACATGTGATTGACACTCCGGGTGGACAGATCGCTGTAAAAGAGAATGGAAATAGTATAGATTGCACTCAAACCGAATCAGATGTAGAGCGAATTCTTGATTGTTCAATGCAGCCTGGAACAAAAGAACTTACCTTTGCAGGTACTGTGGTAATTCCTGAGTTTGGAGATATCACG
>JAGWGB010000104.1 GCA_028867595.1 Nitrososphaerota archaeon | reverse complement strand
GCATGGACAACACCAATACCAAGGTTACTAAAGTCAATGGTACCGGTTGCCGTGAGGTTACCATTGACAGTTTGTGCACCATTGACTGTGACAGATGACAGTGGATTGAGGACAATGTTGCCAGTTGTTCCGTTGCCGATATTTAAGGTTTGGTTGTTGGTTGTTGCCAGGGTACCTGCTGCTGTTAGGTAGGTGCTGCCTGTTGTTGCGGAAATAGTTGCAGTTGGATTTCCTCCTGCGACATTGATAAATCCAAACTTTGCCGAAGAGGTTGAGTTACTACCAATTAAGACATCCAGTGTATCATTGATCGGGGATATGGTGCCGTTGTTGTTAAAACCCCAGAAGTTGATACTTGAAGCACCGGTTGCACAGGTTGCCCAGCTTGGTGCATTACCACCGTTTGAGATAAGACACTGTCCCTGAGAACCAACACTGGTTATTCCCAGGTTAGAAGCTGCGGAATAAACAACGCCGCCTGGATTTGTACTCAGACTTTGTCCTGTTCCACCGTTGGCTAATGGTAAGACACCAGTCACATCTGAGGATGCGAGGTTAATAGCAGAGGATGATAGAACACCGTTGGTGTTGGATCTAATAATGCCTGCACCGATGTTGCTGATGGTGACATTGGCAAGAGGAGTTAAGACAATGTTGCCAGTAGTACCGTTGCCACCTAAGACTAAATTTTGGTTGGCAGTAGTTGCCAGTG
>JAGWGB010000103.1 GCA_028867595.1 Nitrososphaerota archaeon | reverse complement strand
CTTGTCCCACATATCCAAGATTGTCATGGGCCATGTCCATCCAGTATATTTTCACGAAGGATCAGTCTTGGATGGCCAGCGAGTGTGGGTCTCAATGAAAGTAGAAAAGAGCCAGATATTTCCCTCAACTACAGGCGAGATAGAAATCATCATTGTGCCATCATTTAACAGGTATTTTTATGCGACATTCAAAAAGTCTTACAGAAAATCAATCTCTCCGCTGATAAATGCAATCAAGGCACCAAAATCTGCAAAGATAGTAACGCTTGACGGTTCCATAATTGGAAATGAATCCGTAATATCAAGTGTTCTCTAGAACATTAACCAAACGGATTTCTTCAAACTAGACAAAATCAGCGCAAGTTTCCGTACTGATCAAACTCTTTCTGCACCGTGCTGTTTGCGTGCCCATACTGTACATTGAGGTTGTTGTTGACGGTTGTGATATCGCGTCTAGACGTGCTTGCATTTTGTATGAATGCCTCTCTTGCCTGCTCTGCACTGCCCCCATTTTGCTTGACCTGGTTCATCGCTGCAAGGCCCTCATTTGTTTTCTGTTCAGTATAGTTGAACTGGCCCCAGAAGATGGCCTGGACTGTCTGATTTAGCTGAGACACAAATGTAGAATATGCATTTTGCGGTGTAAATGGACTAAATTGTGCAAGCCAGTCGGCAGTGGCGTTTTCATCTGAAGTCACATTGGATGTTATCAGAG
>JAGWGB010000102.1 GCA_028867595.1 Nitrososphaerota archaeon | reverse complement strand
ATAAACGTCTCCTAATCTCTTTTTTTATTGTAGATAACAAATTTTTTGTTTGTAATGGAACCATAATAGTTAGACATGTTTTAATTTACTTTTATTTCATAACCATACACGAATGGCTAATCTTCCTTATGCAAAGAACCTAATTTTTTATGTATTTGCAGGATCAAGAGGAGGAGACAATAGGATTAGAATCGTTGATTCATTGCAAAACTCGCCAAAAAACACAAATCAACTTGCAACTGAATTGGGATTAAACTATAGAGCAATACAGCATCATATCGAAGTTTTAGAAAAAAATAATCTAATTAGCAAAGTCGGTGACAAGTATGGTGCCAATTATTTTCCTTCTGTTTTCCTTGAATCTAACATCGAGACTTATAACGAGATAACAAAAAAATCAAGAAAGGACAAGGCATAGAATTTGTACTCAATCTTGAAAAATGTATTTATGTTATCACGCAAAAATGCCATCATAATGCGCTCAAACGATAATCTGTCATCAAATAATGATTATTTTGTATCAAAAAACGTTGAAAATCACAAGTCAGATTTGTCCCATGTAAAGCATTTGCTATGGATGGTTTTTGCGGCATCACGAGGAGGGCAAAACAGAGTAAGAATTGTTTTTGCGTTAAAACAGACACCCCTTAACACACATCAGCTTACAAAGAAACTTGATCTAAACTATAGAGCAATACAGCACCATCTAGGTGTACTGGAAAAAAA
>JAGWGB010000101.1 GCA_028867595.1 Nitrososphaerota archaeon | reverse complement strand
TCTATTACTTTTGTAGAGATCTTTTTGCATTCCTTGTAGTATGAAAGGTAATCAAAAAGCCACCTGAGCGGGCTGCGAAGCTTGCCGTTTTCAATCCTAAACGGAGGAGGCCTATAGAGATCATCTGTGTCAAACCCATATCCTGAAAGTAACTTGTATGCTCCAGCTCCGCTGATGAATTTTTTTGGAATATTGTCCAGGTGCTGTGAAATTGCAACATCCCTTGTTGCATGCCCCAGCCCTATGGGGCTTGTAAAGAAAACCAAGTCTTTCATGAAATGTATCCAAAAAATATTTCACACTTGCCAGTTATATTTGAAGAAGAAAAGTATGCCCTGAGAAATTTAGGCGGCCTGTCTTAATTCTAGTTCCTTTTTCTGTATTGCCATGATGGCTGTATACAGCTTTAGTATCAGATCCTCGCTGGGCTCTGTCTGCTCCAAACGCTTGCGGTCAATTCCATGTTCTTCTATTTTGCGCCACATCTCGCTTTGAGATACATTTGCAGGCAACTTACTTGTTATATGTGCTTTAAAATATTTCAGCCTTGTGCAACAATGTTACTATCGATGAATATGTATTAAAGAAATCATACGAGTTGTAATCATATTTGCAATAGATTTTCTAGATTATCCCGAATTATTTTCATAAATTAATTCGAATTGCATATTTCATGTAAATTGAATAAAAACTTGACATCTTCGCTGTTAGACTTATATGCATTTTAAATCGGAGCT
>JAGWGB010000100.1 GCA_028867595.1 Nitrososphaerota archaeon | reverse complement strand
AGTGAGATAGAGAGGCTGAGATGAGACTGTCACAAATAGGATTTGCAGGTCAGTACTGAAAGATAAAGTCTTGTAAAGTGACAAGATATTTAGACTGCAGAAATTGGGAAAACTATAGCGAGTACAGGTGGGGTTGAAAGAGCAAAATAAAGAAGTGAGATTATTTGAGAAAAAAGACGGAGATGAAAAAATAATGGAAAAAACAAAAACAGAATGGAGATGAAAAGATTGGCAAATCAGAAATTAAAACTGGAAAGCAAATGAAAAGAAACGTGAATTACGAAGTTCAAGAAAAAAGAGATCTAAAAATCATATAGTTTTCAAGAAACAGAAAACTAGAGAGAAAGTAAGATGCTGCGCAAGCTACACAAAGAAAAATGAAAACAAGCCCTATGGAACATTTATGCAAATTATTTTCTTTTTCTTTTGCTCACGAGACTTTTCCTTGACAGATTTTTTGAGCACATTTTCGGCCTCGACTTTTTTTACCAGGATATTGTCAATAATCGATTTCAGCTTGATTCCCTTTTGCGTGACCTGCACATGCTTTCGTGCAAATGCTGCAGGATACATGTTTATGTTGTGACCACGGGTTGCCTTGACAAGCATCCGAAGCATCATCCCATGTACCACAACCTGGGTATCCAGCACACTGGCTTTGATGTTGGCAACCCTTTCCCCACTAGTCACTTCAACAATTTTTGTAATCTTTGGGCCAATTACTACAGATGTTACAGTC